>CAJFQQ010000031.1 GCA_904419145.1 uncultured Oscillospiraceae bacterium | reverse complement strand
TCCGGGCACATGGTGGCGCAGAAGGCGCAGCCGATGCACTGACTCTCATCGGTCATCTCCGCCGGGGAATAGCCCTTTTTGTTGATCTTGTCCCGGGCAATGGCCAGGATGTGCTTGGGGCAGGCCTCCACGCACAGTCCACAGCCCTTGCACAGGTCCGTGTTGAACGTCACTTTCGCCATAAACAAACTTCCTTTCCTCACAAATTACATTCTATTTTGGGGAATTGATCTTTGATAAAATCACGCCGGTACAAACCACAACGACAAAGCAGAGATAGAGCCCCACGCCCACAGCGGCGCCGCCGCCATTGGGAATGCCGTTGAACAGATCCATGCCCAGCTCTGCAAAGAGCAGCCCGCCGGCCGCCACAAGCAGTCCCATCAAAACGGACTTTCCGATTGCCTTCATATCCGTTAGCCCCCTTTCCTGCCGCATCAGCCAAAGAGTGGCCGGGGCGGCGGGGCACGGCGCTGCTCGGGGAGCTCGAAATACTTCTTCTGCAGCCGCATGGGGAGGAGATCCTCTACCCTGCCCCTCAAATCGGCCGCCACAGTTTCCTCCGCCGTGGTCATCCAGACCGGCAGGCCGCTGAGCACGCTGAGCTCCGCCATGTAGGGCAGGGCCGCCAGCACCGTCTCCGCCGTGGTCTCCGGGCCGAGGTTTGCGTTGTTGACAATGGCGGTGAATTTCAGGTGCCCTGCCTCCTCGATCTCCCGCATGACCTCCAGAGCCTCCTGGGGCGTGGCGGTGAGGGGGCGGTAGGGATTGGCTACAAAAGCCATCTGGTAGTCGTTCTCCTCCTCCAGGAAGGGGACATACCGCCCCAGGGCGTAGGCCCCCCGGTCGTCCCCGCCGATATCCAGGATGGCGTACTCCGAACGATCCTCCACCAGCCCATAGGCCTCCGCCGGCAGGGCGGGGAGATCCACGTTGGAGTTGGCGAACTGGGGGGAGACCAGGCGGATGCCCGCCGCCTCCAGATCGTCCTGGCTGTCCTTGGTGCGAAAATAGGGGTTGACAATATCCAAATCCGCCACCGCCACCTTCTTCCCCAGGCTGCGGAGATACAGGGCATAGTTGACGGCAATATTGGTCTTGCCCGAGCCGTAGTGCCCGGCAAAAAGGGTAACTCTCTTATGTTCCATACTAGCCTCGCAGCGTTCCGGCCGCCGCAACGGACGGAACAAAGTTTCATCCGTCCTTTCCGGCGACATGCGCGTCGGAAAGGACTCCCTGCATGGCGCCGGGGCCGACTTTTTCGAAAGAAATCGAGGTTCCGGCGCCATGGAATTCCCTTCGTGAAAGAGGCCGTGGCCTCTTTCACGATCATAGCTTGCTGCGGATGATCTTCCCGCTGGTGGTCTTGGGCAGTTCATCCCGGAATACCACGATCCGCGGATACTTGTAGGGTGCGGTGTGCTCCTTGACGTAGTTCTGGATCTCTTTTTTCAGCTCCTCCGTGCCCTCTGTGCCCCTGGTGAGCACGATGGACGCCTTCACCACCTGGCCGCGGATCTCGTCCGGGGCGGCGGACACGCCGCACTCCAGCACATAGGGCAGCTCCATAATGACGCTCTCGATCTCGAAGGGCCCGATGCGGTAGCCACTGGACTTGATGAGGTCATCCACCCGGCCCACATACCAGAAGTAGCCGTCCTCATCTCTCCACGCTGTATCTCCGGTATGATACATGCCGTCGTGCCAGGCGCTGTCGGTGCCCTCCTCATTGTTGTAGTAGCCCCGGAACAGGCCGCAGATATCGTGCTTTTCCGCACGAATGACGATCTCGCCCACCTGGCCCACATCCACACTGTTGCCGTCGCTGTCCACCAGATCCACCGGGTACAGGGGCACCGGCTTGCCCATGGAGCCGATCTTGGGGCTCATGCCGATGAGGTTTCCGATCATCACCGTACTCTCGCTCTGGCCGAAGCCCTCCATGACGGAGAGGCCCGTGGCCTTCTGGAACTGGAGGAACACCTCCGGGTTCAGGGCCTCCCCGGCGATGGTGGCGTGCTCAATGCTGGAGAGGTCGTACTTGCTGATATCCTCCTTGATGAGCATGCGGTACATGGTGGGCGGCGCGCAGAAGGTGGTAATCTTGTACTTGGCGAACATGGGGAGGATATCATGGGCGTCGAAGCGGTCAAAGTCGTAGACAAAGATGGCCGCCTCGTTGAGCCACTGGCCGTAGAGCTTGCCCCACATGGCCTTGGCCCAGCCCGTATCGCTGATGGTGAGGTGCAGCCCCTCGGGGTTCACGCACTGCCAGTACTTGGCGGTGAGGAAGTGGCCCAGGGGGTACTTACAGCAGTGGGCGGCGATCTTGGGATAGCCGGTGGTACCGGAGGTGAAGAACATCAGCATCAGATCCTCACCCCTGATACTGTCAACCGAGCGGACAAACTCATCGCTGAAAAGGCGGAATTCCCCATCAAAATCGTGCCAGCCCTCCCGGGCCCCGCCCACAAGGATCTTGGTAAGTCTGTCACTGATACCCGCCGAGGCGGCGCCAGCTTCCACATGGTCGGGAACATGGTCATCGCTGGTAGCAACAATCGCGCTGACACCGGCGGCATTGAAGCGGTACTCCAGGTCGTGGGCCTGCATCTGGTTGGAGGCAGGGATGGCGATGGCCCCCAGCTTGTGGAGCCCCAGAATGGCAAACCAGAACTGGTAGTGGCGTTTGAGAATCAGCATCACCCTGTCCCCCCGCTTGATACCCAGGGACTGGAAGTAGTTGGCCGCCCGGTTGGAGTAGCGGGACATATCGCTGAAGGTGAAGTATCGCTCGGTCTTGTGCTTATCCACGTGGAGCATGGCCAGCTTGTCCCCTTTCCGTCTGGCCAGCTTATCTACCACATCAAACGCAAAGTTGAACTGATCCGGATGTTTGAAGGAGATGGTCTGCAGGGAGCCGTCCTCCCCCTCGGTGACGTCAATATAGTCCTCCCAGATGCGCTTCTCCTGGGAGGTCTCCGGGGCGCGGCGCTCCAGCTTCTTCTCCTTGGCCGGCAGGGGGATCTCCTCGGCGCTATTCAAAACAATGGCATAGAAAATGCAGTCCTGGCCGCCGGTGGCGATCATGCCGTGGGGGGCGGTGGAGTTGTAGTAGATGGTGTCGCCGGGGTTCAAAATCTCAATGTGCTCCCCCACCTGAACCTTCAGCTGTCCCTGGAGGACGATATCGCACTCCTGCCCCTCGTGGGTGGTGACCTCGATGGGCCGGAGCTGGGCCTCGTCACTGTACTCCGCCAGCACGTAGAGGGGTTCCGCCACACGCTTCTTGAAGTGGGGGGCCATGTTGAAGTAGGTCATGCCGTGGGCGTGCTCGATGTGCTGCCCCTCCCCGGCCCGGGTCAGGGTGTAGTTGGCCAGCCGGGGGCTGGAGCCCTCGATGATATCGGTGACGTCCACCCGGAAGATCTGGGCACATCGGTAGATAAAAGCGAAGTTCAGGTCGCTGTGCCCGGCCTCGCAGGACTGGTACTCCTCCAGACTGACGCCGGTCTCCGCCGCCATCTGTTCCTGGGTCAGCCCCTCGATCTCCCGCAGCTCCTTGATGCGCCCGGCCATCTCCTGGAGCTTCATGTCCAAACTGTTGGTAATGGGTTTCATACTGCATTTCCTCCTCAGCATCCTCTTTGAGGCAAACAAAAAAACCCGCCTCAAAGATACAGTAAAATCTTTGAGACGAGTAACAAAATACCCGCGGTACCACTCAAATTGCACTCCCTTTCGGAAGTACCCCTCATCAGGCTCCAACAAGCCCTATGCCCTGACGCGGCAGTCACGGGAAGGTTCTAATCCCGCCCGGCAGGCGGTTTCTTCCTTCCAACTCAGGAGTTACAAGCAATCTGTTCCATCTCTGTGGCTCGCACCAACCGCCACTTCTCTGAGAGACCTTCCAGCTGCCCTCTCCGTCATCGTTTTTATGCTATTTGATTGTGGCACGATTTTACCATATCTCTCGCCAGAGGTCAAGAAAAAATTTGCCGGATGTCCCACAGGGTTCCGCCCGCCGCAGCGGGCGGAACCAGATTCTCTCATTCTTGTCAGGCCATGCCCGGCAAAAGCACCTTGCTTCAGCCGCCCCGGTCGGCCATCCGCTCCTTACAGAGCTCCGGTGTCTGCAGACAGTGGAATCATTTTCCACCTGTCCTTTCCGACGACATGTGCGTCGGAAAGGACTCCTTGCATGGAGCTGGGGCCGGCCGACTTTTTCGTAAGAAATCGAGGCGCCAGCTCCAAGGAACCCTTTCGTGAAAGAGGCCAAGGCCTCTTTCACGATCAAAGCTTGTTGCGCATGATCTTGCCGCTGATGGTCTTGGGCAGTTCATCCCGGAACACCACGATCCGGGGATATTTATAGGGCGCCGTGTGCTTTTTCACGTAGTTCTGGATCTCCTTTTTCAGCTCCTCGGTGCCCTCCTTGCCCGGCACCAGCACGATGCTGGCCTTTACCACCTGGCCGCGAATCTCGTCCGGGGCGGCGGACACGCCGCACTCCAGCACATAGGGCAGCTCCATGATGACGCTCTCGATCTCAAAGGGCCCGATGCGGTAGCCGCTGGACTTGATGACATCGTCCGCCCGGCCCACATACCAGAGGTAGCCGTCCTCATCCTGCCAGGCCACGTCCCGGGTGTGGTAGAGACCGTCATGCCAGACTTCCTTTGTCTGCTCCTCATCCCGGTAATATCCGGCAAACAGCCCGCAGGGGATCTCTTTGTCCGTGCGGATGCAGATCTCGCCGTTTTCGCCCCGGGCCACCGGGTTGCCGTCGCTGTCCACCAGCACCAGGTCATAGGTGGGGATGGGCTTGCCCATGGAGCCGATCTTCTGGGAGTTGCCCACCAGATTGCCGATGGTGAGGGTGGTCTCGGTCTGGCCGAAGCCCTCGTAGATCTGCAGGCCCGTCTGGGCCTCGAACTGCCGGAACACCTCCGGGTTCAGGGCCTCGCCGGCGGTGGTGGCGTGGCGGATGCTGCTCAGGTCGTACTTGCTCAGATCCTGCTTGATGAGCATGCGGTACATGGTGGGCGGCGCGCAGAAGGTGGTGATATGGTACTGGGCGAACAAGGGCAGGATGTCCGCGGCGTCGAACTTGTCGAAGTCATAGGTAAACACCGCGCCCTCGCACAGCCACTGGCCGTAGAGCTTGCCCCACAGGGCCTTGCCCCAGCCGGTCTCGCTGATGGTGAAGTGGAGGCCGTCGGAATGGACACAGTGCCAATATTTGGCAGTGATGTAGTGGCCCAGGGCATATTTATAGTTGTGGGCGGCGATCTTGGGATAGCCGGTGGTGCCGGAGGTGAAGAACATCAGCATCAGATCCTCACCCTTGGGGGAATCCTCGGTGCGGGGGAAGGAACTGCGGAACATGCTGTACTCCTCGTCGAAGTCGTGCCAGCCCTCCCGCTGGCCGCCCACCAGGATTTTGGTGGTGAGGGTGGGGCTGTCCTTCTCCGCCAGCTCCACCTGATGGGCTACATCGCCGTCGGCGGTGCAGACGATGGCGCTGACCTGGGCGGCGTTGAAGCGATAGGTGAAGTCGTGCTCCTGCAGGAGGTTGGTGGCCGGGATGGCGATGGCCCCCAGCTTGTGGAGCCCCAGGATAGCGAACCAGAACTGGTAGTGGCGCTTGAGCACCAGCATGACCCGGTCGCCCTTCTTGATACCCAGGGACTTGAAGTAGTTGGCCGCCCGGCTGGAGTTCTTGCTCATATCCGCAAAGGTAAACCGCCGTTCCACCTTGTGTTTGTCCAGATGGAGCATGGCCAGCTTATCCGGGTACTTCTCCGCGATGCCGTCCACGATGTCAAAGGCAAAGTTGAACTCGTCGGCGTGGGGGAATGTCAGGGACTGGAGCGCCCCGTTTTCATCCTCCACGGCGTTGATGAATTTGCTGCAGACATATTCCTCGCTGGTCCGGGCCCGGACAATGCTCTCCCGCACCACCTTCTCGTCCGTCTCCTCGCCCGAGATTACCACAGCGCAGAACACACACTTCTGGCCGCCCACAGCGATCATGCCGTGAGGGGTGGAGGAGTTGTAAAGGATACTGTCGCCCTCATTCAGAACCTCGGTGTGATCCCCCACCTGCACCTTCAGCTGGCCGGAGAGGATGATATCAAACTCCTGTCCGGAATGGGTGGTAAGGTGGATAGGACGGTGCTGCTGGGTTTCATCGTAGTCGTAGATCACGTAGTAGGGCTCCGCCAGCTTGTGGCGGAACAGTGGCGCCAGGTTGCTGATCTCAATGCCCTTCTCTGTGGCGGTGCGCTGCCCCTCTCCCTTGCGGGTGACAGTGTAGCTGGAGAGGTGGGCGCTGTGGCCCTCCAGCAGGTCGGTAATGCCGATGCCGAAAGCCAGGGCGCACTTGTGGATGAAGGTAAAGGGCAGGTCCGCCAGCCCCGCCTCAAAGGTGCGGTACTCGGCCAGCGTGGTGTCCGTCAACTTTGCCATCTCCACCTCGGAGTAGCCGGAGATCTGACGCATCTCCTTGATGCGGCCTGCAACCTCTGCCAACTGGTTTGCTACGCGATTGGTTTCCATTTGTACAAGTCCTCCTTAACAATTTCGAGCGTGGAACTGAACTCGCAACGACGACCTTTCGCAACAAAAAAACTCGTCTCAAAGAAAATTTTCTTTGAGACGAGTCATAAACAAATTATGTACCCGCGGTACCACTCAAATTGCACCCCATATAGTGGCGTGCCACTCTCAGGCTCCAACAAGCCCTATGCCTTGACGCAGCATTCACGGGAGGGTCCTACTTGCCACAGTGGGTTTTCAGGCCTCCAGCTCGGAAGGGATGGGACATTGAGAACACTTGCTGCCGGGCTTCCACCGCCCCCGGCTCTCTGCGAGCAGACCGTTCTCGTCCGTCTTCGTCATCGCTTTTGCGTATTCAGTTCGTCTCAAAGTATACGACACAATTTTTGATTTGTCAAGGTGAAACTTTGTAAAATCTCTGTGCGTACCGGCGTCCCCTCCGCTGCGAATGGACGCCGGACGCCCGGCGATCCTCCCAAAAGCCCTTATGCCGTTTCGATGGCTTCCGCTTTCTGGAGGCCCAGCTTCTTCACCGCGTCCTCACGCATCTTGTACTTGAGAATCTTACCGGCGGCGTTCATAGGGAAGGCGTCCACAAAGTCCACATATTTCGGCACCTTGTGCTTGGCCATGTGGTCCAGGACATACTGCTTCATCTCCTGCTCGGTCATGGTCTCCCCCTCCTTGAGGATGACGCAGGCCATGATCTCCTCGCCGTACTGCTCGTCGGGCACGCCGATCACCTGCACGTCGCTGACCTTGGGATGGGTGTAGATGAAGTCCTCGATCTCCTTGGGGTAGATGTTCTCACCGCCCCGGATGATCATATCCTTGATGCGGCCGGTGATTTTATAGTTCCCGTCCTTGTCCCGGCGGGCCAGATCCCCGGTGTGGAGCCAGCCGTCCTTGTCAATGGCGGCGGCAGTGGCCCCGGGCATCTTGTAGTAGCCCTTCATAATGTTGTAGCCCCGGGCCACAAACTCCCCGTCCACGTCGTCGGGCAGATCCTCCCCGGTCTCCGGGTCCACGATCTTGCACTCAATCTCCGGCAGGGGACGGCCTACCGTGTTCACCCGGACCTCCAGAGAGTCGTCAGTGGAGGACATAGTGCAGCCGGGAGACGCCTCGGTCTGACCGTAGACAATGGTGATCTCCGTCATGTGCATCTTGTTCACCACGTCCTGCATCACCGCGATGGGGCAGGGGGAGCCGGCCATGATGCCGGTGCGCATATAGGAGAAGTCGGTCTTGGGGAAGTCCTCGTGCTCCAGCAGGGCGATAAACATGGTGGGCACGCCGTGGAAGGCGGTGATCCGCTCGTTATTGATGCAGCTGAGGGCCGGCTTGGGGCTGAAATACGGCAGGGGCAGGATGGTGGCGCCGTGGGTCATGGCGGCGGTCATGGCCAGCACCATGCCGAAGCAGTGGAACATGGGCACCTGGATCATCATGCGGTCGGCGGTGGAGAGGTCCATCCGGTCGCCGATGCACTTGCCGTTGTTGACGATATTGTGGTGGGTCAGCATGACCCCCTTGGGGAATCCGGTGGTGCCGGAGGTGTACTGCATGTTGGCTACATCATAGGGGCTTACGGCGGCGGCCCGGCGGCGGACCTCCTCCATGGGGGTCCGGGGGGCGCGCTCCAGCATCTCCTCCCAGGTGAGGCACCCGTTCATCCGGAAGCCCACCGTCACCACATTGCGAAGGAAGGGCAGGCGCTTGCAGTGGAGGGGCTGGCCGGAGGCGGTGCTCTCCAGCTCCGGGCACAGCTCCTGGACGATCTTGGCGTAGGGGCTGTCCCGGTAGCTCTCGATCATCACCAGGGTATGGGTATCGCTCTGGCGGAGCAGATACTCCGCCTCGTGGATTTTATAGGCGGTGTTCACGGTCACTAGGATGGCCCCGATCTTGGTGGTGGCCCAGAAGGTCAAATACCACTGGGGCACGTTGGTGGCCCAGATCGCCACCTTGTCACCGGGTTTGACCCCCAGTGCAATGAGGGACTGGGCCACCCGGTCCACATCCTCTCGGAACTGGCTGTAGGTCCGGGTGTAGTCCAGGGTGGTATATTTCACGGCCACCTGGTCGGGGAACTCCTCGGCCATGGTGTCCAGCACCTGGGAGAAGGTCTTTTCAATGAGGGTCTCCTTCTTCCAGATAAACTTGCCGGTGCCAGCCTTATTGCTATAGAGATGTTTTTTCTGACGGCGGGTGCTTTCAAAGCCCCCCATGAACACGCCGAAGTGGGTCAGCACCATCTCCAGGTCGCTGATGCCCTCCACCCAGTCCGGTTCCCACACCAGGGAAATAAACCCGTCGTAGTTCACCGAGCGCAGGGCGTTCATCATGTCCTTCATGGGCAGCTCCCCCTCCCCCATCAGCTCATGGGTAAGGGTGCCGTCCTTGGCCCGGCCGTCGCTGACGCGGACGTGGCGGACATAAGCCCCCAGGTTGGTGATGGTGGTCTCGGCGCTCTCGCCGGCGGCAAAGCAGGTGGCGAACATGTTCCAGCAGGCCGCCAGGCTGTCACAGGCAAAGCGGTTCAGGACGTCCCGCATCCGCCCGGTGTCCGCCAGGCCCCCGACGCTCTCCAGCAGCAGCACCACCCCAGCGCGCTCCGCCTCCGCCACATAGGGTGCCAGGGCCGCCGCAGCGGCGTCCGCGTCTGTGGAGGCCGTGGCCAGCACCACATAGGGCACCGACAGATTCTGAGCCACGGCGATGGTGTTCTGGATCGCGGCGGCCGCCTCCGGCGCGGTGAAGTCCACGTCGGTGCCGATGCAGGGGATGCTCAAATCCTGCCGGGTGAGGCTCCGCTTGGCAGACAGGGCCAGCTCCGGATTGGTGGGGCTGGTGCGGATGCAGAAAATAGGGTTCTGCACGCTGTCCATCTCCACACCCTGGAGTCTGGTCTCCGCGGCGGCGGTACAGAATCCGGCCCAGTCCCGGCCGGGCCAGTTGTGAATGGTATAGGAGAGTTTCATAGCCGCTTAGACCTCCTCATAGACGATCTTGTTCAGGGCGCTGATGTAGGCGCGGATGGACGCGCCGATGATATCCGTGGAGAGGCCCGTGCCGGAGTAGAGCTTCCCGCCGGCGCGGAGCTTCACCAGCGCCGAGCCCATGGCCTCCCGTCCCTCGGTGACGGTCTGGATCTGGAAGTCATCCAGCTCATAGTGGTGGCCGATGGCCTGCTCAATGGCCAGAAACGCCGCGTCCACCGGGCCGTCGCCGTTGGCGACACTGCTCATCTTCTCCCCGTCCTTCTCCAGCGTCAGGTTCGCCATGGCGCCGATGGAGCCGCCGTTGGTGATGACGTAGTCCGCAATGCGGTAGGTGGAGGGCACCTGGAGGGCGGCGGAGGCGATGATGGCATCCAGCTCCCGGGAGCCCACAAAGTGCTTTTTCTGCGCCACGGTCTTGAAGGCCTCATAGACCTTGGCGGCGTCCTCCTCGGTGAGGTCATAGCCCATCTGGTGAACGGCGGCCACCAGCTCGGTGATGCTGTCGTCGGCGCTGAGGCAGATGCCGGCCACCTCGCCGCTGACCCCGTTGTCAAAGGGAGAGCCGGCGCTGCGCTCGGTCTGGAGAAGCCACTGGAGCTGCTTGGCGGAGCGGGTCAGCTCCGTGGTGCGCAGCCCCGTGGCGATCCCCAGTTCGTCCCCCTTGACCCCCACAAAGGCGGCCCAATCCACCAAACTGGGGCAATCCATGTCGGCGATAGAGATCTTGACTGCGGCGGCACCGGCCTCTACCGCGGCGGCGGCACTGGCCACAGACATCTTCAGCATGTCGCTGATCTGGACGCCAACCTCCACCTTCTTCAGCTCCGCCACATTGGCATAGAGGTCATGGAGGAGGGCCGTCCACTCCCCGGGGGTCATCACCCCCGCGCTGTCGCACACCGTCACCTGGGCGGCGCCGGCAGCAATGGCGGCGGCGATCACCTCATAGAGGAAGGGGCGCTCAGCCCGGGTGGCGTCCACGGCGGAGAACTCCACCGCCTCCGTGTAATACCGCGCCTTTGTCACCAGGGCGCGGACCAGCTCCAGCATCGCAGGTGCCTTCTTGTGGCACTGGTATTCCATCTGGATGGCGGACACCGGGGCCATGACGTGCAGCACCGGCCGCTTTGCCCCCTTCACACTCTCCCACGCCTGTTCCACGCTCTCCTCCGTCATGCCGCAGGTGGCGGACAGGGCCGCGCTCCCCACCACGGAGGCGATGGTCTTGTTGGCCAGCACATCCGCCTTGGGATCCTGGATGGCAGGCAGCTCGATGGCATCCACATGGAGCCGGTCCAGGGAGCGTGCGATTTCAATGCGCTCCTTGAAGCTGACGGAGAAGGTCCGGCTCTGGGCGGCCTGGCGCAGGGTGATATCGGACAATTTGATGGTTTTCATGGCGTTACACTCCTCATTTTCTGATTTTCCTGCTCTGGGCTGTGGCGCTGGAGGCGGGCGGCCGCCCGCCGGATCGGAACGGTGGACGCGGGTGCAAAAAGCAAAAATCCCAGGGGCATTTTGCAATGCTCCTGGGACGATAATCTCTTACCGCGGTACCACCCGGATTTACGCTGACGCGTACACTCACTTAGGCTCCAACAAGCCCGTGCCTGCGATAACGGGGGCGTCCGTGATCCCCTACTTGCGCTTTCCACGTTGGGGGACCCTGCTCCGGTGGCAGCCGCCAATCTGTCGCTTCCCGGCTCGCACCAACCGCCGGTTCTCTGAAAGCCACTTCAGAATGGCATAACACCTTCTAAGCATTTGTGAGATCAAATTAACTGTTTTGGATTTTACCATGGGGCTGCGCTCGCCGTCAAGGGGCAAATCCCACAGGGTCACCCATCTGATTTCCTATAAATTTTTCTGTTTTTGACAAAAAAACAGATGCCGGCTGTTGCCGGCATCTGTCCATCGCTCTATTTCACTCTGCTTCGTAAAGGAGATCGTCGTCATAATCGTCGCTCTCCGACTTGAATAACCCATGGATCAGGCTGGTCAGCCGGTCCCAAAATGCAATGACCAGGCACACGGAAGCTGCCAAGGCCAGAGCTGCGCCAATGATCTTCAAAATGAAACGGGCAGTTTTCATAGTCGTTCCTCCTCAGTTCATCAGATATGATGGGAGTATTGTACACCAGTCCCGGAAAAAATACAAGTTTTTTCCGATTAAAACCGGATATACAATTCAATCTTTACCTGGGCCTCCCCAACCTGCACCTGAGCCTCATCTACCATCTGTCCCACCAAGGCCAGTTCGCTGTCACTGGTGTACTGATCGCCGCCGGCCAGCTCCCAGAATTCTTCCACCAGGGCCGGATTGCGCACCGCCGGCTGGAGCAGCTCCGCCAGTTTCTCGATTTCATGGCGGTGCTCCGCCGCGAAGTCCCCCTCCGCCAGCAGCCGCAGCCCCTCCGTCTCCCGGCGGATGCACAGATCCACCGCCTCTCCGCCGGAACGCAGCAGCAGGGTGTATAGTTCGTCCATCACATGGCACATTTTCCGGCGTGCCATGTGCAAATGTCTTTGTTTCATCATCTTACTCCTTGGGCTCCGACTTCAGTGCCTCAATAATGGGGATCACCAGGATGCAGGTAAGTCCGGCAGCGAAGCCATTGTTATAAAGATTCATTCCCCCGTGGAGAATGGAGGTGTGCTGAACAATCGCCATATGGATAAATCCTGCCGCCGCCCCCCAGGCCCAGCCAAACTGGCCGGCAATAGGGGCAAGTCCCGTGCACAACAAAGTCGCTAGCAGCGTTCCCTGCGCTGTCAGCGGAACATGTCCCATCAGCACAGAGGACAAAATTGCCCCCACCATCACCGGCACCACATTTTTGGGGTGTTTCCCGAATGCAGCAAACCCTGTCATAGCAAGGATGCAGCACACCAGCGGGCCATTGAGCGGCACCCGCAATATCAAAAGATACACGAATCCGATGGCGCCTGTCAAGGACATATTGACAAAGGTAGCGCCCGGCCCGTCCAGGACAATAAAATCCGCCACCGCTCGGCCGGAGTGGTGCCAGATGTGCCGGTATGCTTGGAAACTGCGGCAGCCCAGCCAAATCCCGGCTGCAAGCAGCCCCAGAAGCAGCACTGCGACCAGCACGCACAGCAATAGATGGCTATTTTTACTCCAGCTGCCCTCTGTATAAAAATCTGCGCCAAACCCCTTCAGGATACTGGCCGCCCCAAGCCCCACAAAGCCCGCGGAAAAGCCCACGTTGTAGAGGTTGTACCCCTGGTGGATGCGGACCGTGTAGGCGGACACCGGCGGCAGCAGGAATCCAACCGCCGCCCCGCACAGCAGCATCGACAAGAGCCGGAATCCGGGCTTGGCATGAAGCATCAGGAAACTGACCAGCGGCGACAGGCAGGTGCCGAACAGCGTCAAATAGAGATATTTGGAGAAAGGTTCTCTCTTATATCTGGCATAGAGCCATCCTCCCAATAGGATAGGAGTGCTGTTGATCAAATTCTTCCCCAATAGGGCAAATCCCGCCATCATAAAAAGGCAGGCATAGGTCGCCCCGGTGAAAGGCAGCTTCATCCACCGCACCAGCAGCGCGCTCATCAGGAGCAGCACCGCCGCATTCAGCAGCGCCGCGCCGGCGCCCCCGGTGCAGATCGGGTCCGTAATGAGACCCGCCTCCCCCATCTGGATGGCCCAGAACCCCGTAAACAGGCTGAGATCCGGCTGCGCGATTACGGCAAATACCACCAGGACGCCCACAATGGCCAGCATGACCCCAAACAAGATATCGTTCATTCGCTCTGTTCTTCGCTCCAATGTCTGCTCCATGGGTCACCTCATTTCCATCACAAATACCTGTTTAGTGTATCGGAAAATCGGCAGTTTTGCAAGTCTTTTGCGAAAACAGGCAGAAAAAGGGCCCGGCTTTCGCCGGACCCTTTGGGTACAGATCTGATCAGGATGCCTGGGCGGCGCCGCTCTCCACAGCAAAGGTGAGCTTCGTCCCATCGCTGTCGATGGTGACATGCTGCCCGTCGGAGAGGGTACCCCGAATCAGCATCTCCGCCAGCTCCGTCTCCAGGTTCTTCTGGAGGTACCGCTTCACCGGGCGGGCGCCGTAGGCCGGGTCGTAGCTGGCCTGGGCAATGAACGCCTTGGCCGCGTCGGTAAGGCTCATGGTAATCTCCCGGTCCACCAGACGGTCGGCGATCCCCCTGGCAGCAATGTCGATGATGCCGCTGATCTGGGACTCCGTCAGGGGGCTGAACACCACGATATCGTCGATCCGGTTGAGGAACTCGGGGCGGAAGTACTTCTTCAGCTCCCCGGTGACCTGCTCCTTCACGCCGCTGTCGATGGTGCCGTCCTGGCGGATGCTCTCTGTCAGGAATGTGCTGCCGATGTTGCTGGTCATAATGACAATGGTGTTCTTGAAGTCCACCGTGCGGCCCTGGTTGTCGGTCAGGCGGCCGTCGTCCAGCAGCTGCAGCAGGATGTTGAACACATCCGGGTGGGCCTTCTCGATCTCATCGAACAAAATCACGCTGTAGGGCTTGCGCCGCACAGCCTCGGTGAGCTGGCCGCCCTCGTCGTAGCCCACGTATCCCGGAGGCGCCCCCACCAGACGGCTGACGGCGTGCTTCTCCATATATTCGCTCATGTCGATACGAATGATATTCCGCTCGTCGTCGAACAGGGCCTCTGCCAGAGCCTTGGCCAGCTCCGTCTTGCCCACGCCCGTGGGGCCCAGGAAGATGAAGGAGCCGATGGGCCGG
Source organism: uncultured Oscillospiraceae bacterium (assembly GCA_904419145.1). Lineage (GTDB taxonomy): Bacteria > Bacillota > Clostridia > Oscillospirales > Oscillospiraceae > CAJFPI01. Next base: position 9,422 of record CAJFQQ010000031.1, on the reverse strand, counting down.
TGCTCATCCTTCAAGCCCGCCCGGGCACGGAGGATGGCCTCGCTGACGGCGGTGACCGCCTCATCCTGGCCGATGACCCGCTTGTGGAGGATCTCCGGCAGCTTCAGCAGCTTCTCCTTCTCGCTCTCCACCAGCTTGCTCACTGGGATGCCGGTCCACTTGCTGACCACCTCGGCAATCTCCTCCTCGGTGACCTCCTCCTTCAGCAGCCGGTCCTCCCCGGTGGCCTCCACCCGGGCCTGCTCCTCCTTGAGCTGTTTCTCCAGCTCCGGCAGGGTGCCGAACTTCAGCTTCGCCATCTTCTCCAGGTCGTAGGTCCGCTCGGCCTCCTCCATCTGGTGCTTGGTATCCTCGATCTGCTGCTTGATGCGCTTGACGCCGGTGATCCCCTGCTTCTCGGTCTCCCACTGGGCCCGCATGGCGGCGTCCTGATCCTTCAGCTCCGCCAGCTCCTGGTCGATGTGGGCCATGCGGTTTTTCGAGCCGTTGTCGTCCTCCTTGCTGAGGGCCTGCCGCTCGATCTCCAGCTGCATGATCTTCCGCCCCGTCTCGTCCAGTTCCGCGGGCATGGAGTCGATCTCCATGCGGATTTTGGCCGCCGCCTCGTCCATCAGGTCGATGGCCTTGTCCGGCAGGAAGCGGTCGGTGATATAGCGATCGGACAGCGTGGCGCAGGCAATCAGGGCGCCGTCTGTAATACGGACGCCGTGGTGGATCTCAAAGCGCTCCTTGAGCCCCCGGAGGATGGAGATGGTGTCCTCCACCGTGGGCTGGTCGATCATGACCTTCTGGAACCGCCGCTCCAGGGCCGCGTCCTTCTCAATATATTTCCGGTACTCATCCAGGGTGGTAGCGCCGATGCAGTGCAGCTCGCCCCGGGCCAGCTTCGGCTTCAGGAGGTTGCCCGCGTCCATGCTACCCTCGGTGCGGCCGGCGCCCACGATGTTGTGGATCTCATCAATAAAGAGCAGGATGCGCCCCTCGCTCTTCTCAATTTCATTGAGGACCGCCTTCAGCCGCTCCTCAAACTCGCCCCGGTACTTGGCCCCGGCGATGAGGGCGCCCATATCCAGGGCAAAGATGGTCTTGTCCTTCAGCCCCTCGGGCACATCGCCCTTGAGGATCCGCTGGGCCAGCCCCTCCACCACGGCGGTCTTGCCCACGCCCGGTTCGCCAATGAGCACGGGGTTATTCTTGGTCTTGCGGCTCAAGATCTGGATGGTGTGGCGGATTTCCGCGTCCCGGCCGATGACCGGGTCCAGCTTGCCCTCCCGGGCCATCTCCACCAGATCCCGCCCGTACTTTTTCAGGGCCTCGTAGCCCTCCTCCGGGTTCTGGCTGGTGACCCGCTGGCTGCCCCGGACCTTGGTCAGAGCCTGCAGGAATTTCTCCCGGTCTATGCCATACTGCTTGAAAATGCGGCTGCTGGGGGTGTTGTGCTCATCAATCAGGGCCAGGTACAGGTGCTCCACAGACACATACTCATCCTTGAACTGCTCCGCGTTTTTCTCCGCCGCCATCAGAAGCTGTGTGAAGCGCCGGCTGGCGTAGAGCTGGTCGCTGCCGCCGGAGACCTTGGGGAGCTTGTCGATCTCCCCCTGGACCTGGCGCTCCAGGGTAGGCACATCCAGGCCCATGTAGGTCAGGAGCTTGGGCACCAGGCCATCCTGCTGGCGCAGGAGGGCCAGATGGAGGTGCTCCCCCTCCAGCTGCTGCTGTCCGTTCTCTATGGCGATATTCTGGCAGTCCGCCACCGCCCCCTGGGCGTTTTGGGTGTACTTGTCAAAATTCATAATCCATTCCTCCTTCGGCCCCGCACTCCGGGGCCTTCTCTGCTTTTGACCTTATTGTACACCTGTTCGATTGGCTTGTAAAGAGAAAAATTAGCACTCACATGTCGAGAGTGCTAATTTTCTGTGAACGAACTGTAAACTTTATATCTGGCCGTCCTCCTGGTCGTCGTCCCCCCGCTTTTTCTCCCGGAGGGTCCAGAGGATAAAGGCCCCCATGGTGGCCACGGCGAACACCGCCCCGGCCTCAGGCCAGTTGATCCAGCTTCCGAAAATGGCTGTCGAAAAAAGCCCCACAAAAATGGTCACAAAGAATGCGAAAATCGACATGGTATCCCTCCTTAATATCCTGTCAGGCCCCAGTCGGCGGGGTCGTCGTAGCGGTAGTAGTTTACCTCCCCGGTGGTCTCCAGGGCATTGGGCACCCGGGTGGAGGGGGCGTCGCCGTTCTCATCCTCCTCCGGCACCGCCTGCTCCCCGTCCTGGCCGGAGGCGGCGACCGCATACTCCTCCCCGCCCCGGACGGTGGTGCGGCCGTACTGGTCGGTGACCACCAGGGCGTAGCACAGGGTATCCCCCTGCTCCACGGAGAGGGACACCGGGTCGAACTGGACGAAATCCCACCCCTCAAAGCCGTGGTAATTGCTGGGCTTCTCGATGGGCTCCCCCCAGGCCACCAGTTTCTGATTTTTGAAGAGGCCCACCTTCACCTGCGTGACCGCTGTAACTTCATCGCTCTCCCCGTAGTAATTGGTGTCCAAAATCCGATAGTTGAGCACATTGGCAGGGATCTTCAGTTGACCATCCTCTATGGTGGCCTCATCAAAACACCAGATATCGTCCAGGTCGATCTCGGGGACCGTCTCGGTATACAGGCTGTAGAAGTCCTGGAGGAACTGGGTCTCCCGGGTGTCCCCGGAGAGGAACACCACCGATACCTGGATGTCATCCACCAGGGGGCAGTCAAAGGTAGCAGAGAAGGTCTGCCCCTCCGTCAGTTCCGCCGGGATCTCCAGCGTCTCCCCGTCGCACACCGCCAGGAAGGTGGCGGTCATCCCCTCCCGATAGGTTTTCGGCACCGCCCAGGCGCGGATGGTCACGGTTCCGGCGGGGATGTCCATCTCCACCCAGTCCACTGCGTAGTCGGCGGTCAGGTTGTTCTGGGACTGGAGGATCTCCTCCACCCGGCTGCCGATACCGTTGATCTGGCTGTTCACCGAGTCGGTGACCCGGTCCAGGGCGTACTGGAGGTTGTTGTACTGGTTCTCCATCTGGTCCATCTGACTGGAAAGCCAGAACAGGCCCATGGCCAGGCACACCGCAGCGGCCACAACGCATACTTTGACAATCCGACGGCGGCGGGGGGACAGGGTCTGAGGCTTCGGCTGGGCGGCGATATACCGGGAGACGATCTCCTCCACCATTTTCAGCTGCTGCTCGCTCAGCTCCCCGCTGTCCTCCGGGGCGCTTTCCGCGGCTCCCCCTTCATCTGCCTCCGCCCGCTGTTCCGTTTCCTCCACGCCCAGGAGCCAGCCCACGCTGACGGAGAACAATTTGCTCATGGCGATGAGCTTCTCAATTTCCGGCAGGGAATTGTCGCTCTCCCACTTGCTGATGGACTGCCGGGATACCCCCAGGGCCTCCCCCAAGGCCTCCTGGGAGAGATTGTTCTCCTTCCGCTTCTGGGCGATCCGCTCTCCAATCGTCATGCCTTACCACTTCCTTTCTCTCCGAGCATAGCAAAGCCCCTCCCCAAAAGGCCACCAACCGGAGGCTTCTTTTTGTCAACCGCAGGTTGCAGTCCTTCTGCCGCAACGGTTTTCCGCCCCAATTTCTTTTCCATCAGTATAAAACAGAGGGCCCGCCCTTGGCAAGCCCTCTGTTTCTGGAAACAATTGTTTAGGACACTTCCACCTGTTCAAAATCCCTCAGCTCGTGGATGGTCAGCCCATCGGGCTGGTTGATGAGGTGCAGCGTGGCCTCCGGCACCTCCAAATTGCCGGGTGTCGCCAGGGTCAGGGTGTTGTCCTCCGGCGTCACGGCGCTGTCGAGCGCCACCTCCGCTGTTTCCCCACTCTCCAGGGTCAGAGCTGTCCCGGAGGAGATCTCTTCGCCGTCCAGCAGGCAGGCACGCACACCGGTTCCCTCATAGCACAGCGTCACCGTGACGGCCGCCTCACCGCTGTTGGTCAAAGTATAGTAGTCTGTCGCAATCGCGGTGCCGTCCTGGTAAAACGTCAGCACCAACGTCCGGACTGCCGTGACGCCGCTGTCCTCCTCCGCCAGGGAGAGGGCCGGCACCACACTGCCCCCAACAGTTCCGCTCTCGCTGCCGCTGCTGTCCCCCGGCGCCGCAGAGCCATCGCTGTCCTCCGGGGCCCCGGCGCCGGTGGTGAGATCGCTGTCTCCGGCATCGTCAGCCGTGTCGCCGGTGGTCTCCCCGGCAGCACCGTTGCTTCCGCTGTTTCCGGCGGCGCTGTTCATACCTCCCATGCGCAGATCCAGGTTGGCCGCCAGATAGCCGATGCACACCACCAGCGCCAGGCATGCCGCCCATTTGGCGTACCGCTGCCAGGGGACGGCTTTCTTTGCCTGGAAGCGGTAGTCCAGGGCCTCCTCCACCAGGTCCTCCCGGACCTCTGTAATGGCGTCAAAGAGCTTCTCTGCGCCCCTCATACCTCCACCCCCTTCTCCTCCAAATACTGCCGCAGCTGCCCCCGCAGCCGCAGCATTCTCTTCGTCAGGGCATTGGGACGGACATTCAGTTCCCGGGCAAGTTCCTGCACGCTGTCCCCGCTCCAGTACCGCCGCAGGAACAGCGCCCGCTCCTCCACCGTCAGCGTGTCCAGCCAATCACTGATGAGGCCTCCCAGCTCCCCGGCCTCCACCGTCCGCTGGACGTTGTCCGGCGTGGGGACGCAGTCGGCCAACTCGCTGAGGAGCACCTCCGCCCCGGCAAAGCGTTTCTGGGCGTGGTTGGCCCGGTAGCGGCTGATGGAGAGATTTCGGACAATGCGCCCCACATAGGCGCGCAGGGAGAAGGGCCGCTGGGGCGGCATGGTGTCCCAGCAGCGGCCGTAGGTGTCGCTGACACACTCCTCGCTGTCCTGAAAGCTGGACAAAATGTTCATGGCGATCCGGTGGCAGAGAGGGCCGTACTTCCCGTCCGTCTCCCGGATAGCCTGCTCATCCCGCTGCCAGTAGAGGTCAATAATCTGCAGATCCTCCACAATCGTTCCCCCTTCCATCTTTCCAGACGCAGTCTGTATCTCCATATGCCTCAGTATAGCAAAAAAATCCGGCTTCGCCCAGTAGATTTCCCAATTTGTTCATGCAATTTCAGGCAAACTATGCTATACTGTTTCAGAAATCACCTGGGAGGAACTGAAAACATGCGAATTGTTGTCAAAGTGGGGACGTCCACATTGACCCATGGCACCGGCAAATTGAACATCCGCCGGGTTGAAAAATTGTGCAAGGTGATGAGCGACCTGAAGAATGCCGGCCACGAGATGGTGCTGGTATCCTCCGGCGCCATTGGGATGGGAGTTGGAAAATTGAACCTGTCCGGCCGTCCCAGCGACATGCCTACCAAACAGGCTGCCGCTGCCGTTGGCCAGTGCGAACTGATGTATACCTACGATAAACTTTTTGACGAGTATCACCACACCGTGGCCCAGGTACTCTTGACTGCAGAGGATGTGTGGAACGAGAAGCGGCGGAAAAATATCAAAAATACGTTTACCCGTCTGCTGGAGCTGGGGGCACTTCCTATTGTCAATGAAAATGACGCCGTTGTTACAGACGAAATCGGCGTGGAAAATACCATTGGGGAAAACGATACCCTGTCCGCCATTGTAGCCCAATTGACAGAGGCGGATCTGCTGGTACTGATGAGCGACATTGAGGGGCTCTACACCGCTGACCCCCACCGGGACCCCTCCGCCACCCTGATCCCCCTGGTCCGGGAGCTGACACCGGAGATCCTGGCCCTGGCCGGCGGCAGCGGCAGCGAGCTCGGCACCGGCGGCATGGTCACAAAGCTCAAGGCCGCCCGGCTGTGCATGGAGGCTGGATGTGACATGATTATTACCAACGGGGCCCGTCCCGACGATCTCTACCGTATCGCCGACGGCGAGGATGTGGGCACGCGCTTTCTTGGCAAATCGGGAGGGGCGCTATGAACCGGGATGTCACTGTCCGGGGCCGGCGGATGCACGCCTGCCTCCTGGGCTCCGGTGATATTACCATCGTCCTGCTGTCGGGCTCCTGTGTCCCCCTGCCCCAGCTGGAGTACCGGCCGCTGATCAAGGCCCTGGCAAAGGATCAATTCGTCGTACTGCTGGAGAAATTCGGCTACGGCGGCAGCGACTCCACCCCCCAGCCCCGGGATCTTCAACACGTGGTGGCGGAATACCGGGAGGCTCTGGCTGCCTTGGATGTGCCGCTGCCGGTGGTGCTGGCCGCCCACAGCATGGGCTTTCTGGAGGCCCTGTACTGGACCCAGCACTATCCGGGGGAGGTATCGGCCCTGGTGGGGATCGACCCGGCTACGCCGGACAGCTATCGGGACTTTGACATGGAAAAGGCCGCCAAGCAGATCACCAACCTCTCCCAGAAGCCCCTTCTGCGGAAGATCGCCGCCGACCGCTACTGCCGGCAGCTGTTCCGCCAGCTGGAGATCCCCCCTGAGCGGCGGTCAGATCTCCACGCCAAGGCGCTGCGCAATTTTGCCGGTCCGGTGTGGGCCGCGGAAAGCGAGGCCCTTGCGGACAATCTGGCGGCGATTGCCGCCGCTCCCCTGCCCCGCTCCATTCCCACGCTTTTTTTCCTCTCCAACGGCAAAGGGACATCCATGTCCTCCGCCCTGTGGCGGCAGCATGGTCTGGATTTCCTGGGGAATATGGTCTATGGGGAGTATATTCTGCTGGATCTGCCCCACAATCTGCACCAGGCAGCTCCGGATCTCATTGCCAAAAAAATCGCGGCCTGGCTGCGTCCAGCCGCTGAACAGGAGTAAAGGAGGGTCTTATGACGACATTTGAACTGCTGGAGCGGGCCAAGTCCGCCAAGGGCGCCATGGCTACCGCCTCCACGGAAGCAAAAAACCGGGCCCTGCTGGCCATGGCGGAGACGCTGGAGGCCCGCTCCGCCTCCATTCTTTCTGCCAACGCCCTGGATCTGGAGGCGGCCCGGGGCCACATCAGCGATGTGATGCTGGACCGTCTGGCCCTCAGCGACAGCCGCATCGCCGCCATGGCGGAGGGCATCCGTCAGGTGGCCGCCCTGCCGGACCCGGTGGGGCAGGTGCTGCGGACCGTGAACCGGCCAAACGGCCTGCATATCGAAAAAACAGCGGTGCCCATGGGCGTCATCGCCATCATCTATGAGAGCCGCCCCAATGTCACCAGTGACGCCGCCGCCCTGGCACTGAAGGCCGGGAGCGCCTGCGTGCTGCGCGGCGGCAAGGAGGCCCACCGCTCCGCCGCGGCCATTGTGGAGGCCCTGCGCCTGGGGCTGGAGCGCTCCGGCCTCCCCCAGGACGCCCTGCAGCTGGTGGAGGACACCACCCGGCAGAGCGCCAACGAGCTGATGACCGCCGTGGGACTGGTGGACCTGCTGATCCCCCGGGGCGGGGCGGGACTCATCCGCTCCTGCGTGGAAAACGCCACTGTGAACGTCATTGAGACCGGCACCGGCATCTGCCACGTCTATGTGGACGCCCAGGCGGATTTGGACATGGCGCTCTCTATCGTGGAGAATGCCAAGACCAGCCGCCCCAGCGTGTGCAATGCTGAGGAGGTCCTCCTGGTCCACAGGGATGCGGCGGCGGAATTCCTCCCCCGGCTCAGGGAGCGCATCCCCCAGGTGGAGCTGCGGCTGTGCCGCCGCGCCGCCGCCATCATCCCCGGCACCCCCGCCGGAGACATGGACTTTGACACGGAGTTTCTGGACTACATCCTGGCGGTGAAGGTGGTGGACAGTCTGGAGGAGGCCATCGCCCACATCGCGGCGCACTCCACCGGCCACAGCGACGCCATCGTCACCCGGAACCGGCAGGCTGCCCAGACCTTTACCACGCTGGTGGACAGCGCTGCCGTCTATTGGAACGCCTCCACCCGCTTTACCGACGGCGGGGAGTTCGGCCTCGGCTGCGAGATGGGCATATCCACCCAGAAGCTCCACGCCCGGGGTCCCATGGGCCTGGAGGAACTGTGCACCTATAAATATATCATCACCGGCGACGGCCAGATCCGCTGACCGGCGCCGCCACATATCGGAAAGGATGGATCGAAATATGGCGACCTATGAGCTGGGTTTTATCGGAACAGGAAACATGGGCGGAGCCCTGGTCCAGGCGGTCTGCAAGGTGGCAGACCCCAAAAGCGTGCTGCTGGCCAACCGCACCCGCGCCAAGGCGGAGGCACTGGCCCAGCGCTTTGGCTGCGCCGTGGGCACCAACGAGGAGGTCGCCGCCCAGTGCAGGTACATCTTCCTCGGGGTAAAGCCCCAGATGATGGCGGAGACCCTGGCCCCCCTGCAGGAGACGCTTCTCTTCCGCAAGGCCCCCTTTGTCCTGGTGTCCATGGCCGCGGGGCTCACTATGGAAAAGATCTCCGCTCTGGCCGGCGGCAGCTTCCCGGTGATCCGCATTATGCCCAACACCCCCTGCTCTGTGGGAGCCGGACTCACCAACTACACCGCCAACAGCGCCGTTACACCGGACGCTCTGGAGACATTCCTCCACTATCTATCCGCCTCCGGCACCCTCGACCCGCTGGATGAGTCTCTGATCGAGGCCGCCACCGCCATCGCCGGCTGCGGCGGCGCCTATATCCTTCAGATCATGGAGGGGCTGGCGGACGGCGGCGTGGCCTGCGGCCTGCCCCGGGCCAAGGCCCTGCTCTATGCCGCCCAGATGATCCAGGGCACCGGCAAGCTGGCCCTGGAGACCGGACTCCATCCCGGCGTGCTGAAGGATCAGGTGTGCAGTCCCGGCGGCTCCACCATCCAGGGTGTCCGGGTTCTGGAGGAGCGGGGCGTCCGGGGCGCCATGATGGACGCCGTGATCGCCGCCTGGCAGCGGGGGAAGGAGCTGGGCTGAGAAACCCTCCTCCTTCCGGGCCGCTGCCCGTCAACTCGCACCGTGTGAGGTTTGAACATGAAGCATGTCCTCCTGAGCGCAGACTCCGTGGTCTGCATGTACGCTGTTCCCGACCAGGTGGCGGACCATCTGGAGCAATACTGTCTGGATTTCTGTGTCCACTGGATCTGGGAAAGCCCCCACTCCAAGTTGCTCGTCCCCATGGAGGATGGGCAGCTGGGCGCGGTCTATGGGGCTCAGGATTTCATCGACTATCTCAATGACTGGGTATTTCCCCACGAGAAGTCTGTCCTGGTGCAGCAATTTGACTTTTACGACTACGAAATCCCGGCGGAATACCAGCAGTATCCCAGCTTCAATTTTTAGCAAGCAGGCCTCTGCCGTCCCCTCCAGCGCCGGGGCCGCACACAGAAACGAGTCCCCCATACAGCAAAAAGCCTCCCGGCTCTGAACCGGTCCAGTAAAAACGGACAGTGACAAAAGGCCCCCTGATGTAGGAAAATAGACTACATCAGGGGGCCTAGTCA
>CAJFQQ010000030.1 GCA_904419145.1 uncultured Oscillospiraceae bacterium | reverse complement strand
TGTGTAGTTCCGTTTCTCCATGACTAGGCCCCCTGATGTAGTCTATTTTCCTACATCAGGGGGCCTTTTGTCACTGTCCGTTTTTACTGGACCGGTTCATTCTACCGGGGGATCTTCCTATTCGAGTATAGTCCTGTATTTCTCGCGTAACACGTTAAACGCATACATACAGACCAATAGCCGCACAGCAACTGTTTCTTGCTTGCAAGCGCGCTTATAGCGGTATACTTAGCTGCTCGCCTATGAATCATCTTGTCATTGTTTTTGATATGCGTTTCTTGTGACGCCGGATCATTCAATCAACTTTACATACTGAAAAAAGGATGTGTTTTTAATGAATCAAACACCGCACGGCATCATTGTTCCGCTGGTGACGCCGTTTGATGCGCAACAGAATGTGGACGAGACCGCGCTCCGCCGAATTATCAACCATGTGATTGAAGGCGGAGTTCATGGCGTTTTTGTCGCCGGGACAACGAGTGAATTCTACGCGCTCAGTCCGGAAGAACACAGTGAACTGTTTCAATTGCAGTGGATGAGGTGCATGGCCGTGTACCGGTCTATGCCGGGGCGACGGGCGTGACCACGCGCGACGCCGTTCGTCTGACGGAGCTGGCAGAGCAGGCGGGGGTGGACGCGGTTTCGGTTTTGACGCCGTATTTTATCAGCCTGACGCAGGAGGAGCTCTATCGGCATTATAAGACGATTGCGGAGAGCACGTCGCTGCCGGTGATTCTTTATGATAACAAACCAAAGACGAACCTGACGCTGAAACCCACAACGGTGGAGCGTTTGGCACAGATCAAAAATATCATTGCGATGAAGGACTCGACCGGCGACCTGACCAATACGGTGGAGATTCTCCGCCGCACGCGGCATCAGGACGATTTCCATGTGCTGATGGGGCGTGATTCGCTGATTTTTGCGGCGCTCTGCTCCGGTGTCTCCGGTGCGGTAGCGGCCTGCGCCAATGTGGCACCGCGGCTGGTGGCCGACATCTACGACAAGTTCATCGCGGGCGAGTATCTGGCCGCGCGGGAAGCACAGTTTGAGCTGGTGCCGCTGCGGATTGCGTTTTCGCTCGGCTCGTTCCCGGCGGTTATCAAGGAAGCGCTGCACATGATCGGTGTGGACGCAGGAGCCTGCAAGCTGCCGACGGGTACGCTAACAGACGATGAGCGAACGCAGCTCCGCACCATTTTGACGCAGATGAAGCTGCTGCAGTGAGGAGGGCATGAGGATGCAGTACCAACCGAGACGATTTGAAACCATGTTCTTGTCCACTATTCGGACATTTAACGAAAAAGCTGCGGCACGAAAACAGGCTGGGCATGATATCGTGTTTTTTACAATGGGAGAACCCGACTTTGACACACCTGCACCTATCAAAGAAGCAACCATTCGAGCTTTGCAGGCCAATCAAACACACTATGCGCCAATGCGGGGCATTTTAGCGCTTCGCCAGAAGATCAGCCAAGACTTTTCCATGCGCTATGGCGTTCAGTATGACCCGGAGCGGGAGATTATCGTAACCTGCGGCGGCGCAGAGGGCCTGAATAATGCGATTTTTTCTGCTGTCGGGCCTGGAGACGAGGTCATCGTGTTTGAACCTGCGTTTATGCATTACACCAACATGGTAACGGCAGCCGGCGGACAACCGGTAGTGGTTCAAACGCGGTTTGAAGATGGATTTCAGATCGACCCAGATACGTTGCGCGCCGCGATCACGCCGCGAACCAAGATGCTGATTCTAAACAATCCCGGCAATCCGACCGGCGCGGTTTATACGAAGCAGACGCTGGAAGCGGTCTGCAAAATAGCCTGTGAATATGATTTGCTGGTGTTGGCTGATGAAATTTACAGTCGAATTGTTTACGACGGCTCTGAATTCTATTCTGTAGCGTCCTTCCCTGGAATGCGTGAGCGGACGCTGACGATGAATGGCTTTTCCAAGACGTATGCGATGACTGGCTGGAGAATGGCGTATATAGCAGCCGATGAAAAATTGATGCGCACTGTGGCTATTATACATCAGTATTCCACAACCTGCGAGTCAACGTTTAGTCAGGTCGGTATGGCGCAGGCCATGAGGTTGCCGGAGACGGAACTTGCGGTACAGCAGATGGTTGAGGCCTTTGCGCGCAGACGTACTCTGCTTGATGAGGGGCTTTCCGGAATTAAAAACCTAGCGCATACAGTTCCGCAGGGCGCGTTCTATGTGCTGGTGGATGTGTCGGCAACCGGAATGGACGGTGAAGCGTTTGCAAGCCGACTTCTAGAAGAAGCAGACGTCGCGGCAGTTCCAGCCGGAGCATTTGGCGCAAGCAGTGCAAATTGCATCCGGCTGTCGTTTGCGGCAAGCGAAGCGCAAATTAAAGAGGGTTTGAAGAGAATTGCAGCATTTACGGAACACCTATGAGCTATAATGCATGAAACTTTGCGGGAAACTGACCGGCAGAAATGATACGCTTCTTGCTGAACCATGTAATATAACTTTGTTATAATTTATGAAGGAGGAAGCAGAAATGAAAATTGGCTTTATCGGTCTTGGTATTATGGGCAAGCCCATGGCGAAGAACCTCATCAGGGCCGGTCACGAACTGGTTGTCTTTGACTTCAACAAGGCGGCCGTGGAAGAACTCGTCGGCTGCGGCGCACAGGCGGCGGATTCGTCCAAAGCAGTTGCAGTGGCTTGCCGCGTGGTGATCACGATGGTTCCGAACTCCCCGCACGTCAAGGCTGCGGTTATGGGTGAGGGCGGCGTGCTCGAAGGTGCAAAAGCCGGTGACATTCTGATTGACATGAGCTCCATTGCACCGCTTGCCTCGCAAGAAGTTTACAAGGCCTGCAAGGAGAAAGGTGTTCGCATGATCGATGCACCTGTCTCAGGTGGTCAGCCAAAGGCAATTGATGGCTCTTTGTCTATCATGGTGGGCGGCGATGAGGATACATTCAAGGAAGTCTATGACATTCTGATGGTTATGGGAAGCAGCGCAGTATACTGCGGCGCGTCCGGCGCAGGCAATACCACGAAGCTGGCCAACCAGGTTATCGTTGCGGTTAACATTGCTGCCCTCTCGGAAGGCCTGATGCTGGCAGCGAAGGCAGGCGTTGACCCCGAGAAGGTTTTCAACGCAATTAAGGGTGGCCTTGCCGGTTCCACGGTTATGAACGCAAAGGCTCCGATGATGATTGCACACACCTTTGAGCCGGGCTTCCGCATCGACCTGCACATCAAGGACTTAAACAATGCGCTTGAGACTGGCCATAGCGTCGGCGCTCCGCTGCCTCTGACGGCCTATGTTCAGGAGATTCTCGAGAACCTGCACTTCGCGGGTGAAGGCAGCAGCGACCACAGCGCAATTGCAAAATACTATGAGAAAATGGCTGGCTCTGAAATCAAATTCGAAGGTTGAGAAGGAGAAATGGCACTATGCTGAAAAATGGTGAAGTTCTGTACAATAAGGTTAAATGGATGCTCAAGGATGGGAAGCGGACGATTGGCTCATGGCTCCAGCTTGGCAGCAACATTTCTGCAGAAATCGTGGCCAAGGCTGGCCCGGATTGGGTTATGATCGACATGGAACACGGCCCATATGATATCCCGACGCTGACAATGCAGCTTCAGGCCATTTCCAAGTATGACGTGGTTCCGTTTGCCAGAGTACCGTGGAACGATATGGTTGCGATCAAGCAGATTCTCGACTGCGGTGTGATGGGCATTGTCGTGCCCTACGTCAGTACGAAGGAAGAAGCGGAGCGCGCGGTTGCAGCCTGCAAATATCCCACGCGCGGTGTGCGCGGCGTGGCAGGCAGCCCGCGCGCAGCCGGCTTCACGCTCGATGGCCAGCGGTATCTCGGCAACGCAAACGACCAGATTTTGGTTATGACACAGGTCGAAACGCCGGAGGCGGTCCGGAATATCGAAGAACTTGTAACAGTTGACGGTCTGGACGGAATTTTCATCGGTCCGATGGATCTGAGCTGCTCGATGGGTCACTTTGCAACTCCCTCTGATCCTGAGGTTCAAGCAGCGATTCGTCATGTGGAGGATGTCGTGTTCAAGAGTGATAAGTTCCTCGCAACTGTTGCCAGTGATATGAAGGCCGCGAAGGCACTCTACGACAGAGGATACGGACTGGTCGTCCCAATGTCGGACAGCACGACGCTGGCCAAGGCGGCAAAGGGTGTCTTTGACGAATTCCATTCGCTCTATCCAAATCGCTAATATTTGCTATTAAATACAAAAGTAAGGCAAAACTGAAGGGCTTGCCGCCTGCAATTCACAGACAACAAGCCCTTTCAGCTGCTTGAATAATTTGTATTGAAAATATTTGTCTAACTTTTCGGGGTCACTTCAGAACCGTAATCGGTTCTCGTCGGGGTGTTGCATAAATATTGGCCAAACATAATTTCATCTCTTTTATGACTTGACTATCAGCGAGGATCAATCCATAATCCACATCCACTCCGACAGAACCTCCCCAAATCCGCCCGACTGCCCTGACCCAGATTGTGACCCAAGTGTGTGCGAAAGCGTGTGGATGTAATGGATAAAACCTCGTAAAATCCCGCACTTTTCGTTGACGGAACGAACGGATTAGACGTAAAAACACTCAATATCACGAACCGATAGCAGCTGGCAGTCATGAGGTCAGCGGTTCGATCCCGCTTATCTCCACCAGAAAAGTCCTGAAATCTCACGATTTCAGGACTTTTTCTTTACTTTCCTCCACAAATAATCGACCGCATTTCATCAGTCATGCGGCCTGACCCAGATTTGACCCAAACGGGCGCGAAAACGTGGTGGATTTATCGAGATTTATTTGACAAAATAGCACGAATATACCATTTCCCGGTAGTGTCAAGAGTTTTGCGCAAATTGGTTTGTAGCCTCTGGTGCAAATGAAGTCAGCCAGCAATGGAGGTGTCCTCAAGGGTCGCCTCCAGGTGCTTCATATTCATGTACTTCTTGTTGCCCCACTGGGTGCCGGCCACATGACGCAACCGGGCACAGACCAGCATGAGAGCAGAGTTACCGTCCGGGAAACTGCCCACTACACGGGTACGGCGGCGGATCTCCCGGTTCAGCCGTTCAATAACATTTGTTCTGCGTGGTTATGACACGATTTTGAGCGGGTGCCTGGGCACATGGACGACGTCCAGTTCCCACTTGTCAAGTTGTCCGTCAAACAGGCCCAGTTGACGATTCAGGAAGGGCTGCGGGTCGTAATTGGTGATCAGGAGTTCCTTGTATTCAGCACCCTGCTCCTTAGCAAGTGAGTTGGGCCTGCGGAACGCCAGGAGATAGAAGTCCCGGTAGAGTTGGCGGATGAAGGGGCAGTCATTGTAGGAGACGACAACATATGCTGGATGTCGACTATCTGGCAACAGCGGCACTTGTTATGGCTGTCGGCATGGTCGGATTCCTCTTTGTTTCCGCGATTTTTGCTGACAAAATACCGACCCTCAGCGTTAGATTCGGTAAACATAATCAAGCCTTGGTGGCAATGATCACGTCGGGCGCAATTATCGGCGCAATCTCCAACATGGCGGTCAGCAATACGTTTCCTGTCGGAGCGAATACGGTATCTGTCCTGTTTGCGGCGGCGGTTATGTTTACCTTGAAGTCGATCAAAAAGAAACATCCTGAGAAACTTTGGATCAGCAAATGGTCTGTTGGCATCAGCATGTTTTCCGGCATGTTTGCGGGCTATTTCACATCTTTAATCCTGTGATAGAAACCAAGTGGAGAGGGGGATATTTACGATGGAGAAAAAATGACATCTTCATTTGATAATGTGTTTATGCCTTTCTGTATTCGGTATGGGCGTCTTATCAACCTTTTGATGATTCCTGCAATGTTCCTTCCTGTTATTGGGTTGATCGTGTTTAGTGGGGCACAAGTGAACCTCACGGCTGCGCTTAGCGGATGTGTCGCATATATAGCC
This sequence comes from uncultured Oscillospiraceae bacterium, assembly GCA_904419145.1. Lineage (GTDB taxonomy): Bacteria > Bacillota > Clostridia > Oscillospirales > Oscillospiraceae > CAJFPI01. The sequence continues at coordinate 18,100 of CAJFQQ010000030.1, read as the reverse complement.
TATGAATTCCCGTATTACTTCAGTGAACCCATTGCGTTAGGGCCTATTCTTGGCGTTCCTGGTACTTATATGGGGTATGCTGCAGGGAATACCGCCAATGTCTGCGCAGTTGCTACCAGCGCAGCACTGGAGGCCAGCGGCGCGCAAAGCGGGACCCCAAAGGGGACTGTGATGTCCACGCTGGCTGTTTCAGTTGCAGTTGCCACAAAAGCAGTGCTGGTGTTTCTGCTGTCCCTGATTGGCGGGTGGGTGCTCAGCGTTGTCCCGCATGAGGTCCTTGACTGTCTGGCCTACCTGTTGCCGGCGATTTACGGCGTACTGTTTGTCCAGTTTGCCAGTGCAGACTATAGAATGGGCGGAATCCTATTTGGCATCGCCTGCATACTTTACTTTTTGCTGGATTTTGGCGTGCTTGGGGTAATCCCATTTTATGGGGACTGGACAAACACCTTGCTTATGGTGTTTATCGGGATCTTTCTCGGGCGCTACATGTATCGGAGGGATTCTTCCGCCAAACAGGCAGATCCCGACCGCCCGGAACAGAAGCAATAGGTAGGGGACAGTTCAGATATGCCATGGGGGAATAGCATATCATCTTAATTTGCATATATCTCCTGATGATATCAGATTTTCCCAATGGGTAAGTAGAAACGATGGACATTAAGCATTTGGCAGTTTACTTGTTTTCTTTAGTCATCCTCTCGACAAATGGGATATGTGCTAATTTTGTCGTTGGTCTTTCCAGTGGGCAATTGGTATTTGTACGGATGGTTATAGGTAGTATCGTGCTGTTCCTCGCAATGAAAATCTCTAGGCAGAGGTTTACTTTCTGGTCCCACCGGCGCAGTTTAACATTCCAGGTGTTAGCGGGTATCAGCAACGGGTTTAATTACCTCTTCATGTTTGAAGCCTACCGACTGGTCGGCGTTAGCATGACAACAATCATTATGTACATGGCGCCGGCAATTATTTTGGTTCTCTCTCCTTTGATTTTCAAAGAGAGGCTTACTGTCATCAAAATCATCGGCTTTACCATTGTCTTATTTGGATTTTTGCTGCTCAATCAAAGCGGGAGTACTTTGCAGAGCAGCGAAAAAGGAATGCTATATGCAGGTATCGCCTGTATCTGCTATACGCTGGTAATTATACTGAATAAATTTGCTTCGGAATTGCCTGGACTGGAGAAGTCGTTTCTCCAGATACTCATCTCGGCTGTTGTCGTATTGCTGTATTTGGTACTTACCGCTGATTTAAACTTTGATATCCAGCGCACAGATGTTATGCCGACTCTTTATCTTGGCGTTGTGGCTGCTGGATTAGGCTCGTTTTTCTATTACTCTTCTTTGCCGCAATTATCTGCGCAGACCATTTCTACCTTCAGTTATATGCAGCCTGTATCAACATTGGTTTTGTCGTTCCTTGTTCTGCATGAACGGTTAGCCGCAAACCAGTGGATCGGTGCGCTCTTAATTGTTGGAGGCGTTTTATTTGCCGAGATATTTCATATCCGCAAGTCTGCTGTGACGGATAAGTCTGTGTGGGAATTTTCTGGAGCAAAGAAAAACTACGGAAAGGAAAAGCAAGATAACCATGGACAGCAAGATTGACCTAACGATCCACAAGGAGACCCTAGCGAAGAACATCCAGAAGGCCAGGGAGAACAACGTCATTATTCCCACCATTGCCCAGATGCAGCACCCGGAAACCATCCCGGAGAAGATCCAGGCGAAGTTGAAGGACGTGGGGCTGTGGGACGTGAACCCCCTGAACCTGTTCCGCATCACCTGGAAGAACGAGGCCAAGGAGTTCGGCGGTCTGTTCCAGGCCGTCCCTAACTATGTGGAGATCCCCTCCAGCCTCTCCGGGGTGCCCTGCCGGATCATCGCCATGGCCGGTAAGTGGTTCCCAACCGGCTGCCACAAGGTGGGTGCCTCCTTCGGCTGCCTGGCCCCCCGCCTGGTCACTGGCCAGTTCGACGCCACCTGGCACAAGGCTGTGTGGCCTTCCACCGGCAACTACTGCCGGGGCGGGGCGTTCAACAGCAAACTCCTGGCCTGCGAGAGCGTGGCTATCCTGCCCGCCGAGATGAGCAAGGAGCGCTTTGACTGGCTCAAATCCATCGCCGGCGAGGTCATCGCCACCCCGGGCTGCGAGAGCAACGTCAAGGAGATCTTCGACAAGACGTGGGAGCTGCGCCAGGACCCCCAGTACATGATCTTCAACCAATTTGAGGAGATGGGGAACCCGCTGTGGCACTATAACGTTACTGGTATGGCCCTGGCAGACCTGTTCGAAGCCATCAAACACCCCGGCGACCGCTTCGCCGCAGCGGCTTTCACCAGCGGCAGCGCGGGCACCATGAGTGCCGGGGACCTGCTGAAAGAGCGCTATCCCCAGCTGAAGTTGGCGGTAGGCGAGGCCCTCCAGTGCCCCACCATCTTAGAGAACGGCTTCGGTGGACACCGGATCGAGGGCATCGGCGACAAGCATATCCCCTGGATCCACAACGTGAAGAATACCGATATGGCCATCGCCATCGACGACGAGGACTCCCAGCGCCTGCTGCGGCTGTTTAATACCCCTGAGGGTCAGGTGTATCTGAAGAATGAGCTGGGCCTGGACGACGAGCTGATTGAAAAACTGACGTGGCTGGGTATCAGCGGCATCGCCAATGTGCTGTGCTGCATCAAGATGGCCAAATACTACGAACTCACCGAGCACGACGTGGTGGGCACGGTCCTCACCGACAGCGCCGCCATGTACCAGAGTCGCATCACCGAGCTCAACGATATGCACGGCCCCTACAACGCCCACGAGGCCGCCCCGGATCACAACCTCCATATGCTGGGCCTCAAAACTGACAGCATGCTGGAGCTGCGCTACACTGACCGCAAGCGGATCCACAACCTGAAGTACTACACCTGGGTGGAGCAGCAGGGCCGGACGGTGGAGGACCTGAACGACTTGTGGTACGACACCGAGGACACCTGGGATGCGGTCCACAAGCAGGCCAAGGACCTGGATGCGCTCATCAACGAGTTTAACGAGGCTACCGGGCTACTAAAGGCACTGTGAATGGATTGTGAAAGATGCGTTGCCTCCCAAATAGCGGACAGGCAGCGCATCTCCCTTTTTGATACGTCAAAAAATGTCTGTTCCAGATCATCTACCGACACTTTTTTGTTGCGCTGTGTTCCTATCGCTCTTGCAGGTTTCAATGGATCCCAGTATTTTTACATATGATTTTAAAAGAAATTATCGGGGAGACGATGCTTGTTTCGGGTAGATCAATAGAATCCAACGGCCAATTCCATATGACTGCGGGACAGTAAAAGGACCGGCAACAAACCCGGGATTGTTACCTGCCCTATTGCTACTGCCTGGCTTAGATAACCTGTACGATCTGCTCCCACAGGAGGATGTGCCGGTCCCTTACCTTTTGATTATCATGGTAGTGACCAAACATCCAATAGTGGAACTTTGTCCGTTGATTGACTTCCTCCAGGAAGTCCGTGAGCCGGTCGTGGTCATAGTGCCCATTCCCAAGAGTATCCACAATACTGCTGGGGGCACAGTGAGTCACGATGTAATCCACCTCCCAATTTACCCGGTCCAGGTTTCGCCGGGCCTCGGCGTATTCCTCCGCAGATGGCAGTTCCTGCTTCCACCAGGAGCGGTGATTGACCCGGAACTGCGCGCCCATACTCCGCATCGCCCAGTATTGTTCTTCAAAGTCCGGGGCTGCCGGGTTCAGGACCCCATCCGCAATATCATGGCTGCTGGCGCCGCCCATCGTGAAGAATGAGTAACCGTTGATTTCAAAGACCTGCCCGCGCAGCAGGTGCAGGATATGAGGACGGATCCGCTGCACCATGCCGCCATTCCACCGCTCTGTCGGATAGCGTGCCAGAAGATCGAAGTTCTCGTGGTTTCCGCTGACGAACAGGATGGTGAATGGCAGGGCCTCCAGCCGGTCCAATGTGCGTCTCTCTTTGGAACTGCCGTCCCACACCCCGCCGAAGTCGCCGCAGATCAATACATAGTCATCTTTTGTCATCTCGGCCTGCTCGGGGAAATACTCCGGAAGAAGCCGTGTAAAGTTTCCGTGGGTATCGCCGGTTGCATATAACATGGAGCCACCTCCTTTTGCCAGAACCGTCGGCTTTGTTAGGTTTCGATGCTGTTTTTTCAATATACCAGAATCTTGTCGCCAGACAAAATTTTTATCATCAGAAAGGCGGAAGTAAGCATCAACTTACTTCCGCCTTTTCGCATCTTCATTCGCCGTTTTCAAGAATATCCAGCATCTCTCGGGGGGTGACAATAAAGTGTTTCACCGGAAAATGCTTGAGGTTCCCTGTGACCAGGTAGGCTTCATCCGCCTGCCGCATCTCCATGACAACTTCATAAAAGACAGCATCCTTCGGATCGATGATGGGCTCATCGGTTGGATTTGCGTCAACGAAAACACCTCGTTTGATGATCCCATTGATGATGGCATCCACAGCGGTCCGGTCAAAATGAAATTTGCGCCGCATGAGAACTTCACGATATTCACGGACAATCTCATCATTAAGAAGTGGAATGATGCGCCCGGAGAGTGCCTCTTGCGCAACTACTCCAGGGACAGAAGAAAATCGCAACAGTGCAGAAACCAAGACATTTGTATCGATGACGGCGTAATATCTCATGCGGTATGCCCTTCTCTGGCAGTCCGGTCGTTCCTTGCCGCTTCAATTTCGGAATTGATTTCCTCCAAAGACATATCAGCGGTACCATTATTCTCAGCTTCTTGGCTGAGTTGCTGCATTGCTCGAATTGCTCTGGTGGCCTGATATTCCTGACGCGGGAGCGTCATACTAAATGGGATGCCATTCTGCTGTACGGTTCGTTTCAAGAACATTCGAATCGCGGTAGGGAGATCCAGGCCCAACTCTTCAAAAATTGCTGCAGCCTGATTTTTCAAGTCCTCATCGATTCTGATTTGTGTGACAGAGGTTGCCATATCGCTCAGACTCCTTTTAATTGTGTTTGTTTATAATATTATTGTAGTATATTATATGTTGAATGTCAACTATTTATGAGACTTTTCGAGACTGTGGATCTAAGCAACAAGTAAAATCTTAATTCCCCAAGTCATCTATAGCATCCTCCAATAATTCAGCGAACATGGGGATCCACTCTAAACTGTCGGGTTCGTTTTCAGTTTTTTCGTTGACTGGGGGAATATCCGCAATGTCATATAATTTCTTTACCAGCAACTGCGCTGATGACAACTTGCCTTGGGCGATGAATTCATTGAGGAGTTCAGTATAGATTGCCAGCATTAGTTGGCCACCGCATAGATCTGTAAAGAAGTCTACGACTTCTACGGCCTGCTGAGTAAGCAGTTTATAGTCAAAATGCGTATACATAATTCGGCCCTCCTTGACCCGATGAAACTTCTTGTGTGCACAGGGGTGGGGTGACCTCCGGGCTGGAAAGCCCGGTGAAGATTGCGGAAAATTTCAGAACGGCCTGATGCTTATCCGATGCTTATGCGAAAAAACTGCTGAGATCTTTGTCTCAGCAGTTTCGAAATGTCTCAATATTCTCAGTTTCTGAGACTCCTGAGACTGAAAAAAATTAGAAATACCGTTTTCCAACGACTCATAACCCGGAGGTCGCAGGTTCGAGTCCTGCCGCCACAACCAAAAAACCGCTGATTTCGTATGAAATCAGCGGTTTTTCTATCGAAAAAGTTCAGGGGCAATTTTCCGTGATGCTTATCTGATGCGTATTTTCGATTTTCGTTTGCTGCGCTGATGCAGTTGCTTTTTTCCGCCGGTCACCACAGTTTCATCTTGGGCAGTTCTGATGCGTGTTCCTGGCCCTGTTCCGGCTGTACCTTGGGGACTGAGAAGGGACCGGGCTGATAGAGCCCGTCCAATTTTTCCACGCTGGAGCGCTGGTGGTCGCTCAGCGCGTGGCCGTACTTGTCCAGGGTGATCGAGGGGTTGGCGTGGCCCAGCAGACGGGCGAGGGTCACAACGTCCATCCCCTCCTCCCTCCGCAGGCTCTACAGTTGGCCAATCCGCAGCCCCGTGAACAGACCAAAGATGATGGCAAAGGCGCAGGTTCCGGGGGCCATGCGGGCGGCGATGAGCCGCTGCTCCTCTTCTCTCTGCCCTTCGGCCCTCGGGCCGTCCAAAGTGGGGACGGACTTCCGCCCGGAACTGCAGCCAGCGTACAACCGGATGCGGTGCTTACCCACTCCAGAAACTTATCCTCATTCGGATTGCCAATACCTATGGCCGCCCCGGGCAGCGTAAAAACACAGACCAGGCAGGGATTTTCCCCGCCTGGTCTGCAAAATTTGCCCAAATGTTAGATTTTCAGCGCCGCCTCCAGCGCGTCCCCGGTGGCCAGGACCGCGTTGCCCGGGGCCTTGGCCGCCTCGCCGATGACGAACACCTGGGGGGCGATCCGCTCCACCGCCTCCTTCAGGGCGGCGTTGGACCGGGAGCCCATGGCCAGCACCACGCTGTCATAGCCCCGGAGAGAGCCGACAGCACCGTCCGCCAGGGTATAGTCCACACCGTCCGAATAGAACCGCCCCACCTTGGCGCTGGGCCGCAGCAGCACGTGGTGCTCCTCGAAGTTGGCGAACATGTACCGGCGGTTCTCCGGCGTCACGTCGGCGGCAATCACGTCCTTCATCTCTGCAATGGCCACCTCGTGTCCCCGCTCCGCCAAGTACTCGGCGGCCTCGCAGCCCACCATGCCGCCGCCCACTACCAGGACCTTGCGGCCCACGGGGGCCCTGCCCTCCAGCATGGCCTGGGCGGTGACATAGCCGCAGGTATCCAGCCCGGGGATGGGCAGTACCAGCGGCGTGGAGCCGGTGGCCAGAATGACCGCATCCGGAGACAGGGCGCGCAGCAGCGCCTCGTCCGCCTCCACGCCGCAGCGGAGATCTACGCCGGCCTTTTGGCACTTGACGATCAGGGCGCGAATGGCCTCCGACAGCTGGCCCTTGCCGGTGGGATAGGAGGCGATGCGGAAGTTGCCGCCCAGCTCCTCCCCTTTTTCCACCAGCGTCACCTAGTGGCCCCGTACCGCGCAGGCCCAGGCCGCGTACAGGCCGCCGGGGCCGCCGCCCACCACCACGACGCGCTTTGCGGTTTCAGCGGGAACCAGTTCCGCCTCCCGGCCCACGCAGGGGTTTACGGCGCAGGTGATGGGGTTGCCGGCGAACATATTGGGCACGCAGCCCAGCAGGCACCCGATGCAGGGGGCCAGCTCCTCCAGACGGCCGGTGCGGGCCTTGGCGGGCAGCTCCGGGTCCGCGATGCTCTGGCGGCCGAAGGCGATCAGGTCCGCCCGGCCCTGCTTCACCAGCAGCTCCGCGTACTGGGGCTCCGTGAACCGGCCCACGGCGATGATGGGCACAGACACCGCCCGCTTGATCTCCGTCACCAGGTCGGCGTTGAAGCCGCCATGGGTGACGCCAGGGGCCCACATGAACTCGTCGTGGAGGTGGACGGCCCGGGTGACGTGGAGGGCGTCCACGCTGCACTCCTGCTCCAGGTAGGCGGCCACGGCTGCTGCATCCTGGACGCTCTGGCCGCCCTCCACCTCGTCGCTGGCGTTGATGCGGCAGAGGATGGGCAGGTTGCCGCCGGTCTTGCGGCGGATGTTCTCAATGATGAGGCGTGGCAGGCGCATCCGGTTCTCAAAGCAGCCGCCGAACTCGTCGGTGCGGTGGTTGGTCCGCTGGGAGATGAAGGTGCTCACCAGATACCCGTGGGCGCAGTGGACCTCCACCATGTCGATGCCTGCCTGCTGGGCCCGGCGGGCCGCGTCGCCGTAGCAGTCGATGATGCGATAGATCTCCTCGTTGGAGACGGCCTCCGGCACCTCCCGACCGCAGGCGGCGGGCATGGCGCTGGCCGCTTTCAGCGGATAGCCCGTGAGGGCGGAGTCGCCCTCCGGTCCGGCATGCTGAAGTTGGATAGACACCTTGGCCCCGTAAGCGTGGCAGGCGGCCGCCACCCGCCGGAAGCTCTCCACCGTGTCGTCGGAGAACAGGCAGGGTTTCCGGGGACCGCCCTTGGCCTCCTGATAGACCACGGTGGACTCGATGGTGATGAGACCGAAGCCCCCCTTGGCCCGGGCCTGGTAGTAGGCCAGGGAGCGGTCGCTGAGAGAGCCGTCCGTATTGGCGAAGTTGTTGCCCATGGGGGGCACCACGAAGCGGTTGGGCACCGTCACCGTGCCGATGCGCACGGGAGAGAACATATTCGGAAATTTCATGCTGTACTCCTCTTTTCCCTTGGTTTTCAGGAGAAGAACTTCTCCAGGACCTCCTGGGCGGGCATCTCCTTGCCGGTGAACAGCTGGAACGCCGCCACGCCCTGCCACAGCAGCATCCCGATGCCGCCGATGGCCGCCCTGCAGCCCGCCGCCTGGGACTCCCGGATCATCCGGGTCTCCCGGGGGTTGTAGACGGTGTCCGCCACCACCAAGTCCGGGCGGAACCAGGCCGGGTCGATGAGGGTCTCGCCGTCCAGGGGCTTCATGCCCACCTTGGTGGCGTTCACCAGGATGCCGCAACCCGCCACCGCCTGCTCCAGGGCGGTGCGGTCCTCCAGCGGGGCGATGGAGACCTTGCAGGCCGGGACGGCCTGGGACAGCTTCTCCACCGTGTGCTCTCCGTTGGGATAGAATTCATCCTTCCGGTTGAAGATGGCGATTTCCGCCGCGCCGTCCAGGGCCGCCTGGACGCAGATGGCGGTGGCGGCGCCGCCAGCGCCCAGGACCACCAGTTTCTGGCCCCGGACCTCCACGCCGTGCTCCCGGAGGTTGCGGACAAAGCCGATGCCGTCGGTGTTGTGTCCGGTGAGGCGGCCGTTCTCCCCCACGGTGACGGTGTTGCAGGCGCCGATGAGCTTGGCGGCCTGGGACAGCGCGTCCACGATCCCAGCTACGGCGGTCTTGTCCGGCATGGTGACGTTGAAGCCGCTCGCTCCCAGGGCCTTCAGGGCGGCCACGCTCGCCACCGTCTGCTCCAGGGGGATGTCGAAGGCCAGATAGGCGGCATCCACGCCGGTGCGGGCAAAGCTGTAATTGTACATGGCCGGGGACCCGGAGTGGCCCACCGGAGAGCCGATCAGGCAGTAGAGCTTGGTGTGTCCGGAAATCCTGCTTTCCATGGTTCGCTTCCTCCTTTTATTTCTCCAGCACCTCAGGCCAGACCTGTTCCAGCACGGCCCGGGCAGCCTCATAGTTGTCCTTTGCGGCCTGAGCCACACCCCGGCTTAAAATTTCATCGCTGATGACCTCCACGCCCACCACGGTGGGCTGGACCCCCTTATCCCGCATGAGCTTTACAAAGCCGGCAGTGTCGCCGTAGCCGGCGCCGGGGAGCATCCGGTCGTGCATGGACTCATCCCGCAGGATGCTCCTGGCATAGGGGTGGGCCTGCACATCGTTGATCTGGATGGAGACGATCTTCTCCGCCGGGATGCCCTCCAGGACCGACAGGTCCAGAGGCTGATCCGCCCGGATGTAGTGCCAGGAATCCAGCAGCAGCTTGGCGTTGTCGCAGCCGGCGGCCTGCACCACGGCCCAGGCCTTCTTCACATCCGGCAGGCCGCTGTAGGGCATGGGTTCCACGCCGATGGTGTACTTCCCCGCCCGGTGGCACAACTCCCGGAGCTTCTGGGCCGTGTACTCCACAGAGTAGTTCTCCATAAGGCCGCAGTTGATGCTCTCCACCCCGAAGAGTTCGCACATGTGGAAGCAGATCTGCTCTTTGTACTTCTGCTCATAGGAGCGGTGCTCCTCCGCCCACTGGACGATGTACTCCACCTCTGTGACCCGCATGCCGTACTTGTCCAGGATGGCCAGCAGGTCCTGGTCAAAGAGGCCCTCGTTCAGGGCGTCTACATACGTCTCCGCCCGGAGGCCGATGCCCTCGAAACCGGCGGCCTTGGCGGCGGCAACCCGCTCCTCAAAGGTGCACTGATCCCCAAGGGTCCAGGAACTGATGGTGATGGGATAGTTCTGAGACATGGATGGTTCCTCCTTACGGTTCTTTATCTCGCTTCGACACCTGCCGCAGCACCTGGCGGCAGACTTCTTCAATGTTCAACTGAGACGTGTCCACGGTAATGTCCGCCGCGGCCTCGTACTTGGGGCGGCGCTGCTCCATCAGGGCTGCGATGTAAGGCACGTCCTTGTGGCCCTGGAGCAGGGGGCGCTCATCGCTGTCCCTCACCCGCTCCAGAATCACCTCCGGGGCGGCGGTCAGCAGCACCACCGTGCCGCTCTCCCGCATGGCCGCCACGTTCTCCTCCCGCAAAGGCACCCCGCCACCGCAGGAGACGATCCGGGGCGCGCCCTGGGCGAAGCTCTTCAGCAGCGCCGTCTCGCAGGCTCGGAAGTAGGGCTCTCCCTTCTGGGCGAAGAGCTCCGGGATGGACATGCCCTCCTGGGCGGCGATGCGCTCGTCCATTTCAACGACTTCTCTGCCCAGCATCCGGCCCAGCCCGGCGGAGACGGAGGTCTTGCCGGCCCCCATGAAGCCGATCAGAAACAGGTTCTTCATCTCCGGGCCTCCACCGCCGCCGCGGTGTCGGCCCGCTCCCGCTTGAGGCTGACGTTGAGATACAGGGCCAGCAGGATGCCGACCAGCGTCACCGCCATATTGAACAGCAGCACCAGCCGGGGGCCCTCGGTGCCGCCGATCCGGGTAAGGATGCCCGCCACACTGACCACCAGATAGTTGGCCACGCTGGAGGCGATCATGACGATGGAGGTAATGACGCCCCGGTTCTTGGGAAACATCTCATTGGCCACCGCCGTCACCAGCTGCAGCACGCCGCCGGCGGCAAAGAAGCCCAGCAGGAAGCCGCCAGCCAGGCACATGACGGGCTCCTGCGCCAGCTAAATGGCCGCCAGTGTGGCCAGGGCCACGGCGGGATAGTCCACCAGGATCTTGGCAGGCTCTACATTCCGCTTCAGCAGGGCCGCGCTGGCAAACAGCGCCAGGACAATCCCCGCGGAGTAGAAGGACTGGATGCGGCTGGGATCGGCGAGCCCGTAGAGGGTCCCCAGCTCCTGGTTGCAGTTGAGCCACAGCATGAAGGTGGTGGAGGTGGTGAAGCCCAGGCACACCAGCACTACGGCGGAGGGGGTGAACTTCATTCGCTCCTTGGGGGCGCCTTTGACCTTCACAGTTCGCTCAAAGGGCGGGAAGGGCAGAAACGTCAGGAAGATGCCGTCCACGATGATCAGCGCGGCGGTGGCCAGGAAGATGGTGCGGAAGGGCAGCTCCCGCACCGCCACAAAACTGATAGCAAAGGGCAGCAGGAACTGGGCGATGGAGATGGAGAGTTTGGTGAAGATGTTGGCGATGGTGCCCTTCTCCTTGAAGATCTCCATGCAGGAGGGGGTGATGCCGGTGTCCAGGAAGGAATTGGCCATGCCGCTGACAATGGCCAGGGCGTAGCCCACATACAGGTTGGGAGAAAACGTCACCGCCAGCAGGAAGATGGCGTACAGGGCGCAGCCGATCAGGGCGGAGAGGCGGCGGCCCAGCCGATCGGAGAGGGGCCCGGCCACCGGAAAGGCGATGAGCCGGCCCAGGCCGATGGCGGCGATCACCGCCACCACGCCGGAGACGTCGTAGCTGCCGTCCGTCAGGATGGCGGCGTCCCACATGGCGGCGAAGTCCTGCTTGTACTGGCCCATGATGGAGGCAGCAATGCCCAGAACAAAATAGGTAATGTACAGGGCCAGGGCGGTGGGGTAGTATTTTCTGGAGTCCGCAGTCTGGTTCATGTCGGTCTTTCCTTTCTTCCTTCAGGTATAGAGCAGCGCCCGGATCTCCTCCACCGGCATCTCCAGGCCGCTGTAGAGACGAAAGGCCTCCGCCCCCTGACAGAGGAGCATCCCCAGGCCGTCGCAGGTTTTGCAGCCGGCGACCCGGGCCTCCCGGAGCATCTTAGTCTCCGGCGGGGCGTAGACCACATCCGTCACCACCAGGTCCGGCCGGAACCAGGAGAGGTCTGTGATGTTGCTCTGGTCCTCATAGGGGGCCATGCCCACCCGGGTAGCGTTGGAGAGGATGTCACAGCGGTCGATGGCCGCCTTCAGGGCTGAGCGGTCCTCCAGATCCTGCAGGGAGATGGCGCACCCCGGCGCCGCCTGTGCAATGGCCTTCAACCCCTGCTCCACCCGGGGCCAGAAGGCATCGCGGAGGTTGAACACGGCGATCTCCGCGGCGCCCTCCAGCGCCGCCTGGATGGCAATGGCGGAGGCGGCCCCGCCGCCGCCCAGCAGGACGATCTTCTTCCCCGCCACCTCGATCCCGTTGCGGCGGAGGTTCTGGGTGTAGCCGCAGCCGTCGGTGTTGTGGCCCACCAGGACGCCGCCCTCATTGACGATAGTGTTCACCGCCTGGATGGCCCGGGCCGCCGGGGTCAGCGCATCCACAAACGGGATCACCGCGTTTTTGCAGGGCATGGTGACGTTAGCACCCCGCATCCCCAGAGTCCGGATGGCCGCCACCGCCTCCCCGGCCTGCTCCGCCGGGATATCAAAGGCCAGATAGGCCCAGTCTAGGTCGAATTTCTGAAAGCAGTAGTTGTACATAGCTGGGGACTTGGAGTGCTCCACCGGGGTTCCGATGAGCCCCAGCATAGTCGTGGTTCCTGAAATCTGCAAAATCATGTCCTCCCTTTTTCACCGTACGCTATGTGCGGTATTTTGTTATGATGATCGGGAATCTTTTTCACTTGGCGGCAGTTTTTTCCTGCGCCGGTTTAGACGTGCCTACTTTACAACAATGACGAAAAATTAACAAATCAATTGTTTCACATAATTCAATAGATTTTAACTATGATCTGTGGTATAGTATTGAAGTAACGGGGGGGATTTTCGTGAATTTACCACAACTTCGCTATTTCGTGGAACTGGCTCACACGCAGCATTTTACCCGGGCAGCAGAGCGGCTGTGTATCACGCAGCCCAGTCTGAGCCATGCAATCACCCAGTTGGAAAATGAGTTGGGCGTCCCGCTGTTTGAACGGACAGGACGGGCTACAGCGTTGACGCGCTATGGAGAACAGTTTCTCTCCTGCGTGCAGCAGACCCTGACAACATTGGACGAAGGTGTGGACGCCCTGCAGCGCGTGGCCCGCGGCGAAGGTTTGATCCGTTTGGGACTGCTTCGCACGCTGGGTGTAGAGTTTGTTCCTGGATTGGTTGCCCGCTACCTCCGGGAAAATCCCGGGCAGGATCTTCGATTTACCTTCCATACAGGTGTTACCCAGAAACTTCTGGATGGACTGATGGAAAAACGGTTTGATTTGGCGTTTTGTTCCAAACCTCCGGCAGCGCTTCAACTGACCGCTGTTCCGGTGGGCCGACAGGATGTAGTTCTGATCGTTCCCCGCAATCATCCTCTAGCAAAATTCCAAACCATAGATTTATCTGCGGCTCTCCCTTACCCGCAGGTCTATTTTTCGAAAGATTCCGGCATGCGGGATGTTGTGGATGGCCTGTTCGCCCAGATTGGCGGCACACCGCAGATTGCCTATGAGACAGAAGAAGATCAGGTGATTGCTGGCCTGGTAGCACAGGGCTTTGGGATTTCTGTAGTGCCTTATATGGAAATGTTGCTGCGCCTGGATGTGAAAATTCTTCAAATCAGCCGCCCTGTTCTGGAACGGAATTTTTACCTGGTCAGCAACGATAAGATCTATCTGCCACCGGCGGTACGGAATTTCCAGCAGTTTGTTTTGAAGGGCGGCTATCTGTGAATATGCATGATTTGATTACCAGAGATTTGCCTTTTATAGATATGTTCTATAGAATTGTGATTAATTTGAATAAATCTTCGCTATTTTTCTCCCTGGCCCCCTATCTGACACAGATTGCTGAAAATCTTCGTGGAGCGGAGAGGAACAATCTCCGGTTTTGGGCTGCTTCAGGCTCAAACAGACTTGAAAAACGTTGCAGCGCAGCGGATGGGGAAAACGGAAGCATCTGGAAAACCCGGAGAGGATTTTGAAAAATTCCTGGACGGCCTGATGCTTATGCGAAAAACTGCTGAGATTTTTGCCTCAGCAGTTTCGAAATGTCTCAATATTCTCAGTTTTTGGGACTCCTGAGACCATAAGATATTAGAAATCCGGTTTTCCGACGCCTCATAACCGGTCGGCTGCAGGTTTGATCCCTACCGCTGCAACCAAAAACCGCCGATTTTTCAGAAATCAGCGGTTTTTCGATCGAAAAAGTTCGGAGGCAATTTTTCGCGATGCTTATCTGATGCATATTTTCGATTGTCGTTGGATGCGCTGATGCAGTTGCTTTCCCCGGTCGCCCCAGCTGCGTATTAGGCGGTCCCGGCGTTTACCCCTGCTCCGGCTGCACCCTGGGGGCTGAGAAAGGACCGGGCTGGTAGAGCCCGTCCAATTTTTCCACGCTGGAGCGCTGGTGGTCACTCAGCGCGTGGCCGTACTTGTCCAGGGTGATCGAGGGGTTGGCGTGGCCCAGCAGACGGGCGAGGGTCACAACGTCCATCCTCTCCTCCATGCACCGGGTGGCGACACTGGTGGAGGTCTTGATGGAGTCGTCAAAGTTGGGGAGCCGGGTGCGGATTTCGCAGACCTTGAAGCATCGGTGCTCCAGGTCCACATTCTCCCACCGCAGACCGCACAGTTCACCGATCCGCAGCCCCGTGAACAGATCAAAGATGATGGCAAAGGCAGCGGGCTCCGGTGCCATACGCGCGGCGGTGATGAGCCGCCGCTCCTCGTCGCGGGTCAATACCCGCATCTCCTGTTTGGCAATCTTCGGCAGCCGTATGTTTTCTACGATATTGGATGCCATCAGACCGTTCTTCACAGCCTGGCCTTCCGCTTTCCATCCTGAGTATATTGATAGACCCAGGTCTTGTCCTTGGCCTGGTACAGGCTGCCCTCGCCCTTTTCCCGCCGGGCCATTACATCATCCCCATCCCTCGATTAATCCACTATCTCACATGGCCTCGGGAGAGAATGATCCGCCTGCCGATCCGAAGGCAGGGAAACCCGGGCTGGGCTGCTAGGCGGTTACAGGTACGATGAAGAGATACGCCGCCCTTTCCAGTCACCGCAACTTTGCTATGCAAAAAATTGGCCATGTGCCGTTGTCTTTTGCCCGTTACCGTGGTGCGCCTGCAGCGCATGAGTTTCATGCCGCATCTCTCACACGCTGGAGCCGGCGGGGATGGTATAGCCGCATTTCTCGCATACCGCATCCGCCGCCAGGGCGCCGTCCTTGATAAAGATCTCCATGCCCTCCCCGCACTGTGGGCAGGGAACCTCGCTGATGGTAATGGCAGCCCTTGCCTCCATACATCCGTCCATCGCTCCACGCCTCCTTCCTCTCAGATGCCCAGTTTCGCGATGATCTCCCCCAGGGCTCTGCGCACCGGGGAGTCCGCCGGCAGCTCCACCATGGGCCGGCCGTCGCAGTCAAAGCGGTAAACCGTGTCGTCCTGGGGGACTACGCCCAGAAGGGTCAGCCCCTGCTTCTCGATCTCCGCCCGGGTGCCCTGGTCCAACTCCCCATTGGGCGCCCGGTTGATGATGAGGCCCACCGTGTCCGGGTGGAAATTCATCTCCCGCATCAGTTCCGCGATCCGTCCGGCGGCCTGGACGCCCCGGCGGGAGCAGTCGCTGACCAGCAGCACCTTCTCCATGTTGGGCAGGATCCCCCGGCTCACATGCTCCATCCCTGCCTCGTTGTCCACCACGATATAGGGGTAGTGGCTCTGGAGTTTCTGAATCTGGGTCTGGACCAGGCCGTTGACAAAGCAGTAGCACCCCTGGCCCTGGGAGCGGCCCATGACCATCAGGTCAAAGTCGTCCCCCTCGGTCACGGCGTCCATCATCCGCATCTCCAGCCAATCGGATTTGGTGATTCCTTTGGGAATTTCGTATTTCGGGTCCGAGCCCGCCCGCTCGATCTCCTCCCGCAGTTCCCCCAGGGTGGGACCGATGTCTACCCCCAGCACCTCGTTCAGGTTGGAATTGGCATCCGCGTCCACCGCCAGCACCGGCTTCTTCCCGCTCTCGCAGAGATACTGGATCAACAGCCCGCACAGCGTCGTCTTTCCCACGCCGCCTTTTCCCGCTACCGCGATCACATGTCCCATAACACAGCCTCCGTTCTTCATCATCATAATTTTTTATAAACACAGTGTTGATTTCATGCTGCGATTCCATTATACTGGCAGTGGGAAGAAATACAATCGTCAGTTTTTTCGCCCTGTTCAACTCCTGAACAGAGTCCAAAAAGTGATGAGAAACAGAGAGGTGATTTTGATGGAGCACCCAAAAGAGGGCCGCAAACTGGACCGGCGCACCCGCTACACCCGGCAGGCCATCCGGGACACGCTGCTGGAACTGATGGAGGAAAAGCCCTTCAGCCGGGTGACGGTGACGGAGATTTGCAAGCGGGCGGAGATGAACCGCGGCACCTTCTATCTCCACTAT
The DNA here is from genome assembly GCA_904419145.1 of uncultured Oscillospiraceae bacterium. GTDB lineage: Bacteria > Bacillota > Clostridia > Oscillospirales > Oscillospiraceae > CAJFPI01. The sequence goes on along the minus strand of CAJFQQ010000030.1, from coordinate 1,571 downwards.
CTGGATTTGGACGACGTGCTGGACGACGTCCTCACGGAGATGATGGACGACACCACCTGCGCCCTGGACCACGTCCTCTGTCCGGAGCGGCAGTGCGCCACCTACCCCTTCTGCGACAAGATCCACAGCAGCGAGCAGTACCGGGTGCTGTTCCTGGACGAGTCGGTGACGGACAAGCTGCTGGGGAAACTGGCGGACACCTGCAAGGAGCGGTATGTCACCTATCTCATGGCCCACAGCCTGCTCACCTTTCAGGAGGCGGAGGCCATCTTCACCTTCCAGATGAACGGGTGCCTGGCCATCAACCGCCTGATGCTCCGCAACCACTGCACCGACTGGAAGGCAGTACAGCAGAAGATCGACGGTTTTATCAAGGCCGGGCTGGAGCACTACCTCCTGCCCGACCGGGAATAAACATGGGAAAAGGAGCAGCAGTATGGAAACACCTGTATCGAACTATGAGAAAAACTGCCAGGAGTGGCAGAAGCGGTTTCGCACCATGGATCAGGAGCGGCTGCTGGAGATCATCCCGGGGCTCTGTCGGGAGGGTGGGGATTTGACACTCTATCACTTTGGGGAAAAGTTTGCGGTAAATGCCGCCACCGGGGCCATCCGCTCGCTGGAGAGCAATGCGCCGGTTTCCGCCACGGTGCGGCTGAATATCTACACGCTGTTTGGCTACGCCTCCCCCCTGGCCCGGTTCCAGGGCGACTGGGTCCCCTTCCAGCAACTGCGCAACACCGGCGTATTTCAGACCGCCTACCAGAAGGGGATCCTGGCCCCCTTTGTGGCCACCTTCTCCGGCCACACGGAGAAGCTGCGGCAAGCGCTGGAGGCCATGGGCGGGCAGAAACTCCCCTGCTCCGACGTGGGCTACCAGGTGGAGGCCTTTGCCTGCATCCCCATGCGCGTCCTCTTCTGGGAGGGGGACGACGAGTTCCCCGCCCAGGTGAACCTGCTCTTTGACCGCAGCGCCACCGACTACATCCACAGCGAGAGCATTGTCACCATCGCCACCGCGGGGCTTTACCGCCTGGCCCATCTGGCGGGGCTCCCCCTGGATCGGCGGGCCTTTCCCATGCCCTGACAGTTATCCCGCAGCAACAAACACGCGCCTCCAACAGCCTTGGAGGCGCGTGTTCTTGTTCTTCGGTGTAATGGATATGGGCTCCCCCTCTACGAAGTACACCTTGCCGCAAAACAAAAGATTTTGCTCGGATACTATGCAAACAGCATCGTTGTGTTCTCCCTGAAAACGGACTAAGATTGTCTTAAGAATTACGTTTCCACGGAGGGAGAATATGGCAGAACGAAAAAGCCTCTGTTACAACTGTTTTCAGGAGCGGGAAACCCCGGAGGGTCCCTGTCCCCACTGCGGGTTTGACCTAGCGGAGAATGAGAAGAAGTTCCCGGTGGCCCTTCGGGCCGGGACGGTGCTGAACGGCCGGTATATCATTGGTAGGGTACTGGGGCAGGGCGGCTTTGGCATTACGTATTTAGCCCTGGACACGCAGCTGAATGCGAAAGTGGCGATCAAGGAGTTCATGCCCAACGACATCGCCACACGCATC
>CAJFQQ010000029.1 GCA_904419145.1 uncultured Oscillospiraceae bacterium | reverse complement strand
GAAAATAGCAGGTGGAATATTAACATATTTGCGAAAGTTTTTCCTGCGAAATCACCTCAAATACACCCTACTATATCTGAATTTGCCGAATGGGAATAAATCATGAAACCCGCAAGTCCTGATGAAAAGGACTTGCGGGTTTTCTTGTTTGCCTGCGGGAGGGAAAAGCATTCGGCCCGAAACAGGCGGAGAAAGGCCGAAAGCGGCCACGGCGCTTCCTGGCCTGGGGAGAGAGGTAAAAGAGTGGAATTATAAGCAGATGTGTGATATACTGTTTTCAAAATAATAGAGGGAAAAATTTGACGAGGGAGTGTGATGGTATGAATAGTGCAGTATTTACAGTTTTTGTTTTACCGCTTTTGATTGGAATAATTATCAGATTGATATTTCTTAAATGGAAAAGAGGTTATATTATATCGGGTGTTTTTGCTCTGCTCTCAGTTATAGTATGGCTTTGGACCAAACACCTTGTTGATCACGGAACTGAAGGAACTGTTATGCTTTGGGCTTGGATGACCGCCATACTTACAGTTGGTTCGTTAATTGTTGGCGGAATATCGCTTTTGATTAAAAAGATAAGCCATTAAGAGGAAAACCATATCCCTTGCTTTATATGAAACGGTAAATTCCCTTTTATCGGTGAGATAACAATCCAAGCCGGGCAGGCCCCGAAGGTGCTTGCCCGCCTCCTTTGATTTTGGGCGGGGCCGGTTGTCGAATTGCGTCCCATGGTGGGATTGATTTCCGCCTCGGCGGAAATCAATCCCCTATTGCCTGGGAGCGTTTACGCTCCCAGGCGGTGGTCGAAATAGGTCTCGATTTGAGACCCATTTCGACAGAAACCACCGGGCAGATATGATTGACTTTGGGCGGGAACTTGACGGTTCCGAGGGGATCCATTGCATGGAGAATTCGCCCTATACGGATTATGCGGAACTTACTTATCCCATTGAGGGTGAGTATCTGATTACGAAAAGAAGATATAGTGCATTTTTTGGAACGGATTTAGAAATTCTGCTGAAAGGTCTTCATGTCGATACACTATATCTGATTGGCGGGCTGACCGATGTTTGCATCCATTACACGGCGGTAGATGCCCACCAGCGTGATTACCATATCCGGGTCGTGACAGACGCCGTTGCCGGCTCCAGTGAAGATGCCCACAGATATGCGTTAAAAGCAATCCAATATCTGCAAAGAGACGCTCTCATCACAGCGGCAGATATTGAAAATGAAGGCTGAAGCACCTGTGAGACAACGCCGTTAAAAAAGCGAATCCTGTCAGCGCCGCTATATTCCCCAATCGCAGGGCAGGGGGCGGGAGATATGGCGGCCGCCTGCTGATGCCACCTCACAGGGAGCATATATTCCGCTCAGGAATTTCTGGGATGGATATGGGGGCGCAGGCGGACAGACAGGGCCATGGCGGCAGAGAGCTTGCATAGATCCGGCAGAATGAACGGCACGACGCACCGTCCCAGTGCCACTGCCGCGCTGATGGGGCCGGCGGACTTGGCGTAGACCACCACATACCAGACCGTGCCGAAGGCATAGCATACCAGGAGACCCAACAGCATAGAGAGCAGCAATATCACAAGATGGGTTCCCAGTATCCGCTCCATTGCCCACATCACCAGGGCTGAACCCAGAAAGCCCCAAATATAGCCCCCTGTCGTGCCCATCAGGATTCCCAGGCCGCCGCCAAAGCCGGCGAACACCGGCAGCCCCACCGCGCCCATCAGCAGATAGATCCCTACAGCGATGGTACCCCGCCTGCCGCCCAGCAGGCCGACAGCCAGAAATACTGCCAGGGTTTGGAGGGTGAAGGGGGGGTCAGTGGGAAGAGCGATCCATGCGCATACCGCCATCAGAGCGGCGCAGGCAGCAATGGCGGTGAGATCGCGGGTGCGAAGGCGCTGAGCGACATGTTCCATAGGATGGGCCTCCTCAGATGGGAAAAATCTGAGGACAGGGTATCACAGCAGCCCCTATCTTGTCAACCATAAAATAAAAAGTGGTTTACAGTTAAATAAAAAGCATCCCCTCCGCCGGGAGGGGATGCTTTTTACACAAATTGGTTGCGCTCCGGATCATACTGATAGCCGATGGCTGCAAGGGTTTTCTCCAGGGTTTCCCGGGAAATATCCTCGCTGGCGCAGAGCTCCTCCAGATCGGGGTAAAAGTCCCGGAGCTTCAAATTGATGAAACTAAGCAAAATGGCCGGGTCGGTGGGGATCAATTCCAGTGCACTTCCTTTCGTGCCGGGGATCGTAGGCCCCGGCTGGTATTTACAGATCCATATGCTTTGATTATAATGGGGAAGAACGGATCTGACAAGTGTATGGAAGTGGAGAGGGGACGTCATGAAAGAGAAGAACAAGTATCTGACACTGTTTTTGTCCACAATGACCCTGAGTGCATTTACGTTTGGCGGGGGATACGTGATCGTCTCCCTGATGAAACGGAAATTTGTGGACGAGCTCCATTGGCTGGAGGAGGATGAGATGCTGGACATGACCGCCATTGCCCAGTCCTGTCCGGGAGCGGTGGCGGTGAATGCGGCCATCCTGGTGGGGCACCGGGTGGCAGGGTTCCTGGGAACGCTGGTGTCCATTATCGGCACCATAATCCCCCCCTTTGTCATCATCGGCATCATCTCCTTTTGTTACGACGCCTTTCGCAGCAACCAGATCGTGGCAGCGGTGCTGAAGGGCATGGAGTCCGGCATCGCCGCGGTGATTGCCGACGTGACCGTAAATCTGGCCGGCAGTGCCTGGCGGGAGTCGGGAGCAGGGGCGGTGGTCATCATGGTGCTGGCCTTCTGTGCCTCCTGGTTCTTTGATGTGAATGTGCTGTGGATTATTTTAACCTGCGGCCTGTACGGCTTTGGACGGACCTGGTTGACCCAGCGCAAGGGAAAGGGGGGGACGGCATGAACTATCTAGAACTGCTGCTGAGCTTTTTTCAGATCGGCCTGCTGAGCTTTGGCGGGGGCATGGCGGCTCTGCCGCTTATCAGCCAGCAGGTGGTGGACAAGCACGGCTGGCTTACCATGGGGGAATTTACGGATCTCATCACCATCTCGGAGATGACCCCCGGCCCCATCGGTATCAATTCCTCCACCTTTGTGGGGATCCGGGTGGCGGGAATCCCCGGGGCTGTTGTTGCTATGGTCGGGTATGTGATTCCAGCCATTGTGCTGGTGACGCTGCTGGCAAGGCTGTATGAGAAGTACCGGGACATGACGTACATTCAGGGAACCCTGCGCGGACTGCGGCCAGCCATTGTGGCGCTGATCGCTGCGGCAGGGGTGAATATCCTGATCCTGGCCCTCACCGGGGAGGGGGGGGCCGCATTCAACTTCATCGGCTTGGGATTGTTTGCTGCAGCCTTTGTGGTGCTGCGGCGGTGGAAACCCAACCCCATCTATGTGATGCTGGGCTGCGGCGTGCTAGGCGGGCTCCTATATCCCTTTACCGGCGGGGTGTAATCCCGCCGGTGGTGGGATAAAAATTCCCCTTTTTCCAAAAGGACCCTTGCAAAGCGCGAAAAACTGTGGTATCCTGTAATAAATAGTTAGTGCAGACTAATTGTGCTGGGTATTCTATGCGGCGCAGCCGCTTTTTTAGCGGGAAGTTGTTAGTTACAACTAACAACTGGGGGTGCACGCCACTAGGGAAAGGGGCAGGTGACCACGGGTGCTGGGGCAGCTCTTGGGAGTGGAGAATTCCGCCTATGGCTGGACAGAAATTATGGATGGGGTCCGTATCCGTCAGCTGAAAGATGTTGAGCCGTCAGACACGCCGCCTTTTCAGGTGCCGGCGGGGTGGATTCAGATCCTCTTTTGCCGGGAAGGGGGGCTGCAGGCGGATCTGCGCAGCGGGCGGCAGGTCCGGTGCGCAGATCGCTGTGTTCTGGTGCTGGCAGGTCCTGCCCAGATCCAGTGCCTGCGGGTGCTCCGGGAGCGCCTGAATGGGGTTCTGGTGGAAGTGGATGCGGTGTTGGCACGCGACGGCTTGGAAAAGCTGGGGCAGCTTTTGGGTGGGATGAGATTCCATCTGCGGCGGTCGGAAGATCTGCTGTGCCGCTATGACGGATGTACATCGGTGGGAGATACTCCCTGGAGTGAGGCGGTATTCGCGGCACTGGGTGAACTGCCCGCCAAGGAGCGGGAACGCTACTGTGCCCTTAAGGCAGCGGAGTTGCTGTATCTTTTGGGCAATGGTGACGGCCTGCTGCCCCGGATACCGGAAGCTTGCTATTTTGATCGCCATCAGGTGGAGACGGTACAGCGGCTCCATGACTATATGGCTGCTCATCTGGAGGAACATTTGACGATTGAGGGGTTGTCGCGTCAATTTTACATTTCGCCAACCCTGCTGAAGCGGTGCTTCCGTCAGCTCTACGGAAAGCCGATCCACAGTGCCCTTCGGGACTACCGGATGGAGCGGGCGGCCCGGCTGTTGACGGAAACGGACCAGCCTGTGGTACAGATTGCGGCTGCTGTAGGTTATGGCAGCGTCAGCCAGTTTGGCGTGGCATTCAAGGAACGATACCGTATAACGCCGGCCCTCTATCGGCGAAGGGAGAGGAAAAAAGTCTGAAACCGTTGCTTTCGGACTGGAATGGAATTTACATCCCAAAAGAATGTGATATTCTTACAATTCAAGGGTTCCCAAACGCAAAAAGGAGGTGTTCCCGTTGAAACGGCACCGCTTTTGGGCCTGGGGCGCCGTGATCTGTATGATTATGGTGATGATTACAGGCTACAAGCATCAGTAAGCATTTCTGTTGGGAAGGACTCACAAGGAGGATAAAGAAAATGGATCTGTATAAAAATTTGGCATGGTTTGCCGGCGGCGTACTGTTTGGCTCCGCCGGATTCAAGCTTTTGGGCAGCCGGGACGCCAAAAAGGTCTATGTCCAGGCGACTGCTGCTGCGCTGCGGATGAAAGAATGCGCTATGGTTGCAGCGACCACCGTCCAGGAGAACGCGGCGGACATCCTGGCCGAGGCCAAGGATATCAACGCCCAGCGGGCGGCCCGGGAAGAGGTGGTGGAGGACACCTCCGCGGAAGGCTGAGCTGCAGCGGTGTGGCAATGCGGAGAGAGGGCCTGGGCCCTCTCTTTTTCATGGAGGCAGAGCAAAGATGAAAAGTAAAGTCGTACATGAGAGCAGGGGGCGCCTTCGCGTCCAAATGCTGCCGAAGAAAATGACCTTGGAGCAAGCGGATTTGTTGGAGGCGTTCCTCTGCCAGATGGAAGGCGTGGAGAGGGCAGTGGTCCATGAACGGACGGCTTGTGCGGTGATCTGGTACAGCGGGGATCGGCAGGCGGTATTGGCGGGCCTGGGCCGCTTTTCTTATGGGCGTGCTGCCGCAGCCAAGCTGGCACCGGCCCACAGCACCCGGGCGCTTAGCCGGGCTTACCAGGAAAAGCTGGTAGGAATGGTGGCGTTCAAGGCGGTGCGGGGGCTCTTTTTCCCTGCGCCCCTGCGCATCGCCTATACGGTCTGCCAGTCGGTGCGCTATTTGCTGCGCGGGATAAGGTGCCTGCTTAAAAGGCAGTTCCATGTGGAGCTGCTGGACGGTATTTCTATCGGCATTTCTATGGCGCGGGGGGATTTCGGCACCGCTGGTTCTGTCATGTTCCTTCTCCGGCTGGGAGAGCTGCTGGAGGAGTGGACCCATAAAAAATCTGTGGAGGATTTGGCGCGGTGCATGTCGCTGAACATTGACCGGGTGTGGCTGAAAACGCCGGCCGGTGAGGTGCTGACCCCCCTGGATCAGGTGCGGCCGGGGGACCGGATCGTTGTTCATGTGGGCGGGGTCATCCCGCTGGACAGCGTGATTCAGGAGGGGGAGGCCATGGTCAACCAGGCATCCCTTACCGGGGAATCCATCCCCGTCCCCAAACGGCCGGGAACCACAGTATATGCCGGAACAGTGGTGGAGGAGGGAGAATGCGTTTTATTGGTGAAGCAGCAGTCCGGCCAGAGTCGCTATGACAAAATTGTTTCTATGATTGAGCAGTCGGAAAAATTGAAATCTGCCGCCGAAAGCCGGGCTGCCAACCTGGCTGATAAGCTGGTGCCCTACACCCTGGCCGGCAGCGCCCTGGCGTATCTCTTGACGCGCAATATCACCCGGGCGTTGTCGGTGCTGATGGTGGATTTTTCCTGCGCCCTGAAGCTGGCAATGCCCTTGTCTGTCCTATCTGCCATGCGGGAGGCGGGGAACGATCACATCACTGTGAAAGGCGGAAAATACCTGGAGGCTGTGGCCAACGCCGATACCATCGTCTTTGACAAGACCGGCACGCTGACCTATGCCTGCCCGGTGGTACAGGAGATCATTCCCTTTGGCGGCCGCGATGCAGCGCAGATGCTGCGCTTGGCGGCCTGTCTGGAAGAGCACTTCCCCCACTCCATGGCCAACGCCGTGGTGCAGGCCGCGCGGGATCAAGGCCTCTCCCACGAGGAGATGCACTCCAAGGTTGAATACCTGGTAGCCCATGGAATCGCCAGCACTGTGGGGAACGAGAAGGTCATCGTGGGCAGCGCCCACTTTGTCTTTGAGGACGAGAAGTGTACCATACCGGCGGGGGAGGAGGAGCGCTTCCGGAATCTTCCTGCGGAATGTTCTCAGTTGTATCTGGCAATCGCCGGAGAATTGGCGGCAGTCATTTGCATTTCAGACCCCCTGCGGCACGAGGCCAAGTCCGTTATTGCGGCCCTGCGCCGCCTCGGTATCCGGCGAGCGGTGATGCTCACCGGCGACAGTCAGCGTACCGCCGCTGCCATTGCCGCCCAGGTGGGGGTGGATGAATTCCGGGCTGAGGTGCTGCCCGAGGACAAGGCTGCTTTTGTGGAGGCGGAGCGGGCCAAGGGCCGCACAGTCATCATGCTGGGGGACGGCATCAACGACTCCCCAGCCCTGTCCGCGGCGGACGTAGGTATCGCTATCAGCGATGGGGCGGCCATTGCCCGGGAGATTGCGGACATCACCATCGCCGCCGACAGCCTCTTTGAGCTGGTAACCCTGCGGAGGATCGCCCAGGGACTCATGCGCAGGATCCATGGCAATTACCGCTTTGTGATTGGATTCAACGGTGCCTTGATCGGGCTGGGTGTGGCGGGTATCCTGCTGCCGGCCACCTCCGCTATGCTCCACAACTTGTCCACCTTGTGCGTCAGTCTGCAGAGCATGACGGATCTGCTGGATCGGACAGGGGAACCGGCAGAGCTGCCGTCTTAAACCAACAGCCGCCGGCGCCTCAGGCGCCGGCGGCTGGATTTTATTGTGGAAGGGATCAGGTGTGCTTCTGGACAAAGCTGCGGATGGCGTCGAAGCTCTCGGCGCTGATGACGTGCTCCATGCGGCAGGCGTCCTCGGCGGCTACCATGGGATCCACTCCCAGGCTGCTGAGCCAGGCGGAGAGGAAGGTGTGCCGCTCATAGATGCGCTCGGCGATCTCCTGCCCCGACGGTGTCAGTGTGATGTGCCCCATCTCATTGATCTCCACATAGCCGTTTTCCCGGAGCTTCTTCATGGCAATGCTGACACTGGGCTTGGAAAAGTTCAGCTCAGCAGCGATATCGATGGCGTGGACATCCCCGTTGCGCCGGTTTAGGATGAGGATGGCTTCCAGATAATTTTCCGCCGACTCGTGTATTTTCAAACAAATCGCTCCTTTCCGGGGTGTTGACCCGCTGTTTTCAGTATGGTATCATGTTACCATCAATTTGTCAAAAAATGCAAGCGCCTGGAAACATTTTTGCCGCCTGGCGCCTGAAGAAGATTGTCCCATGGATGCGTTTTTCACAGCCCATCCCAGGGGGAGCAAGTGCTTCCTGTGGAGCTTTGCGGTGCTCATCGGCTGCGCTACCTTTCCGGCGTTCCCTGTTACCGGAGCCCCATGGGAGCTGTGGTGGCTTGGGCCGTTGACCGCCCTTTGGGCTTACAGGGAGATTGGCCGGATGCAGGCGGCGCTCTACCCCGGACGGAGCGGCCTCCTGTTGGCGGCGATGGCCCTGGGCTTGGCCCTGGCGGGGCTGCTATGCCGTTTCCTCCTGGAATATGGCGAGGTGTCCAACAGCGTGAACTTCACCGCGCCCAATGTGCTGCTGCATCTGCTGCTGGCGGTGGGGCTTCCCGCGCTGACGGCGTGGCAGGCCACGGTGCATGGAGTTGGAGGGCAGGGAAATGGAACATAAGAATTTGAGCTATGGTATTGCTTTCGGGCTGCTGGCCGGCGCGGGAGTCGGTGTGGTGCTGTGGGTGTTTACAGGAAATATTTTTGGCATCTCTGCCGGTGCCGGACTCGGATTGATGGCGGGGGTGGTCACCGGCGTCCTGCTGGACCACCGGGGGGACGGGCGGTCCTGACCCGGCCTTGACAAATCCGGGAAAGTGGACGATAATAGAGCTGTTCTGAGTAAAACTGCAACTTTTTTAAGAGGAGGCAGAGCATGAGACAGTGCATGGATGCAGAGAATCTCCACCGGCGGCTGAAAAAAATCATCGGGCAGGTTCAGGCCATTGACCGGATGGTGGACGAGGATGTTCCCTGTGAAGATATTCTTTCCCAGATTAACGCCGCCAAGTCGGCCCTCCACCGGGTAGGGCAGGTGGTGCTGGAGGGGCATATCCAGCACTGTGTCCGGGATGGAATTGAACATGGGGATGTGGACCAGACCATCGCCAATTTTACCAAGGCTGTGGAGCGCTTCGCCAACATGACCTGATTGCAGAACAGAAAATCCAGCAAGATGCCGGCCGCCCTCTGGGGCGGCCTTTTTTTGAAGGGACAGCCCTTGACAGGGGATACTCCCATAGGTATAATATACCCATACCCCTACAGGTATAAGGAGGAGAGTATGGAGCGCTTGGAGCAATTTTTGGAATGGGGCGGCATCAAGAGAGAGACGGCCTGCCTGGTTATGGGCGGGCTCTCCTTGCTAATCAGCATGTTTGACCTGCTGCCTCTGCCTTTTGACGCGGCATGGGTAGCGATTATCCTGTGCGGCATCCCCATTCTTCTAGAAGCCATTGTTGGGCTGGTGACCGCTTTCGATATCAAAGCAGATGTGTTGGTATCCATCGCACTGGTGGCGTCTGTGATTATTGGGGAAGATTTTGCCGCCGGTGAGGTGGCCTTCATCATGCAGCTGGGAGGGCTGCTGGAGGATCTGACTGTAGCCAGGGCCAGGGCGGGGATTGAAAAGTTGGTGCGGCTTACCCCGCGCACGGCCCGCATTCTGAGAGACGGCAGGGAACAAATCGTGGATGCTGCTGCAGTACAGGTGGGGGATCTGCTCCGGGTGCTGCCGGGGGAGACGGTGCCGGTGGACGGAGCCATCCGCACCGGACAGACCTCCATCGACCAGTCGGTGATGACCGGGGAATCCCTGCCCGTGGACAAGGGACCGGGGGATGAGGTGTTCAGCGGCACGGTGAACCAATTCGGCTCTTTTGACATGGAGGCCACCAAGGTGGGGGAGGACAGCTCCATCCAGCGGATGATCCGCCTGGTGCAGTCTGCCGATGCCGGCAAGGCCAAGATTGTGGGAGTGGCGGATCGCTGGGCTACCTGGATTGTGGTGATCGCACTGGTGGCGGCGGCGGGGACGTATCTGGTGACAGGGGAGATCATTCGTTCGGTCACCATCCTGGTGGTGTTCTGTCCCTGTGCGATGGTGTTGGCCACACCCACTGCTATTATGGCTGCAATTGGCAACGCCACAAAGCATGGCTTTCTGGTTCGGGAGGGGGACGCCCTGGAGCGACTGGCTTCCGTATCCCGGGTCGCTTTTGACAAAACCGGAACGCTGACTTATGGAAAGCCCAGGGTAGTGGCTGTGGAAAGCTTCCTCCCGGATGTGCCGGCGGAGAGGATTTACGCATGGGCAGCCGGGGCGGAGGCGCGGTCGGAGCATCCTCTGGGGAAGGCTGTGGTCCAGGGCTGGGCAGGCAGCGGCCATGTTGTGCCGGCGCCGGAAGAATTCCAGATGCTGCCTGGGCGGGGCGTCCGGGCGGTGGTGGATGGGGCCGCGGTTGCCGCAGGAAACCTGGAGCTGATGACGGAGCAGGAGATCCCCTGCCCACCGGAGGTGAAAGAGGCCGCAGCGCGGTATCTGGCGGAGGGCTGTACGCTGATCTACCTGGGCTGGGATGGCCGCTTAGCAGGGGTACTGGCTTTGGCCGATACGGTCCGGGAGGACGCGGGGAATGTGATTTCACGGATTCAAAGTTCTGGCGTAACGCCTGTGCTGCTTACCGGAGACCACCAGCAGGCCGCAGGCCATATTGCCGGGGAGCTGGGCATCCGGGAGGTCCACGCCGGCTGCCTGCCGGAGGATAAGCTCCAGTACATCGACGACTGCCAGAGCCGGGGGCAGCAGATCTGCATGATCGGTGACGGCGTCAACGACGCCCCGGCTCTGAAAAAAGCCTATGTGGGGATTGCCATGGGAGGTGTGGGCAGCGATATTGCTGTAGATGCGGCGGACATCGCCCTGGTCAACGATGAGATTCGCGAACTTCCGCATCTGCTGCAGCTGGCAAAACGCATGATGGTGACCATCCGGTGCAACCTGGCGCTCTCCATGGTGCTCAATGTGGTAGCCATTCTCCTGGCCATGGGCGGCACCCTGGACCCGGTGGTGGGGGCGCTGGTGCACAATGCAGGCTCTGTACTGGTGATTATCCATTCCGCACTGCTGCTGAAATGGCGGAAACGGAGCTGATGCCCTTCTGGCGCACAAAACGAAATCATCCCGAAAAACGGAAATCTCCGGTTCAGATGCACTTCTGGACCGGGGATTTCCCGCTCTCTGGAACGAATTGGACAGAAAGAGTGCAGGGATGTTGACGGCGGAGGATTTTGAGTTATAATAGAGGACGCTGACTGTTGACATATCAATGAAAGATATGTCAATGATTGATATGTCATGAAAGGGAGAGAAGAACTGTGGAGTATGCGATTCATACCCTGCTGTCACGGACAGCCCATGCGATGCAGAATTACCTGCGGCCGCACCTCAATAAACTGGGCCTCTCGCCGGGGCAGCCCAAAGTGCTGCGGTGCCTGACCGCGCGGGGACCATGTTCCCAGCGGGTCCTGGCCGATTATTGCGAGGTGGACCCCTCAGCCATATGCCGGATGCTGGACAGCCTGGAGCGGGACGGATTTCTGGTCCGGCGGCCCTCCAAGACGGACCGGAGAACCGGAGAGGTGACGCTGACGGAGAAGGGCCGGGAGGCCTTTGAGACATGGGACAGCCAGCTCAGGCAGCTGGAGGATCGGATGCTCCAGGGGTTTTCCGCCCAGGAGCGGGATCAGCTGGCGGATTTTTTGGCCAGGGCCTATCGAAACGTAGGCGGCCGGCTGCTGTAAAGGGAGGAGGACAACCTTGCGGGACTTAAAGTATATTGCGTCTTATTTGCGCTCCAGCCGCCGAGATCTGATCCTGGCGGTGCTGCTGCTTCTGGTGGAGTGCTTCTTGGAAATGATGATTCCGCTGCTGATGACAGATATTGTGGACTTTGGCGTACCCAACCGGGATATAGCGCTGATCCTTCAGCAGGGCGGCAAAATGGCGCTGTGCGCCCTGGTAGCCCTGGGGACAGGGCTCTTGTACGCCAGATTTGCCGCGCGGACAGCCTATCGCTTTGGAGCGGAGATCCGCCTTGCGGAATACCGGCAGATGCAGGACTTTGCGTTTTCCAATCTGGATCATTTCTCCGTGCCGTCGCTGGTGACCCGGATGACGACAGATGTCACTGTGATGCAGAACGCAGTGAACAACGGCCTGCGGCCCCTGGTGCGCGGCCCGGTGATGCTGGTGATGGGGATTTGGCTGGCTTTTCTGCTCAACCGCGATCTGGCGCTGGTATTTGTGATCTGCGCACCGATCCTGGGGGTTTTGCTGGCCATTATTGTCTATAAGGTGGGACCGCTCTATAACCGGCAGCAGAGAGCGGTGGACCATGTCAATGGATTTGTCCAGGAGAGTCTGACCGCGATTCGGGCAATCAAGGCGTTTGTCAGGGGAGAGTTTGAAGCGGAGGAATTCTCGCAGGTCAACCAGGAGCTGCGGGAGGCCAGCCGTAATACCTTCTGCCGGGCGGTGCTGAACCAGCCGGCTTTCCAGATGGTAATGTACACCGCGGTGGTGCTGATTATGTGGTATGGCGGGCGGTTTATCCTGGTGGGCAGCATGTCCGTGGGCGACTTGACCGCCTTCCTCAGCTATGTGCTGCAGGTGATTAACTCCCTGATGATGATTTCCAATGTGTTCTTGATGCTCACCCGCTCCCTGGCCAGCGCACGGCGCATCCGGGAGGTGCTGGAGGAAACGCCGGCCCTGCACAATCCTGCGCAGCCTGTTCAGGAGGTTCCAAGCGGTCAGATTGACTTTGAGGGGGTTTCCTTCCAATACAGCAGTATTGCAGAAAAGCCGGCCCTGTCCCAAGTGGATTTACATATTCCGGCCGGCGCCACGGTTGGGATTATCGGGGGTACTGGCAGCGCGAAAAGCACACTGGTTCAGCTGATACCGCGGCTCTACGACGCAACAGAGGGCACTGTCCGGGTAGGCGGGCGGGATGTCCGGGAGTATGATCTGGCTGTGCTGAGGGATGCAGTAGGCATTGTGCTGCAAAAGAATGTGCTGTTTTCCGGAACCATTCGGGATAATCTCCTCTGGGGAGACCCGGATGCCGACGACGAAACCCTGTGGCGGGCCTGCGAGGCTGCCTGCGCCGACGAATTCCTCCGCCGTATGCCCAAGGGCCTGGATACGGATTTGGGCCAGGGCGGCGTCAATGTTTCCGGCGGACAGAAGCAGCGGCTGTGTATCGCCAGAACGCTGCTGAAAAAGCCGAAAGTGTTGATTTTCGACGATTCCACCAGCGCTGTAGATACTGCCACAGAGGCCAAAATCCGCACTGCCCTGGCGGCCCTCACCGATGTGACGAAGATCGTGATTGCCCAGCGGATTACCTCGGTTATGGAGGCGGACCAGATCATTATTCTGGAGGATGGCCGGGTCCATGCGGTCGGTACCCACGAACAGCTGCTGGAGTGCGACGAGATCTATCAGGAGATCTATTATTCTCAGATGAAAGGGGGCAGGGAAAATGACACCGAAGCCTGCTGAGGGGAAACGGCCGCAAAACCTGCGCCGGACACTGCGTACCTTCTTCGCCTATCTGGGGCGGCACAAGGTGCTGCTGATCCTGGTGGGCATTCTGGCTGCATTCAGCGCCAGTGCCAATCTGCTGGGGACTTATATGATCCGCCCCGTAGTGCAGCAGATTATGGATGTGGGGAGTCTCAGCGGCCTGATTGCCATGGTGGCTGTGACGGCTGTCATTTATGGGATCGGGGCGCTTTCTACCCTGGGGTACACCCAGATTATGGTTCGAGCAGCTCAAAAAGTGCTCTTTGACATCCGGCGGGATCTGTTCAATCACCTGCAGACCCTGCCCCTGCGCTACTTTGATACCAACCGGAAGGGCGACCTGATGAGCCTTTTCACCAACGACGTGGATACCATCTCCGACGCCATGAACAACAGCTTTGCCATGATTATCCAGAGCTTTATCCAGGTGGTGGGCACCTTGACGCTGTTGTTTATCCTCAACTGGCGGCTGACCTTGATTGTGTTGGTGGGATACCTGGCCATGTTTTTTTATATCCGCTACAGCAGTAAGCGGAGCAAGCATTACTTCAAGCGGCAGCAGGCGTACTTGGGAGAGCTGGACGCTTATATTGAGGAAATGGTGGCGGGGCAGAAGGTTGTGAAGGTGTTTAACCATGAGCAGAGCAACCTCCAGGGATTTATAGAACGCAATGAGGCCCTGCGCAAGGCCGGCACCAGCGCCCAGAGCTATGCGGCGACGATGGTCCCGGCCGTGGTAACGATCTCCTACCTCAATTACGCGGTTATTGCAGTATTGGGGGGGATTATGGTGCTGTGGGGCTGGTCCGACGTGGCGAGCCTTGCAAGCTATCTGGTGTTTGTCCGCCAGTCCGCCATGCCCATCAACCAGTTCACCCAGCAGGGGAATTTCCTGCTGGCGGCCCTGGCCGGCGCGGAGCGAATTTTTGCGGCCATGGAAGAGGAACCGGAAATGGATGAAGGTGGGACCACCCTGGTGCATGTTCGGAAGAATGCGGACGGCAGTTTGACAGAGCAGCCGGAGCGGGGGGACGGATGGGCCTGGAAACGGCCCGACGGCACCCTGGTGCCTCTGCGGGGAGATGTGCGCTTCGACCACGTGACCTTCGGCTATGAGCCGGGACAGGTCATCCTGCATGATATCTCCCTCTATGCCAAGCCCGGCCAGAAGATTGCCTTTGTGGGCTCCACCGGGGCAGGCAAGACCACCATCACCAACCTCATCAACCGCTTCTACGACGTCACCGGCGGGACCATTACCTATGACGGCATCGACGTCAGGGACATCCGCAAAGATGACCTGCGGCGCTCTCTGGGCATCGTGCTCCAGGATACCCACCTTTTTACCGGCACGGTGGCGGACAACATCCGCTTCGGCAAGCTGGACGCCACCCAGGAGGAGGTGGAGCGGGCCGCCCGCATTGCCAATGCCGATTCCTTTATCCGCCGCCTGCCAAAGGGCTATGACACCATGGTCACCGGCGATGGGGCCAATCTCTCCCAGGGCCAGCGGCAGCTGCTGGCCATTGCCCGGGCCGCCGTGGCAGATCCTCCGGTGCTGATCCTGGATGAGGCCACCTCCTCCATCGACACCCGCACCGAGGCTTTGATTGAAAAGGGGATGGATGCGTTGATGGAGGGGAGGACGGTGTTTGTCATTGCCCACCGCCTCTCCACCGTCCGGAATGCCAACGCCATTATGGTGCTGGAGCATGGAGATATCCGGGAACGGGGCGACCACGCGGATCTGCTGCGGCAGAGAGGGATTTATTACCAGCTGTACAACGGCATGTTTGAGCTGTCCTGAGCGGCGGGCGGCAGCGGGAATACGCTTCGTCATGGCACCGACGCAGCCTTCTAGGGAAACAACGACGGATTAGCACTTTTGGCTACTGAGTGCTAATGTTTACAAAATCGTCACAGATTATTGCATAAATCGTCAAAAATTTCCCCTACAATTTAACACATAAGCGATTGAGTGAAGGCCCGCGCCTTGGAAGGCAGCGGGAGGTTGAAGGAGGCGTTCCCCCAAATGAATGAAGTAAAGACCCCGAAAAAGCCGCTGATCTACTACTACATCATAGCAATACTGTTGCTGCTGCTGTTCCAATTCCTGGCCATGCCCCTGCTCACCCAGGCCCGGATTCAGACTGTGGATTACAATACCTTTGTTTCCATGGTGGAAGAAGGTCAGGTGGGGCGGGCAGAGATCCAGCAGCAGGATAACCGCATTCTCTTTACCAACAAGGAGGAAACCATGGTCTATAAGACTGCCATGGTTCCGGATGATGATCTTACAACGCGGCTGCTGGATGCCGGGGTTTCAACCTCGGGGGATGAGATTGAACAGACCTCGCTGTTGGCAGAGATCCTCAGCTGGGTCATCCCTATTGTTATCTTTGTGGCGCTGGGGCAGTATTTGTCCCGGAAGATGATGGACAGGATGGGCGGGCCCAATGCCATGATGTTCGGCAAGAGCAACGCAAAAATCTATGTCAAGTCCTCTGACGGCATCAAATTTTCTGATGTGGCTGGCGAAGATGAGGCAAAAGAAAACCTGAAAGAGATTGTGGAATATCTCCACGACCCCCAAAAGTATCAAGAAATCGGGGCCTCTATGCCCAAGGGCATTCTGCTGGTAGGCCCTCCGGGCACCGGTAAGACGATGTTGGCAAAGGCGGTGGCCGGTGAGGCCAATGTCCCCTTCTTCTCCATGTCCGGCTCCGAATTTGTGGAGATGTTTGTGGGCATGGGAGCCTCTAAAGTCCGTGATCTATTCCGCCAAGCCAAGGAAAAGGCACCCTGCATTGTGTTCATTGATGAGATTGATGCAATCGGCAAGAAGCGCGATGGCCAGCTGGGGGGCAACGATGAGCGGGAGCAGACCCTGAACCAGCTGCTGACGGAGATGGACGGCTTTGAGGGAAATACCGGGGTTATTATCCTGGCCGCCACCAACCGCCCTGAGGCACTGGACCCCGCCCTGACCCGCCCGGGACGTTTTGACCGGCGGGTGCCGGTGGAGCTGCCGGATCTGAAGGGGCGGGAAGACATTCTGAAGGTTCACGCCAAAAAGATCAAGGTAGCGGAGGATGTGGACTGGAACAAGGTGGCACGGATGGCCTCTGGGGCCAGTGGTGCAGAGCTGGCCAATATTGTGAATGAGGCGGCCCTGCGGGCTGTGCGGGATGGGCGAAGGTTTGCCAACCAGTCGGATTTGGAGGAGAGCATTGAGGTGGTCATTGCCGGCTACCAGAAAAAGAATGCGATTCTCACCGATCAGGAGAAAAAGGTGGTGGCGTACCACGAGGTGGGCCATGCCCTGGTTGCGGCACTGCAGACGGATTCCGCCCCGGTCCAGAAGATCACGATTATTCCCCGAACCTCTGGAGCCCTCGGCTACACCATGCAGGTGGAGGAGGGGAACCATTACCTGATGAGCCAGGAGGAGCTGGAGAACAAGATTGCCACGCTGACCGGCGGCCGCGCGGCGGAGGAGCTGGTCTTCCACTCCGCATCCACCGGCGCATCCAACGACATCGAGCAGGCTACTAAGCTGGCCCGGTCCATGATTACGCGGTATGGCATGAGCAAGGACTTCGATATGGTGGCTCTGGAGACGGTACAAAATCAGTACTTGGGCGGGGATACCTCTCTGGCCTGCTCGGCGGAGACGGCGGCGGAGATTGACCGGCAGGTAGTGGAGCTGGTTAGGCGTCAGCATGAGAAGGCCACCAAGCTGCTGGAAGGGCACCGGGCAAAATTAGACGAAATCTCCAGGTATCTCTATGAAAAGGAGACCATCACCGGTGAGGAGTTTATGGAAATCTTGAAAAAATAGTGCGGCTTAAGGCAGGGGGCCTCCGGCATGTGCCGGGGGCCCCCTGCTTTGGGCAGGTTCGTTATAAGTGCACACCACGATCATGGGCAAAAGTAAGCGGAGCATGAAGTTTTGTGCATGTGGGCCGTCCCAGGTCCGCGCACGGATCGCACGGCTGTGCCGCTTGACAAGCCTTGTATTTCGAGGTATATTATAGCTATCGAATCACGAGGTATTGAGAGGAGGGATCTGCCATGCGGCAGAAACAGGCCATGGAGCACACCTCCCTGGTGGTGCTGCACCTGCTCAGCCGGGAGGACATGTACGGCTATCAGATGATCGCCGCCCTGGAGAAGCAGTGTGAGGGCGCCTTCACCATGAAGGAGGGGACGCTGTACCCCATCCTCCGGGGGCTGGAGAACAGCGGCGCGGTCACCGCCTACCGCCAGGTGTCCCCCGCCGGCCGGGAGCGGAAATACTACCACCTGACGGAAAAGGGAAGGAAGCAGCTGGCGGAGGAGACGCGGCAGTGGAGGGCCTACGAGGGGGCCATCAACGCCGTGCTGAACATGGGGTGAGGGCCATGAGCGACCAGGAATTCTGTCGGGCCGTTCTGGACCAGATCCCCCGGGCCACGGCCGCCGAGCGGGAGGACATCTGCCGGGAGCTGATGGAGCACCTGGAGGACCACCGGGAGGCGCTGATGGAGGGTGGTCTGGACGAGGCCGCCGCCCAGGCCCGCTCTGTGGAGGCCATGGGGGACGCCGGAGAGATCGGGCGTCAATGGAACGCCCGACTCTCCCCCCTCTGGCTGTGGGTGGGCCGGGTGTGCAGAGCCGCGGCGATCCTGTTGCTGGCGGCATTGCTGATCCGGCCGGGGTCGATTCTCTCCTGCGCCGTGGACAGCCTCCAGGCCCGGTGGTGCGATGATCCGGTGGAGAGTGCGATCCATCCGGATGCCGTGTGGATCAGGGAGGTGGATCTCCGGGTACAGCTGCACGATCAGGTTATCCGCGTCCACCGGGTTGCGCTGGTCGAGGATGACTGGATTGACATGCAGGCCGGCCGGCAGGGAACGTATCAGCTCTATGTCCAGGCCCTGTCCTATGCCCGGAACCCCTTCCGCCCGGCGCTGTCCATATGGGGGATGCGCTGCAACGGAGAGGACGGAAAACAGGTCGGCGCAAGCCCTAGCCCCTATAATCTCCGGGGCGCGGACGCACGGACCATGGCATTTCCATTGGAGGCGGGGATATCCACGGCGGTGATCACCTTCGCCCCCTATGGGCGGACGGCCGCGACACTGTCCCTGCCCATCAGTTGGGAGGAGGTATCCCATGCGTCTTAAAAAGCCTTCTCCCAGCCGCAGGCGCCGGGCCCTGCGGTGGGTCGCGCTGGCCCTGACCCTCCTACTGGTCAACGCGATTTTGGGCCGCTACCCCCTGCTCCCCAGCCGGGCCCTGTCCATCGAGGCGTCCAAGTACGCCCTGTGGGATACGGAGATCCTCCACAGCACATGGGACGGTACGCGAAGGATCTTCCTCTGCCGGGCAGAGGCGGGACTCTATTGCGCTGTGGTCAGCTTTGACCCTCTCTTCGGCTGGGATATCTATCGCGAACCCCTGGTGGTTCCCTGGGACAGTCGGCCCCTTCAGGGGGCAGACGGCTCCTGGACCGACCAGCAAACCTCCGTCTACCTTTTCGGCTTTGTGCCGGAGGGGGAGGATCCGCCGACCTTCTCCATCCGCACCGGGGAACCCCTGGCCAGCAGTCACTTCGAGCCGGTCAAGGAGATCGAGCAGGTGACGCCCCAGCCGGAGATCCCCGGCGAGGGCGGCAGCTATTACCTCTCCATCTACCACTATCCGTCCTCCGCCGATGTGGGGCGGATTTATGGACAGGATGGGCAGGGGGCGTGGTCTCTATTGAGGTTTCAGCGAACCCCTGTGTTTTATTGGCCCCTAAATTGGTAAGAAGGGGGAGCCTCCGGCACAGCCGGAGGCTCCCCCTTCATATTCCAACGATATTGCGCACCACGCCCCACACCAGGAGCGCCCCCAGCATGACCCACAGGCAGACCGTCTGCCACCGGGCGGGACGCCAGGAGCCGATGCGGACATACCGCACCAGCAGCGCTACGATCAGCGCCCCCAGGAAGGGGGAGAGCAACATCAGCCCCGGGTTCCAGCGGAAGGCGGCGGCGAAGTCCAGCCGCAGCAGGGCAAGGCACATGCTGGTGACGCCGCAGCCGGGGCACTTGCATCCCGTCACCTGCCGGAACAGGCACGGGATGGCCCAGCCGGTGAGGTGGATGAAGGCGGCGTACCCCAGCCCCAGGGCCAGGATGCCGAGGCCCGCCGCCAGGAGCTTTTTTACTCGATGGGCACGCACTTGTTGAGCTCGCTCTGGCACAGGGCGCAGACGATGATGTTGAACCCGAACAGCTCCAGCAGCAGATAGATGAGGTTGGTGTTCTGGCCCGGGGTGCCCCGGATGATATCCACCTTCTCGCCCATCTTGTAGGCCCAGTAGATGCCGTAGATCCCGCAGGTGACAATGGTGAGCACCAGGGACAGGGCGCCGCTGGTGTCGTTGTCCCGGCCACTGGCGTAGTTCAGGTCGTCGGTGAGGACCACCAGCCAGTAGAGCAGGTAGATGCCGCAGGTGACGATGGACAGGATGATGCACAGGGGGATGCTGCGATTTTTCATGGAAACCGCCTCTCTTTCTTCGTTTCTTCTCTCTGTTCCTTTATTTTCCCAGCCGGTCGGATAACTCGGCACAGGTCACCTCATAGGCCCGCCGGGCGTGGACGCGCCAGGGGGCGTCCTCCGACAGAACGGGCAGCTCCGCCCCACGGCTTTCATAGAGCCGGGCGGCTACGTACTGGAGGAAGGCCGGATTCTTCACCAGCACCGGGCCGGTGATGTGGGTCGCCAGAACATTTCCGGCGGCGTACCCCTCGCTGCCGCCCTCCGCCTCGTTGCCAAAGCCCATGGAGAGGGCGGAAAACAGGGGCGTCTCGATGCCGGAGGTAACGGAGCACTTGTTCATAAAGCCCACGGTGGGCGCCTCCCAGAGGGTGGAGGCGGCGATCACATCCTGTGGGGTGCGCCGGTCGGTCTCCACGGTGGTAAAGTCCGCCAGATGGAGGCCCGGCCACACCTTGCCGGCGGCGTCGGTGACCGAGGCCCCCAGGGTCTCCATGGCGTTTCCGGTGAAGAGGAGCAGGGCCCTCCCCGCCACCGCCTGTTTCAGCTCCTTCGCATACCGCTCCAGGTCCGTGAGCACCGCCTTCTGGCTGCGCTCGGTGCCCGCCCCCATATAGATGAGGTCCACGCCCGCAAAATCCGGCGTATCCTCAAAGGTGGCGGTTTTCACCGTGACGGTGTCCCCCAGCTCCTCCAACAGCCGGCGGAGGACCGAGAGGTTGGCATACTCCCCGTAGAGGCTCATGAGCTCCGGGTAGAGGTGCAGAATCGTCCAGTTCACTGTCTATCCCTCCTTACTGCTGCCGCTGCGTCTGGGACAGGAACTTGTCCCGGTCGGAGAAGCAGGTCACTACATAGATATCCTCCTCGCCCTCGGCGCGCAGCTGCTCCGCCGCCTCCCGGATGCTCTCGTGGCACACCAGCTTTTCCGCCGGGATGCCGGTGAAGTCAAAGCGCAGGGCCAGGTCGTTCACATACTTCCCGCACAGGAACACACGCTGGACATGGGGGGCGCTGAGCTGCTCGAAGTCGATGTCCCAGAGCCAGCTGGTCTCCCCGGTAAAGTACTTGCGGCTGATGGCGTCCACGATCACCACCACGGTGCAGGGCTTCTCGTTCTCCCGGATGTAGCGGAGGTTGGTGTCATAGGCCACGGAGTTCTCGTGCTTGCTGGTGAGGAGGGTCCCCTGGTGCCCTCCCAGGGTGAAGCGGACCATGCGGCCGTTTTTCAGGATATAGCTGCTGATGACGTCCCCCATCACCCGCTCGCCCACGCCGCACAGGCTGCACACCGACCAGGCGGCCAGGATATTGTACACGTTGTAGATGCTGCGGAAGGCCAGGTTGATGGTGACGCGGCGGTCGATGATGATGGTGCCGTTGCCCAGATCCACATCCGTCACGGCGAAGTCCGGCGCGGGCCGCTGGTGGCCGCACCGGGTGCAGCGGTAGTGGCCGATGTGGGCGTAGTGGTAGCAGGAATACTCCATCTTCCCCTTGCACACCGGGCACCGGGCGCCGTCGTTGTAGACGCCGTGGTGCTCTTTGCTGGAGACGGAGCATTCCTCCAGGCCGAACCACTTCACCTTCTCCGGGGCATGGCCATGGGCAAAGCAGGCGACCAGGGGGTCGTCGGCATTGAGC
The DNA here is from genome assembly GCA_904419145.1 of uncultured Oscillospiraceae bacterium. Classification (GTDB taxonomy): domain Bacteria; phylum Bacillota; class Clostridia; order Oscillospirales; family Oscillospiraceae; genus CAJFPI01. Next base: position 3,154 of record CAJFQQ010000029.1, on the reverse strand, counting down.
ACCAGAGTGGTGTCCGGGTGGATGGCGGGGAGGATGGCGTCATAGACCCACTCACTGTGGCCGTTGCGGGTGAGCTGATCCCGGTAGAGGTTGGTGATGACAAAGTGGGTGGGGTGGAAATAGCGGAAGGAGTGGCGGGCGTACCGCTCGTCGCTCTCCAGCAGCAGCACGTCCCCCCGCATTTTCCCCGAGAGGGTGCAGTGGGTCAAAATCAGGGTGGTGACCCCCTCGATCTGGTTGGAGCCCTCGGCATTGTAGACCACCTCCCGGCCATCAGCCCGGAGGACGGCGGCGATCATCTCCACCGTGGAGGTCTTGCCGTTGGAGCCGGTAACGGCGATAATATGTTTAGGCAGCTGTACCTGCCCCAGTATATCCGGGCAGATTTTCAGTGCGTACTGCCCTGGGAGGCTGCTGCCTTTCCCCACCAGTTTTCCGATAAAACGCAGAATTTTGCACACGATGATGGCCAGCATCAGACGCATACGCGGTTCACTCCTTGCTCATTTGTTCTGTCTCTCTGAAAAAGGCCCGGACTGCCCGGTTGAAGGCCTCCGGGGACTTGCTTGCGATGAAATGATCCCCCGGCAGCTCCACGAACTTTGCCCCCGGGATGTGCTCGGCGATCAGCCGGGAGTGGTCCGGGCGGATCATGTCCCGGTCCCCCACGATCACCAGCACCGGCATGGTGAGCTGTTTCAGCTCCGCCGGGTCGATGTGGGGCTCCTTGACCATCAGGCGGAGCAGGTCCGCGTTGTGCCGGGCCTTCTCCCCCGGGAAGAGGGAGGCCATATGGTACCCCAGCACAATGGGGATCTGCACCGAGGGCTTCACCCCCCTGGGGCTGAGGTTGGCCCCGTTGAGCACCAGCCGCCCCACCCGGTCGCCGTGGCGGAGGGCAAAGGTCAGGGCGATGTTCCCTCCGTCGCTGAACCCCAGCAGATCCGGCCGCTCCAGGCCCTCGCTGTCCAGGAAGGCCAGCAGGTCGTCGGCAAACTGGGAGATGGTGAAGGGGGCCGTTCCCCGGGGGGACTGGCCGTGGCCCCGGGTGTCCAGGGCGTAGACGGTGAAATCCCGGGAGAAGTCCTCCATCTGGTGGGCGAAGTAGGAGCCGTCCTCCCCGTTGCCGTGGAGCAGCACCAGAGGCGGCCCGCTGCCCTGCTTTTGGTAATGAAGATGGATGTCCATAAAACCTCCTAAACGCGCCGGGTCCGGCGTCAGCCCCGCTCCAGATAGATCATCAGTGCCGCGATATCCGCCGGGCTGACACCCCACGGGACTCCGCCCCGCGGGGGCCCCGCTATTTTTCTTCCTCGGGCGGAGTGAATGGCCCAGGCCACCCTCTCTTGCCGCTTTGCGGCAATTCACCTTGTCGGCCCTGCGGCAAGGTTTTGCTCCGCAAAACCCTTGGACGGCGCTGCCGCGCCGGGGCCGGCGTCAGCCCCGCTCCAGATAGATCATCAGCGCCGCAATGTCCGCCGGGCTGACGCCGGAGATGCGGGATGCCTGGCCCAGGTTCAGGGGCCGGACGGCCTGGAGCTTCTCCCTGGCTTCCAGCCTGAGGCCCTGGATGGCGCTGTAATCCAACGCCGGCGGCAGGGCGTGGTCCTCCATCTTCTGGAAGTCCACCACCTCCTGGAGCTGGCGCTGGATGTATCCCTCGTATTTTACCCGGATCTCCACCTGCTCCGCCACCTCCTCCGGGAGGTCGGGGAAGTCCGGATCAAACTGCCGGAGATCGCCGTAGTGGACCTCCGGGCGGCGCAGCAGGGCCAGGAGCGACACACCGTCGCTCACCGGCGTGGTACCCCGGGCGGCGAGGAAGTTGTTCAACGCCTCGCTGGGCGGGAGGCCCTTCCCTCCCAGGCGGCGGATCTCCGAGGCTACGGCGGCATATTTGGCCTCCACCCGCTCCAGCCGCTCCCGGCTCACCAGGCCGATGCGGTATCCGATGGGGCACAGCCGCTCGTCGGCGTTGTCCTGGCGCAGCAGCAGGCGATATTCGCTGCGGCTGGTCATCATGCGGTAGGGCTCGTCGGTGCCCTTGGTCACCAGGTCGTCGATGAGGGTGCCGATGTAGCTCTCGCTGCGGCGGAGCACCAGGGGCTCCTCCCCCTTCTGTTTCAGGGCCGCGTTGACCCCGGCCACAAAGCCCTGGACCGCCGCCTCCTCGTACCCCGAGGAGCCGCAGAACTGTCCAGCCCCGTAGAGGCCGGGGATCTTCTTGGTCTCCAGGGTGGGCAGCAGCTCCAGCGGGTCCACGCAGTCGTACTCGATGGCGTAGGCCGGGCGCATCATCTCCGCGTGCTCCAGGCCCGCTATGGTGTGGAGCATCTGGAGCTGCACCTCCTCCGGCATGGCGGAGGAGAAGCCCTGGATATACAGCTCCTCCGTCTCCAGGCCCATGGGCTCGATGAAGAGCTGGTGGCGCGGCTTATCCGCAAAGCGGGTGACCTTCGTCTCAATGCTGGGGCAGTACCGGGGGCCGATTCCCTCGATAACGTGGGTGTGCATGGGGGAGCGGTGGAGGTTGTCCCGGATGATCCGGTGGGTGGCCTCGTTGGTGTAGGTGAGGTAGCACACCGCCCGGTTCACCGGCTTTTCACGGGTCTCAAAGGAGAAGGGCAGGGTTTCCGCATCCCCCTCCTGGAGCTCCATTTTAGAGAAGTCCACGCTGCGGCGGTTCACCCGGGGGGGCGTGCCGGTCTTGAACCGGCGGAGGCTGAGGCCCATGGCGGAGAGCTTCTCTGTCAGCTGCGTGGCGGCAAACATGCCGTCGGGCCCGCCCTCCCGGACACACTCCCCCACGATGGTCCGGCCGTTTAAGTAGGTGCCGGAGCAGATAATCACCGCATCTACCCGGAACACCGCCCCGGTCTGGAGGGTGACGGAGGACACACGGCCGTCAGTGAGGCCGATATCTACCACCTCCCCCTGGCGCAGCGTCAGGTTCTCCTGCCGCTCCAGGGTGTGCTTCATGATCTCCTGGTACCGCCGCCGGTCCGCCTGGGCCCGGAGGCTGTGGACCGCGGGGCCCTTGCCCCGGTTCAGGAGCCGGTACTGGATGCAGGCGGCGTCCGCCGCCCTGGCCATCTCGCCCCCCAGGGCGTCCAGCTCCCGGACCAGGTGGCCCTTGCCGGTGCCGCCGATGGCC
>CAJFQQ010000028.1 GCA_904419145.1 uncultured Oscillospiraceae bacterium | reverse complement strand
CGCCCGGGGGCGCGAAACGTCCCCTGGCAAAGGCATGCCAGAAACATCCCGCGCCCGGGGTACGAAATTTCCCCATCCTTCGGCATGACGAAAAGAAAAGGGGGGTGGAACCCGTCCTCCTATGGCAATGGGGGCTAGAACTGTCTTTTGCCCGGCGGCAGAAACACCCCGTGCCCGGGGGCGCGAAACGTCCTTGGCAGGCACCATTGAAAAGACAAGGGGGGTGGAATCCATTTCTGAAAAAGAAAATGATCCCGGCAGGCCCGGCCGAGACAAAAACAGCCGGCTGGCATCCTCCCCGGGACACCAGTCGGCTGTTGTGTTCCAATTTCCTTATCCGCCGTAGGTATAAAATACCTTCTCGTCCTGCATCACCATACCCAGCTCGTTGCGGGCAATCTCCTCAATCAATTCCGGGTTGTCTGCGTTGTCCAGATCTTCCTGGAGCTGAGCGTTTTCCCGCTCTATCTGGGCGATCTGTGCAGCCAGGGCGGCCTCTTCGGCCCGAGCGGTCCTCAATTGTTCCTGCATCCGATAGAGCTGGATCCCCACTCCCAGCAGCAGAACCAGCAGAAGAACGCCGGTAAGAAAGCCGCTTGCCCGCTTTTGCTTTTTTTTCATTGCGCCCCCTCCATTTCCTGGCCTGCCAGCTTGGGGATACTGCCCCATGGCAATGCGATAATACTATTGTAAACCAAGTTTTGCAAAAAAGGAAGCATTTTTTGAACGGGAGCAAAAGTTTTTTTAACAGCCGCCAGAGAAAAACTGCCGGAGAGAGCAGGATGTGCAGGGTCAGCAGGAGGCTGTCCCGCCAGTAATCCCACAATGGGCGCAGAGGCTGGCTCAGCAGGGAGAAAAACAAGACGGCACCGGCCAGGATGCCCAACACCATGTAGATCCGCAGCTGCCCCTGGCCAAAAGCCATGGCAAAATAGAACACCGAGATCAGCACCGCCAAGCTGTAAAGCCCGTCGGTGAGGGCGGTACCTCGCCCTTTCCACAGTGTGCGCAGGGCGCGCAGCAGGTCATACAGCAGCCCCAGAAGCGCTCCCAGCAGTCCAGCGCACAAAAATGCCGCCGCCTGGGCGGAAATTTCAATCTCCATCAGCCGAACAGGCGGCTCAAAAATCCGCCCCGGCTGTAGCCCGGGTCTTCATAGGACAGGGAATCAACCTGCCCATCCACGTGAAGCTCTCCGCCATCCAGGCTCAGCTTGCCGATGTGGAGATTTTCTCCGGAAATCACCAGTGTTCCGGCGGTGGTTGACATGACGATGGTGTTCTCATCAAAGCGTTCCACATCCTCCACCCCGGACACGGTGAGGCGTTCCCGTCCCTCCAAAGTCAGCTGGTGGCTGGTGTAGGCAGGATTGTCGTAGGATGCCATAATCGATAACTCCCCCTCTCCATGGATACGCTCCATTCTATGAAGGGGCTGTCCGCTTTAGACCTCCCGGTACATCAGAGCGGCGGATTCCTTGCCCACCGTTTCCTGGGTGGAAAGGACCTCAACGCTCAGCGTCCGCTCTCCAAAACGGATAGAAATAACATCTCCGACCTTCACATCATAGGAGGCGCGGGCTACTTTTCCATTTACGGTTACCCGCTCGCTGTCGCAGGCCTCATTGGCGACCGTGCGGCGCTTGATGAGACGGGAAACCTTCAAATATTTGTCCAGCCGCATAGGCTTATACACTCCTTTGCCGCGCAAGCTGGCAAGGGGTCTTCCAGCCCACGCGGGTAGTAATTCTTCCATAAAAACGGGGCGCATCTGCGGATGCGCCCCGAGCCAAAGGCTCAATGATTTATTTGCCCACAGCGTCCTTCAGGGCCTTGCCGGCCTTGAACACAGGCACCTGGGAGGCGGGGATCTCCACCACTTCCTTGGTCCGGGGATTGCGGCCGGTACGGGCGGCGCGCTTCTTTACCTCAAAAGAGCCAAAGCCTACCAGCTGCACCTTGTCGCCGTCCTGCAGAGCGGCGGAAATAGCTTCCAGGGCGGCGTTGACAGCGGCCTCGGAATCCTTCTTGGACAGGGAGGCTTTCTCGGCGACAGCAGCGATCAGTTCAGCTTTATTCATAGCAATTTTCTCCTTTTATTCATTTGTACAAGAACCCGTCTTGCAACTTATTTTACCTTTCCCCAATTTACCATATTTTTATAGATGATGCAAGATTTTTTTCTTTCAAAAATAGAAATTCATTGGGGATTTCCAGAAATTTCCGGAATTTTTTGGAAGCTTTCAGCGTACCCGCAGGATTTTTGCCAATTTATCCCCCTTGGGCAGCATTTCCAAATCGTCCTTGGTGATGATCCGCAAGGCCAGCACCAGCACAACGTACACCACCACCGCCAGGGCGATGGCCCCCAGTGTGCCCAGGGTGTTGCCCAGCACGCCGGACAGAAAGTTATAGGAAACCTTGGCGGTTACTGCCATGCCGGCGGTGGCCAGGAAGGGCTTGAGGAAGAGCTGGGCATAGCTGGGGCGGTTGACCAGGGTGCGGTTGATAATGACCAAATTCAAAACTGTAATCAGGGCATAGCACACCAAAGTGCCGATAGGGGCCCCTTTGATATTGATGTTGGGATTCCCTACCAGGAAATAGTTGGCAACAACCTTCACCGCGCCGCCGATAAACATGGTGATAATAGGGATCTTAGCCTGGCCGTGGGCCTGGAGGATGGCATTGGTGAGAAGCATGACGCACACAAACACCGAGGCGATGCCCAGGATCTGCAGGTGGTAGGTGGCCGCTACGGCGGCGTCATACTGGGCGGGGTAGAGCAGGATCAGGATGGGGCCCGCCAGTACGCTGAGCCCCACGCCGGCGGGGAAGGCCAGCAGGGTGGTCAGGCGCAGGGAGGTGTTCACCAGCTTGCCCACCCGCTGGTGGTCCCGGCGGGTCAGGGCGGCGGACACCGCGGGCACCAGGCTCATGGTGATGGGGGGGATAAAGGAGCTGGGCAGGTTGAAGAGCGTCATGCTGAACTCGTACTGCCCGTTGAGGGCGGCCGCCGCCTGCTCACTGAGCCCCAGCACATCCTGGAGCCGGCCCATAATGAGGCTCTGGTCGATGAGGGTAATGAGGCTCATGCCCGAGGCACCGATGGTGATGGGGATGCCGATGGCCAGCAGGCGTTTGAGCAGCGTTTTGGAGGGCGCGGGCGTATCGGTGCTGCTGGGGATGTCATTGCGGTGGCGCAGGTGGCTCACAATCATATAGCCCAGAGCCAGCACCGTGCTGATGGTGACGCCCATGATGGCGCCGGCGGCGCCGACGGAGAGGCCGAAGCCCGCGTCCACCAGGTACCATGCCAGGGCCAGGCCCACCACCAGCTTGAACACCGCCTCAATGACCTGGCTGATGGCGGAGGGCACCATGTTTTCGCTGCCCTGGGTGTAGCCCCGGAAGGCGGACATCATACACACGCACACCACGGAGAAGCTCAGGGCCTTGATGGGAGCATAGGCCAGGGAATTGTTCATCATAGCCGCCAGTTCCTCAGTGAAGAAGAACATGATGGCCGTGCCTACAGCGCCGATGGCGGTAAACAACGTCAGGGACAGGCGCAGGAGCTTGCGGCTCTGGTTATATTTCCCCAGCGCCCGGCTCTCCGCCACCAGCTTGCTCAGGGCCACCGGGAGCCCGGCGGTGGAGAGGGAGAGGAGAAAGCTGTAGATCTTATAGGAGGCGTTGAAGTAGGTGACCCCCTCGTCCCCCAGGATATTGTTCAGGGGGATCTTGTACAGCGCGCCGATGATCTTCACCACGATGACCGCCAGCCCCAGGGTAGCGGTGGCGCCCAGAAAGGTTTGCTTCTTTTCTTTGGACATAGTCAGGATACCTCGCTATAGGAAAGACTTACCGCCCATGCGGCCCGGCTGCCGGGCCGGGTAGAACAGATTGCGGCGGACATAGCTTTGGGGGGATTGCTCCCCCCAAGCAGACAGAATCAAAATCCGGGACTGCTTCCCGGCGGGAGCTCAGCAATCCAGCGGCTGGCCGCACTGGGTACAGCGGCTGTCAGCAGCACGGTTCTCCGCTCCGCACACGCCGCAGATCCGGATCCCCCGGAGCGCTGCAAGCGCGCGCTGACACTCATCAATTTCCTCATTCAATTTGTCCACGGCCTCCAGCGCCGCCTGCAGCGTGGCGCTGTCGGTAGGGGTTCCGGAGTGGGTGGCGTAAACGAGTTCCCCAATTTTGCGCATCTGGGATCGAACCTGAGTGCCCAGGTCCAGGACACGGGCCTTGAGACGGGTATAGCGGATGGCGTTCTCGGCAGCCTGCCCTGCCTTCAGCGCGCCAGTCCATGCTGCTTCCCCCATGTCCCCCGCCAGCTTGCGGGTTCCGCGGCACAGATCACTCCATTGTTCCTTCCATTTCTCCAGATCCATTGTCTTATCCTCCACAGTTCAGATTGGGATCTTGCTCACTCGTCGTAGATGCCGCCGCCGATGAACTCCCGGATCAGGGAGTCGGGGGCCACATAGGTCTCGCTGAGGGTCTCGAACCGGGGATAGGCCTCCAGCAGGCGGCCGATCTCCTCATACCGCTCGATCTCCGGCGTCAGCTGCTCGCAGAAGGGCAGCACATAGCTCTTGAGGACGCTTACCTCATAGGGCAGGGAGGAGTCGAACTGGATGTCGGCGTTGTCCTTGAAGGGGGAGATATACAGCTTCTCCCCCCGCCGCACGTTGCTCCACATCTTCATGGTCACGTGGGGCTCCCAGGCCCGGAACTTGGCGTCCCGGACCATCCGGCGCCCTAGGCGCATCCAGGTGCCCTTGAACACGGTGTCCCCCTCCCCATCCGTCACATTGCTGCGGGCGGAGATATAGAGCTTCATGGCCTTGGGGTTCTTGCCGGTGATGATGTCGTTGAGGGCGTGGATGCCCTCGAAGATGGCGATCTCGTCCTTCCCCAGCTTCAGGGGGTTGCTGTGGACCGCCGAACGCATCTGCCGGGCAAAGTCGAACTTGGGGATGTGGATGGTCTCCCCCTGGTCCAGGAGCTTGAAGTGCCGGTTGAGGAGGTTCATGTCCAGGCAGAAGGGGGACTCGTAGTCAATGAGCCCCTCCCGGTTCCGGGGGGCGGTCTCCGGGTCCACGGTCTGGAAGTAGTTGTCCATGGATACCGCATGGGCCCGGACACCCATCTTCTCCAGCTCCGCCTGGATTTTCTTGGAAGTGGTGGTCTTTCCGCTGCCCGAGGGGCCGGACAGCAGCACGATGCGGCTCTCGCTCAGGTGGTCGGCAATCTTTCTGGCTGCATTTTCGATCTTCCGCTGGAAGGCCGCGTCGCTCTCCTCCACGAACCCCTTGGGATCGGAGCGGACGGCCTGGTTGATTTCGCTGAGTTGGTATGCCATGGTATCACCTTTCTTGCAGATCTTGCAGCATGGCGCGGTGGAAGGCGGCAAAGGCCCGCTGGTTTTCCGCCGCCTTCTCCGGACGCTGGGTATACTCCAGAGGGAACTTCAGATTGAACACCCGCTCGATGTGGCTGTGCCTCCGGTCCACCATCTTGGTGGAGCCGCCGGCCCCCATGCTGAGGATGCTGTGAAGCTCCTCCATGATGTAGATGTTGTAGAGGCCCTCTCCCCCGCTCCTGCACCAGCCCACGTTTTCAAAGCTGCCGGACTGGTACTTCTGCCGGTAGAGGTAGTAGGGGGCGAAGCCCAATGTCCGCAGGAGGGGGTCGGCGTAGTCCAGCATGGCCCCCACCTCCTCCACCGTGGGGATGCGGGTCCCCTCCAGGGTTATTCTACTGCCTTTCTTCAAGGATAATGTATGGATGGTGAGATTATCTGTGCCAAAGGAGAGCACCCGCTCCAGGCTCCGTTGGAACCCCTCAGGGGTGTCCTCGGGCAGTCCTGCGATCAGGTCCATGTTCACATGGGGGAATCCCACCGCCGCCACGGTCTCCATGGCGGCCTCGATATCCGCCGCCGTGTGCCGCCGGCCGATGGCGCGGAGCACATGGTCCTCCATGGTCTGGGGATTGACGCTGATGCGGTCCACGCCGTGGCGCTTCAGCACCTCCAGCTTCTCCCGGGTGATGGTGTCCGGCCGGCCGGCCTCCACCGTCCGCTCCAGAAGCCCGGAGAAGTCAAACTGCTCCTCCAGACAGGTGAGGAGGCCGTCCATCTGAGCGGCGGTGAGGGTGGTAGGGGTACCGCCCCCCATGTAGAAGGAGCGCACCCGCAGCCCCAGGTCCCGGACCATCTGCCCGGCGGAGGCGATCTCCGATCGGAGGGCCGCGAGATAGGGCTCCACCAGGTGGAAGGACTTCTCCACGCTGTTGGAGACAAAGGAGCAGTAGGCGCAGCGGGTGGGACAGAAGGGGATGCCCACATAGAGGGAGATATCCCGGTCCGTCCGGCCCTGGTCGGCCTTTGCCGCGGCCAGGGCCGCGTCCAGGCACAGCCGCCGGCGCTGGGGGGTGACAAAATAAGTGTCCTCCAGCACCGCACCGGCCTCCTCCGCGCTGAGACCCCGGTCCAGCAGCTCTGTAGCCACCTTGGCCGGGCGGATGCCGGTGAGGCTCCCCCAGGGGGGCGCGATGCCCGTGGCCTCCCGGGCGGCCCGGAAAAAGCTCATGCCGATGGCCCGCCGGCGCTGCCCCTCCCGGGCATAGTCGTCACCGGTGAGGGTGACGGCTTGGGGGAAGGAGGCGACGCTGCCGTCCCAGCCCAGCTCCGTGGTGACCGTGCAGTGGTCCCCGGCCTCGGCGATGGTAATGACGGCATAGCGGCGGTCCGCCGCCCGGTCCACGCTGCCGTACACCGGCCGCTCCTCCGGAAACAGGGCCAGCAGGCTCTGCTCTACCACGTATTTGTGGTCGTGTCCAATGAGTTCCAGCTTCATAGCTGCATTGCGTGGCGCACATAGGGGTTGGTGCGCCGCTCGGTCTCCAGGGTGGTGGAAGGGCCGTGGCCGGGATAGACCCGGTAATCCCCGCTGAGGCTCCCCAGGCGCTTCAAGGAGGCGAACATCTCCTCCATGCTGCCGCCGAGGAGGTCGCACCGGCCGCAGGACCCGGCAAAGAGGGTGTCGCCGGCCACCATCACATCCCCCCACAGAAGCACCACGCTGCCCCGGCTGTGGCCCGGGGTGTGGAGCACCCGGATGGTGGTGCCGCCCAGAGCGAGGGTGTCCCCCTCGCCATAGATCCGCTGGTTCTCCCCTGCTCCGGCATACTGGTAGCGCGAGTTGCCGCCGGGACCGAGCAGCTCTTTTTCATGGATATACACCGGGATCTTGGGATATTCCGCCAAAATTCCCGCCACGCCGCCGGTGTGGTCGTAGTGGCCGTGGGTCAGCAGGATGGCCTGGAGGGCGAGCCCGCTCTCCCGCACCATTCCCAGCACCCGCTCCGGCTCGTCGCCGGGGTCCGCCACAAAGCATACGCCGGCCGCCTCATCCCCCAGCAGGGAGCAGTTGGTGCCGATGGGCCCCACTTGGATCTGCCTGAATACCATCCGTGGCTCCTTTCTTTCCCGGCAGTCCTATGGGGGAAATGCTCCATAGCTGGGCCGGGCTTATCGACATGTAGTTAAAAATTTTACTTCGATTTTCCAGCGCTGTCAAACAAAATTGCCTGTTTTGCAGAAAGTTTACATTTTCTCTGTATCAAACAGGATGGTGACGGGGCCGTCATTCACCGACGTCACTTGCATGCTGGCCCCGAATTCGCCGTGGGCGACCGGGAAGCCCCGGTCCCGGCAGTGGGCCATAAACGCCTCATAGAGGGGGACGGCTACGTCGGGCTTTGCCGCGCCGGTGAACCCCGGACGGCGGGAGGAGGTGTCGGCAAAGAGGGTGAACTGGCTCACCACCAGAAGGCTCCCGCCTACCTGCTCCAGATTCAGGTTCATCTTCCCGTTCTCGTCCGTGAATACCCGCAGGTTGCAGATCTTCTCGGCCAGCTTATGGGCGGTCTCCTCGGTGTCCGCCGGGGCTACCCCCAGCAGGACCAGATAGCCCTTGTCAATGGCCCCCACCGTCTCGCCGGCAATGGCGACGCTGGCGGAGGAAACTCTTGTTACAACGGCACGCATAGCTTCATACCCTTTCCCGTGTTTTAATTAGGTGTAAAGGCTGAGGTAAACCGCGGAAATTAGCCCCCACACAATGATGGACAGGGCCAGTCCGGCCCAGAATTTCATGATCCCGGAATTTCGCTTTTCCCCGTCCGCAGCCTCCTGGACCGACCGGGTGATGGCGTTCACCAGGCAGTAGACAAAGACGAAGGCCCACACCGGCGCGGTATAGAGGAGCAGGAACATGAACAGTTCATAGAAAGCCATCATAAACCTCTCCTTTCAAAGAGATTGCAGTCCCTCTGCCGGGGGGAGGGACGCTGGGTGTTTCTGGCACACTTCGCCAGGGGAAATTTCGCGCTCCGGCGCGAGGCCCTTTTGGCACGGCCCAAAAGGGCCGAAAAAGCCGCTTAGGGGCTGCGGCCCCTAAGGACCCCCATTGATGTACAGCAAAGTACCTACTTCTCGTTCCGGCGCGTGGATATCGTTTTGCCTCTGCGCCCCCTTCTGGGCCTTAGGCCCTGCCTGGGCGGGCATCCGAGCCGCTTCTCCCTTGATACCGCGCCTGGTGCAGCGGTAATGGAAGCTGGTTCCTTTCTCGCAAGCTCCCAGCGCACCATAAACAGCAAGAGGAAAAGAGAAGCAACTGCTCTCTTGTCCTGGAGGCCACTACACAACAGGCCGACAGGCGCAGTTGCGAAACCTCCAAGGTCCGTAGGTAATCCTGCTACCGATGCGGCGAGTAAAATAGGCCCCTCCACGACCCTGTTCCCAAACCTGGGGTCCTTAGGGGTGTAACCCCTAAGTGTGTTTTTGGTGACTTTTTGCACAAGCAAAAAGTACCCCCACGGAGTGTGGGCACACTCCCCACTCCGGCAAGGCTGCCGGGCCGGGACATAGGCCGCGGCAAAAGTAGGTCGTGCCCGGGGGCGCGAAATGACCCCTCCCCCGGAGGCCGGCGCCGCCCCCGCCTAGCTCTGGCGGGCAAAAGCGGTCATCCCGCGGACCGGGTGACCTTCTTCACGTCGGAGATGTTGTTCAGCTTGGTCATCACCTGGCCTAGCTGGCCGCTGTCTGTAACATGGATGGTGATATAAAAGATGGCGAACCCATCGCTGGTGGTACGGACATTCATATTGGATACCCCCACCTTGCAGGAGGAGAGGGCGGTGGAGATGTCCACCAGCAGGTTGTTGCGGTCCTTGCAGACCACCTCCAGGCTGGTGGCGTAGCTCATGTTCACGTCCTCGCCCCAGCTGACATGGATCCAGCGGCCCGGCTCCTCCTTCTGGTGGGCAAAGCTGGCGTTGGGGCAGTCGGTGCGGTGGACGGACACACCGTAGCCTCGGGTGATATAGCCGATGATGTCGTCCCCGGGCACGGGGGTGCAGCACTTGGCGAATTTTACCAGGCAATTGGAGAGCCCCTCCACGATAATGCCCTTTTCGCTCTTGGTGCGGGCTGGGGGCTTGGGAGCCTCCTTCTCCCCGGAGGCGATGCGGGCGGCTTCAGCCGCAGCTTTTTCTGCCCGGTTGTGGGCAGCAACTTCCTCCCGGAAACGGTGGACAGCCTTCTGGGCGGTGTAGCCGCCGTAGCCGATGGCGGCGTACAGCTCGTCCAGGGTGTTGAAGCTGGTGGGCTTCAGCACTCGCTCCAGTACATCCGGCGCCACAACAGCGCTCATAGGGATGCCGGCGTGCTTGAGCTCCGCTTCAAAGGCGGCACGGCCGTTGGCGATGTTCTCATCCCGGCGCTCCTTCTTGAACCACTGGCGGATCTTGCTCCTGGCTTCGCTGCTCTTGGCAATCTGCATCCAGTCCCGGCTGGGGCCCTTGGCGCTTTTGGAGGTGTTGATCTCCACAATGTCCCCGTTGTGGAGCTGGTAGTCAAAGCCCACAATCCGCCCGTTGACCTTGGCGCCCACCATGGAATTGCCGATGGCGGAGTGGATGGAGTAGGCGAAGTCGATGGGAGTTGCCCCGGCGGGCAGGTTGATCACGTCCCCACGGGGGGTAAAGACGAACACCTCGTCGTCAAACATGTCCACCTTCAGGCTGTGGATGAAGTCCTCGGCGTCGGCGTCCTCCTGGTTCTCAAGCAGGCGACGGATCCACTCGTAGGTGTGTTCCTTGTCGTCGGACTGGATGCCCTGCTTGTACTTCCAGTGGGCGGCCACGCCGTACTCGGCAATGGCGTGCATCTCATAGGTGCGGATCTGCACCTCGAAGGGGACGCCGTTGGAGCCCACCACTGTGGTGTGGAGGGACTGGTACATGTTGGGCTTGGGGGTGGCGATGTAGTCCTTGAACCGGCCCAGCACGGGCTTGTAGAGGTCGTGGATGGCCCCCAGCACGTTGTAGCAGTCGGCCACCGTGTTCACCAGCACCCGGAAGGCGAACAGGTCGTACACCTCGTCCAGGGTCTTGTCCTGGAGGTACATCTTCCGGTAGATGCTGTAGGGGTGCTTGACCCGGCCGTAGACATTGCTCTCAATGTTCAGCTCCTGGAGCTTGTGCTCGATCTCCCCCTGGACCTGGTCCATGAAGTCCATGTACTCCTCGCTCTTGGCGGCCACGGCCTTGGTGATCTCGTCGTAGCCGATGGGGTCCAGGTATTTGAGGGACAGGTCCTCCAGCTCCCACTTGATCTTCTGCATGCCCAGGCGGTGGGCGATAGGCGCATAGATCTCCATGGTCTCAAAGGCCTTCTTGCGCTGCTTCTCCGGGGTCTGGTACTCCATGGTGCGCATATTGTGGAGCCGGTCGGCGATCTTGATGAGGATGACCCGGATATCCCGGCTCATGGCGAAGAGCATCTTGCGGAGGTTCTCCATCTGCTCCTCCTCCATGGTGGAGTACTGCACCCGCGTCAGCTTGGTGACCCCGTCCACCAGGTCCGCCACCGTCACGCCGAAGCGCTTGGCAATATCGTCATAGGTGGCGTCGGTGTCCTCAATGCAGTCGTGGAGCAGAGAGGCCTGGATGGATTCGCTGTCCAGGCGCATCTCCGCGATGATTTGGGCCACGTTCAGGGGGTGGGTGATATAGGGCGTGCCGTCTCGGCGCAGCTGGTGGCCATGGTGGGCCTGGGCGTACTCGAAGGCGGCACGGATCTGGGCGAAATCCGCAGAGATATTGTACCCCCGAATGGTTTTTTCCAGATGCTGGTAGCGTTCCTCAACGGTTGCCACGTCACACCCCTCCTTTCTCTGATAAACCAAGGATCTGGTGGAGGCGCCGCACATAGAGGCTCTCCCCCAGGTTCACTTTTTCATGGGCATCCACTGTAATCGTGAGGCAGTCCGTCCCCCCGTCCAGCACCAGCAGGTGCCGCTCGGCAAACACCGACAGTCCCACGGCGGTGCGCAGGAAGGGCTCCGCGCCCCCCATGGCCCCGGCCAGGCGGCGCAGGGTAGGCAGCTTCTCCACGGTGATGGGGCCGCCGCCGTCGGTGAGGCGGATGACCGCCTGCCACAGGTGGACAAACTGGTCCCTGCCCGGCAGCATTCGGGCGGCCTCCTGGGGCGTGAGGGATACGCAGTCCCGCAGCCGGGAGGCCAGCTCCAGGCACTCCTGTTCACGGGCGCTGGGAGTAGCGCTCCCCCGGAGGTCAATCATCTGCAGCTGTACAGTACGGCTGCCTCGGAATTCATTTACCTGCAGGTAGAAGGCGGCGTCCACCCGGTCCCCCACCTCCAGGCCGCAGGAGTCGCGGTTGGCGGAGAAATAGATGGCGTCAAAGCTGTATTTGCCCCGGCTCAGCCGCAGCTTCAGGTGCCGGTTTTGGCCCACGCTCTGCATGGATTCGATCTTGGCGCCCTGGAAGCAGAATACCGGACGGTTGTTGCCGGCGCCATAGGGCTCCAGGAGCCGCAGGGCGTCTACTTCCTCCAGCGTCACCAGCTCCGGCCGGTGCAGCACCACATCCACATCCAGGGAGGACACCGGCGGCTCCCCGCCCAGGAAGGCGCTGGCGCAGCGGTTGATGCGGCGGCGGAAGGCGGGGATGTTCTCCTCCTTGATGGTAAAGCCGGCGGCCAGCTCGTGGCCGCCGAAGCCCTCCAGCAGGTCCGAGCAGGACTCCAGGGCGGCGAACAGGTTGAACCCCCCATAGCTGCGGCAGGAGCACTTGCCCATACCGTCGCTTAAATGGATCATGAAGCTGGGGCAGGAGAACTTCTCCGCCAGCCGGGAGGCCACGATCCCCACCACCCCCTGGTGCCACTCCTCGCTGGAGAGGACCAGGGCGCTGCGCTCGTTGTCCGGAATGGTTTTGATCTGCTCTATGGCCTGGGCAAAGATCTCCTGTTCCACGGACTGCCGCTCCCGGTTGAGCTGGCACAGCTGCCGTGCCAGCTTCTCCGCCTGGTTGGGATCGTCGGTGAGGAGCAGGTCTGCGGCCAGCTCCGCCTCCCCCATGCGACCAGCGGCGTTGATGCGGGGGGCCAGGACAAAGCCGATCTGAATGGAGGTGACTTCCTTGTCCAGCAGGCCCGTCTCTTTCAAAAGGGCATGGAGCCCAAGAAAATCACTGCTCCGAATGGCTTTCAGGCCGCGCTGGACAATGGTCCGGTTCTCGTCGCTCATCTGCATCACGTCCGCCACCGTGCCGATGGCGGCCAGGGTGCAGTAGCGTGCAAAGAGCTTGTCCTCCTGGCTCTCGCCCCCCAGGGCCAGCACCAGCTTCAGGGCCACCCCCACGCCGGCCAGCTGCTTGAAGGGATAGGGGCAGTCGCTGCGGTGGGGGTCCACCACAGCCGCCGCGTCGGGCAGCACGTCCTTGCACTCGTGGTGGTCGGTGATGATGAGGTCCAGGCCCAGCTGCTTGGCGTACTCCGCCTCCTCCACGCCGGTGATACCGCAGTCCACCGTGATGAGCAGGTCCACCCCCTGCTCCCGCAGGTGGCGCATGGGCTCCTGGCCCAGTCCGTAGCCGTCCTCCACCCGGCGGGGGATGTACTTCACGCAGTCCGCCCCTCGGCTGCGGAGATAGTCCACCAGCAGCACTGTGGCGGTGATGCCGTCCACGTCGTAGTCCCCAAAGACGGCGATCTTCTCACCGGCGGCAATGGCGGCGTTGATGCGCGAGACCGCCTTGTCCATGTCCTTCATCAGAAACGGGGAGTAGGCCAGGCGGGTCTCCCGCTCCAAAAACACATTGGCCTCCTCCACAGTGGAAATTCCTCTGGCGGCCAGCACGGAGGAGACCAGATAGGGATAGCCTGCGTCCATCAGCTGTTCCACGGTGTGCTTGTCACCGTGGCTGTAGAGCCATCGCGTATATTTCAAGGCCATCCCCCCTCCTTTCTCACATAGGCATACTTATTTACTTTATTATACCAGAGATATTCCCGGAGGACAATAGGGTTTTCCGCGGGTTAAGGCGGAGAAGCCGCGGCCCAAAGCCCTGGTACGTAAAGAGGAAAGGACGCACGTTCCCGTGCGCCCTTTCCCTAAAACACAAAACACAGTCCATTTATGGGAGCTTCGCCGCCCCGCAGGGGGCCTGGAGACGCTATCCCCGCGTCGGCCAGCGCCGCAAAAAGCACCCCGCTTTTCAGATCGTCCACGACCGAACACACAGGAAGCCGAAGCCTCCCGGAGTTCCGCCTTCCGCAGACGGCGGAACTCTCAAAAAAGCGCCTTGCGCTTTTTTGAATGATCTTACCGTCCCAGCTTGGCGCGGAGCGCAGCGCCCATCTCTTCATACCCGGGCTTGCGCCCCACGGGATGTCCCATCCCGCGGGGGCCCCATAGATTTAATATCCTCGGGCGGAATGAATCCGCCCTGCGGCGAGGTTTTGCCTGGCGGCAAAACACTCGAACGCCGCATTCGCGGCGGCCTGGGCAAGCCAGCCGATGCTGGAAGAATCGCTTATCTCCCCAGCTTGGCGCGCAGCTCGGCGCCCATTTCCTCATACCCGGGCTTGCCCAGGAGGGCGAACATGTTCTTCTTATAGGCCTCCACGCCGGGCTGGTCGAAGGGGTTCACCCCCAGCAGATAGCCGCTGAGGCCGCAGGCGTACTCGAAGAAATAGATCAGCTCGCCCAGGGTAAAGGCGTTCTTTTTCCCGGCATAGATCACCACGTTGGGCACGCCGCCCTCCACGTGGGCCAGAAGGGTGCCGTCCATGGCCTGGGTGGCGATGTAGTCCATGTCCTTCCCGGCCAGGAAGTTGAGGCCGTCGCCGTCGGCGGCGTCAAAGGGCACCTTCATCTCGTGCTCGGACTTCTCAAAGCGGATCATGGTCTCCATCAGGTGCCGCTCCCCCTGCTGGATATACTGGCCCATGGAGTGGAGGTCCGCGGTGAACTCCACGCTGGCGGGGAACAGGGCCTTGTGCTCCTTGCCCTCGCTCTCGCCGAACAGCTGCTTCCACCACTCGCACATGAAGCGGAAGGACGGCTCATAGGCCCCCAGAATCTCGATCTTCTTCCCCTCGCGGTAGAGGCCGCTGCGCACGGCGGCATACTGCCAGGCGGGGTTCTTCTCCAGATCCGCCGCGCGGCAGGTCTCCATCATCTCTCCAGCGCCGGCCATCAGGGTCACGATATCCACCCCGGCCACGGCGATGGGCAGCAGCCCCACGGCGGTGAGGACGCTGTAGCGGCCGCCCACGTCGTCAGGCACCACGAAGGTCTCGTAGCCCTCGCTGTCCGCCAGGTGCTTGAGCGCCCCCTTCTCCTTGTCGGTGGTGGCGTAGATGCGCTGTGCCGCCCCGGCCTTGCCGTACTTCTTCTCCAGCAGCTCCTTGAAGAACCGGAAGGCCACGGCGGGCTCGGTAGTGGTGCCGGACTTGGAGATCACGTTGACGGAGAAGTCCTCGTCCCCCAGCAGCTCCACGATCTCGTGGAGGGTGTCGCTGGAGAGGCCGTTTCCGGCAAAGTAGATGTTGGGGGTGTTCTTCTTTTTCAGGTTGTAGTTGGGGGAGCAGAGGAACTCGATGACCCCGCGGGCCCCCAGATAGGACCCGCCGATGCCGATGACCACCAGGGCCTTGCTGTCGCTCTGGATCTTCTTGGCCGCAGCCTGGATGCGCTGAAATTCATCCTGGTCGTAGTCCCGGGGCAGGTTCACCCAGCCCACAAAGTCGTTGCCCTTGCCGCTGGCCTCCTGGAGCCAGGTGTGGGCCTGGGACAGCTCGCCGGCGAGGGGGGCCACATTCTCATATGCTTTGGAATAGTCTACACGGATCATGTGTCGTATCCTCCTGTATCAAATTGGAAAAATGGGGGCTTTACTTGAGAAAAGTATAGCACAGCCCGGATGGCGGATACAAGAGGAAATTAGCCATGAAACGGTTCCATGAGGAAGGCGGTTTTCAGAAAATTCACCAGAATCTGCCCATAGCCCAGCCGCTCCACGGCCTCTCCGGCCACGATGGGGATGGCGGCCACCGTCTCCCCGCCGGAGGTCACCAGCAGCTGCCCCAGCTCCTCCCCAGCCTGGATGGGGGCCTTCAGGGACTCCGGCAGCAGCACCTGCTGGGAGAGGTCCGCGGCGACCGTTTTCTCCAGCAGCAGCTCGCTCCCCTCCCCCAGCACCGGCTGGACAAAGTCCGGGGAGCCCAGCGTCACCGGCAGGGCCGGCAGGACCTGTTCCGGCGTGACGTCCACCAGGGTGTAGAGGGAGAAGCCGTAGTTCAGGAGGGCCTGGGCGCCGGAAAAGCGCTGGTCGGAGGTGGGGGCCTTCAAAATGACGGCAATGAGCTCCATGCCGTCCCGCTCCGCCGTGGCGGAGAGGCAGTAGCCCGCCGCGTCGGTGCTGCCGGTCTTGAGGCCCGTGGTGCCCTCGTAGTAGCGCACCAGGCGGTTGGTGTTGGAGAGGGTGAAGGCCCCGTCCCGCAGGGTGTCCATCCAGATGGTGGTGAACTGCCGGATATCCGGGTGGTTGAGGATCAGCTCCCGGCTCATCAGGGCGATGTCATAGGCGCTGGTGACGTGGCCCTCGGCGGGGAGGCCGGTGGGGTTGACGAAATGGGTGTCGTTCATCCCCAGCTCCGCCGCCCGCTGGTTCATCCGCTCCACAAAGGCCTCGGCGCTCCCTGCCACGTGCTCCGCCAGGGCCACGGAGCAGTCGTTGGCGCTGGCCACGCACACGGCCTTGAGCATATCCCGGACGGTCATCTGCTCGTTCTCCTTCAGCCAGATCTGGGAGCCGCCCATGGAGCAGGCGTAGGCCGAGGCGGTGACGGTGTCGTCATAGGACAGGGAACCGCTGTCAATGGCCTCCATCACCAGAAGAAGCGTCATAATCTTGGTGACGCTGGCGGGCTCCAGCTGCTCATGCTCATTTTCCGCGTACAGGACCTGGCCGGTGGCCTTTTCCATCAGGATACAGCTCTCCGCCTCCACCGCCAGCGCCTCCGCCCGCACCGGCACCGCCAGCAGGCAGAGGATCCCCAACAGGGCAAGGACTCGTTTCATGGCAACCGCTCCTATTCTCATAGTCTTGTCACCAATCTATGTCCCAGAGAAAAAATTCATGCCGGGAATTGCAATTTTCGAGTTGCAAAATAAATCAGCCTGTGGTATAATACCTTCTG
The DNA here is from genome assembly GCA_904419145.1 of uncultured Oscillospiraceae bacterium. Lineage (GTDB taxonomy): Bacteria > Bacillota > Clostridia > Oscillospirales > Oscillospiraceae > CAJFPI01. Next base: position 22,035 of record CAJFQQ010000028.1, on the reverse strand, counting down.
CTACGCGGGGTTAGTACATCGGTAGTGCGTCGGCTTCCCAAGCCGAATAGGCGGGTTCGACTCCCGTACCCCGCTCCACGTCGGAGCAAAGTCCGCTTTGCTCCGGCGTCTTTTTATGCCTGGGGCACAAAAGACGCCATCCGCCCGCTCCCTTGCTCCTCCTTTCCAACTGCGACCCGCTCCGCTGGGCTCGCAGTTGGTGTGCCGCCCTGCGGGCGGCTTTTCTCGGAAACGGGAAGATATTGATTTTAACCGTCCCTTCCACAAAAAAGGACACGACGTATGTCGTGTCCTTTTTTGTGGACTCCGCGGCCTTTTAGGCCGCTCCGCCTTTTGATTTGACATGCTCGGGGCAAATGAATTGCCCCTGCGCCAAGGTTTTGGCCTGCGGCCAAAACGCTTGAACGGCGCAGTCGCGCCGCCGGGGCCGACCGGAGAATACTATGCAGCCGGTTCATTGTTTTGCCTCCTCCGGACTGCTATAATGAAGAGCAGGAAGAAGAGAGGGTCCAAATCTGCGGATAAGGGAGGAAAAGGAACGTGAAATATTGCACCAAGTGCGGAAATGAGCTGCATGACGAGGCCGTGATCTGTCCGAAGTGTGGTTGCCCTGTTGAAGTAGGAACAAAAGATAGCGTTACGAAACAGTCTCTTGCAAAATCGGCTATTAAGACAGCAAATATTCTTAATATTGTTGCACTTTTGCTAAATATAGTCGTGATTGCATTTCTTGTCAGAGGTGCAGGCCCAGACACATATACACCGCCCTCTGACGCTGATATAACAATTGTCGTAGGGGATGGAATGGCCGATGAAGAAGAATGGAGGGCTGATAGAACGCGATACCTAACAGCTTGTGGTGCGTGGGGCTTTTTTGCGGCTACGACTTTTATCTTGGGCATGGTGCTTAATAAACAGGTCTCAACATCTAAGGGGGCAAAGATAGTATACCTGTATATTGTTTTAGCAATTGCCGCACCAGTATCTGCAAATATCATTTTCCCGGAATTTATGGGGTTGCTTTTGTGCGGAATAGGGTTGCTAATGTTTGCCCCACTGATAATACAAATTATCGCGGCTACAAAATACATGAAAGCAACGCCATCGCATGGATAAGCATTTATTCTGTCAAATACGATATTCTCTGTATATAGCTTTTGTACTTAATGGAATCATTCAGTGGCTCATCCCATTTCAATACAGATGTAATATCACAGGCGAAGAATGTTTTGCTTGCGGTTTGCGGACGGCGGTCACTCTGCTTTTACAAGGGCGCTTTGGGGAAGCCTATCAGTCCAACCGGCTGATTGCCTTGATCGTCATTATGGGGATCGCCATGGCTGCCGACGTGCTGACCCAGCTTGGAAAGCAGCTGCTCGGGAAACATAGGGCGCCATAAAAAGCGGGAGGGCGGTACACAGTACCGCCCTCCCGCTTTTCCCCTATGCGCCAAAAACAGGCGGAGCCGGAGGCTCCGCCTGTTTCGGAAAGAGATCTTACTTGAAGTAACGAGCCAGCAGGCCGGCCAGAGCCTTGCCGTGCCGGGCCTCGTCGCGGGCCATCTCGTGCACGGTGTCGTGGATGGCGTCCAGGCCGTTCTTCTTAGCGCAGGCGGCCAGGTCGAACTTGCCCTGGGTGGCGCCATACTCGCAGTCCACGCGCCAAGCCAGGTTGTCCTTGGTAGTAGCCTTCATATTGGGCTCCAGGTCCTCGCCCAGGAGCTCTGCAAACTTGGAAGCGTGCTCGGCCTCCTCATAGGCGGCCTTCTCCCAGTACAGGCCAATCTCGGGATAGCCCTCGCGGTGGGCAATGCGGGCCATGCACAGATACATGCCGACCTCGGAGCACTCGCCGTTGAAGTTGGCCATCAGCTGCTCGAAGATGTACTTCTTGTCCTCCTCGCTGATGTCGGGGTTATTCTTCACAGTCTTGGCATAGATGCCGTACTCGTGCTCAGCAGCCAGCTTCATCTCGCCCTTCATCTCATTGAACTTGGAACCGGGGGCCTTGCAGACAGGGCAGAACTCCGGGGGATTCTCCCCTTCGTAGACATAACCGCAGACAGAGCAAACCCACTTCTTCATAGCTATTTTCTCCTTTTCAACAAATTTTATTTTACAAACTAACTTTATCTTATAGAGATGCCGTGTTTGGCAATTCTATCTTCTCTCAGCCGGGCCTGGCACTCTGGGCAAAGCCCCCGGTATTCCACTGCGCACCCCTCCAGCAGATAGCCTGCTGTGTCGCTGGGGGCGGCCATCTCGACCCAGGGGATATCCGCCACGGCGCCGCAGCGCCGGCACCGGACATGGCCGTGGGGGCAGACTGTGCCATCGAAACGGTCATCACTTCCGGTCAGACTGATACGCAGGACGCGCCCCTCTTCCGCCATCTGCCCCAGCACCCGGAACACTGTGGAACGGCTGATGGTGGGGTGGGTCCGATGCACGGCTTCATAAACCATGCTGGCAGTTGGATGGCAGTTCATTCGGCACAATGTCTGGTGGATGATTTCTTTTTGCAAAGTATTTCTTGTATCCGCCATGATATTGCTCCTAACTAGGATTAAATCCTAAGTAGAATATAATACAGGTTGCAGAAAAAGTCAAGGACTTTTTTGAAAAATCCATGCAAAATTTTTCCGTGGCTGGCAGAGCGGCCCTTTTTCCATTTCTGTCTGGTCAAGGCGGAGAAAATATGCTACACTGGACCAGGCAAAACCGCCTTTCGGGGCGGCAAAGCGAGGAGGAACCTGCTATGGAACCCATGGAATATACGGTCCGCTCCATCAACGGGGACTATGCCGATTTGGTTTCTGACACCGGCGTGGAAAATCAGGTGGCTATGTTCCTGCTGCCGGAGGGAACGGATGTAGGCAGCCGTCTGCTGTTTGAGGACTTTCAGTGGACGCTGCTGTGAGGACAAGAATCAAAAGGATGTGACAGAAATGACATTAGAGGAACTGATTGCGGTGGTCCGCCAGGCCGGCGAGATCGTCAACAGCGCCAAGCAGATCGACCGCCACACCCATGAAAAGACCTCCGCGGCGGATCTGGTGACGGACTACGATCTGGCGGTGGAGCAATTTCTCAAGGAGCAGCTGGCTGCGCTCATGCCGGAGGCCCTGTTCTTTGGGGAGGAGGAGAAAGCCATTGAAGGCGACCCCTCCAAAGGCTGGGTATTTATTGTAGATCCTATCGACGGAACCACCAACTTTGTCCGGGGCTATCACCAGAGCGGCATCTCCGTGTCTCTGATCCGAGACCTGGAGCCCCAGATGGCGGTGGTCTACGACCCGGCCAAGGACGAGATGTTCGCCGCGGAGCGGGGAAAGGGCGCCACGCTGAACGGCACGCCGATCCATGTGTCGGACAAGCCCCTGGACCAGGGGCTGTTTATCATGGGAACCGCCATCTATCTGCGGGAATTTGTAAAGCCCACCATGTCCCTGACCGAGCAGCTCTTGGAGCGCAGCTGCGACTACCGCCGCTTCGGCGCCGCCACCCTGGATCTGTGCTACATCGCATGCGGCCGGGCAGAGGTGTTCTTTGAGTACAGCCTGGCGCCCTGGGACTATGCTGCCGGCGCATTCATTGCCCAGGAGGCGGGGGCCATTGCCTCCACCCTTACCGGGGAGCCGCTGCCCTGGATCCGGCGCTGCTCGGTGTGGCTGGCAAACCCCGCCAACCAGCATGTGCTGGGAGAATTGACCATCTGACGCCATTCGACGGGATACGGTTGACCGTTTTCGCCTGATCTGGTAAAATAGAAGCGCATTTTCCGGAAAAGAAGCAAATCGTGTGGGAACGGCCGTGTGACGGATGCCGCCCACTACCTGCCGCCGGGCTTGGCGGAGGGGCTTTCTGAGTACTGGGAAGGCGCGAATCTATTTATGCCGCGCGCTGCGGCGGAATTGGGTGAGAAAATGATGAAAATAAGAGTATGTTCCTGCCTGCTGGTGGCCCTGCTGCTGGTAACAGCGGCGCCGGTTGGGCTGGCGGCCCCCCTCCCCTATGCCGATGTCCCATCGGACCACTGGGCATACGCGGATATTGAAAAGGTTACAGATGCGGGGCTGTTCCAGGGGGTGGATGCGGTTAACTTCGGTGTGGGGCAGACCATGACCCGGGCCCAGTTTGTCACCGCCCTGGTCCGCCTCTTCGGCTGGGAGACCGTGACGCCGGAGACGCCGACCTTCTCGGACTGCGCGGATCCCAACCGCTGGTTCTACAGCGCTGTGGAGACCGCCTACGCCAACGGGGCGCTGCCGCCCTATGCCACGACCTTCCGCCCCCTGGATCCCATCACCCGGGAGGAGATGGCCACCATGATCGTCCGGGCCCTGGGCTACACCACCCTGGCCGGGCGCATGTCCGCCAGCCAGCTGCCCTTTACCGATGTGACCACCAATCAGGGTTACATTGCCGTAGCCTATGACCTGGGGATCGTCAACGGCTACGCCAGCGGGCTGTTCAAGCCCAACCAGGCGGCCACCCGGGAGCAGGCCGCCGCCGTGCTGGGCCGCCTCTATGACAAGTACAGCGCCTCCAGCCGCCAGGTGAGCCGGACCGGGTACACCCTGCTCACGGTTCCCAGCCCGGAGGCTACGGCAGAAACCGCGATCCCTACGACGCCGCTGGAGCCATTCAGCGATCTCTATGATGCCCTGAAGGCCCAGCGGGCTGCAGGTACGGACATGTCCCAGGTGGCGGTGGTTTTGACAGATGGGGGGATTGTCACTACCGTACAGGGCAGTCGGATTGTATCCTCTAAGTCCATCTCCAAGGCGGAGGTGGAGGCGTACCTGGAGGACCGGGATACCAATGTATACTACTCGGACACCTATCAGTGTGCCTATCTGACGGCGGAGGAGAGCGGCGGCCGTACGGTGACAGTCTGGTACCAGGACGAGCAGGGGATGCAGGCGAAGCTGCTGCTGTGCCGGCTGTTCGGTGTCAATGCCTATGTCCTTGAGGAGTAAGGGGGTCCGCCTCCCTGCCTCCCTTGGCGGAGCAGAAAAGGGACGGGATGCTGTTGGCATCCCGTCCCTTGATTTTGTCGGCAGGTTATATGAACTGTGCTTGTCCGGACTTACATGAACTTCCGCATCACATCGGTGGCGCTCTCCGGGTCGGCGCTGATGGTGACAACGAACTTGATGTTGCAGGACTCGCCGAAAGTGTCCATCCAGACGAGGAAATGGTCAATCAGGTTGGTATCCTCGCTTTTGACAATGGCGCACAGGTTGTCAATAAAGATTTGAGAGATATCGTAATTGCCGGCATAGAGACCGCTGATGAAGCCGCGCAGCGCCTCAAAACTTCCCAGCTGGTACTCTCCCGCATCAATCATGCGGGTCTGATGCCGCAGGTTGAAGCCCATGCTTTGCGTAGCCTCGATGCAGACCATGCAGCCGCTCTCTGTCTCTGCGGCAGAGGTCATCATATCCATCAGTTGTTTGGTCTTGCCTTCGCCCTTTCCGCTCATAATCAGTCTGACCATATGAAATCACTCCTTATTTGATTTTGGCGGTTGTTTGATAGCGTTAGCATACCATAATTGGCCCTAAAAAACAACGTCCGCCGGTGAGATTTAGCAGAATTAACAATCTGTTCACGCCTGTTTTGGTCAGATGGCCGGTTTTCTTCCGCATCCGGAAAATCCGACCATTTTCTCCATTCCCAGGCGGGCTACTCCAGGTTCCCGCTGCCGAAGCGCAGCGGCAGCAGTTCCCCCAGGGTGGTCTCCCGGATCTGGCCGCGGCGATTCACCAGCAGTACCTCCAGGCGATCCCCGGCAAACTCTGCGAGCACCTGGCGGCACATCCCGCAGGGGGGACAGAACTGCTCTGTGCTGCCGGCAATAGCGATCCGGACAAAATCCCGATGCCCTTCGCTGACAGCCTTGGCCACGGCAGTCCGCTCTGCGCAGATAGACGGGGAAAAGGCCGCATTTTCAATATTGCAGCCGGTGAAAACACTCCCGTCAGCGCATTCCAAAGCCGCACCCACCGGGAAATGGGAGTAAGGGGCATAGGAGCGCTCCAGCATGGCCTGTGCTGCAGCGCATAGCGCTTGCTTTGTCATGGGCCCACCTCCTTGCTTTGGAACATCATACCACGTCTGGCGGAAGGACGCAACAGATGGGAAAGACGGTTGTCTCCCCCCATCTGTCGCCTAGCCGTTTAATATACGCCGGTGAGAACTGTGGTGTCACCATTCTCGAGGTACACAATAGTAACCTCCAGGCCGGGGGTCACCCGGGAGACTGTGGCAGCAATATCGCTGTCATAAAAGGACATGGAGAGGGTCTCCCCATCCAATTCAAAGGTTGCGTCTGCGGCCGTTGCCCCAAGGAATCTGCCCTGGGCACTGCACACTTGGGCCTCCGGCATCAGCCCGCCATAGGGCAGACCGGCAGGCTGGACAAAGCCGATGTGGTCCAGGGAGAGATCCCCCTTCGATGTCCGGAAATAGATGGAAAGGGCTTTTGGATCTGCAATGTTTTCATTTACCACGTTCCACTGAAGGGTATGGCACACACTATCCAGAATGGTAGCGCACAGTTCCTGGGCGTCATAGACAAAGAAATCCTCTTTCTGAGGCTCCGGCGGCCCTGTAAACAGGGCACAGTCCGGGGAAAAGGTCAAGGTGATACCAGAGCTGTTCTGAAAGATCGGCCCATCCAGGCTGAGATCCCAGCCGGTCAGGTCCGCGATGGCGGCAATCAGCTGGTCTGGAGTGACCTCTCCTTCGTGGACATATGGATAAACTGTGTAGGTTCCGGCTGTGCCGATATACAGCGCAGCTTCCACTTCTTTGGGCCGGGCCCGGATGACCTGGATTTCCCGTGTGGGTTCCCCTGCCTCCGGCGTTTCCGCCCGGGCGGTCCGTCCTGCGCAGCCCACGAGAGCTATGAGGCAGAAAACCATAAGATACCACCGCTTTTTCATATCCGCTCCTCTCCAGAAGATACCTTGCTATGGATAATAGTATACAGCAGGGGGCGGAATATGTCCTTACAGCCCCGAAACAAAGCGGTGACAATCCGGCAACAAATGGTATCAAAATAGTGAGGGGATTTTGTGCCCGGGCACGGCCTGCTCCCCTATGCTGGTTTCGGCAGCTTTGCCGGGGGAGGGCTTCCACACTTCGGAGACGGAGCCGTCCGCGCCCTTTGGCGCGACGAAAAGGAAAGGGAGATGGAGCCCGTTTCCAATGGCAACGGGCGGCGGAACCATCCCCAGAAAATTCTTGCCCGCGTGGGCGGCGTCTGGTATGATGGGGGCAAGAAATGAAAAGGAGGCCCTTCCATGAAAACCATCCACGACTTTCCCCGGGTAAGCCTGGGCATCTGGCCCACCCCCCTCCACAAGCTGGAGAATCTGAGCCGCCGCTACGGCAAGAATCTCTATGTCAAGCGGGACGACATGACCGGCGTGGGGCTGGGGGGAAACAAGGTGCGCAAGCTGGAGTTCCTGCTGGCGGACGCCAAGGCCAAGGGGGCCGATGTAGTCTTTACCACCGGCGGCGCCCAGTCCAACCACGCTATGCTCACCGCCGCCTGCTGCAACAAGCTGGGGATGAAGGCCGTCCTCCTGCTCAAGCAGCGGGGCGTCACCGAGCGCAAGGGCAATCTGCTGCTGGACCACCTGCTGGGGTGTGACGCCCAGTTCCTGGACACCGACAGCTATGACGATATCTATGCCGAGATGCGCCGCCAGGGGGCGGAACTGGAGAAGCAGGGCCATGTGCCCTACTATATTCCCGTGGGCGGCTCCACGGCCCTGGGGGCCCTGGGCTATGTGGCGGGCATGGAGGAGGCCTACGGCCAGGCCAAGGCCATGGGCATCCACTTCGACCATGCGGTGTGCGTGTGCGGCAGCGGCGGCACCACCGCTGGTGTGGCCCTGGGGACGAAACTCTACTCCCCGGGCACCAAAGCCTTGGGCATCGCGGTGGACGACGACCCCTTCCAGGAGATCGTGCCCCGGCTGATGCGGGAGGCCCTGGCGCTGCTGGAGAGCGACCTTCCTGTAGAGGAGGGCGATGTCACGATCCAGTTCCACGTGGGGAAGGGGTACGGCATCGCCGGGCCAGAGGACACCGAGGCGGTGAAGCTGGTGGCCCAGAGCGAGGGCATCTTCTTTGATCCCGTGTACACCGGCAAGGCGTTCTGCCACTTCCTCCCTGCTGGAGGAGGGGTACTTCGACGGGGAGGAGAACATCCTCTTCCTCCACAGCGGCGGGGCCGGGGGGCTCTTTGCCGTGGAACTGCCGGAGTAAGCAAAGAAAGGCCGTCCCATTTGGGACGGCCTGTTTTCTTGATGGAAGATCGAGGGCGGAGAGCGTTTTGTTTGCCCGGGGGACGAGCAGACGTCGGCAGAGACGTATGCTGGTATCGGCAGAGCTGCCAAAGGGTGGAGCGTTTCGCGCCCCGGCGCGACCTGCTTTTGCCGCCAGTCCTGGCGGTAGAGGAGTGCTCCCACACTCCGTGGGGTAACTTTTTGCTTGTGCAAAAAGTCACCAAAAACACACTTAGGGGCTTTGCCCCTAAAAACCCCGGTTTTTTGGAACAGGGTCGTGGAGCGTTCTCTTTAGCAGACCGTATCGGTAGAGCGATTACCTACGGACCCCGGCACTTTCCAGTAGTACGCCTGCCGGCCGCGTCGGCACAAGTTATGCATCGCTTGTTTCCGCCTGCCGGCGAAAACGCGCTCGCTCCACTGTGCCATCTCCGCGCTAAGCGCCGCCGCTTTGCGACGGTTGCGCTCCCTTTGCGACGGTTGCGCTCCGAAACGCCCGCCTGCGGGCGGGTGTCCTATCCCCACCGGACCCGCTGCGCTGGGCTCCGGCGGGGGCCCCGAGCCGCTAAGACAGGAGAGTAGTTGCTTCTCGGCTTCTCTTGACGTTTATGGTGCGGCGGAGGCTTGCAGGAAAGGGCCTGCTGCTTCCATTACCCACCGCACGAGCGCCTAGTGAAACGGAAGGCGCGGGGCTAAATGGCAGGGGCCTTTCAGGTTACAGCGAAAGCAGATGAAAGCTCGGTTGAGCGGTCAGGGCTTTCCCTGTTTGCCCAAAAGGTTTTTCTTTTGGACCGGCCGCGGCCCGTTTTCTTTTTTTGAAAAAGAAAATGGGGGGCGGATCCGTCCCTCGCGCCCGGGGGCGCGAAACCTCCCCGGGTAGGCACTGCCGGATGGAACCCAGCCGCTCATGTGGATTTCTCTGAGAGGCTCTCCAGCGCCGAGCGCACGGCCGCCACGACGAAGGCGGAGAAGGTGCAGTCCGTCCCCTGGATGGCCTGCTCCACCTGGGCGACGAGCTCATCCGGGAAGCGGATACTTTTGTTGCTGGAGGTAGTAGGCTCTGGAATTTGAAAATTCATAGGACTTCTCCTTTTTTATTTTCATTATAACATATCATTGTGCGAAAGATTGAAAATACATTCGTTTACATGTAGTCGGGTAAAAACGATCAGATATTGCCACTATGAAAGCGGAAAAAGGCGCCTGCCCATTGAACTGCTGCAAAAATTGTGCCTGCTCTATGGTGTAAGCGCAGATTATATTTTGGGACTGCCCAGGCATTTGAAGTGGCCGCGCTGAACGCAGACAACCAAGGAAAACGGGGGATTCGTTAGCACTATGGTATCACTGTGTTAGTAGATTGTCAATGGAAGTTTTGCTACCATAGTGCACAAGAGGTGATAACGATGCCAACCAATAAGATCCAGACCGGGCTGCGGTTGCCGGAGACTACTTATGGGAAAATGCGCACTCTTGCTGTGCGGGAAAACCGTTCCTTGAATAATTTGATTGAATACGTATTGCAGCAGTATCTGGATGCATACGAGACCGAACATGGCACAATTCCAATGTTCGGCGAAGAGGAATAAAAAAGCAGCGCACTGTTGAAAACGGTGCGCTGTTTTTTTAGGTTTCTTATGCCTCCACGTCAGGCAGCTTTGCCACCACGGCGGCACAGCGGGGGCACAGGGTGGGGTGCTCCTTGACGGTACCCACGGCGGTGAGCTGCTTCCAGCACCGCTGGCACTTCTCCCCCTCCGCCGGGGCCACGGATACGGAGAGGCTCTCCCCTACGCTGGCCTCAGCCTGGGAGACGATCAGCAGATCCGCCAGCTCCCCGGCATCCATCTCGGTGAGGAAGGCATCCTCCGCCGTCACGGTGAGGGCCACCTTGGCCTCCAGGCTCTTGCCGATCTTCTTGTCGTTGCGGGCGGCCTCCAGAGCGCTGTTGACGGCGTTGCGCACGGCGATGATCCGGTCCCACTTGGCCATGGCGCTCTCCTCCAGGGCGTAGTCGGCAAAGGGCTGGTTCATCTCGTTGAGGACCACATTGCGCCCGTCGTCCCCCTCCCGGTGGGGCATGGCCTGCCAGATCTCGTCGCAGGTGAAGCAGAGGATGGGGGCAAACAGCTTGGTGATGGTGTCCAGAATCAGCCACAGGGCGGTCTGGGCGCTGCGGCGCTTGATGCCGTCGGTCTCCTCGCAGTAGAGGCGGTCCTTGATGATATCCAGATAGAAGGAGCTCAGCTCCACCACGCAGAAGTCGTTGATGGCGTGGGACACCACGTGGAACTCGTAATTGTCATAGGCGGCAAAGCACTTGGCGATGAGCTCGTTGAGTTTCGTCACCGCCCAGCGGTCCAGCTCCAGCATGTCCGCCGGGGCCACCAGGCGGTTCGCGTCAAAGCCCGCCAGGTTCCCCAGGCAGTACCGGGCGGTGTTGCGGAACTTCAGATAGTTCTGGCTGAGCTGCTTGAAGATGTTGTCCGAGCAGCGCACGTCCGCGTGGTAGTCCGCGCTGCCGGCCCACAGGCGCAGCAGGTCCGCGCCGTACTTCTTGAAGATGTCGGCGGGGTCCACGCCGTTGCCCAGGCTCTTGTGCATAGCCTTGCCCTCGCCGTCCACGGTCCAGCCGTGGGTGACGCACTCCCGGAAGGGCGCGCCCTTGCCCAGGGCGCCCACGGCGGTGAGCAGGCTGGACTGGAACCACCCGCGGTACTGGTCCAGGCCCTCCAGGTACATGTCCGCAGGCCAGAAGCCCTGGTCCTTCTGCATGGAGGCGAAGTGGGTGGAGCCGGAGTCGAACCAGCCGTCCAGGGTGTCCTCCTCCTTGGTGAAGCCGCTCTTGCTGCCGCAGTGGGGGCAGGCGAAGTCACGGGGCAGGATGTCCGCAGCCTCCATCTCATACCAGGCGTTGGAGCCCTTCTCACCGAAGAGCTTGCTCACGGCCTGGATGGTCTCGTCGGTGCAGATGGGCTTGCCGCAGTCCGCACAGTAGAACACCGGGATGGGCAGGCCCCACCGGCGCTGGCGGGAGATGCACCAGTCGGCCCGCTCCCGGATCATGGAGATCATCCGGTCCTTGCCCCAGGCGGGCACCCAGCGCACGTTGTCCGTGGCGGCCACGGCCTCGTCCTTGAAGGCGTCCACGGAGCAGAACCACTGGGGGGTGGCCCGGAAGATGATGGGGTTCTTGCAGCGCCAGCAGTGGGGGTAGGAGTGGACGATATCCTCGCTGGCGAAGAGGGCGCCGCTCTCCTTCATATCGTTGAGGATGATGGGGTTGGACTCCTCGGTCTTGAGGCCGGCATACTTGCCGGCGTAGTCGGTGTGGCGGCCCTGGTCGTCCACAGGCACCACCATGTCCATGCCGTAGCGCAGGCAGGTCTGGTAGTCGTCGGCGCCGAAGCCCGGGGCGGTGTGGACGCAGCCGGTACCGCTGTCCATGGTGACATAGTCCGCCAGCACCAGACGGCTGGTCTTGGGCAGGAAGGGGTGGTCTGCCAGCATGTTCTCGAAGAAGGCGCCGGGGTGGGTCTCTGCGATCTCGTACTGCTCGATGCCGCCCACCTGCATGACCTTCTCCACCAGGGCCTCGGCCATGATGTAGGTCTCGCCGTTGCCGGCATTCACCAGGGCGTAGCTCTCGCTGGGGTGCAGGGCAATGGCCAGGTTCCCCGGCAGGGTCCAGATGGTGGTGGTCCAGATCACGAAGAAGAGCTTGTCCTTCTCATAGCCCGGCAGCTTCCCCAGGTCGTCGTGCATGGGGAACTTCACATACACGGTGGTACAGGGGTCGTCCTGATACTCGATCTCCGCCTCGGCCAGGGCGGTCTCGTCCTTGGGGCACCAGTACACGGGCTTGAGGCCCTTGTAGATATACCCCTTCTTGTACATCTCGCCAAAGACCTTGACCTCCTCGGCCTCAAAGCCCGGGTCCATGGTCTTGTAGGGGTGCTCCCAGTCCCCCAGCACGCCCATGCGCTTGAAGCCGGCCATCTGGATGTCGATGTACTTCTGGGCGTAGTTGTGGCAGGCGGTGCGGAACTCCGGCACGCTCATGTTCTTGCGGTTGAGTTTCTGCTCCTTGATGATGGCGCTCTCAATGGGCATGCCGTGGTTGTCCCAGCCGGGGATATAGGGGGTGTACCGGCCCCGCATGGCGTACATGCGGGTGATGAAGTCCTTCAGGGACTTGTTCAGGGCGTGGCCCATGTGGAGGCCGCCGTTGGAGAACGGAGGGCCGTCGTGGAGGGAGAAGCGGGGCTTGCCCTCGTTCTTTTTCAGCAGCTCGTGGTACAGGTCCATCTTCTCCCACTGCTCCAGCATCCCGGGCTCGCGGTTGGGCAGGCCCGCCCGCATGGGGAAGTCGGTCTTGGGCAGGTTGATGGTCTTGTTGTAATCCATGGGGAAATTCCTCCTATATGTGATCATTTTGATTATTATTACGATTTGGAATCGAAATTTGGCGGGTCTTGATGGTGGTTACGCCGGGGAATATTCGCCCGACCGCCTGCTTTGTCTCGGCAGGCTTGCCGGGGAGGGAGGGTTTCCACCCTCCGGGGGCCTACTTTTGTCGCTGAACAAAAGTAGGCAAAAATCAGCTTAGGGGTTCCACCCCTAAGGACCCCAGATTTTTGGAACAGGGTCGTGGAGGGGTTTAGATTAGAAACGATGTCGGTAGAACGATTACCTACGGACCTTGGCACTCTCCGTAGTACGCCTGCCGGCCTGTTGTGTAGTGGCCGCTAAGACAAGAGAGTAGTAGCTTCTCTTTTTCTCTTGCTGTTTATGGCTTGGCGGAGACTTGCGGGAAGGGCCTGGGCTCACACGGGGCCCCCACCGGAGCCCAGCGCAGCGGGTCCGGTGGGGAGAGGAGACGCAGTGGAACGAGTGAGTTTTGCCGCTTGCGGCGAAACGAACGATGTGTAACTTGCGTCGACGAGGTAGCGCCTAGCGAAGCGGAAGGCGCGGGGCCAAATGGCAGGGGCCTTTCAGGTTACAGCGAAAGCAGGTAAAAGCTCGGTTGAGAAGACAAGTCTTTCTCTGTTTGCCAAAAGAGTTTTTCTTTTGGACCGGCCGCGGCCCGTTTTCTTTTTCTGAAAAAGAAAATGGGGGGCGGATCCGTCCCCTCGCGCCCGGAGGCGCGAAACGCGCCTCCCTTGGGGGCCTCCCCTACCGGGGGTTGGGGTCGTCGCTGAGGCCCAGCAGGTAGTCGGCGGATACGCGGTAGTGCTCACAGATCAGGGCGATCTTCTCCGCCGTAGTCGTTCGGTTCCCACGCTCCATCTCGCTGATATGGGATTTCCCCACGTCTAGCACCAGGGCAAGGTCGTCCTGCGTCTCTTTTTTCTCTTTGCGGATGGCTTTCAGGCGCTGTCCGAAAATTTCCTTTGAAAACATGGGCCACCTACTTGACAAGTTCACTAAAACATGGTATTTTCTAAAAGTACACTAATAAGGAACAATAGAAAGGGTGACGACAATGCAATCCATCCTGGATGACATCTACTACGGCCGCTACCAGCGTAAATTCGTCCCCACGCCCCAGTATCAGGAAGCGTCCGAGGCCATGGCACAGGACTGGGACGAGGCCCGGGAGACCATCGGATGGGAGCGGGTGGACCAGCTCTGGCGGTCCCTGATGGCCGTGGCCGCCCTGGAGGGCGCCGACGACTTCCGGGAGGGCTTCCGCCTGGGGGCGGCGCTGATGCTGGAGGCCCTGGGGGAGAGATAACAAAACGCGCCCTCGTCTCCAAAGAGACAAAGGCGCGACCCTCTGCGGTACCACTCTTCTTGCCGGCTGCCCGGCCACTCAAGGTTGTGATGTAACGGTCACTCCCGGGCGAACTTACTGGGCCGAGGGCCGTTGGGCTGCCTGCTCCAAGGGGATTTTTCCCGTCTCCTCCCGTCCGCCTTGCACCAGAACGGCGGCTCTCTGCGCGTATCGGAGGCGGGTACTCTTCCTTTTCTGCGCATCATTCCGTATACGCCCCATATTCTATCCGCTTTTTCTCCGGCTGTCAAGGAGATTCGCTGCTTTTTCCCCGCTGATTTCTTGAAATCTTCGGTTTTTGAGGGCACAAATCGAAAAAATTTCCCGGTTGGTGAAAAATTCCGGCGATCCCGGACGTGTTCAGGGTGAAGGGAGTGAGGAACGTGGCCCCATTCGGTACCGAGGAAGCCATCCGCCGCCTGGTGGAGACATACAGCGCCATGCTCCTGCGGCTGGCCGCCACCCGCCTGGACAGCGTCCAGGACGCGGAGGACGCCGTGCAGGACGTGTTTTTGAAGCTGCTCTCCGCCCAGCCCTCGTTCCGGGACGCCGGACACGAGAAGGCCTGGCTCATCCGCGCCACCCTTCACCGCGCCAGCGACATCCGCCGCTGCGCGGGCAGGATCGTCCCTCTGGAGACGGCAGAGAGCGCCCCCGCCCGGGAGGAGGCGCCGGAGAACGAGCTGCTGAGCGCCGTGCGCTCGCTGCCCCCGGCCTACAGCGCCGTGCTCCATCTGCACTACTACGAGGGATACGCCATCAAAGAGATCGCCGCACTGCTGCGGCTGCCCGCCGCCACGGTGGGGACCCGTCTGGCCCGGGGCCGGGAGCGGCTCCGGAGGATGCTGAAGGAGGATGACTGATGGACCGCGAAGCATATCGGAGGGCCTTTGACAGCCTCCGCTTTTCTCCTGATTTCCAGGACCGGACCGAGGCGCTGCTGCTGGAGTGGGTGAACCGACAAGAACAGGAGGAAGCAACCATGAACCGTAAAGTTTTCCGCAGGCCCGCCGTGCTGGCGGCTGTGATCGCCGTATTGATGATTTCCGTCTCCGCCGCGGTGGTGCTGCTGAACCCGTCCCAGGTGGCGGAGGAGGTGAACGACCCGCTGCTGGCAGAGGCCTTCCAGAGCGAGGGCGCGGTGCTGCTGAACGAATCCGTGGAGAGCGAGAGCTACCGCATCACCCTCTCCGGGCTGGTATCCGGGGCGGGCCTGAGCCGGTGGGCCGAGGATGTGGAGGAGGACCGGACCTATGCGGTGGTGTCCCTGGCGGCCCTCGACGGTACGCCCCTGCGCCACACCGACTTTTCCTTTGGGGAATACACCCTGACGCCCCTGGTGTCCGGCTACTCCCCCATGGCGGTGAACAACTGGACCCTGGGCGCTCAGGCCAGCTGTATCGAGCGGGATGGGGTGGTCTACTACCTGCTGGACACCCAGAGTCTGGAGATGTTTGCCGACCACACGGTGTACCTGGCGTTCTATCAGGGATTTCTGCCCAGCCGGGAGCTGTTCTCCATGGCAGAGGATGGTTCCATCGCCTTTGCCGAGGGCATCGCCGGCCCCCACGCCCTGTTCACCCTGCCCCTGGACGAGAGCAAGGCGGACCCGGCGGCGGTGGAGGATTTCCTGGAGAGCAGCGGCATCAACCCCATGCTGGGATTCGGCAGCTGACCACAGCGTCCCGCGAAAGAGCGCCGGAGATCGTCTCCGGCGCTCTTTTTGCCCCTCCATGGCCGCCGCCGGTTGACAAATGGTGGGAACCCTGCTATGATAAATGAGATTTGAGAGGAAAGGAGAACAGAAATGGCACGTGGGACGATGGCTATGATGGCGATGCGCATGCGCGGCATGTGCATGTTTTGTCGTACCCATGTTTCTGTTCAGACCGCCCGGTAAATCATTGCCGCATGTGTTCGCAGGGGCCGCTGGACAGCGGGCCCCTTTTTTGCTATGCAAAAGCATAGCAAAATGGCCATGTGCCGCTTTCAGCGGCACGGCCGTGAGATCCAAGCGCGTGGGCCGGGGACGGCCCACATGCGCAAAAACTTCATGCGCCATTCCTTTTGCGCATAATCGTGGTGTACCTGTAGCGCATGAAGTTTTGTTTGCGATCCAATTCTTTTATCGTAAGGAGAAACAGCCATGAGCAACCGCATTGAAACCACCTGCGTCCAGGGCGGCTACCACCCCGGCAACGGCCAGCCCCGGCAGATCCCCATCATCCAGTCCACCACCTTCAAGTACGACACCAGCGAGGACATGGGCAAGCTCTTTGACCTGGAGGCCGAGGGCTATTTCTACAGCCGCCTCCAGAACCCCACCTGCGACACTGTGGCCGCCAAGATCTGCGAGCTGGAGGGCGGCGCCGCCGCCATGCTGACCTCCTCCGGCCAGGCGGCCAACTTCTACGCCGTGTTCAACATCGCCACCTGCGGCGACCACGTGGTCTCCTCCAGCAGCATCTACGGCGGTACCTTCAACCTCTTTGCCGTCACCATGAAGAAGATGGGGGTGGAGTTCACCTTCGTCTCCCCGGACTGCACCGAGGAGGAGCTGGAGGCCGCCTTCCGCCCCAACACCAAGGCCGTGTTCGGCGAGACCATCGCCAACCCCGCCCTCACCGTGCTGGACATTGAGAAGTTCGCCAGGGCCGCCCACGCCCACGGCGTGCCCCTCATCGTGGACAACACCTTTGCCACCCCCATCCTGTGCCACCCCTTCCAGTGGGGCGCGGATATCGTCACCCACTCCACCACCAAGTACATGGACGGCCACGCCAGCGCCATCGGCGGGGCCATCGTGGACAGCGGCAATTTCGACTGGATGGCCCACGCGGACAAGTTCCCCGGCCTCACCACCCCCGACGACAGCTACCACGGCATCACCTATGCCGCCAAATTCGGCAAGGCCGCCTATATCACCAAGGCCACGGCCCAGCTCATGCGGGACTTCGGCTCCACCCCCTCCCCCCAGAGCGCTTTCCTGCTGAACCTGGGGCTGGAGAGCCTCCATGTGCGCATGGAGCGCCACTGTGAGAACGCCCTGGCCGTGGCGCAGTTCCTCCAGAGCCACCCCAAGATCGCCTGGGTCAAGTACAGTGGACTGCCCGGCGACGACTACTACGAGGTGGCCCAGAAGTACCTGCCCAAGGGATCCTGCGGCGTGGTGTCCTTCGGCGTGAAGGGCGGACGGAAGGCCGCGGAGACCTTTATGAAGTCCCTGAAGCTGGGGGCCATCGCCACCCACGTGGCCGACGCACGGACCTGCTGCCTCCACCCCGCCAGCACCACCCACCGGCAGATGAACGACGAAGAGCTCCTGGCCGCCGGCGTCAGCGCCGACCTGGTCCGCCTGAGCGTGGGCCTGGAGAGCAAGGAGGACCTGATCGCCGACCTGTCCCAGGCTCTGGAGCAGGTGTAAGCCCAGCGGGATTGATCCTGGCCGGGGCCGCGCCGAATGGCGCGTACAAGCGTCTGCCGGAGGCAGACCTTGGCCGGGGCGGGATTCACTTCCGACCCGGCAAGTGTAATCGGAGGGTTCCCTCGAAATGGGACATTTCGAGGGAGGACCTGATCGCCGACCTGTCCCAGGCTCTGGAGCAGGTGTAAGCCCTCCCGCCGGCGCCATCGGCCCGCATTTCCCGCAACCCATTCCTTGAAAGGAGGCATGTGCTGCCATGCCCATTCGTATCCCCAACGAGCTTCCCGCCACCCAGACGCTGACGGAAGAGAATATTTTCGTCATGACCGAGACCCGGGCCATGACCCAGGATATCCGTCCCCTCCAGATCGCCCTGGTGAACCTGATGCCCACCAAAATCGACACGGAGACCCAGCTGGCCCGCCTGCTGTCCAATACGCCGCTCCAGGTGGAGCTGGAGCTGGTTTGCTCGGAGATCCACATCCCCAAAAATACGCCCAAGGAGCATATGCTGGCTTTTTATAAGCACTTCTCCGATATCAAGGATCGGAATTTTGACGGCATGATCATCACCGGCGCGCCGGTGGAGCAGATGCCCTTTGAGGAGGTGGAGTACTGGGACGAGCTGTGCCAGATCATGGAGTGGAGCAAGACCCACGTCCACTCCACGTTCCATATCTGCTGGGGCGCCCAGGCCGGCCTCTACTACCACTACGGCATCAACAAGGTGCCCCTGCCGGAGAAGATGTTCGGCATCTTCCCCCACGTGGTGGAGCGGCGGAGCAACATGCTCTTCCGGGGCTTTGACGACGTGTTCATGGTGCCACACTCCCGCCACACCACCATCCGGCGGGAGGACGTGGAGAAGGTGCCGGCGCTGAAGATCCTGGCTTCCTCCCCGGAGGCGGGGATCTGCGCCATGAGCACGGAGAACGGTCGGCAGATCTTCATTACCGGCCACAGCGAGTACGACGCCCGGACCCTGGAGAAGGAGTACCTGCGGGACAAGAGCCTGGGCCTGCCCATCTCGGTGCCCAAGAACTACTACCCCAACGATGACGACACCCAGCCTCCCCGGGTCACCTGGCGCTCCTGTGCCAACCTGCTCTACAGCAACTGGCTGAACTACTTCGTCTACCAGACCACACCCTACGACATCAAAACCATCCAGTGACGTTCCGTGCCCCCGGAGCAAACGCTCCGGGGGCCATTGCTTTTTTTCGGATTTCCGTTATACTGATAGAAAGAAAACGAGGGGGTGATAGTGTGGAGCTGTGGGAATTACTGGAGATCCGGCGGGGCGTCACCGCCCTCATCGGCAGCGGCGGCAAGACCACCATGCTGTACACCCTGGCGGAGGAGCTGCAGCGCCGGGGCCGGGTGCTGTGCTGCACCACCACCCACATCCTACCCCCCGGCCATATGCCAGTGCTGACAGACCCCACGGCGGCGCAGCTGGCGCAGGGTGCGGCGCTTCCCTGCCTGTGCGCCGGGAGCAGCGCCGTCGGCGGGAAGCTGGGCCCCTTGGCGGTGCCCATGGAGGAACTGGCGGCCCGGTGGGACTATGTGCTGGTGGAGGCCGACGGCTCCCGTGGCCTGCCCCTGAAGGCCCACGCCCCCCATGAGCCGGTGATCCCGGACTGCGCCGGGCAGACCATCCTGGTGGTGGGCAGCGGCGGCCTGGGCCGCCCGGTCCGGGAGGCGGTCCACCGGCCGGAGATTTTCTGCCGCCTGGCCCGGTGCGGCGACGGGGACGCCGCGGACCCGGCGCGGACTGCGGCGGTGATCCGGGCGGAGGGCCTGGGGGACAAGGTGTTTCTCAACCAGGCGGACCGCCCGGACCGGCAGGAGGCCGCCCTGGCGCTGGCGGAGCGGCTGGACCGCCCCGCTTTCATCGGGGCGCTGAAGAGAAAGGAGTGGAGACCATGCGCGTTGTGATCCGCGGCGGCGGGGATATCGCCACCGGCATTGCCCTGCGCCTGATCCGGAGCGGTATGGAGGTGGTGCTGTGCGAGCTGGCCAACCCCACGGCCATCCGGCGCACAGTGAGCTTCTCCGAGTGCATGCGCACCGGGGAGACGGCGGTGGAGGGGATCACCGCCCGGCGCGCCCATCTCAGCCAGGTGGAGCGGCTGCTGGCGCAGAACATTGTCCCGGTGCTGGAGGATCCCTCCGCCGGAAGCCTGCCGGGGCTCCATGCCGACGCCCTGGTGGATGCCATTCTGGCCAAGGTGAATCTGGGCACCAGGCTGGATATGGCCCCGGTGGTGGTGGGGGTGGGACCCGGCTTTACCGCCGGGGAGGACTGCCACGCGGTGGTGGAGACCATGCGGGGGCACACCCTGGGCCGGGTCTACTACGAGGGCAGCGCCCTGCCCAATACCAATATTCCCGGCCTCATCGGCGGCTTTGCCGGGGAGCGGGTCCTCCGGGCCCCGGCGGACGGGGTGTTTCACCAGCTTCTGGAGATCGGCGCCCAGGTGGAGGCCGGGGACGTGGCGGGCACAGTGGGGGACGCCCCCATGGTCTGTCAGATCGGCGGCATCCTCCGGGGCATCCTCCCCGACGCTACCCCGGTCCATCAGGGCATGAAGGCCGGGGATGTGGACCCCCGGTGTGAGCGGAGCCACTGCTACCAGGTCAGCGACAAGGCCCTGGCCGTGGGCGGCGGCGTGCTGGAGGCCGTCCTCCGCCTCAGCGGGAAGCTGAGGGACCGGCCCGTCGTCCCCGTGGATAGCGGCCTGTATGGGCACCTGGAGCGGGAGCTGCTGGAGGGGCACAGTCTGGCGGCCCTGGCGGCGCTGATCCAGGGGGGCCGGGAGCTGGAGTTCTCCCTGGACGGCCGGGCGTATTTCCTCTCCCGCCATGGCTCCGCCCGGGACGTCTCCCTGTGGGAGGGGCGGCGGGAGAGCGCCTATGACGACATCTGGCAGCTGCTCTCCCAGGCACGGCTGGGGGCGGAGCCCCTGGCGGACTGCTGGGACCGGGTGACCTTTGATACTTTATTTTAATAGAGGGGTGACGCAGAAATGGAAAATGAGGTCAAACTGACCAAGCTGGCCCAGTGCGCCGGATGCGGCGCCAAGGTGGGGGCCGGGACACTGGCACAGCTGCTGGAGGGGCTGAAGGTCCACCGGGACCCCAACCTGCTGGTGGGCTTTGACAAGAGCGACGACGCCAGCGTCTACAAGGTCTCCGATGATCTGGCCCTGGTGCAGACCGTGGACTTCTTCCCTCCCATTGCCGACGACCCCTATCTCTTCGGGCAGATCGCCGCCACCAACGCCCTCAGCGACGTGTACGCCATGGGCGGCGAGCCCAGGCTGGCCCTGAACCTCATGTGCGTGCCCGAGGACATGCCCCGGGAGGCGGTCCACGCCATGCTCCGGGGGGGCTACGACAAGGTCTACGAGGCCGGCTGCCTCATCACCGGCGGCCACAGCATCTTTGACAAGGAGCCCAAGTACGGCCTCAGCGTCACCGGCTTTGTCCACCCGGACCACATCCTCACCAACAGCGGCGCCCAGCCGGGGGATGTGCTGCTGCTGACCAAGCCCCTGGGGATCGGGGTGCTGACCACCGCCAACAAGGCGGAGCTGGCCTCTCCGGAGGCCATGGAGCGGGCCTATGGGCTGATGACCACCCTGAACAAGGCCGCCCGGGACGCCATGGTGCGCTACCGGGTCCACGCCTGCACCGACGTCACGGGCTTCGGCCTTATGGGCCACCTGCTGGAGATGACCCAGGGCAGCGATGTGGAGGCCCATCTCAGCGTGGGGGACATCGACCTGATCCCCGAGGCGCTGGAGCTGGCAAAAATGGGCCTGCTGCCCGAGGGGATGTACCGCAACCGCACGTTTGCCGAGCCCTGGGTGGAGGTGGGGGATACGCCCCTCCACTGCCAGGACCTGCTCTTTGACCCCCAGACCGCCGGCGGACTGCTGATGGCGGTCCACCCCGGGGACGCCCAGGCGCTGTACCGGGAGCTGGAGGGCGCTGTTCCCTCCGCCCAGCGGATCGGCCGGGTGGAGGAGTACCGGGGCGGAAAGCGCATTTTCCTGGAGTGAAGGGGTATTGTTTGGAAAAACGGGAGGGGCTGCCATGGCTTCATGGCGGCCCCGCTCGCTTGTTTTTCAGCATATTGTGCCCGAATTCTCCAGGAAAACAGAAACGACGCAATATCTTGCGGTCTTTCGAAAAATAATTGGACGCTTCGACAAAACCTGACAATCTATTTCACGGGCGCTGTATATAATGGCTGGCATAGATCAGGGAAACGACAAAAAAGCCGCCGCCCAGGCGGGCGGCGGCATGGAAAGGACGTCTTATTTGTGGTCCACGCTGTACATGTGCTTGATCAGCTCCAGCACCTTGTTGGAGTAGCCGATCTCGTTGTCGTACCAGGACACGACCTTCACAAAGGTATCGGTGAGGGCGATGCCGGCGTCGGCGTCGAAGATGGAGGTGCGGGTGTCGCCCAGGAAGTCGCTGGACACCACGGCCTCGTCGGTGTAGCCCAGGATGCCCTTC
>CAJFQQ010000027.1 GCA_904419145.1 uncultured Oscillospiraceae bacterium | reverse complement strand
GAGGGTCCACCCGTTCCCATCCCGAACACGGAAGTTAAGCTCGCTTCTGCCGACAATACTTGGCTGGAGACGGCCCGGAAAGATAGGTAACGCCAACATGATAAAGAGGTCTGGTCTGACCGGACCAGACCTCTTTTATATGCCTCCTTAGCTCAGTCGGTAGAGCATGCGGCTGTTAACCGCAGGGTCGTTGGTTCGAGTCCAACAGGTGGCGCCACAGTGGGCCGCTGCTGAGAAGTGGCGGCCCATTTTTCTTCAATGGGATCTAACACGTGGGCCTTTAGCTCAGTTGGTTAGAGCAGACGGCTCATAACCGTCCGGTCCCGGGTTCGAGTCCCCGAAGGCCCACCACATAGGGGTATAGCTCAGCTGGTAGAGCAGCGGTCTCCAAAACCGCGTGCCGAGGGTTCGAATCCTTCTGCCCCTGCCATAGATAATTGCAACGGGTGTTGTTGATATAAAAGTTTGTATATGCTGCTGTAGCTCAGTAGGTAGAGCGCATCCTTGGTAAGGATGAGGTCGGCGGTTCGAATCCGCCCAGCAGCTCCAAGAAAATCCGCTTAAATCTTCGGGTTTAAGCGGTTTTTCTATTTTTGTGATGTAATGCTGTGAAGAAATAATGACCACCACACAAAAGCTGCATTATTCATCGCCCGGACGATGACCGGAAAGGCAGATATGGACAGTTTGGATAATTGAAGAAGGCGGAGGCTCACGAATTGTGAGCCTCCGCCTTCTTCACATTGGGATTGTCAAGGAGACGCTCCGTTTGCCAGCCTTTGTAATGCTGCCGCCGGGGTTGCCATGTTTGCTCCGCTGAAGGGGCAGTGTGCTTTGGAGAGCATACCAATCGGGAGCTGCACGCCGGCGGCTGTGAGACCGTCTGCATGATGGCGTTCTATCCGGAGAGAGTACGTCAGGACGTCGCAAAAGAGCTGGCGGTAGTCATTCTGTCCAAGGAAGAGCCTGTTAAGTGGGTTGCTGGTGAAGGTAGCCGTGAGATGGCGCCGAGAGGCTATGTTGGGCTCCCACGGAGTATGTGAATGTAGATGGACGCGCCAAGTACATCTAAAAATCCCGGTATATGCCAAGGGGGTCACCCCTCAGGGGCCATATAAGCATGGCCCCGGCGAGATTAATGTGCCGGTTACATGCGGCGGCATGGCAATTTTGCCGGGCGATGTGCTGGTGGGCGATGCGGACAGCATTTGTGTGGTACGGAAGAACGATATGCCGAAAATCCTTGAGGAAGTATCAGAAAAACGGCGAGCAGAGGAAATTCAGCTGAAAAACTATGCCAGCAGTGAAATAGATTTTTCCTCCCATAGCAACGCATATTCCACAAAAGTCGATCAGCTGCGAGCCGCCTTTTACAAGGGCTAGGCGGGATAGACCCGAGCCGGGCGCACCGCATAGGTTTGTTTAACGGGAGTTCCGGAATTTGGAATGGAATGGTGTCAAATTATTAAACATCTCTCATACGCTTTCTGCCCATTTTATTTTCTGCTTCTTGTCCCTTTGGCCGGCGAATCGGGTCAATGAGGGCAACAGCCTGTATCAATACCCCCCAAGTGGAAGACTGGAGGAAATGCTGCAAGCGCATTTTCCCAGGCCATCTTGGGGGGCCTTTTTGTGTGTATCGGGTATCGAATAGGAGGCGGGATTAACGACGCTTATGGCTGGCCTGAAGCTGCCCCAATGCATTCCAATCCACGTGAACGGTTGCAAATGCTTTCAGATGTCCGATGGTCTCACAGATATCCTGCGCAGTTGTCTCCGGGTTGATGGTGCACATGCGGAGCACCTTCTTTCCCCGCAGCTGGGTCGTAAAAATCTGGGCAAAACCGCTCTCTGTAATCTTTCTGGCAAGATCCTGGTTGATGTGATCCAACTCGCTGCTGCTGAGAGACCCATTGGCGACATAGCGGAAATTCAAAATGCCAAGTTGTGCGGGAGAAATGATTTCCCAGCCCGCAGCGTTCCGGAGCAGGCCCTCTGCCAATTCTGCCATAGCACAGCCATGTTCGATGACTTCACCAAATTCTTTGCTGCCGAGCACCTGGAGAGAGAGCCAGAGCTTCAGACTTCTGGCCGGGCGGGTCAGCTCCGGGCCCAGGTCCCAAAACTCAATGCTCTCTGCAGAGGCTTCTGCATCCTTCAGATACTCCGGATGTGCGGCAAAACTGCGGGCAAGAGAAGACTGATCTCGGACCAAAACAA
The DNA here is from genome assembly GCA_904419145.1 of uncultured Oscillospiraceae bacterium. GTDB lineage: Bacteria > Bacillota > Clostridia > Oscillospirales > Oscillospiraceae > CAJFPI01. Next base: position 23,705 of record CAJFQQ010000027.1, on the reverse strand, counting down.
CACTGCAGCCATAGGTCTGCATCATCCATTTGTGGGCATCCCAGCTCATGCTGTCGGAACATTCAATCCCTGCCAGCTTATCCCTGTAGTGCTCTGAGAGCAGCGCAGACGCACCAAAAGCGCCGTCGACATGCATCCATAGGTCGTATTCGCGGCAAAGCGCGGCAATCTCCGGCAAGGGGTCAACACTCCCTGTATTGGTGGTTCCGGCGGAGGCAATGACGGCAAAGGGCTTTTTCCCAAGGGCAATGTCATGGATGATAGAGCTCCGCAAGAGGGAACTATCCATGCAGAAGGCGCGATCCGTGGGGATCAAATGGATCTGCTCACTGGTAAAACCAATAATATGGAGGCCTTTTGCCACCGAGGAATGTGTCTGGTCGGAGACATAGACGATGGCGCGGCTGCGATCTTCCGCTGAAAGCTTTGCATCCCTTGCTGCTGTCAACGCTGTCAGATTGGCAATCGACCCGCCGGAAACAAACAAGCCGCCTCCGCTCTCCGGATACCCGGCCTGATCACACATCCATCGGATCAGCTTCTTTTCCACCAGATCCGCGGCGGGCGCGTTCATCTGACAGCTGGCATGGGGGTTATAGGCGCTGGTCATCACATCACCCATCCAGGATAATAGAGACATCGTGGAGGGGACGCAGGAAAAGCTGCGCGGGTGCTGTGCAAAGGAGATATTGGAGTAAATATCCTGGAGCATTTCAGAATAGACGACCTGCAGCGACCGGCCGTCGGCTGGAATTGGCTGGCTCGCTACGCGGCGCAGCACCTCCTGGGAGGCAGCATGGCACACCGGCTGCGTGCCCAACTGGCCATGGAGATTGACGGCCTGGCCCGTGAAATCATTCATCAACAGGCGGATCTGTTCATTCAGCATTTGGGTTTTGGCGCGCATGGCTGGGACCTCCTTGACTTTCTTTCCCCGCAATGCTACCATAAAAAAAGATGATTGTAAAATTCATGGATTTTATAAAGTCATTCAAATTTTTTGAACGGTGATTCTATGGAGCTGCGAAACCTCATAACCTTTGTCCGCATTGCAGAAGTGCAAAATTTTTCCAAAACCGCTGAGCAGCTGGGATATTCCCAGTCTGCGGTGACCATGCAGATCAAACAACTGGAGCAGGAGCTCCATACGCAGCTCTTTGAACGCATTGGCAAGCAGGCCAAGCTGACCCAAGCCGGGGAGCGGCTGCTGCCCCATGCGCTGGATATCCTGAATTCTGTCCGAAAGGCGGAGACTGTTGCACAAGAGCCTAAGCAGATCTCCGGCAGACTGCGGGTCGGTACATGTGAATCCCTGGTGCTCAGTATCCTGCCGGAGATTATGATGGAATTTAACCAGACTTGTCCCCTCGTGGAGGTAAGCACGCCGACCGCTCTGGTAACAGATTTATTTCGAATGCTGCGGCAGAACGATGTGGACTTGCTGTATTTTCTGGATGATAAAATTTACTTTCCAGAGTGGGTGAAGGTGGCGGAACGGCCGGAACGGATCTTTTTTGTGGCATCGTCAAACTCACCGCTGGCAAAGGAAAAGAACATCCCGGTGGAGCGTTTGCTCCAGGAACCCTTTTTCCTGACGGAAAAGGGAATCAGTTATCGCTATGCCATGGAGCAGATGCTGGCAGCAAGGGGATATGAACTGCACCCTGCCTGGGAGGTGGGGAACACGGATGTCATTACCCGATTCGTGCTGGAAAATAGGGGGGTGTCATTTTTGCCGGAATATGTGGTGCAGAGGCATATCGCACGCGGCCATCTGGTGGCTTTGGATACAGAATGCGGTGAAAGTATTATGTGGAGCCAGCTGGTTTACCATCGGAATAAAGATGTGACACCGCAGATGAGCCGGTTTTTGGATCTGGTGCAGCACTATATGCGGAAGACAGGATCGTGATGGGGGAGAGGGGGGAGACGGGGCTGCAGACAGGGCACGGAATCAAGGAATAGCTGGCTGCGGCCTGCAGACGATTGTATGGGCGGCTCAGCAGGGCCGTCCATATTGGCTGTGCTTCTGCTGAAACTCCATTAGTTTCAAATTGGTAACTACAGCACAATTAAGTGCTTACTTTACAAATATGGCATACAGCCATATGATGAGTATAGATAGGGCGGATCGAGAGATGCCCTCGATACATTCTTTCATATGGAGGTACGAAATATGAAACTTGCAGTGGTATGCGCCAATGGTAAGGCGGGGAAGATGATTGTCCGCGAGGCAGTGGGCAGGGGACTGGATGTAACAGCGGTTGTCCGGGGGGAGAATTCCTCTGAGGCGCCACAGGCCATCAGCAAGGACTTGTTCGACTTGACGGCAGATGACTTGAAGGGGTTTGATGTGGTCGTTGATGCCTTTGGCGCATGGACTGAGGATACGCTTCCCCAGCACAGCACGTCCCTGATGCATTTGTGCGATATCCTCAGTGGCACACCGACGCGGCTGCTGGTGGTAGGAGGCGCAGGGAGCCTGTATACCAATCCGGAGCACACTGCACAGGTGATGGACGGTCCTGATTTCCCGGACGCGTTCAAGCCCCTGGCCAAGGCGCAGGGGGAAGCCCTGGAAAAGCTGCGTATGCGTAAGGATGTAAAGTGGACGTTTGTCAGCCCGGCGGGGGATTTCCAGGCCGATGGACAGCGGACGGGAGCCTATCTGTTGGGAGGAGAGGAATTGACCTTAAACGAGAAAGGGGAGAGTATCATCAGCTACGCTGATTATGCCATTGCCATGGTGGATGAGGCGGTAAATGGCCGGCATATCCAGCAGCGGATCTCTGTTGTGCGCCGGTAACATGGAAGATTTGCACAGCGTACCATCATCGTGCTCTGTGTTCGGGGGACGCGGCGGAAAGAGGGGCAGGCGCTTGTTCCGTGCCCGCCCCGACATCCTGTGGAGCTGCCGTGCTGCAGCAGACCGCTAAACCATCAGAGGCGCCCCGCAGTCGAGACTGTGGGGCGCCTCTTTATCTTGGCGCGCAAAAGGAACGCAGCTATTGCTCGGGAAAGGAGGTGCCCGGAGGAACTGACGCTGCGCTTCCCCCGATAACAAATTGATCCCTCCCCAATTTTTTCGCCTGATACAGCAGGCGGTCCGCTTCCCGGTACAGCTCCTCAACGGATTGTGCAGCAGTAATGGGCAGGGCGCCGATGCTGCAGGAAGCCTGGTGGTGCTTCCAGGAGATCCGGTGGATGCGATCCAGCAGGTGCCGTAAGTTGATCTCCAATTCCTCGGGAGTTGTAGGGTTATCCAGCAGTACGGCGAATTCATCCCCGCCGATTCGGCCGATCAGGCTTTCCTGCCCAAGGATCTCCCGGATACTGCGGACGACCTCTTTCAGCGCCCGATCCCCCTCTGGATGACCGTAGGTATCGTTGATCTGCTTGAACCAATCCAGGTCTGCCATGATGAAGTAGCGCATTTGATCTGTCTGAAGCAGGGGTGTCCCCAATACTCGGCTGCAGGCTTGAAAAAAGGTTTTTCTGGTCATGGCGCCGGTAAGAGCATCCATCTTGGCTTCATAGCTCATATAGGTGGCATACCGGCGATTCAAGATCAAGAATACAATAACCAGGGCCATCATGGACAACATACCGATTACAAACTGGATCTGCAGATGCAGCAGATCGGTGTACCCGGCTTCTGATAGCATAATACCCTTCTGATCCAGAACATAGCCAATCCGGTGCACAAAATAAAATGCTACAGCGATAGAAGAGCACAGCATCAGAATAATAATCACAATTAATGACAAGTGGTGGTAGCGCTCTCCCCAATGCAAGCTGCGCACCATTTCCACGCGGGTTCGAAACTGGCGCCACGCTTGGGAACGCTGGATGCGCCAAAATACCAACACAATTACTGCGGTAATCAGATTAGCGGCGGTATCAGTCAGCCCGGTCAAGCTGGAAATGGCGGCGGAAGGATGGTATCCAGCCTCCGGAAAGAGGAGCGCCAGAGCGCTGTAAACCATCAAGGCATGGAGTGGCTTTCCCAAATAGGAAATCATGGCAATACCAACCCCGGGATGCCGGAGTCGGCGAGTCCACGAATACAGCAAACCCACCAGAAGGCCGAAAACCATCCGGCTTCCCACGCTTAACAGGATGCTGGCCAGCGGCTTGATGCTGAAAAGGGGCGAAAACAGCTGGTCAGAAGCCATTACATAACTGGCAGAAGCCTTCCACATACTGGAAAGGCCGAATAGCGTCCCAAGGGCGGCGGATTCCAACGGCCCCATCAGTGCGCCGCCCAGCAGAACGGGGATATAAGCAATGGTGATAGAAATGGGTTCGATATGAAGATATCCTAAAAAGGAAAAGGACATCAGCATCTCAACGGCAATCAGTGTCCCCAGGAGGTACCAGCGGACACTTCCGCTGCGGTGATATGAAAAATGGTCCAAAAGCCGGCAGCTCCTCTCCTCTGTGTACGGACGGGAAAACAAAGTATGCCAGGTTGCGATAAAAACAGCAAAATGATACAAAATCTCAATAAGGATATAATACTATATCCAAAGTGGGAATGCAAGAGGAAGTTGACAGGTACAGAAACGCCAGCTCAGACGCTTAAGGGCCGGCGGCGTCCATTGTAATAGCATACTACTGAACAGCAGTGGGTTTCTTTTTCAAAAAACGACAAAAAAATGGGGAAAACCCAATTTTATAGCAAATGAATCGTATACAAAGTTAGTTACAAAATTGTCAAAAATGCTGAATTTTTTTGCGACATTTTGTGGAATAATGGGGAATTGACAAATCCTTGTTCAGGAATTAAGATATATTTAACGCCTAGTTTAAAACGTTTCATTTGGAGGCAGCAAGTATTATGGAAGATAACCGTACGCCGCTCATCATTGATACGGACCCTGGTATTGATGATGCGGCGTCGATTTTTTGGGTGCTGGCCAGTGGCAGATTCGATGTAAAAGCGCTGACCGTTACCCATGGAAATGTAGGACTGGAGCGCTGCACCATCAACGCTCTGCGCCTGCTGGAGGCCGCGGGACGCCCGGATATCCCTGTCTACCAGGGGGCCAAGGCGCCGATCCTGCGCCCCAGGATCAGCGCGGAATTTGCCCACGGCACAGATGGCATGGGGGATTCGGAGATGCCGATGCCCCAACTGAAGCCGGCGGAGGGACATGCGGCCTGCCGCATTGTTGAGATTGCCAAGGCGTCGGCCCGGCCGGTGACAATCCTTGCTATCGGGCCCATTACCAATGTGGCGCTGGCGGTGCTGCTGGAGCCGGATCTGAAGCGGTATGTGGACCGGGTGATTTTCATGGGCGGCGCGGTCCGCGTGCCCGGGAATTTCACCGCTGTCGCCAGCTTCAATGTGGTGGCGGACCCCGAGGCGGCTCAGATCGTCTATCAGTCCGGGATCCCGGTGGTCCAGGTGGGTCTGGATATCTGCAACCAGTTTTCTTTCCGGCCGGCGGATTTTGACGCTCTGCAGCAGGTGGATTCCCCGGTGACCCGGTTTATCTGCCAGATGGTGCAGTTCCGGCTGCGCCAGATCGGCGGCGTCGCTGCGGAGTCGGTGGCCCGCAGCGACAGCATTGCGCTGAACGACGTGGCGGCTACTTCCTATTTGATGAATCCGGACTGGTTTACCACAGAGATGGTGGTGGGCGACGTGGAAACAGCGGGCCGATGCGCCGGTCAGACCGTGCTGGACTTTGCCAACCGGGAAAACCGCGAGCCCAACGTGTGCTTTGCCTCCGGTGTCGACAGCCACGCGGCCATCCGGCAGTGGAGCTGGGATCTGTGCCACGGGTTTTAACGCTCATTTTTGATACGGCAAAAATGAAACGATTCGAATTGCTTAATCTTTCACAAGAGGTGCGTTGTTTTGAAGATCTACATTGGCAATGACCACGGTGGCGTGGCCCTGAAGAATAAAATTATCGAGACCTTTGCCCCAAAGGGGTATGAATTTGTAAACCTGGGGACCGATACCTCGGAGATCGTCCGCTACCCCTACTACGCGGAGCAGGTGGCGAAGCATGTGGAGCAGGACCCGGAAAGCCGGGGGATTTTGATCTGTTCCACCGGCATCGGCATGAGCATGGCGGCCAACAAGTTCAAAGGGATCCGCGCGGCACTGTGCACCGACCCCTATATGGCCAAGATGACCCGGAAGCACAACAACTCCAACGTCCTCTGCCTGGGCGGTCAGGTGACGGGGGTGCTGGAGGCCCTGGATATGGTGGAGATCTGGCTCACCACGGAGTTTGAGGGGGGGCGCCACTGCATCTCCCTGGGGCTCATCGACGAGATCGAGGACAAGCTGCTGATCAAGCCTGAAGTCACCGGCAGTGTGATGACGCCAAACCGATAAATTTAAATAAAGGATGGAGGAAAATACGATGGAGAAGCGACTGCCCCCGGTTATTATTGACACGGACCCCGGCATCGACGATGCGGCGTCGATTTTCTGGGTGCTTGCTAGTGAAAAATTTGATGTGAAGGCGCTGACGATTGCCAACGGCAATATTGGGCTGGACGGCTGTGTTACCAACGCCCTGCGGATTTTGGAGGTGGCCGGCCGGACAGATGTCCCCGTCTACCGGGGCGCCTACCGGCCCATTTTGAAGGGGCCCATGGATGCCTCCTGGGTCCATGGAAAGGACGGCCTGGGGGATGCGGGGCTCCCCATGCCCACAGCCAAGGAGACCCCGGGCTATGGCCCCGCGGAGATGGCCCGGATCGTCCGGGAGTCCCCGGAGCCGGTCACCATTCTGGCACTGGCCCCTCTGACCAACGTGGCGCTGGCGATCCTGCTGGACCCTGAGATGAAGAAGAATGTCAAAGAGATCCTGTTCATGGGCGGCGCCGTCAATGTGATCGGCAACGACACCCCTGTGGCCAGCTTCAACGCGGCGGTGGACCCGGAGGCGACATATATTGTTTACAACTCCGGGATCCCTGTGGTACAGTTGGGGCTGGACATCTGCGACCAATTCACCGAGACAGACGCGGATTTTGAGCGCCTGCGGGATGAGGGCGGCCCCATTGGCGGATACCTGTACACCATGACGGAGGATTGGCGGAAGCGCTCCTCTATGCGCGAACCTTCCCGCTGGTATAAGTCCCGGCAGGATGGTATTGGCCTGAACGATGTAGCAACTACGGCATATCTCATCAATCCGGACTGGTTCACCTGTGAGGATGTGGCCTGTGACATCCAGCTGGGCGGTATTGGAGCAGGACAGACTGTGGTGGATTTCCGGGGCTGGTGGAAGAAGGAGCCCAATGTCCGCTTTGCCTACGAGGTGGACAGCGCGGCGGCGGTGAGGCAGTGGATGGATGACATCATCCGCTACGACCACCGGCAGTAATCTATGCCTAATTCACCCCAAGCGGGTTTAGGAATATGAAAAAGGAGAGTATGTATGAAAAAGAAGTTATTTGCTCTTGTGGCCATGCTGCTGACGCTGTGCATGGCGCTGACTGCCTGCGGCGGCAATAATACCGGCAGCGGGAACAGCACAACTAACAACGGCAGCAATGCCGGGGATACCACCGATGAGGGCGGCGCCGATACGGTCAAGTTCGCCGTGATCTTCGGCGTGGGCGGCCTGGGCGACCAGGGCTACAACGACGAGGTCAACGAGGGCTGCCAGATGGCCGTGGAGCAGCTGGGCGTGAGCTATGATTACGTCGAGCCCACGGACATTGCGGAGTTTGAGACTCAGCTGCGCGCCCTGGCGGACACCGAGGAGTATGACACCATCATGGTAATCTCCTCTGAGATGGTAGACGCTCTGACCATGGTGGCCCCCGATTATCCCGACCAGAAGTTCACCTGCATCGATTCCTCCGTAGAGGGCTATGATAACATCCACTGCCTGACTGCCAGCCATCCCGAGCAGCACTTCCTGTCCGGCGTCCTGGCGGGCCTGGCCACTCAGGATGATCGTTTTGCGCTGAGCAACACGGACAACACCCTGGGCTTCTGCATCGCCATGGATACCCCTACCTCCAATGCCCAGGCCGCCGGCTTCCTGGCCGGTGCCAAGTATATCAACCCCGACGTGGAGATCCTGACCTCCTACATCGGCGGCTACAACGATCCTTCCACCGCTAAGGAGCTGGCTACCACCATGTATGAGCGGGGCGCTGATATCGTCTCCACCAACTCCGGCTCCTCTGCTCTGGGTGTGTTCAACGCCGCTACGGAGCAGGATCAGTATGTGATCGGCACCTCCCTGGCCATGGTGGACGGCGACCACAGCCTGTGCACCTCCATGAAATATGTGCAGCAGATGGTGCTTGCTGAGTGCCAGGCCCTGCTGGACGGCACCTGGAGCGCCCGCACCGACGTCTACGGCATCAAGGACGGCGTCTGTGATTACTCCCTGGAGGGCGTGAACACCGAGATCCCCCAGGATATCATCGACCAGCTGGACGAGGTCAAGGCTCTGATCGCTGACGGCACCCTGGTGCTGCCCACCGAGATTGACGCGGTGGACGCATGGGTGGCGGAGAACCGCCCCGCCGCCTGAGAACGGATTGCTATGCGGCACCCGTCTGCCAGCCGCAGACGGGTGCCGCTGCCCAAAAAGTAGATTTTACAGCTGGCGAAGGCTGGTTGCGGCAGTTGTAAAGTCTATTTTTCTTTTCATATGGCGGGCCCATAAAGACGAGTGAGCAAGGAGGCAAGGCTGTGGAACTCATCGAAATGAAGAATATCACCAAGATCTACCCGGGAACAGTGGCGCTGGACGGCGTGGATTTCAGCCTGAAAGAGGGAGAGATCCTCTCTCTGCTGGGGGAGAACGGTGCGGGCAAGACCACACTGATGAAGATCCTCTACGGCATGACGGCGGCCAACAGCGGGGAGATCTACTACATGGGCGAGCCGTTGCGTCTGCGCTCCCCCATCGACGCGATCAACAAGGGGATCTGTATGGTCCACCAGCACTTCATGCTGGTCCCCGCCTTTTCCGTGACAGACAACATTGTGGTGGGCGCGGAGCCGCGGAAGGGCTTCTTCCTGGACAAGGCCAAGGCGAAACGGGAAGTGCAGGAGCTGATCCAGCAATTCCACTTCAACATTGACCCGGACATCCTGGTGGAGCGCCTGTCTGTGGGCGAGCAGCAGCGTGTAGAGATCCTGAAGGCGCTGTACCGGAAAGCGGATGTAATTATCCTGGACGAGCCCACAGCCGTACTGACCCCTACGGAGGTGGACGAGCTGTTCGTGATCCTCCGGCAGCTGCGGGACAGCGGTAAGAGCATTATCATCATCACCCACAAGCTCAAGGAGACCATGGAGTTGGCCGACCGCATCGTGGTGCTGCGGGATGGCAAGCTGGTGGCTGATGATGTCCGCCCATCCGACGTTACCACGGAGCAGCTGTCCAGCCTGATGGTGGGCCGTCAGGTGGATCTGCAGGTCCGCCGGCCCGCTAAAAATATCGGTGAGGTCTGCTTGAAGGTGGAGAACCTGACAGTGATGGATCACGGCCAGGCCAAGGTAAAGAACGTCTCTCTGGAGGTCCATTCCGGCGAGATCCTGGGCGTGGCAGGCATCGAGGGCAACGGACAGACCCAGCTGCTGGAGGCCCTGACCGGGCTGTGCCAGCCCAAGTCCATGTCCCTGAAGCTAGATGGAGAGCCCCTCAGCGGGACCTGTGACATCTTTATCCACCACGGTGTGGGCCATGTGCCTGAGGACCGGCTGGCTTTGGGCTTGGTAAAAGAGATGTCCATCAAGGACAATATGATCCTGGGCTACCACCGCCAGGACCGTTTCTGCGGCAAGGGCGGCTTGATGAAGCGGGCAGCCATCGACAGCTACGCAGAGGAGCTGACAGAGCGCTTCCTGGTGAAGACTCCGTCGGTGGATGCGCCGGTCAGCTCACTGTCCGGCGGCAACCAGCAGAAGGTTATTATTGCCCGAGTCTTCAGTCAGAACCCCAAGGCGCTGATCGTAGCGCACCCCACCCGTGGCGTGGATATCGGCGCGATTGAGTATATTCACCAGCAACTCATTGACATCCGGGATTCCGGCGCGGCGATTTTGTTGGTATCTGCAGATCTGGATGAGGTCCGGACGCTCTCTGACCGGATTGTGGTCCTCTATGAGGGACAGATCGTATCGGAGAGTATGCCGGGAGAGCTGTCCGAGGTAGAGCTTGGACTGCTGATGACCGGCAGTAAACCCGCTGGGAAGGGGGAGACACCCGCATGAAAGAAAAAACCATGAACATCAAGCGGCATAACGCCAAACAGGCACTATTGACCTCTGTCCTTGCGATGGTGGTGTCCCTGATTTTGGGGGCCATCCTGCTGGCACTGTGCGGTTATTCACCCATTGAAAGCTATGTTGCCATTTTCGGCAGCTCCCTGGGAACGGTAAAGGGTATCGCTCTCTCGCTCAGTCAGGCGACGCCCCTGCTCTTTACCGGCATGGCCTTTGCCATTGCTTACCGCGTGCGGATGATCAACACCGGCGCAGAGGGCCAGCTCCATGTGGGGGCCATGGCTGCAGCACTGGTGGGCGCTTATGTGACTGGACTGCCCTCTATTGTCCACGTGCCTCTGTGCCTCCTGGCAGCGGCGCTGGCCGGAGGCCTGATAGCCGGTCTGGTGGCCTTTTTGAAGAATCACTTCGGTGCCAATGAGATCATCCTTACCTTAATGCTCAATGAGATCCTGATCTTGTTCACCAGCTATCTGGCCAACGGCCCTCTGAAAGCCGAGGGCAGCGGCGTTGGGCAGACTAATCGGATCCAGGAGAGCGCACAGCTGTACCGCCTGATCCCTCAGACCCAGCTGACCATCGCTCTGTTGATCGGCATTGTCCTGGCGATCATTCTTCAGTTCGTCCTGAATCGGACGGCTTACGGCTATGAAATCCAGATCACCGGCTATAACCTGCGGGCGGCTCGTACTGCCGGCATCAATGCCAAGCGTACCTATTTGATGACCTTTGCGATCTCCGGCGCAGTGGCCGGCCTGGGCGGCGCCGCTATGGCGCTGGGCGTGAACTACCGCTTTGTGGAGGGCTTTTCCGCCAGCTATGGTTTCGGCGGTATTTCCGTGGCGGCGCTGGCAGCCTACAGCCCGGTGGGCGTGATCCCCGCCTCGATCTTGATTGGTGTACTGAAGGCCGGCGCGATCACAGTCAACCGTACAACGGATATTCCGGTGGAGTTCGTCTCTGTGATTCAGGTGCTGGTCATCATCTTCGTGGCTGCGCCCACGCTGATCCGCTCCCTGATCGCCCTGCCGAAGAAGTGGCTGGGCCGGGACAAAGCGAAGGCGCTGCCCCAGACATCTGATGCGAAGAAGGAGGGCCTGTCCAAATGAGACTGATTATCACCATTTTGTCATCCTCCCTGCGCAGCTCTGTGCCGCTGATCCTGGCGGCTACAGGCGGTACCTTCTCCAGCCGTTCTGGTGTCAGTGACCTGGGACTGGAGGGCATGATGCTCTTTGGCGCCTTCTTCGGCGTGTACGGCTCCTATATCAGCGGCAGCGCCTGGGTGGGCCTGCTGTTCGGAGCGGCCTTTGGCGCGATTTCCGCCATGCTCCACGCAGTGATGCATATTACCTACCGTGTCAACGCTTCCATCAGCGGTATGTGCGTTAACCTGCTGGCTACCGCTGCAACCCCGCTGCTGCTGAACTCGATTTTTGATATGAACGGGAAAAGCGCGCAGGTGGCGGCGTTCTCCCGGCTGAATATCGACGCGCTGGAGAAGATCCCCTTTATCGGGCCCATCCTCAACTCCCAGACCATCCTCTTTTATCTGACCATCGCACTGGTGGTGCTGGGCTGGGTATTCATGTACAAGACCACGCCGGGCCTCCGGATGCGCATGGTGGGCGAGAACCCCCAGGCTGCCAGCACGGTGGGCCTAAAGGTCAACGCCTACAAGTACTTCGGCGTAGCCATGAGCGGCATCTTCGCCGGCCTTGGCGGCGCGTACCTGTCCCTGTCCCAGATGGATATGTTCGTAGAGAACATGACAGATGGCCGCGGTTATATCGCGGTGGTCATCAACGCCTTTGGCCATTACAACCCCCTGGGCGCGATGCTGGGCAGCATCTTCTTTGGATTCTTTGATTCCCTACAGACGATTTTCCAGAGTTCTCTGCCTTCCCAGTTGGTGATGATGGCTCCCTACCTCTTTACCATGCTGGTGATCGTCTTTGGCATGAAACGTGGCAAGGCGCCTGCCGGCATCGGCAAATACGTGGACAACTGATCGTGAAAGATGGCCGCGCCGGTGCCCAAGGCACCAGCGCGGTTGTTTTTAGATATTTGGAGAAGAAAGGAAAACCGTATGAAATACCTGTATCTGCAAAGCGCACAGCACCAAGATGAAGAACTGCGCCGTCAGGCCCAGGACCTGTTTGACCAGGCGGGCCGTAAGCTGGGGATGGAGATGATCCCCGGCAGCGCGGCGGAGGTGGGCGCTGAGAGCGTATGCCTGGTGTATGTCGCCACCGGCGGCACGGCGGGCCTTGCCAAGGCGGCCCTGGCTGACCTGAAGGGGCCGGTGGTCTTGGTGACCATCGGCAGCCAGAACTCCCTGTCCGCCTCCATGGAGACGCTGACTTACATCACCCAGCAGGGCAAGACGGCCCGCCTCCTCCACGGAAGTCAGGACGAGGTCGTTGATAGCATCTGCACCCTGGTTCGGGCCGCTGAGGCCCGGCGGAGCCTGCGGGGCATGAAACTGGGGTTGATCGGCGCTCCATCGGACTGGCTGATCTCCACCGCCGTGGACTACGGCAGATTGAAGGAGCAGCTGGGGATCGAGGTGGTCTCCATCTCCATGGAGGAGCTGGTGGAGGAGATCCGCAAGAACACCTATCCCGACAGCCCTGCCTGCCAGGAGCTGCTGTCCCGGCCCTTTGACCGGGAACAGGTGGAGCAGGCTCTGGCCATCTATGGCGCGTTCCGCCGCCTGGTGGACAAGTATGGCCTGGCCGGATTCAGCGTGCGCTGCTTTGACCTGCTGACGCTGGTGAAAAACACCGGCTGCCTGGGGCTGGCACTGCTGAACGCCGAGGGGATCTATGCCGGGTGTGAGGGGGATCTGCCTTCTCTGATTTCCATGGTTATCCTGGGCCGGATCTCGGGACAGCACGTGTTTCAGTGCAATCCCTCCCGAGTGGACCGTGCGGGCAATGAGATCGTCTTTGCCCACTGCACACTGCCCCTGGATATGCCGGAGCGCTACACGCTGGATACCCACTTTGAGTCCGGCATTGGTGTAGCCATCGCCGGGGATATCCCCCTGGGCAAGGTGACGGTGTTCAAAGCCAGCGCCGATCTGGGACACTACTTCCTGTCTGCCGGTGAGATCGTGGAGGATCTTCACGAGAGGGATCTCTGCCGTACTCAGATTCGCCTGCGCTGCCAAGAGCCGGTGGAGGATTTCCTCAACTCCCATGTGGGCAACCACTACCTGGTCTGCCTGGGAGATTACACGGAGGCGATCCGAGCCTTTTTCGACAAAGATTAAGTGTGCTTTTAGAGGGGCGCCCGTGAGGGCGCCCCTCTCTTTTTCGGGTTGTGGGAGATGCAGGGGGCGGCCAAGCGGCGTATCCCCCGTGCCATCGCCGATCGGCAAAGAGCGCCCTGCGAAAAATCGCAGGGCGCTCTTCCTGTTGGAGATACTCAATAGAACCACACCAAGGCGTGGCACTTTCTGCCGTCATCGTTTCGCAGCTCCACCAGGTGCCTTTTTTCCGTCTCATCATAGGAGTAGAGAAAATGGACCCGATCTCCCTGACGGATCTGCCGCTTGTATAGGATCTCGATGTTGGGGAAATTCTGTTCTGCGACCTCCGCTGGCAGGGCCTCCCGGGCCAGCTCCAGATAGTGGAGGTTATTGACGTGGCGGAACATGTCCAGATCACGCCGCAAGGCAGTGTATGTAAAAGTCTCTGCCGCGTTCTCGGGGCTTTTGCCACTGGAGACCAACTCCTCCTCCATGGCGCGGCAGCTGTTGTCCAGCGGGTAGGCCGCAGCAATTTCGGGTGTTACATTGGTTACGCGGCCAGTACGGACATCAATGAGCAGCCATCGGGAAGTGGCGGCGCAGATCAGATTGCCGTGGCTGTCAAAAATCTGAAAATCCCTTTCAGAAAGATGGCTGGACATGGTACGGGGCCAGGTATGGACGGTCAGAGCCTCCCCCCAGTGGGGACGGCGGTCTAAACGCAGCTTCCAACCGCATATGATCCACGCAACACCGTTGCGCTCCACATCAAAAGGGCCATAACCGGTGCGGCTGGAGTCCTGGCAGGCGGCCTCCTGCATCATTCTTAGGGTACCCAGATGGCTGAGGCGGGCATCCACCCCCAGATCCGGATATTCAACTTTACATTGGAATTCATAGTGTTTCATTGCTCTTGTTCTCCAAAATGTGAATATTAAGATGGTTATATGTCATAGTAATGCCATTTTTGTCAAAGCAGGCCTTGATATTTTCCAGGAGCGCGTAATTGGCATCCCAATAAAATTCCACACGGCTCCAGCAGCGGACGCGATATTCAATGGAGCTGTCCCCATACTTGGAGACAATGACCATGGGGGCCGGGTCCTCCAGAATGTTGGGCGTCATGGCGACTGCCTGGAGGCAGGCGGCGCGGACATCCTGGATGGCGTCATCATAGGAGGCGGAGACCGCATGGTCAATACGGCGGGTACCCAGCTGGGTATAGTTGGTGATTTTGCTATCGGACAGGACACTGTTGGGGATCATCAGGCGCAGGCCATCGGCAGTGTCCAGCTGGGTGTAGGTCAGGTCAATGGCCGCCACAGTGCCGCTCCCGGCATCAGTCTCGATATAGTCTCCGATCTGAAACGGCTTGGCAAACAGAATCACCAGACCTCCGGCCACATTGCCCAGGACATCCTTCACAGCCAGCGAGATGGCGAGGCCCAGCACGCTGAACAGGGCCAGCAGGGAGGAGATCGGAATTCCCAAGCTGTCCGCAACAATGAGAGCGGCCAGAATGTAGAGCAGGACACGCACAGCGGAAAGAATATATTTTTGCATCCGCTGGTCAAAACGAGGGCCTTCCAGCAGTTTGGTGAGAATCCGCATCACCAGTTTGATGACCAGCAGGGATACGCATAGCAGTACCAGGGCGCTGAGAAGCTTTTCTGCAGTAAAGGTTTTCAGTGTGTTCAGGATGGAGGTGAGTTCGGTAGACATGTCGGTGCCTCCTCCCATAGCAGGTAAGATTGAAAATAGTATATCACAGTCCGTTCAAAAAAGGAAGCAGGGATACGGCTGTATAAAAATTCTAAAGAGCACCCGAAAAGAGCGGAAATCCCAACTGGAGTATATGACAAATTGCACAAAAATGGCAACAAATTATTCCATGCGGTCGGGAAAAGTACTGAAACCAGGGGGTCAAAGACGCCAAAAAAGAGCGGCCGGAAACGGTTGCGGTTTGGTGATTTTGTCTTGTTTTAGCTGGAAAATTATGATATACTGATCCTGCAAAAAAGGAGGTGCGCCTCCATGGCAGAGAAAAACAAAACCGGAAATCGCCGAAACACCCATTGGGGTGAAACGGCGCCCCGCTATCAGGCGGGCCAGGATTGGCTGCCAGGGGGATTTGTGCGCCGTTAACCGTTATCAATGGGGACATTGCGGGCATGTTGCTTGTGGTGTTCCCATTTCGCATCTTCTATAGCACCAGAGAGAGGTTGGGAAGCGTTGCCTGCTGGGTAGAAAAATGCTCGCAGGTGAGGAGATAGGTAAAGGCCCGGCCGGTCTGATCGGTGTATTGAATGGAGTGGGACAGCGTCAGGCCGGTTTCCTGGTCTATGTAGTAGGTCCTCCGGCAATGGAACTGGTCGCCGGCAGTATCGCTGCCCTCATAGACTTGGCATGGCCGACCGGCAATATTGGCCGTTCCGGTTTCCTCCAGATTAGAGACGTCATGTACCAGAAGGCCCAGATGCAGAATGGAGTCTTGGAACCCCTCCAGCACAGCTCTGGAAAAGGTGAGATTCTGGTTGGCAACCATGGTGCCGGTAGCCTCATCCCAGAGATAAAAGGCGTAGGCGTCAGAATCCATCCGGAGGAAAAGGTAGCACTCGCCGGTACTGGAAGCGTAGTAGAAGCCGTCGCTGGTCTGGATGGCTGTGATGTGGCTGTAAGAGGTCCGTTCCTCGCCCTGAAAGGCCTCCAGCCGGAAGGACAGGTCATAGGATGGAGGAAAAAGGGAGAGCGCCTGTGCGGTGAGCGTTGCGGGTTCCTCCTGCTGGGCGGCGGCGCCTTCCGTTTTTGGCTGACTGCAGCCGGCGAGAAGCAAAAGGAGGCAGAGGGTTAAAAAGCACAATCGTTTCATAGCAGATGTCCTTTCCTGGAGATATTCCCAGTATAGGACTGCTTCTTACAATAATAATAGCGAAAATTGTTTGATACAGCAATGTTTGTTGCTCTTTTCATAGGGTCAGTGTGTATCTTTGGGTCAAAGCAAAATGAAAGGAGGAGACCATGAGCGAGCAGAGCAGTATCTATAAACACTCTTTGAAGTTGGAGCGCCGCACGGCCTCCCTCTATGTGCAGAGTACCGGCTGCCAGCAATGCAGCCCCGGCTACGGCTGGGGGCCCGGCATCCGGGACCACTTCCTTCTGCACCACATTTTATCCGGCCGAGGCACCTGTATTATCAGCAACCAGAAGTATGCTCTCCAGGCAGGGGATAGCTTCCTGGTCTATCCGGAGACTACGGTCCACTACTATGCCGACCACCACGAGCCGTGGGAGTACATCTGGGTGGGCTTCAATGGCATGGATGCGGAGAACTATGTGGAGCAGACGGACTTCTCCCGGGAAAACCCGGTGCTCTTCGGTCGATATCCCCAGCAGTTTTCGGGCCTGCTCCAGGAAATTTATCGGAATTTCGGCACCACCATGTGGGCAAATTTGGCGATTACGGGAAAATTATACGCCCTGTTATCGTTCCTTGTCGAACATGCCGAACACAACCAGTCCCGGCGCCGGGACGCCACCGACTGCGCCAAGCAGGCTGCGGATTACATTATTAATCACTTTGCCGAGCCGATTTCCGTGGAGGATCTGGCGGCACAGCTGTCGGTAAGCCACAGCAGCTTGTATCGGAAGTTTATGCAGCGTTATCAGGTCTCTCCCAAGCGGTTTTTGCTGGAATACCGGATTGACCGGGCTTGTATGCTGCTGTCCACCACCACCCACTCGGTTCAGGAGATCTCCAATTCTGTTGGGTTTGATGACCCCTTTTACTTCTCCCGTGCCTTTAAGGAGATGAAAGGTGTCTCGCCACGGTACTACGCCATGACCCACCAGCAGAAGGAAAAGGAGGAATAAGGGCGGCGGTGCAAGGTAATTCCAGTTTTTAATACTCTTGTAACAAAATTATTTTTACTGTGACAGGTTTCCCGAAAATGGGACAGCGATCTCATATATTCCGGAAATAGATGGACATATTTCTTTCTGGTCTGTATTGTTTGCACAAATTAAAGATTTTCTTTTGTGTATTTCAGACAAGAGGAGCGCTTTGACAGCTTGGAATCTCCATAAATTATCCATAAGACTGACGAAAAAATCCATTTCATATGCTGAAAACATGCAGTATAATACACTCGCAAGGGGACAAGGAGATCCCCTTGGAAAAGGCATATGCCTTTTCCATTTCTTTACGTACAAAAGAAATGGATCCAAATTTATAAGGAGGATTTTCAGATGAAAAAAGTATTGGCTTTTGTCCTGTCTCTGGCGATGGTCTTCGCAATGGTCGCCTGCGGCGGGAACACCACCACCACCAACAACGGCGGCACCACCAACAACGGCGGCGCTGCCACCGATGACGGCTCCGCCAGCGGCGACGGGCTGAACATCGCTGTGCTCTACTACAACTACTCCGACGCTTTCATCAGCAACGTCCGCAACGAGATGGACGCCAAGTGGGAGGAGCTGGGCATCACCTTCAACAACCAGGACGGCAACACCAACGCCGGCACCCAGCTGGACCAGGTGAACACCGCCATTGCCAACGGCGTCAACGCCCTGGTGGTCAACGCTGTGGAGGCCTCCGCTGACGAGACCACCCAGGCCATCGTGGACGCCGCCAAGAACGCCAACATCCCCGTGATCTTCTTCAACCGCGAGGTTTCCAACGACGTGATCAACAGCTATGACAAGGCCGCCTTCGTGGGCACCGACCCCGCTGAGGCCGGCCACATGCAGGGCGAGCTGATCGGCAACTACCTGCTGGAGAACTACGACGCTGTGGACCTCAACGGCGACGGTGTCATCTCCTACGTCATGTTCAAGGGCCAGGAGAACAACCCCGAGGCCGAGTACCGCACCCAGTTCGCTGTGGAGGATGCCAACGCCATCCTGACCGAGGCCGGCAAGCCCGCCCTGGCCTACTATGACAGCGCCGCCGCCACCCAGTACCTGGTTGACCCCAACGGCTCCTGGTCCTCCGCCGCTGCTCAGGACTACATGACCACCGTCCTCTCCGCCTACTCCGAGGCCAACGGCAACATGGTTGAGTTGGTCATCGCCAACAACGACGACATGGGCCTGGGCGCCATCACCGCTCTGGAGACCGCCGGCTACAACACTGGCGCTGAGGGCAGCACCACCATCCCCGTGTTCACCGTTGACGGCCTGCAGGCCATCGTAGACGCCATCAATGCCGGCAAGGCTACCGGCGCTGTGGGTCAGTCCGCCAGCGGCCTGGCTGAGGCTGTGGCCACCCTGCTCCAGAACTACCAGGAGACCGGCGACCTGATGAGCAACACCGAGGGTATGAACGTGGATGCTGACGTGGCTAAGATCCGTGTCCCGTACACCACCGTCGGCTAATACCGCCGCACTTTTCAGCGCAAGGTTCGAGTGATTTGTGGGGCTGCCCGCGGGGCATTTTCCCCCGGGCAGCCCCATTATTTTAAGATTGTGGAGCCACCGCTTGAGCCGCGGGCTTTCAGGCCGCGGATGAAGCGGTGGCCTTCCAAGCGAGAGAGGAGGAAGCGTATGGATCAGCCTGCACTGCTGGAGATGCGCGGCATCACCAAAGAGTTCCCCGGCGTCAAGGCGCTGGATGGCGTGGATTTGACGGTCCGCGCCGGTACCGTCCACGCCCTGATGGGGGAGAACGGCGCGGGCAAGTCCACCCTGATGAAGTGCCTGTTCGGGATCTATTCCAAGGACGGCGGCACCATCCGGCTGGACGGCAAAGAGGTCAACTTCAAAAACGCCAAGGAGGCCCTGGAAAACGGGGTGGCCATGGTGCACCAGGAGTTGAACCAGGCACTGACCCGCAGCGTACAGGACAACCTCTGGCTGGGTCGCTACCCCAAGGTGGGGGGCATCATGGTCAGCGAGGGGATCATGGCCAAGCGCACCAAGGAGATCTTTGAACAGCTGGAGGTCACGGTCAACCCCAAGGCAATCATGTCCACCCTGCCCGTTTCCCAGCGGCAGATGGTGGAGATCGCCAAGGCAGTCAGCTATGACTCCAAGATCATCGTGTTCGACGAGCCCACCTCGTCCCTGACCGAGGAGGAGGTGGAGCACCTGTTCCGCATTATCAACATGCTGCGGGACAAGGGGTGCGGCATCATTTACATCAGCCACAAGATGGACGAGATCCTGCGCATCAGCGACGATGTCACCATCATGCGCGACGGCACCTGGGTGGCCACCAAGCCCGCCAAGGACCTGACCATGGAGGAGATCATCCGCCTGATGGTGGGCCGTGAGCTCACCAACCGCTTCCCGCCCAAGACCAACAAGCCCGGCGAGGTGATCCTGGACGTGGAGCACATGGCCGGCCGGTACACCCGGCTCAAGGACGCCTCCTTCCAGCTGCGCAAGGGCGAGGTGCTGGGCATCGCCGGCCTGGACGGCTCCGGCCGCACGGAGGTGCTGGAGAACCTGTTCGGCGCCATGACCCGGGAGGGCGGCCATATCCGCCTCCACGGCAAGGAGATCCAGAACCGCTCCCCCAAGGAGTCCATTAAAAACGGCTTCGCCCTGCTCACCGAGGAGCGCCGGGCCACCGGCATCTTCGGCATCCGGGATATCAAGGAGAACACCGTTATCTCCAACCTGAAGGGGTACCTGATGGGCGGCGTGTGTCTGAGCGACAAGAAGATGCGGGAGGACACCGACTGGGCCATCCAGGCCATGCACATCAAGACCCCCAGCCAGAAGACCCAGATCCGCTCCCTCTCCGGCGGCAACCAGCAGAAGGTCATTATCGGCCGCTGGCTGCTGACAAAGCCCGAGATCCTGCTCCTGGACGAGCCCACCCGCGGCATCGACGTGGGCGCGAAATACGAGATCTACCAGCTGATCATCGACCTGGCCAACGAGGGGAAGGGTGTCATCGTCGTCTCCTCGGAGATGCCGGAGCTGCTGGGCATCTGCGACCGCATCCTGGTCATGTCCGGCGGCCAGGTGGCCGGCGAGGTGGACGCCAAGAATACCAGCCAGGAGGAGATCCTCACCCTGGCGGCCAAATATGTGTAAGGAGGAAGACAGACAAATGAGTCAGGAGTCCAAAGATTTGGCCGCGAAGGCCCAGAAGTTCAGCGGCAAGCAGGTCGGCAACCTGCTGATGAACAACATGCTGATCATCATCATGGTGGTGGCCGCCATCGGCATCGCCATCTACCGCCCCGGTTTCGTGGCGCCCAGTTCCCTCATCAACATCCTCTCCCTGACGGCGGCCTATCTGCCCGCCGCCCTGGGCATCGCCGGGTGCATCGTCCTCACCGGTACCGACCTGAGCGCCGGCCGCTGTGTGGGCCTCACCGCCTGCGTGTCCGCCTCCCTGCTCCAGAGCGTGGAGGCCAGCAACAAGATGTGGCCCAATATCGGCACCCTGCCGGTGTGGCTGGTCATCATCATCGCCATGCTCATCGGCGCCTGCGTGGGCGCGTTCAACGGGTTCTTTGTGGGCAAGTTCAAGCTCCACCCCTTCATCGTGACCCTGGGCACCCAGCTGATCCTGTACACCCTGCTGCTGCTCTATGTCCAGATGGGCAACAACGGCGGCGGCACCATCGGCAGCCTGGACGCCAGCTACACCGACTTCGTCCGTGCTCCCCTGTTCTCCATCCCCGCTGCCAACGGCGCCAGCATCCCCATCCCCCGCTATGTGCTCTACTCCATCATCCTGGCGGCCATCATGTGGTTCATCTGGAACAAGACCACCTTCGGCAAGAACATGTTCGCCCTGGGCTCCAATGAGGAGGCCGCCCGGGTGTCCGGCGTCAACGTGCTGCTGACCACCATCATGGTCTTCGCCCTGGCCGGCGCCATGTACGGCTGGACCGGCTTTATCGAGGGCGCCCGCGTGGCCGCCAACAACGCCAACACCGGCCTGAACTACGAGCTGGACGCCATCGCGGCCTGCGTCATCGGCGGTGTCAGCTTTGTCGGTGGTATCGGTAAGATCAGCGGCATCATCATTGGCGTTATTATGCTGCGCCTGATCTTCGTGGGCCTGACCTTCACCGGCGTGGACCAGAACTACCAGTACCTCATCAAGGGCGCCATCATCCTCTTCGCCTGCGCCCTGGATATGCGCAAGTACCTGGTAAAGAAGTAATCTGAGATATGTCCGTCCTGGGTGTTTTGCCCGGGAACGCCAAAATAAACTCCGGCCCCTGCCGGAGTTTATTTTGGCTAAAAATTGAGAAGAAGTGGCGAATAAATCCATGTCTTTAAGCTGTCAAGCTGGTTATAATGATGGCATAAGAGATATGAAACAACAAGAAATTTTGGGAGGTAGCCATGGAGTATACCTTTTCACCTTTGACCGATTTTGAACAGTTGGAGAGCGCACTGGAAAAGCTGTACGGCCAGGGACAGCAGGCAGCGCAGGCTGCCCGCTACCGGGGGCTCCTCCAGGGGTTCTCGGATACGTTCGGAGGCGCAGAGCATCTGGCGGTGTTCTCCGCTCCGGGGCGCACGGAGATCGGCGGCAACCACACCGACCATCAGCACGGCAAGGTGCTGGCGGGCAGCGTGAACCTGGACGTGATCGCCGCCGTGGCCCCCAGCGGTGACAACACCATCCGCATCCAGAGCGAGGGCTTCCCCATGGACGTCATCGACCTGGCGGATCTCTCCATCCGGGAGGAGGAGAAGAACACCTCCGCGGCTATCATCCGGGGCATTGCCGCCTGGTTCAGCCAGCGGGGCTGCAGGGTGGAGGGCTTCAACGCCTACACTACCTCCAACGTCCTCAAGGGCAGCGGCCTGAGCTCCAGCGCCGCCTTTGAGGTGCTGGTGGGGACCATCATCAACCACCTGTTTTATGGGCAGCAGTGCACCCCCGTGCAGATCGCCCAGATCGGCCAGTACGCCGAGAATGTCTACTTCGGCAAGCCCAGCGGCCTGCTGGATCAGATGGCCTCCTCAGTGGGGAACATGGTGACCATCGACTTTGCCGACAACGCCAACCCCATTGTGGAGCGGGTGGATTTTGACTTCGCCCACTCCGGCTACGCCCTGTGCATCGTGGACAGCGGCGCAGACCACGCGGACCTGACCGACGAGTACGCCGCCGTCACCCGGGAGCTGAAGGAGGTCTGCGCCCACTTCGGCAGGAGTGTCCTGCGGGAGGTGCCGGAGGCGGACTTCTACGCCGAGCTCCCCACCCTGCGCCGGAAGGCCGGGGACCGGGCGGTGCTCCGGGCTATCCACATCTACGAGGACAACCGCCGGGTGGAGGCGCAGGTGAAGGCCCTGCGGGCAGGCGATTTTGACGCATTTTTGCAGCAGGTCACCGCCTCGGGTCTCTCCAGCTGGCGCCTGCTGCAGAACGTGGTTCCCGCCGGATATACCCACCACCAGGAGGTGGCGGTGGCCCTGACGGTGTGCGAGAAGCTGCTGAACGGCCGGGGGGCCTGCCGGGTCCACGGCGGCGGCTTTGCCGGCACCATCCAGGCCTTTGTGCCCCTGGACATGCTGGAGCGCTTCCAGACAGAGATGGAGCGCCTGCTGGGGGACGGGTCCTGCCACGTGCTGTCCATCCGTCCGGTGGGCGGTGTGCGCCTGGTATAGGGCAGACGGAAGAGGAGGAAGAGAAGGATGATTGATCAATACATCGCCGCCTTGGCGGACTACGGCGTCCGCACTGGGCTCATCGAGCCGGCGGACCGGACCTGGGCCATCAACAGCCTGCTGGATGTGCTCCAACTCCAGGAGTACATCGAGCCGGAGGAGAAGGTGGAGCTGCCCCTGGAGGAAATTTTGCGGAACCTGCTGGACTTCTCCGTCCAGCGCCGGGTCATTGAGGGGGACATCACCAGCCGGGACCTGTTTGACACCAAGCTCATGGGTGTGCTGACGCCCCGGCCCAGCCAGGTGATCGGTGCCTTCCGGGAGCGGTACGCTCGCTCTCCCAAGGAGGCCACGGACTGGTACTACCAGCTCAGCCAGGATACAGACTATATCCGCCGCTACCGCATCGCAAAGGATGTCAAATGGACGGCCCCCACGGCGTATGGAGATCTGGATATCACCATCAACCTCTCCAAGCCGGAGAAGGACCCCAAGGCCATTGCCGCGGCCAAGGCGGCCCCCCAGTCCGGCTACCCCAAGTGCCAGCTGTGCCGGGAGAACGAGGGCTATGCCGGGCGCATGAACCATCCGGCCCGGGAGAACCACCGGATCATCCCCGTCACCATTGACGGCAAG
>CAJFQQ010000026.1 GCA_904419145.1 uncultured Oscillospiraceae bacterium | reverse complement strand
CGGTACTGGATGCAGGCGGCGTCCGCCGCCCTGGCCATCTCGCCCCCCAGGGCGTCCAGCTCCCGGACCAGGTGGCCCTTGCCGGTGCCGCCGATGGCCGGGTTGCAGGGCATGTTGCCCACCGCGTCCAGGTTGATGGTAAAACAGATGGTCTGCCGCCCCAGCCGGGCCGCGGCCAGGGCTGCCTCGATGCCGGCGTGGCCGGCGCCGATGACCGCAATATCATATTCTCCTGCCAGAAACGTCTGCATAGTATCTCGCTCTCTCTGCTATCGAATCAGTTCCCCTTTTCCAGGGTCAGCACCACCACCTGGGGCCGGTTGAACAGGCGGAAGGTCCGCCCGCTGTTCCCCAGACCCCGGGACACGAACACCCGCGCCCCGTTGGCCGTATAGAACCCGGCGGTATAGGTGGGGAAAAAGGTCCGGTCCGTGCTGACGAGCCCGTCCGTAAAGGGCAGGCGGATGAGCCCCCCGTGGCCGTGGCCGCAGATGGTGAGGTTCGCCCCCAGCCGGCTGTAGCGGTCGGCGAACAGGGTATTGCGGTGGGCCAGCAGGAGCCAGTAGGGGCTGTCCTCCGCCGCCGCGATCTCCGCGGCCAGCTCCTCCGGGGTCTTTTGGTCGGCATAGCCGTTGGGGTCGTCGATGCCCGCCAGCAAAATCACATCCCCCTGGCGCTCCAGGGGCACGAACTGGTTGGACAAAACGGTGACGCCGCAGTCGGCCAGGGTGTTTTTCAGCTCCGGCACGCCACCCCGGGCCCACTCGTGGTTGCCGGTGACGTAATAGGTGGGGGCGATGGCCGCAAGGCCCCCGGCCAGGGTCTCCACGTACCCCTCCGGGATGGGCTTGGCCTGATCCAGCAGGTCCCCGGTGAGAAAGATATAGTCCGGCTCTGCCGCCGCCACCGCCGAGAGCAGGCCGCTGTTGTTCTCGCCAAACGACCCGCAGTGGAGGTCAGAAAGCTGCACGACCACCGCGCCGTCGAAGCCCTCCGGGAGGGCACTGTCTAAAAAGGTGAAGCGCTCTATCTGGAGGGAGTGATTGCTCCAGTAAAAAAACAGGATCCCGGCGGCCAAAACAGCCAGCAGGACGGCCAGCCGTATCCAGGGATGTCTGCGTTTTGAACGGGTATGGGATACCATGGTCTCTCCCTTATCTCTTAAAAATCGTATTCAGCTTTTAGTATAGCATAAACCAGCGAAAATACCAATACTCCTTCTGCACAGGGACAGCGGATTTCCGGCGGGCCTTCTCGGCGCTTTTATGGAAATTTAACAAATTGTTCACTTGTGTTTTAGAGGAACTGTGCTATAATAAACTCGTAAATTAAAAAATGAAAGGAAGTGACAGCGTATATGGCATATCATTTCACCGGCGTTGATGTGGACGACCTGATCTTCGGCGAGAGCGAGACCGTCGTCAGCGAGCGTTAAGGCTCACCTGAACATGTGACCACGCTGGAAGGAGCGTGGATTTTTTGTTTTTGGAGGCTGCTCCCAACATGAATCCAACGTCACAGGCTTGAACCTCTCTGCTGAAAGGCAGAGAGGTTTTTTGCAGCCTTTTTATGGGATTTGCGCCTAAATCATACGCCGCAACCAATAGTTGACAACTGGTTGGTAGCCAACAGCGGCAGAAAATGATAGAATACTGCCAACCAAAAGGAGGGATCGACTATGACCTTGGGAGAGCGGATCCAGGCGCTGCGCCGGGAGCGGGGCATGTCCCAGGAGGGCCTGGCGGAGGTGCTGGGTATCAGCCGTCAGGCGGTGAGTAAGTGGGAGAAGGGCCTGAGCTGCCCGGATACAGGAAATCTGTTGGCGCTGGCGGAGCTGTTCGGCGTGTCAGCGGACGAGCTGGCGGGCCTGCGCCAGCAGGAGGCGGCAGGGGAGTCGTCCTCCGCCGGGGAGCCTCCGGAAGCATCGGAGCCGGCCTCCATGGAAGATGAGGCGGCCTCGCCCCCGAAGCGGCGGTTCCCCCGCTGGGTTCCGGTGGCGGCGGTGGCCCTTGCTGCGCTGGCGGTGGTAATGATCCCGGTGACAGTCTACATGGCCATCCGCAGAATGGAGACGGGGCCGGTGGAGCAGGTGCCCAGCGATACGGCCGAGACGGAGGAACAGCCCGCCCAGGGGGCGAGGCCGGGGACAGAGGCTACCGGGGAGTTTGCGCTGCTTTGGGCAACGGATGGGGGATACGAGTTTCTGAAAGTGGGCGAACAGGAGGAATGTTTCCCCTTCGGCACGACTTTGACCCGGACTACCCGGGAGACGGTGAGGGACACGGACTATGGCCGGGTGAGCATCCATGAGGTGGCCTGCGGGGCGCTGCACCTGACCTACACCCACAACAGCGGAGAGGAGCCGGAGCAGGAGACTGTGGAGGCGGTGGCCGCCATTGTGGCCGGCTATGAGACGCCCCGGTGCATCCAGGTGGGCAGCAATGCCCAGGATGTGCTGAGCGAATACGAGAACGCATTGGTCTATCTGCTCAAGGAGTCCGGCAATGATGTGCTCTGTCTCCACGACTACCGCTATGCCTACGCCCCGGCGGACGCCTACGGCAAGGCGATCCTCTTCTATATCGCGGACGGCCATGTGGCGGGCATTGAGGTGCGCAATGCCGACGACCGGGGCAATGAGGCCTGGGCGGTGGACAACGAGACCATCTTCCCCATTGTGGACGGCCAGCCGGACTTCTCGGCGCGCCAGGAGCCGGAGGGGGAGCAGACCGACGCCACCCAGATCGTATATATCGCCCTCCAGGCCCTGGAGAACGACGCAAACCTCTCCGCAGAGGAGGTCTACCGCTACCGCCAGGACATCTACGGCAACCTCCAGCACATGTCCTGGCGGGAATTCGGACGCCTGGGGGAGGCGGGGAAGACGGACGAGACCATCTTCGCCCTGCTGAACTGGCTTGCGGGACAGGACACCCTGTCTGAGGACGAGATCTACGGTCTTCAGGCCGGGGGATGCCTCCGCACGGATTTGGACGGCGCCTACGCCGAGGGGTATGGCACATCCCTGGGCCGGGCCTTTGTCCTCTATCCGGAGACGTATGTGCGCATTTTGGCTGACAGGGACTTCACCGACGAGGAGCGGGAGATGATTGTGACCAGCACCGCCTGGGACGCGGGGATGTTCCCGGAGGAGTGCCAGGCAGCCATGGGGGACCTGGAACACGGACTCATGCTCACCGATGCGCAGAGCCGGTGGCAGCAGGCGATGCTGGAGAAATTCCGGGAACTCTATCCTGATGGCATCGGATGAATCGGGTCAAATGACAGAACGGGCCGCCATTCTTGGCGGCCCGCTGGGTTTTTCACAAAAAAGGGTAGAAAAATTTCCAAAACCACTTGACAAATCCGAAATTTTTCGGTATAGTAATCCGTGCCTGTTCAAGCAGACAACATATGGCGGCGTAGCTCAGTTGGCTAGAGCATTCGGTTCATACCCGAAGTGTCACCGGTTCAAATCCAGTCGCCGCTACCAATTGGAAACCTGCCACTTTGGCAGGTTTCCCTATATGGCCCGTTGGTCAAGTGGTTAAGACACCGCCCTTTCACGGCGGTAACACGAGTTCGAGTCTCGTACGGGTCACCAGCTCGTCGCAAGCGACATATCGCTTGTGACGAGTTTTTTTATTTCATTGCAAAACGCATCGCGCGCTCATTCTGCTGCTCCTCGCTTCCAAACCGGAGCCGCTGTCGCACCCCAAGGGCACTTCCTCGGACCTTCGGGCCTCGGGCGCTGGGCTCCGGTTTGGGTCCGCCGCTTTGCGGCGGTTTTGTTTTCCATGGAAAATGAGTATTTTAACCGTCCCTTCCAAAAAGAAAGACATGACCGCAGGTCATGTCTTTCTTTTTGGATTCCGCCGCCGGTCGGGCGGCATTTTTGCTTCAGGGGTTCCTCTCGGGCGCGCCTCCACCTGGATGCTGGTGAGGCCGCTTTTCAGCACCAGGGAGCGGAGGAAGGGGTGGTACATGAAGGGGCATTTCAGATTCTTTGCCAGCAGCTTCCAGCGCAGGTGCCCCGTGGCGCGGCGGTAGGCGGCCAGGGGGCGGGACTGCTCCAGGCTCTCCGCCAGCGCCGTGGCGCTGAGGATGGCGCTGCTGATGCCCTCCAGGGAGCTGGGACTGATGAACCCGGCGGCCTCGCCAACCAGATATGCCCCGCCCCCGCCCAGGCAGAAGCTGGCAGGGCGGCTGGGCCGCAGCACCTGGCAGGCCTCGGTTTTCACCGGCGCGCCGAAGTCCATATGGAGGTAGTCCGCTAGGCGCTGCTTCTGGGCCTCAAAGGCGGAGCGGCTCCTCCGAGAGGGGAACGCCCCGCCGAAGATGAAGAAGTTGTCCTTGCAGATGGACCAGGAGCAGCAGGGGGAGGTGGCCGGG
This sequence comes from uncultured Oscillospiraceae bacterium, assembly GCA_904419145.1. GTDB lineage: Bacteria > Bacillota > Clostridia > Oscillospirales > Oscillospiraceae > CAJFPI01. Next base: position 24,815 of record CAJFQQ010000026.1, on the reverse strand, counting down.
TCAAAGACGCAGGAGTAGAAGGGGTTTACCGCCGCCAGGGGGAACCACTGCTGGATGGCGGTATACTGCCGGGTCTTGATAGGGCCGAAGATGCTCCGGCGCACCAGGGACCCGGCCCCGTCGGCCCCTACCAGGACAGCTGCCCGGGCGGTCTCCAGGGCGCCGTCCTGCCCGGGGAAGGTAGCGAGGAAGCCCTCCTCCGTCCGCTCCACGCTGCGGCAGCGGACGTGGCGCACCGACACATGGGGCGGCACCATATCCAGGAGCCATCGGTCGAACTTCACCCGGTCCACATTGATATACATGCGCTGGTAGTAGCGCTGCTGGCGGCTAGTGAGGTCGATGGTCCGCACGGCGAAGATCTGGGGGTCCACCAGGATCTCCTTGGGCAGCGTCAGATCGAACCGGGCCAGGGCCTTCTGGGCGTCCGGGGCCAGCAGGCCGCCGCAGGGCTTGCCCCGGCGGTCGTCACACAGCAGCAGGACCCGCAAATGCTCCGGCAGCAGCCGGGCCAGCGTAGCCCCGGCGGGGCCGCCGCCCACGATGATGATATCGTACTCCTCCATCCCGTCTCCCTCCAGCGGTAAGAAGTTACCCCCATTATAGTACAGCGCCGCCCTCCCGGCAAGGGGAAGGGCGGCGTTTTTCAGGAGAGGATGGAGCGCAGGGCGGATTGCTGGCGCTGAAAATGGTTGATTTGCCATTAGAATTCAATATCGTACTCTAAATATCTCCGAGCCTCGTTCCTTAATTCACTTACAACGGTCGTATTGCCAGAGCATTTCAGCCCCTTCAAAACCGCGTCAATTTTTACGGCGTCACTTTCCTTCATGCCGATTGAGTTGCTCAATTTCAACATAAATTTCTGGTGAAGCAGCGGTGTTTTTGCGTCCATCCGCATCGTGATCAGCGTCTGGATGCTTGGATCTCTTTGCAGGTATTTCAACCGGGGCTTTACAGGGGAGTGCCCTGGAAATTCCATTTCTGCTGCGATTTCAACCGTTGCATACTTTTTCTCAGCAAGGTGATGTGTTGCCTCTGCGGAGGCGGCGGCCTTTAGGTACGCCTTGGCGCTCTTTTCAGAAAATGATGCCTGTTCTTCCTTGTAAGTTACTTTGAAGTGCCTTGCTCCGAGATTCTGCGCAATTTTTTGCAGCTCATTGATACGGGCGATTTTTAGATAGCTAAAATACTCGTTCAATGCGATATACTGATCTCTTGCGCTGGGATCTGCATAGTAAAAGTCACAGTCGCAGTCTGGGTAAAATTTTAATCCGAAGGATTCAACGGAATCCCGGAAAATATTTACCATGGAAAGCCCCTTTTGACTGGACATATAGCCGATGGAACCTTGACACACATCGCTTTCAGCGCGCTTTTTATCTCGGTCCACAATTCGAACGAATTTGGACATAAGAAAATTAGCGTCATTCAGTGAATCAGCAAAGATTGGCTGCAAAGATTTTAACGCGAGAAGCCGAGCTTTCTCTTCGGCGCTTTCTTTGATGATCTTTGAGCCTTTTTTTACTGCATCTCCCACTGATCCTGTAATCATTGAGACATCGGAAAAGTCAAGCTTGCCATCGTCATTTTGATCAACCGCCTGAATGGCCTTGTTGAATAGACCAGAGACGACTTTTTCTGCATCTGAGACCAATGCTTTGATGTTCGGCTTTTTCTCCATAGCACATCCCTCCTTCAAATTTGCCAATATAGGACTTGCAAATTTCGCGGGGGTTCTTGCCTTTCAGCATATCACAGATGTTCCCATAAGGGAAGGGTAAAACCGAGGATTCGCCCTTCCCTGAGAAAACTCTGTCACCGAGAGGAAGTGTGCCGGATCGTTGTTGCAACGCGATGGAAGCGTGGTTACTGCGGCCTCCGCCGCAGGATGCCGATCACCAGATAGATCACCGCCAGGGCGATCATCCCCAGGCAGAAGAGGGCGTTGACATTGTTGCCGATGATCCAGGGCGTGGACCAGTCCCCCCAGTGGAAGGTGAACCAGGGCACGCCGGTGAGGGGGAGGTCCATCTCCTCGCCGCTGAGAAAGAGGATGCGGTCCACCACCGCCGGGGTCACGGCGTGGTAGAGGGCCACCAGGGCACAGCACCCGGAGGCCTTGAACCAGCCGCTGATGGGGACGTAGCGGATCAGGAGCATCATGGCCCAGGGCAGCGCCGCCAGGAACAGCGTCAGGGGCAGGCCGGGGAGGAAGAACCAGAAGGTTTGGCTTTCAAAGCTGCAGATCAGCTCCAGCACCAGCAGCAGGACCGTCTCCAGGGAGAAATAGACAAGGACCTTGTGACAGCGGAGCTTCTCGGGCAGGGGGGCCTGGTGCATGAGGAAGGGGAGAAACACCAGCGTCACGCCGAAGATCACGCTGACGGCGGCTACGGGGAACCAGTCTGCCCGGGCATCCCAGGCGCAGACGGCCAGGAGCAGGAGGAGCAGCGCCAATTCGATCAGGAAATAGAGGAGGGATTTGCGGTTTCTCCAGCCCTCGGGCAGGGGGATCTGGCGCATGAGGAAGGGGAGCAGCACCAGGGACACGCCGAAGATCACGCTAACGGCGGCTACAGGGAACCAGCCTGCCCGGGCATCCCAGGCGCAGACGGCCAGGAGCAGGAGAAGCAGCGCCAATTCGATGAGAAAATAGAGGAGGGATTTGCGGTTCCTCCAGCCCGCGGGGAGGGGGATTTGGCGCATGAGGAAGGGGAGCAGCACCAGGGTGTAGCCAAAGATCACGCTGACAGCGGCCACGGGGAACCAGGAGGCCCGGGCGTCCCAGGCGCAGACGGCCAGCAGCAAAAGCAGCAGCACCAGCTCGGCCGTAAAATAGAGGAGGGCTTTCCGGTTCTGCCACGCCCCCGGCAGGGGCAGGGAGCGCAGCGCGATCGGCACCAGGAAGATGGACAGGCCGAACAGGGTCCCCATGGCGGCCACCGGGAACCAGTCGCCCCCTGTGTAGAGACAGGAGGTCAGCAGGGCCAGCTCCGTCCACAGGGTGAAGGATCCTGCCACCCACGCGCCCCGGTACTGCTCCACCAGGGCCGGCACCAGGGTCAGGGAGGCGAACGCCCCTGTGACCGTGAGGGCGATGAAGAACCAGTCCAGGCGGTGGTCCACGGACAGGTTCACGATCAGGCACACCAGCAGCACAATACCGTAAAAGATGTACTGTCCCAGGCGGAAGTTCCGGGTGAGGGCCAGGTACTTCTTGGCCAGCTGTTCCACCCGGCGGCCCTCGGTGTCCTCGCTGGCGGTGAGCAGCTCGTGCTCGCTGATCTCCAGAATGGCGCAGATGTCCCGCAGCAGCGTGACGTCGGGGTAGCTGAGGCCCCGCTCCCATTTACTGACAGCCGACTCGGTGACAAACAGGCGCTGGGCAAATTCCTTCTGGGTGAGCCCCAGCTCCTTGCGCCGGCGGCAGATATATTCTCCAAAGGTTTTCTTGTTTTCCATACTTCTCGGACTCCTTTTTTGCGATGACCTGCAGGACTGCCTCCACCATAGCGGCGGCGGGGGAAAAAGTCAAGGGGAACGGAGGAAATTCCGGCTCGACTGTTGGGAAAGTCCTTGCCGCGCAAGGGATTGCGGGATGTTCCGGAAATCGACGTTGACAATATCGAGCCTCGATAGTATACTGAGGGTGAAAGGATATCGAGTCTCGATGATAAGGGGGTGAAGCCGTGGCGAAGAAGCCGCTGGAGGTGCTCACCGAGTCCATGTTCTATCTGCTGATGGCCCTGGACCGGGAGGAGCGGTGCGGCGCGGAGATCGCCGCATATATCGACCGAAAGACCCGGGGCCGGGTGGCCATGGGCCCGGGCACCCTGTACGCCTTGCTGGGCCGCTTTTTGGAGGAGAAGCTCATTGAGGAGACGGACAGCGCCCCGGGCCGCCGCCGGTCCTACCGGCTGACGGAGCGGGGGCGGCAGATGTACCGGCAGGAGCTGGACCGGCTGCGCGCCTGCGTGGCCGACGCGGAGAGCGAGATGCGGGCCCTGCCCGCGGGAGAGGAGGCATCCCATGAAACGGAAGACACGGCTGCGCTATCTGTACCTGATAGACCCGGCCCAGCTCCAGACCTGGCTGGAGGATGAGTCCCTGAGGGGATGGAGGCTGGAGAAGGTCTGGCGGGAGTGGGGGAAGTTCCGGCGGGCGGAGCCCCGCCGCGTCCGCTACCGGATGGAGCCGGACCCGTCCACCCTCAATACCACCGACGGGGACATCGCGGAGCGGGACCAGCTCTATGCGGACATGGGCTGGCAGCGGGTGGCGGGGAGGACCCTGGCGGGTCTGATCCTCTACTGCGCCGAGGACCCGGACGCCCCGGAGCCCCACACGGACGCGGACACGCTGCGGGCCATCTGGAAGAGGGAAATTCGGAGCAGCTGGGGGAGTTACCTCACACAACTGGCGCTGTTGGCGCTGCTTTTCTGGTTCATTTGCCGCCTGGACTGGGCCAGAGCCTCCAGCCTGGCCACCATCAGCTGGAGCGACGCCCTGCTGCTCATCTACCTTGTTTTGGTCATGGCCTGGCTGGGCTGGCGTACCTGGGCGGTGTGCCGGTCCTACCGGCGGCTGTGCCGGGGCGGCGAGCCCTACCGCGCCTATCCCACCGCCTGGCGGGGTAGGTGGCGGCGGGGCCTGTGCTGGGCGGCGGCCATTGCAGCCCTTGCGCTGGTTCTGGCGGTGGGCAGGGCGGAGGAACGGCACCGGAGCCGCCTGACACTCACGCCGGTGGAGGGGTCTGTGGCCCAGACGCTGCCGGAGGAGGTGTCCCATGTGGACGCCGAGGACCTGGGCCTGGAGCCGGGAGGCGGACAGGAGATCCTCTATTCCAAGGCCCTGCACACGGTCACAGCCCACGGCTACAGCACCTTCTTCCTGTACTGGGACGAGGGGGAGGGCACCGTGAGCCTGCACACAAGCTATTACCACATGCGCGGCGACTGGCTTACCGGCCAGGTGGTGGAGATGCTGCTGGATGGAACAACGGAAACGGAGGAACTGCCCCTCCCCGGTGTGGACGGGGCCTGGCAGGGCAGGGAGGGCGACCGGCAGGCGAGCCCCTTTGTCCTGGTGCGCCGGGGCAATCAGGCGGTTTATCTCCAATACGACAAGACGCTGGAGGTGCCCCCTGAGGAGGCCGCTGCGGCCCTGGCGGAGGTGCTGGACCAGGCGGCCTACTGAGAGAGAACGACCGGCGGCAGCGCCGGAGGGGAGGGAAGCGATATGAAGAAGCTCACGGAGGGGAAGTTGACCCGCTTTCCGTTCCGAAACCCGTTGCAGCTCCAGGCGTGGCTGGAGGACCTGTCCCTGGAGGGGTGGGCGCTGGAGGAGGTTCGGGGCGAGTACGGCGTATTCCAGCGGGTGGAGCCCCACCGCATCCGCTACCGGATGGAGCCGGTGGAGGGGCTGTGGGAGGACAAGCCCCTGGGCTACTATGAGGAGAAGGAGCGGCTCTATGAGGAGATGGGCTGGCGCCGGCTGGGCAAGACGAGCCGGGACCTGTGCTATCTCTACTGCGCCGAGGATCCTGACGCCCCGGAGCTCCACACCGACGCAGATATCCTGAAACTCCTGTGGCGGCGGACACTGCGGCGGTCCATCCTGTGGAGCCTGCTGTGGCTGGGGATCTTCCTCTTCCGGCTGCTGACGCTCCTGAACGACTTGTTTGGCGGGATCGGCGCCTCCACGGCGTCCTCGTCCCTGGTATCCATCAGCATCAATCAGGTTATCAGCGCGGGATTCATGGGCATTGTATTCCTGGTGAGCCTCTGGTACGGCTGGGAGCAGTGCGCCCCCTACCGGCAGCTGCGCCGGGGGGACAGCGAGCCCTGCCGCCCCTATCCCACCGGCGGGTGGCGGTGGTGGCGCCGGCGGATCGCCTATGTGCTCATAGGGCTTCTTGCCCTGGTACCCCTGGGGTCACTGCTGGGGGTATGGAGTACCATGAACCAAAGAATTGACGCCTATCCCAGCAACTATTTTGCCTATGACCTCTACAGCCTCCCGGAGCACCGGGAGCTGCCCTATATCGACCTGGCGGGCCTGGACTACCGGGGGACGCTCAATGACCGGGTCAGCTATTGGGAACGCGCCAACACCTTCACTACCATCTATGCCAGCAATGTTACCCAGTCCACGGAGGTGTACTCCCTGCCCCTGCAGTACCTGACCACGGACTACTACCACATGCGCAGCGCCTATTTCGCGGACCTGCTGCAGGAGAAGCTGCTGCTGGGAGCGACGGGGGTAGAGGAGCTGTCTCTCCCGGAGGCGGACGAGGCCCTGCGGGGGCGGGATGAGGACAATAACCCCTTCCTCCTGGTGCGGCGGGGCAACCGGATGATCTATTTTGAGTGCAGCGAGGGCCTGGTGGACCTCTACGCCCAGGCAGAGGCGGTGGTGGACCTGCTGGACCAGGCGGCGTATTGAGAAATAAAAAACACACAGCGGCGGGGGCAACTGCCTCCGCCACTGATCTGTCACGTCCCCCAGGCACGGCCCAGGGCCGCCGCCAGATCGGGGATATCGTCGTCCGCAAGGCCGGCGTAGCCCAGGATGACGGTGTTCTCCGGGCACCCCTCGGCCCCCTCCAGGTAGTAGGTGGAGAGCCCCGTGAGCTTCACCCCCTCTTCCAAGGCCCTGCGGACCATCGTCCCCTCGCCGGGGCCGTCCTGGAGGGTCAGCAGCAGGTGCAGGCCGTTATGCCGTCCCTGGAGGGTCAGCCGCTCCCGGCCAAAGGTATGTTCCAGGGCGGCGCACAGGGCCTCCATCCGGGCCTTGTAGGCGCTGCGCATCCGGGAGAGGTGGCGGGTGAAATACCCGTCCCGGAGGAAGCGGCACAGGGTCTGCTGTTCAAAGCGGCTGACGGTGTTGGCATAGGTGCCGTAGGTGGAGCGGTACCGCTCCAGGAGCTCCGGCGGCAGCACCATGCAGGCGATACGGATGCTGGGGGCCAGGCTCTTGGAGAAGGTGGAGAGGTAGATCACCGGCCCGTTCTGTCCCCCCAGGCCCTGGAGGCTGGGAAGGGGGCGTATGTCGAAGCGGAACTCCGCGTCGTAGTCGTCCTCGATGATGTACCGGCCCGGCTGGGCGGTGGCCCAGCGGAGGAGCTGGCTCCGGCGGCCTGCGGGCATGGTGACGCCGGTGGGGAAGTGGTGGCTGGGGGTGACACAGCAGAGGTTGGCCCCGCTCTCCTCCAGGGCGGAGACGCTGAGGCCCCCCTCGTCAATGGACACGCCCCGGCAGGCGAGGTCGCTGTTTTCCAAAATCGTCCGTACCCGGCGGTAGCCCGGGTTTTCGATGGCGGCGGTGCCCCCTTTCAGCAGATGGGCCGCCAGCCCCAGCAGGTACTCCACACCGGCCCCCACCACCATCTGCTCGCTGTCGCACACCACGCCCCGGTAGGTGGAGAGATACTCCACGATGGCCTCCCGCAGCGCCCGGTCCCCCTGGGGGTGGCCGTGGAGGAGGAGCTCCGGGGCGTCGTAGAGCAGCTCCTTCTGGATGCGGCCCCAGGTGCGGAAGGGGAAGAGCGCCGTATCCACGGAGCCGGTGGAGAGGTCGAAACGGGGCGGGGCGGACGTTTCCTCCCGAACCAGCGGAACGGCGGGGACGGGCGGGGACAGCGGTTCGCTGATCTCCTGGACAAAAAAGCCGCTCTTGGGGCGGCTCTCCAGATAGCCCTCCGCCACCAGCATCTGATAGGCGGTGTCCACGGTGTTGACACCGATGGCCAGCTGGGCAGCCAGGGTGCGCTTGCCGGGGAGTTTCGTCCCCGCGGTCAGCGCACCGGAGCGGATCTGGGACACCAGACTGTCGTAGAGCTGCTGGTAGAGCGGCGTGCTCCTCCCGGCATCCAGGGTGAAGGGCAGCTGCAGCATGGACGGGCCTCCTCTCAAACTGATCCTATAAAAAAATCATATTCTGGATATTTTAATAGTACCAGATAGGGATATAATAGCATCAGAAACAGGGGCCGTCAAGAGGGCGGCCCGGAGGAGTGAGAATGATGCAAACCAAAAAAGAACAGAAGCTGATTTTGAAGATCTGCGCAGTGGCCATGATGGCGGCCATCGTGTTTGTGGGCAACTACCTGCGCATCAAGATCCCTGTGAGCCTGGGCGGCACGACTTCCTTTACCCTGGCCAACATCCTGTGTGCCCTGGCGGGCCTCCTGCTGGGTCCCTGGTGGGGCGGATTGGCGGCGGGCCTGGGCTCTGCCATCTATGACATGCTGGATCCTGAGTATATTATCGAGGCGCCGATCACGTTCCTGACCAAGGGCATGTACGGCCTGGTGGCCGGTCTGGTGCTGTACTATCTGTTCAAGAACAGCAAGGAGAAGTACGGGCCCCAGGTGGTTGCCACGGCCTGCGCGGCGGTGACGTATCTGGTGCTCTACTCCGTGAAGAACTTCTTTTTCAACGCCATGTTCCTGGAGGGACTGACCGAGCCCATCCAGTGCTGGATCGTGGTGACATCCAAGCTGCCCGCCTCCATCTTCAACGGCGTGGTGGCGGTGATCTTCGCTCCCATCCTGGGCGTGGCACTGATGAAGGCCCTGCGCTCGTCCCATCTGGACCGGATGCTGGCATAACTTTTTCGAAAAAGGCAGGGCCTTTTTCGAAAAGGATGTGCAGCCTGCAGCGCGCAAGATTTTGCCCGCTGCAGCGGACAAAATCTCACACTTGCAGACTGAGAGGTGTTTTTCCCGAGGCCGCAGCGTTAAGAAAATGTGCCGGCGGCACATTTTTAGCGCAGGCCGCAGCGGCTATGCCGCGAGGAGGGAAGTTGATGTCCTCGGGAAAAACAGATTTTATCTGGTTTGCACCTTGCAAGGCAGGAACCCTGCGGAGTTTCCTGTGCAGGAAATTTTTAATAGATTGAGGCCCGGGGGACACGTCTCCTGGGCTTTCCGTTGTAAAATTGCGATAAAATGTAGGGAACTTTGCGCCACGGCTTTGTGAAATTTGTGGATTTGGAAAAATTCCCTTGACAAGGACAGGGGGGCGGTGGTAGGATACAGCCAAATTGAAACGCTATGATAGAGGCGCGGTTACGATGAGTAACAGGCACGGCTTGGGCAAATGCCGGTCTGGGAAAGGCGTCGCCGCCGAAGGAGCTGGGAAGTGCCCATGTCCCCCCTCCTGGGTCGCTGCAAAACATGTAGCGGACTGTCACAAAGCGATTTTGTGAAGCGCTATCATGGTGGACGGTCAGGGACCCGGTACCGGGTGTTTGCTTGTTTGCCATGAATGCAAATTCATGGCATTTCTTTTTGCAAATTTTGGAAAGAAGGTACCAAAACATGAGAAGAAGAATCCTTGCAACCGTCCTGGCCGCCCTGATGGCCCTGTCCCTCACCGCCTGCGGCAGCAGCAACACCAGCGGCAACACCGCCGGGGACAACACCACCGGCAATAACGCCGACACCACGGACAACACCAGCGATACTGCTGATGCCGGCGAAACGGGCGCCGACAGCGTGATCCCCCCGGTGGAGGATCTGACGGATGTGGACACCAGCACCATCCCCGGCCTGGAGGACGGCGTCCTCACCGTGGGCATGGAGTGCGCCTACGCCCCCTATAACTGGATGCAGATGGACGACTCCAACGGCGCCGTGCCCATCTCCAATGTGTCCGGCTCCTATGCCAACGGCTATGACGTGATGATGGCCCAGCGCATCTGCGACGCCTACGGCTGGGAGCTGGAGATCGTCTCCAGCGACTGGGACGGCCTCACCGCCGCCATCCAGTCCGGCACCATGGACGCCAATATCGCCGGCCAGTCCATGACCGCCGACCGCCTGCAGGAGGTGGACATGGCGGGCCCCTACTTCTACGCCACCATCGTCTGCGTTACCACCAAGGACTCCCCCAACGCCAGCGCTACCTCCATCCAGGACCTGAGCGGCACCTGCACCGCCCAGACCGGCACCATCTGGTACGACTCCTGCCTGCCTCAGATTGAGGAGGCTGAGATCCTGCCCCCCGCCGAGACCGCCCCGGCCATGATCATGCAGCTCCAGACCGGCACCGCCGACTTCATCTGCACGGACCTGCCCACCGCCATGGGCGCTGTGGCCAAGGACGACAACCTGGTGATCCTGAACTTCTCCGGTACTGATGGGGACTTCCAGTTTGCCACCGAGGAGGAGCGGGCTGAGAACGTGAACATCGGCATCTCCGTGGAGAAGGGCAACACCCAGCTGGTGGAGGCCATGAACACCGTCCTCTCCGCTATGGACGAGGAGCAGTTCAACGCCCTGATGGACTATGCCATCTCCATCCAGCCCGAGATCTGATTGCCCCGCTTTATCAAAATGATCTTCCGCGTCATCCGGCCTCACCCTGGGGCCGGATGACGCGGCCTGTACAGGAAAGGAGCGCCCACTATGGAGCGGTTTATTGAATTGGGCCAGGAAATGGCTCTCCTCTGGGACAACTACAAGGGGAGTTTTTTCCTCGGCAGCGGATACCTGGGCGGCATCCGGAACACGCTGGTCCTGGCGGTGGTGGCCACCCTCATCGGCTGCATCATCGGCTTTGCCTGCGGCGTGCTCAACACCATCCCCTGCGCGAAGAATGACCCGCCCGTCAAACGGTTCCTTGTGAAACTGATCCGGGTGATTGTCCGGGTCTATGTGGAGGTATTCCGGGGCACCCCCATGGTGCTCCAGGCGGTGTTTATTTACTACGGCCTGCCCTACTTCTGGGATGTCCAGTGGCCCAGCGTGTGGGCGGCGGCCATTGTGGTGGTGTCCATCAACACCGGCGCCTACATGGCGGAGAGCGTCCGGGGCGGCATTATCTCCATCGACCCGGGCCAGACCGAGGGGGCCAAGGCCATCGGCATGACCCACGTCCAGACCATGACCAATGTGATCCTGCCCCAGGCCATCCGCAACATCCTGCCCCAGATCGGCAACAACTTTATCATTAATATCAAGGATACTTCGGTGATGTTCGTCATCACGTTTGCGGAGTTCTTCGCCTTCCACCGCTACATTGTAGGCGTGAATAACATGTACTTCCCCTCCGCCGCCATTGAGATGATCGGTTATCTTACCATGACGCTGATCGCCTCCATCCTCCTGCGCTGGATGGAGAGGCGGATGGACGGCAGCAGCAACTACGAACTGGTTCAGGACGACGCCCTGACCATGACCGCCGGGACCTACAATTTCCCCAACAAGGGCACGCCCTTTGACGAGCGGAGCAAGGAGTACCGGGAGCGCAAGCGCCAGGAGCTCAAACACGGACGCAGCAGGGGGGATCGCTGAGATGAGTGATATGATTTTAGAGGTGCGGCACCTGAGCAAGTCCTTCGGCAGCCACGAGGTGCTCAAAGACATCGGATTCACCGTCCGCAGCGGGGACGTGACCAGCATCATCGGGGCCTCCGGCTCCGGGAAGAGCACGCTGCTGCGGTGCATCAACCTGCTGGAGACGCCTACCAGCGGCGAGATCCTGTTCCACGGCCAGGATGTCACCGCCCCTCGCTTCAATGCCACCGCCTACCGCAGCAAGGTGGGCATGGTGTTCCAGTCCTTCAACCTGTTCAAGAATATGACCGTGCTGAAAAACTGCATGGTGGGCCAGATCAAAGTGCTCAAGAAGAGCAAGGAGGAGGCCCGGGAGAACGCCATGAAGTACCTGGAGCAGGTGGGCATGGCGCCCTACATCAACGCCAAGCCCCGGCAGCTCTCCGGCGGCATGCAGCAGCGGGTGGCCATCGCCAGAGCCCTGGCCATGGAGCCGGAGATCCTGCTCTTTGACGAGCCCACCAGCGCCCTGGACCCGGAGATGGTGGGAGAGGTGCTCTCCGTTATGCGGGATCTGGCCCGGGAGGGCATGACCATGCTGGTGGTGACCCACGAGATGGCCTTTGCCCGGGACGTCAGCAGCCACGTGGTCTTTATGGCCGACGGCGTTATCTGCGAGGAGGGGGAGCCCAAGGCGTTCTTCGCCAATCCCCAGCAGCAGCGTACCCGGGAGTTTTTGTCCCGGTTCATGGCAAATTAAAACGAAGTCCCTGCCGACCAACCGGACGGCAGGGACTTCGTTTTTGCAGTTGGACAGTGTGAGCGCGGCCGCCGCCGGGGCGGAACCCGCTGCGCACAAATGACTGGAACATTTCAGGGGGAACGGCATCGCCGTTCCCCCTGGAGGGCTTAGATCTTGTTGATGACCGGGATGATCATGGGGCTGCGGCGGGTGTGCTTGAAGAGGTAGTTGCTCACAGCGCTCTTCACCGCGCTGCGGGCCTCCCCCAGGTCCTTGTGGCTCTTGATGGTGCCCACGGCGCTCATCGCCACCTGGCTGAGCTCCTTGAGCATCTCCTCATTCTCCTTGACGTAGATAAAGCCGCGGGTGATGATCTCCGGGGCGCTGATGAGCTGGTTGTTGTGGGAGGAGATATTGAGGATCACCACAACCATACCGTCCTCGGCCAGGATCTTCCGGTCCCGCAGTACCACAGCGCCCACATCGCCCACGCCGCTGCCGTCCACCATCAGCTCCCCGGAGGGGACACTGCCGTTGACCTTGATGGTGCGGGCGGTGATCTCGATGACATTGCCGATCTCCGGCAGTACAATGTGGTTGCGCTCCATGCCCATTTCCAGGGCCAGATTTACGTGGCGCCGGAGCATTTTCTGCTCACCGTGGACTGGGATGAAAAACCGGGGGCGCACCAGGGCATGGAGGATCTTCAGCTCCTCCTGGCAGGCGTGGCCGGATACATGGAGCATGTCTGCCCGGTCGTAGACCACGTCCACCCCCTTGCGGAAGAGTTCGTTGATGACCCGGCCGATGGTTTTCTCGTTCCCGGGAATGGCGCTGGCGGAGATGATAACCTTATCCCCGGGCCCCAGGTCGATCTGCCGGTGGGTGGAGAAGGCCATGCGGTACAGGGCGCTCATCTCCTCCCCCTGGCTGCCGGTGGTAACGATCACCTGGCGCTCCTTGGGAAGGCTCTTGATCTTGTTCAGATCTGTCAGCACACCCTTGGGAACCTTCATATACCCCAGATCGGTGGAAACCTTCATGATGTTTTCCATGCTGCGTCCGCTGACCGCCACCTTGCGGTTGTTGGCGGCTGCGGCGTTGATGACCTGCTGGATGCGGTGGACGTTGGAGGCGAATGTAGTAACAATGATCCGGTCCTTGCAGCCGTTAAACAGCCGTTCGAAGGTGCGGCCCACCGCCTTCTCGCTCATGGTGTAGCCAGGGCGCTCCACGTTGGTGGAGTCCGCCAGCAGGGCGAGAACGCCCTCGCGGCCCAGCTCCCCGAAGCGGCCAAGGTCAATTACTGCGCCGTCAATCGGGGTCGGGTCAATCTTGAAGTCGCCGGTGTGGACGACCACGCCCATGTCTGTGTGGATGGCAAAGGCCACCGAGTCGGCAATAGAATGGTTCACATGGATAAACTCCACATAGAACTTGCCTACCCGGACCATTTCCCCAGCCTCCACAGTGATGAGCTTGGTGCTCTTTAAGAGGCCGTGCTCCTCCAGCTTCAGCTTGATGAGCCCAGCGGTGAGGCGGGTGCAGTAGATGGGCATGTTCACCTGCTTGAGGATATAGGGGATGGAGCCGATGTGGTCCTCGTGGCCATGGGTGATGAAGAGGCCCCGGATCCGGTTGCGCTGCTTGATGAGGTAGGTCACGTCGGGGATCACCAGGTCCACGCCGTACATGTCGTCCCCAGGGAACCCCATACCGCAGTCCACCACGATGATTTCACCGCCATATTCATAGACGGTCATATTCTTGCCGATCTCATCTAGACCGCCAAGAGGGATAATTTTCATTTTTTCTGCCAAATAGGTTCACTCCTGTTCTATTGAATCGAAATATGTAACGACCAGGAGAGCGCACTACAATAAGGGGTCAACCCATTATCCCAGGCCCCGCTTCGCCTGGGACATCCCAATCGGGCCACCCCTGTTTCTAGTATCTCTCTTGGATCTATATTTTTATCGGAGGTCGCCTCAGTGCCTCCGAAAAAACCAATAAAAACGAGGAAGAAATTCCCTCGTGTTTATAAGTATAACACAGGAACAGTATTTTGTACACAAAAACTTGCAAAAAAGTTGGATAGCGTATGCTAACTGCCGGCGGGAGATTGCGCTTTTCCCTTGTACGGCAGTGGAACGGGCGAAATTATTGTTTTACATTATCAACCGTATATGGTATACTATAATCCAAATGCCTGAGGGTAGTTTGGTGCTGTTTCCGTGGCGAATCCAACTGGTTGACGGTACCCCAGATAAGAGGAGAGAGCGTCGTGAATCGTAAATTGGCCCGCCTGATTGAACCCAATATCCGCCCTGTAATTGCCTGCCTGATCCTGTTTGTAGCATTGGCGATCCCTTTCAGCCCTACACTGGCAGTGGTGGAAGCTGCGCTTACCGTGGTGCTGTACGCTGTGCTCCAGCGTTCCTCGGTCAAGCGGAAAAAGAATCTGATGCAGTACATCGACACCATGACCGGGACCATGGACTCCGCCAGCCGGGCCAACCTGCTGGACGCGCCGGTGCCGATGATGGTATTCCGCGTAGACGGGCTGGAAATCGTCTGGAGCAATGACAGGTTCCTTGCCGCCTGCGGCCGGGAGGACGGGCTCTATGATGTCCGCGTCACGGAGCTGCTGCCGGATTTCTCCTGCAAGTGGGTGACGGATGGGGCCGCAGAGTCCCCGGAGCGGGTGCAGATGGGAGACCGGGTATACCGGGTATTCGGCTCGGTGAACCGCCTGGCCGGAAAGAGCGTGGGGGAAAACCTGCTGGCAACCACCTACTGGGTGGACGTGACGGAGAGCGACGCCATTGTCAGCGCTTACCAGGCCACCCGCCCGGTGGTGTCGGTGCTGGTGATCGACAACTACGAGGAACTGATGAAGGCCGGCGGCGAGGCGGCCAAATCTGCGGTTCTGGCACAGATCGACGAGCGCCTCAACGACTGGGTCTCCGGCAAAAACGGCTTGCTGCGCAAGTACGACCGGGATCACTACCTCTTCGTCTGTGAGGAACAGTACTTTGAGCAGATGGTGGAGGAGAAGTTCTCCATTTTGGATACGGTTCACGAGGTCACCAGTGAGGACGGCGTTACTGCGACCCTCTCCATCGGCATGGCCAAGGACGGCGGCGGCTTTGAAGAACTGTTCGACACAGCAAACAAGTGCATTGAGATGGCGTTGAGCCGGGGCGGCGACCAGGCGGTGGTAAAGGACACCCTTGATTTCCAGTTCTACGGCGGGCGGCGCCAGTCCACAGAGAAGCGGACCAAGGTCAAGAGCCGGGTCATGGCCAAAGCCCTCAGCGACCTCATCAGCGACGCCAGCGAGGTCTACGTCATGGGCCACGAGTATGCGGATATGGATGCCGTGGGCGCCGCCGCCGGCATCTTCTGTATCGCCCGGCACAACAGGAAACGGGCCCAGATCGTCATTGACCTGGACAACAACAACGCCAACCCCCTCCTCCGGCGCCTGCGGGAGCTGCCGGAGTACGAGGACGCCTTTGTCAGCGGCAGCGACGCCTTTATCCATGCCCAGCCCGGGGCGCTGCTGGTAGTGGTGGATACCAACCGGCCGGATATGGTGGAGTCCCAGCAGTTGCTGGACAGCTGCAACCGGGTGGCGGTCATCGACCACCACCGCCGTGCCGCCACGTACATCGAGAGCGCGGCCCTCAACTTCCACGAGCCCTATGCCTCCTCCGCCAGCGAGCTGGTGACGGAGCTGCTCCAGTACCTGGTGGAGCCCAGCAAGCTCCTCAAGGGCGAAGCGGAGGCGCTGCTGGCGGGCATTGTGCTGGACACCAAGAACTTTACCATGCGTACCGGCGGCCGGACCTTTGAGGCGGCGGCGTTCCTGCGCCGGGCCGGGGCAGACCCGGCGGAGGTGAGCCGGCTCTTCAAGAGCGACCTGAAAACCATGGTGGAGCGCTACGATATCATCCGTCAGGCCACCATGTACCACGGGGACATCGCTGTGGCAGCGGTGAAGCAGGAGTGCGCCCGGATCGTGGCGGCCAAGGCGTGCGACGATCTGCTGACCCTCCAGGGGGTTCAGGCGTCTATTGTGCTTTATGCGTCCAACGGTGGCGTAGGCATGTCCGCCCGCAGCATGGGGGATATCAACGTCCAGGTGCTTATGGAGGCCCTGGGCGGAGGCGGCAACTCCACCACCGCCGGCGGCTACATCCCGGAAGGGGATGTGGGGGAGACCTATCAGAAACTGTTGAAGGCAATTGATAAATATTTCGAGGATTAACCCGGAACAAGGAGGAATCAGAACATGAAAGTGATTTTACAGCAGGACGTGCGGGGCCAGGGAAAGAAGGGCCAGATGATCGAGGTGGCCGAGGGCTACGCCAGAAATTTCCTGCTGCCCCGGAAGCTGGCGGTGCCCGCCACGGCGGACGCTATGAACACCATGCGCCTGCAGGAGAAGGCCAAGCGCGCCGAGGAGGCCCGCCAGAAGGCGGAGGCCCAGGCTATGGCCGAGAAGCTCAAGGGCGTGGTGGTGAAGCTCACCGCCAAGGCCGGCGCCAACGGCAAGCTCTTCGGCGCGGTGACCTCCAAGGAGGTGTCCGACGCCCTCCAGAGCCAGCACGGCATCGAGCTGGCAAAGAACAAGATCGTTATGGAGGAGCCCATTAAGAGCTACGGCTCCTATGAGCTGAAGGCCAAGCTGGGCTTTGAGATCAGCGGCACGGTCTACGTGGTGGTGGCGGAGGAGAAGTGACTTCCAGGGGGGAGAATCCCCCCTGGATACGGTCCTGCCGCGTCCCTTCGGGACACAACAGGACCGATACCCCCTCGCCCTTGCACGGCAAGGGCGGCCCTGGCCGACTGCGGCCAGGGGCAGTTGTGTCCAAAGCAGGCACGTGTCCTGCTTTGGACAGATGAGATTCCTGGGTTGCCCTGGGCGCGCAGGTCAGGGTGTTTTGATGAAGCGCATGTCCTCAGAAAAACGATCTATAGATTTAGCAGGGAAGAAACAACGAAGCGCAAAGGTTTTTGCAGCAAACGGCTGCGGCAGTGCTGACAGGAGGTGAGGAAAGATGGCCGGAGAGGAACTGCTCCTGGGGCGGCAGATGCCCCACAGTCTGGAGGCGGAGCAGGCGGTGCTGGGGTCCATGCTCATTGACGCCGACTGCGTCAAGGATGTGATGGATAAGCTCCAGCCCAGCGACTTTTATCTGCGGCAGAACCGGGAGATCTTTGAGACCATCTACACCATGTTCAGCTACTCCAAGCCTATCGACGGGGTGACCGTGGCGGAGGAGATGCAGAAAAACGGCACCTACGATGAGCAGACCACCCGCAGCTACCTGGTGCAGCTGATGGAGATTACCCCCACCAGCGCCAACGTCATGGAGTATGTGGCCATCGTCCGGGACAAGGCGCTGCTGCGCAGCGTGGCCAGCGCCGCCCGGGAGATCACGGCCCTGGTGGACGACGGCATGGGCGAGGCCCACGATATCCTGGAGGCGGCGGAGCAGAAGATCTACGCCATCCGCCGGGGGCGCAACGCCCAGGACATGGTGCACATCGGCCAGGTGCTCACCGAGGTGCTGGAGAACCTCAACGAGCTCTCCAGCGGCAAGGTAGGCCTGCCGGGGCTCTCCACGGGCCTGAGCGCCATCGACCATAAGATCCACGGCCTCAACAAGTCCGACCTTATCCTGCTGGCGGCCCGGCCGGGCATGGGCAAGACCTCCTTGGCGCTGAACTTCGCGCTGAACGTGGGCAAGGCCAGCGGCAAGGCGGTGGCGGTGTTCTCCCTGGAGATGAGCAAGGAGCAGCTGTGTACCCGCCTCATCAGCGGCGAGGCCCTCATCAGCAACCAGAAGCTCATCACCGGGGAGCTGTCGGAGGCGGACTGGGGGCGCATCGCCCAGGCCGCCGGGGTCCTCAGCCGGACGGATATCCGCATCGACGACAACCCCCTGCTCACCGTGGCGGATATGAACGCCAAGTGCCGGCGCATCGACAATTTGGGGCTGGTGGTGATCGACTACCTCCAGCTGATGACCAGCGCCGGGGGCAAGGGCTATTCCGGTGAGAACCGGCAGCAGGCGGTCAGCGATATCTCCCGGATGCTGAAGATCATGGCAAAGGAGCTGCAGGTGCCGGTGGTGTGCCTGAGCCAGCTCTCCCGCGCCAACGAGAAGCGGGACGACAAGCGCCCCATGCTCTCGGACCTGCGGGAGTCCGGCGCCATCGAGCAGGACGCGGACATCGTCCTGTTTATCTACCGGGACGACTACTACAACGAGGACAGCGAGAAGCGCAACATCGCCGAGTGCATCGTGGCCAAGAACCGCCACGGCGAGACCGGCAAGGTGGAGCTGAAGTGGCTGCCGGAGTTCACCTCCTTCAGCTCCATTGAAACCCGCTATGGGGACTGAGCTGCTGGAGCGGGCGCCCCGGTGGATCCTCCCGGGCCGGGGGCGGGCGGTACTGTGCGCCGTCTCCGGAGGCCTGGACAGCATGTGCCTGCTGCACCTGCTGTCGGCCTGGTGCCGGGCGCACGGGGGACAGGTGGTGGCGGCCCATTTCAACCACCGCCTTCGCCCAAATGCCGGCCGGGACGAGGACTTCGTTCGGAGCTGGTGCGCCGCCCATGCCATCCCCTTTGTCTCCGGCTCCGGGGACGTGGCGGGGTTGGCCCAGGCGGAGGGCCTCTCCATCGAGGAGGCGGGGCGGCAGCTGCGCTATGCCTTCCTCCGCCGGGAGGCGGAGCGGCTGGGCGGAGCGCGGATCTATACCGCCCACCACGCCGACGACAACGCGGAGACGGTCCTGTTCAACCTGATCCGGGGGACGGGGACTGCCGGGCTCTCCGGCATGGCCTGGCAGCAGGACGGGGTGTACCGCCCCCTGCTGGCGGTCCGCCGGCGGGAGCTGGCGGACTACGCCGCCGCCGAGGGTGTCCCTCACGTGGAGGACGAGACCAACAGCGACCCGGACGCCGCGGCCCGGAACCTTCTGCGCCTGCGGGTGATGCCCCTTCTAGAGGAGCTGAACAGCGCCGCTGTCGCCAACATCAACCGGGCGGCCGCCCATGTCCGCTCGGCGGATCAGGCCATCGAGGCAGAGGCCGCCCGCCGGACCGCCCATGTGGAGGTGCAGGAGGGCCGGGTGACCCTGTCCCTCCGGGAACTGGGGGAGGCAAGCGGGGCCGTGAAGGCCCGGATGCTGCTCCAGCTCTTTGACTGCCTGGGGACAGGGCGGAAGGACATCGGCTCGGCCCATTTGCAGGCCATCCTCACCATGGCACGCTCCACGGCCACAGGGAAGGAGGGGCGGCTGGATCTGCCCCACGGTGTCACCGCCCGGTTCTGCCGGGGATGGCTGATGCTGGAGACCCGGCCCCAGCCCCTCACCGAGGTGCAGCTCCAACCGGGGCAGACCGTCACCTGGGGAGACTGGCGGCTGACCCTGCTGGACCACCGGGAGGGGGCGGGAGTGGCCCTGCGGCAGCGCCGGCAGGAGGAGAGCGCCGTCGTCACGGTGGCGCCGGTGGTGCCGGGGGAGCGTTTGAGCCTCCCGGAGACCCGGGGCGGCGGGCGCAGCATCAAGCGGCTGTGCCTGGACCACCATATCTCTCTTGCGGAGCGGGACCGGCTGCCGGCCATCTATGCCGGCGGAGAACTGGCGGCGGTGTGGCGTCTGGGCGTAGATGAGGCGTTTATACCATCGGCAGGGGCGCCCTGCCGGTTTATCCGAATTGAGAGAAGCGCGGAGAAGGAGGAGTCGCCGTGAAAACCCGTACCAAGCGCCTGCTGATAATCGTGGCGCTGCTGGCGGCCCTGGGGATAGGATTTTTCGCGGGAAAGGCCGTACAGCGGCGGGAGAATATCCAAAGCCGCCAAGGCCACGGGAGGACGCTCCTCTCCTTTGCTGTGGACAATCTGGAGCGGCTGCGGGATGGTGAAGCGGAGGATTTCCAGGACGAGGTGGAGGATCTGGCCAGCAACATCTATGCCGCCTACTATGATTTTTTGAGCGATGAGACAGTGGCGTTTTCCGACGCCCTCTGGGAGCTGTGGAACGCCCTGCTCTTTGACGGGGAAAACCTCCCGGGGAACGAGGACGCCCTCATCGAGGCCCTGACAGAGCAGGACGCGGACCGCGTGGAGGAGATCGCCGCAGGAATGCGGATGCCGGGTTGAGGCGGTTCCGGAGGCTCCGGAGGGCCCGCCTGGATGGAAGAAGAGAAAAACAATACAGAGAAAAAGGAGAACAACAGGGTATGGAAAAGAGCATGATGGATCAGGATATTCTGAAGGTGCTGTACACGGAGGAGGAGATCGCCCAGCGCATCCGGGAGCTGGGAGCGCAGATGTACGAGGACCTGGAGGGCAAGGATCCGCTGTTCGTCAGCGTGCTGCGGGGGGCTTTTGTGTTCATGGCGGATATCGTCCGGGCCTGCCAGGTCCGGTGCGATGTGGAGTTCATCGCCGTCAGCTCCTACGGAAACGCCACCAGTACGTCCGGGGCGGTGCAGATCACCCATGATATCCAGCAGGATATCTCCGGCCGCCATCTGGTGGTGATCGAGGATATCCTGGACAGCGGCAACACCCTGAGCTTCCTCAAGCAGTATTTCCTCACCAAGGGGGCGGCTTCGGTCACCATCTGTACCCTGCTGGATAAGCCCTCCCGCCGCACCAAGGCCATCCAGGCAGACTATGTGGGCTTCGAGGTGCCCGACGAGTTCGTAGTGGGCTACGGGCTGGACTACGCCCAGAAGTACCGGAACCTCCCCTACATCGGTGTGCTGAAGCCGGAGGTTTACGAGAAATAAGGCCCGGAGCCCACGCTCGCCGCTTCGCGGCGCACAAGCGCTTTGCCGGGGGCAAAGCCTTGCCGCAGGGCGAATTGATTTCGCCCGAGGATGTGAAGCCGAGCGGGGTCCCCGTCGGGCCTGCCCGGTGGGGCGGCTACGGGCTGGACTATGCCCAGAAGTATCGGAACCTCCCCTGCATCGGTGTGCTGAAGCCGGAGGTTTACGAGAATTGACCCGGCGCGCCGGCGCCGCGAAGGAGTGAACAAGTTGCAACGCAAACGCAGAAAATCATTTGACATCGGCTTTTATGTCCTGGTACTGCTGGCCTTGGTGCTGGCTTACTATGCCCTGTACGGCGTCAATAACGGTGCCAGTATCACCTATGCTGAAGCCAAGCAGTACTTCCTGCAGGAGCGCGTGGAGACATTTCAGGTCTCTGGTAATACGCTGACCATGAATGTGCGGGACAGCAGCGTCAGCTCCGGGCGGCTGACCGTCCGCTGTGAGCTCTATAGCGTAGAGCTCTTTGACAATGACTTGGGGGAGCTGATCGACCAGCAGTACCGGGATGGGATCATCCTGGACTACGATCTGGACCCGCCCTATGAGCCGCCCTGGTGGAGCAGTATTTTGCTGTATGTCATCATTATTGCGGCCCTGTTCCTGTTCTGGCAGTTTATGATGGCCCGGGCCCAGGGGGGCGGCATGGACAAGGGGGCCAAGTTCGGCAAGGCCCGCATCCGCTTCGGCTCGGAGAAGGACAAAAAGGTCACCTTTGACGATGTGGCCGGCGCCGACGAGGAGAAGGAGGAGCTGGCGGAAATTGTCCGCTTCCTGAAGGAGCCGAGCAAGTACCTGGAGCTGGGAGCGCGCATCCCCAAGGGGGTGCTGCTGGTGGGCCCTCCGGGCACCGGCAAGACCCTGCTGGCCAAGGCTGTGGCCGGGGAGGCCGGGGTGCAGTTCCTCTCCATCTCCGGCTCGGACTTCGTGGAGCTCTATGTGGGCGTGGGCGCCAGCCGTGTCCGTGACCTCTTTGCCGAGGCAAAGAAAGTGGCCCCGGCGGTGGTGTTTATCGACGAGATCGACGCCGTGGGCCGTCAGCGGGGCGCCGGGCTCGGCGGCGGCCACGACGAGCGGGAGCAGACCTTGAACCAGCTGCTGGTGGAGATGGACGGCTTTGCCGCCAACGAGGGCGTCGTCGTGCTGGCTGCCACCAACCGCCGGGATATTCTGGACCCGGCGCTGCTGCGGCCCGGTCGCTTTGACCGGCAGGTGTATGTGGGCTACCCGGACATCAAGGGCCGGGAGGAGATCCTGGACATCTATGTCCGCAACAAGCCCCTGGCAGAGGATGTGGACCTGCGGAAGGTGGCCCGGGCCACCCACGGCTTTACCGGGGCGGATCTGGAGAATCTGGTCAATGAGGCGGCCCTCAACGCTGCCCGGGAGGACAGGAAGTTTATCAACGAGCAGGATCTGGAGGGCAGCGTCATCAAGGTGATCGCCGGCCCGGAGAAGCGCAGCCGCGTGGTGCCGGAGAAGGAGCGGCGCCTCACCGCCTACCACGAGGCGGGCCACGCTGTGGTGATCTTCGCCCTGAAAACCCAGGATCCGGTCCATCAGATCACCATTATCCCCCGGGGCCAGGCCGGCGGTATGACCATCAACCTGCCCCAGGAGGATACCTCCTTCTACGCCAAGACCACCCTCACGGAGCGTATTGCCGTCTTTCTTGGGGGCCGGGTGGCGGAGAAGCTGTTCCTGGGGGACATTTCTACCGGCGCTGGAAATGATATTCAGCGCGCCACAGCCTTAGCCCGGCAGATGGTGACCGTCTACGGCATGAGTGACCGCCTGGGCTCCATCAACTACCAGGCCGACAGCGAGGAGGTCTTTATCGGGCGCTCCATGGGCCACACCCGCCCCTACTCCGAGGCGGTGGCCGCCCAGATCGACGAGGAGGTCAAAACCATCATCGACAACGCCTACCACCGCTGTGAGGAGATCCTGCAGGGCTACAGCGCCAAAATGCACCAGGTGGCCGACTATCTTCTGCAAAATGAGACCATGGACGGGGAGACCTTCCGAACCATGATGGAGGAGGGAACGGCGCCGGAGGAACCGGCCGCAGCGATCCCTGCGGCGCCGGAGGAATCCTCCGGGGAATCGGACGAATCAACAGAAGATTGAGCATAAAAAAGGCAGATCCGCCGCGTCATTTCGACGCGGCGGATTTTTTATGCCATGGAATGGGAGAGGGCTTCGAAATTTTTCCCTGGAAACGGGTGCGGCAGCGCATGAAACTGTTTAGGACAGGAAACCCTATCACCGAAAAGGAGTGATGCACCATGGAGAACCATGCCTATCCTACAGGACTGCACAACACATCTGAGATTGGGAAACTACGACAGGTGATGCTCCACAGGCCGGGGAGGGAACTGGAGAACCTGATGCCAGAGTATCTGGAGCGCCTGCTGTTTGACGACATCCCCTATCTGAAGGCGGCCCAGGAGGAGCACGACGCCTTTGCCGACTGCCTGCGCCAGAACGGCGCGGAAGTGGTCTACCTCCGGGATCTGGTGGCGGAGACCCTGGACCGGGAGGACGTGCGCCAGGAATTTACAGAGGAGTTCCTGGACGAGGCCGGCATCCAGGGCCACCGGCTCCGGGATATCGTGAAGGACTACTTGGCGCCGATGGACGCTCTTACGCTGGTGGACACCATGATGGCGGGCATCCGCAAGAGCGATATCCGGGGCTTCGAGACAGGAAAGCTCAGCGACTACCTCAGCTTCAAGTCCGACGACTACCCCTTTCTGGTGGACCCCATGCCCAACCTGTACTTTACCCGGGACCCCTTCGCCACCATCGGGACCGGGGTGTCCCTCCATCGGATGCACACCGAGACGAGGAACCGGGAGACCATCTTCGGCAAAGTGATCTTTGAGCACCACCCCGTCTACCGCAACGCGCCCAAGTGGTACGACCGGGGGGAGACCACCTCTATCGAGGGAGGCGACATTCTGGTGCTGAGCCCCCAGGTCCTGGCGGTGGGGATCTCCCAGCGCACCCGGGAGGACAGCATCGACAAGTTTGCCCGAACCGTGCTCTCCATCAGCAAGACCTTCCGCAAGGTGCTGGCCTTCGATATCCCCAAGACCCGCTCTTTCATGCATCTGGACACGGTGTTCACCATGGTGGACCGGGACAAGTTCACCGTTCATCCCAACATCCTCAGCGCCATCACGGTCTTTGTACTGGAGTTGGAAGAGGGAAGGGTGCGCATCCGGGAGGAGCAGGGACGGCTGGAGGATATCCTGAAGGAGCATCTGGAGCTGGACCAGGTGACTCTTATCCAGTGCGGCAGCGGCAGCGTGGTGGACGCCGCCCGGGAACAGTGGAGCGACGGCAGCAACACCCTGGCTATCGCCCCCGGTGAAGTAGTTGTCTACGAGCGAAACCACGTCACCAATCGCATTTTGGAGGAGCACGGCATCAAAACCCATGTGATTGGATGCAGCGAATTGTCCAGGGGCCGGGGCGGGCCTCGGTGTATGAGCATGCCCTTGATCCGGGAGGACCTGTAAGGAAAAGGCTTCACCCGGGCGAGGGTGGGCGGCTTTTGATATGGCCGTATGCCGGCTTCGGCAGCTTGCCGGGGAGAGATCCCCACCATCCGGGGGGGAGGTTTCGTGCCCCCGGGCACGACCTACTTTTGCCGCCAGGCAAAAGTAGGCAAAAACTGGCTTAGGGGCGTTGCCCCTAAGGACCCCAAATTTTTGGAACAGGGTCGTGGAGAGGTTTATTTTGCCAACGGTATCGGCAACGGGATTACCTACGAACCTTGGCAGTCTCCGTAGTCCGCCTGCCGGCCTGTTGTGTAGTGGCCGCTAAGACAAGAGAGTAGTAGCTTCTCTTTTTCTCTTGTTGTTTATGGTGCAGCAGGGACCTACGGGAGAGAGTCCAGCTCCCGTTACCCACCGTACGAG
>CAJFQQ010000025.1 GCA_904419145.1 uncultured Oscillospiraceae bacterium | reverse complement strand
GTCCTCGCCCTGGGCGTTCATCAGGAACTCGCCGAAGAGCTTCTTCTCGCCGGTGGCGGGGTTGCGGGTGAAGGCCACGCCGGTGCCGGAGGTGTCGCCCATGTTGCCGAACACCATCATCTGCACGTTGACGGCGGTACCCCAGGAGGAGGGGATGTCGTTCATGCGGCGGTAATAAATGGCGCGGGGGTTGTCCCAGGAGCGGAACACCGCGCGGACAGCGCCCATGAGCTGCTCACGGGCATCCTGGGGGAATTCCTCACCGATCTTCTCCTTGTACTCGGCCTTGAATTTCTCCGCCAGCTCCTTCAGATCCTTGGCGGTGAGCTCGGTGTCCTGGGTGACGCCGCGCTCCTTCTTCATCTCGTCGATCATTTCCTCGAAGTGCTTCTTGCTCACTTCCATGACCACGTCGGAGTACATCTGGATAAAGCGGCGGTAGGAGTCCCAGGCGAAGCGGGGATTCTTGGTCTTCTTGGCCACAGATTCCACCACCACATCGTTCATGCCCAGGTTCAAAATGGTGTCCATCATGCCGGGCATGGAGGCCCGGGCGCCGGAGCGGACGGATACCAGCAGGGGATTGTTCTTATCACCGAACTTCTTGCCGGTGATATCCTCCAGCTTGCCCATGTACTCCATGATCTGGTCCTGGATCTCCTCGTTGATCTGACGGCCATCCTCATAGTACTGGGTGCAGGCCTCGGTGGTGATGGTGAAGCCCTGGGGGACAGGCATGCCCAGGTTGGTCATCTCTGCCAGGTTGGCACCCTTGCCGCCCAGCAGTTCCCGCATTTTGCCATTGCCCTCGGAAAAGAGATAGACAAACTTTTTGCTCACGATTTATCCTCCTGTAAACATTTTCTTTCATTAAGACACTCAGAGGCTTATATTATAAAAAAGTTTGCCGGGTTTTGCAAGCGTTCCAGTGTAAAATTTCATTCATTTTTTTGTGCAAAACAGGAAAAATCGCCAAAAACCAGCGTTAAATTATTCACATATACTCTTGTGTTGCTTTTTTGTGAAAAAGTGTGGTAAAATAGATGTGATTTTGCACCAGCAAAAGACACTTGCAGCAAGCGCGGGAGGCACAGGATGGAACTGCTGACAACCCATATGGAGGAGCGGCTGGCCGCGCGGGTCCGCCTGCTGGCAGAGCGCCACCAGCTGAGCCACGCCATCATTCTGACCGGCCACAGGGATCTGCCGGCGGCCGCCCGCTATCTGGCCGCGGCCATGGAGTGCACGGGAGACCATCCCCCCTGCGGAACGTGCCCCCCCTGCCGCAAGGTCCTCTCAGGCATCCATCCGGACGTGATGGTGGTGGAGGACCTGGAGCACAAGATGATCTCCGTGGACGTGCTGCGGCAGGTCCGGTCCGACGCCTATATCCTCCCCAACGAGGGCCTGCGGAAGGTGTATATTTTCCCCGACTGTGCCCTGCTGGACGCCAAAGCGCAGAATGTTCTGCTGAAGGTGGTGGAGGAGGGGCCGCCTCACGCCGCCTTCCTTTTCTGCGCCTCCAACAGCGCCGTGCTGCTGCAGACGCTGCGCTCCCGGTGCGTGGAGTGGAACCTGGGGGACGAGAGCGAGGCGCTTTCCTCCGCGGATGGCGGACAGGCGGAGGCGCTGTGCGCCCTGCTGGACCGCCGGGATACCATGGGACTGGCTGCGTTCTTTACCGCCCTGGAGACCGGGAAAGTCAAGCGTGAGGAGCTGCAAGAACTCCTGGAACACGCCTGGGAACTGACGGCACAGTCCCTGCTGGCTGCTTCCGGATGCGGCGGCAGAAATTTCTGCCCCCATTTGAGCCGTCAACAGCTCAGCGCCGCCGCGGACCTGTTGAAGGAATTTTCCGGGCAGCTGCGCTTCAATCTTGGCGTGGGGCACGTTACCGGTGCCTTGGCTGTGCTGCTCGGGGATCTTGCCAGACAGCAGGACCCCGTATACCATTGATACCATAGAAGGAGGGACATCCCCTTGACAGAAGTTATCAGCGTCCGCTTTCGAAACGGATGCAAAACCTATTACTTCGATCCCCACGGGATTGAGGTTGCCGCCGGTCAGTCGGTCATCGTAGAGACTGCCTCAGGCAATGAGTTTGCCTTATGCACGGAGGGAAACCACCTTGTACCGGAGCAGAGCGTGGTAAAGCCTCTGCGGCCCCTGGTGCGGGTAGCCACGGAAAATGACCAGCGTACTGACGCTTACAATCGTAACCGCGAGAAAGATGCTTTTGCCATCTGTGAGAAAAAAATTGCCGCCCACAAGTTGGAGATGAAGCTCATTCGGGTGGAAAGCAACTTTGACGGCAGCAAGATTATCTTTTTCTTTACCGCCGAGGGGCGCGTGGATTTCCGGGAACTGGTGAAGGATCTGGCCAATGTATTCCGGGCCCGCATTGAATTGCGGCAGGTCGGTGTTCGGGATGAGGCCAAGATGATCGGGGGATTGGGCATCTGTGGCCGTCCCCTGTGCTGCAGCCAGTTTTTGGATAATTTTATGCCTGTTTCCATCAAAATGGCAAAGACCCAGAACCTCAGCCTCAACCCCACAAAAATTTCAGGCACCTGCGGACGCCTCATGTGCTGCCTGAAATATGAGCAGAATGCCTATGAAGACGCGGCCAAACGGATGCCCAAAAACGACTCTTTCGTCAATACCCCTGATGGGGCCGGCAATGTGTGCAGTGTGGATCTGCTGCGTGAGGAGGTCAAGGTCCGTCTGGACGAGTCTCCAGAGGCCCCCCGCTGCTACAAGGGCTGCGAGCTGCAGATCCTCCGCAACGGCAAGGGCAGCCGGGAGGGCATTGAAGTCCCCGCCGAGCGTCCGGCCCGTTTCGTGCGTCCAGACCCGGAGCGGGAGGAATTTTTCTCCGGGGCATTCGACTTTGTGGAACAGCCTCTGGACCCTGTCCCGCCAGAGGAAAAGGCGGAGGAAAAGCGTAGCCGGGGCCGTCGCCGTAGCCGAGGCAGCCGGGGCCGCGGCAAAGATACAGCTTCCAAGCGAGACACGTCCGGAAAGGAATCTTCGGAACGGGAGGCCAAAGGCCGGGATTCCAAACGGGACGAGGTGAAAGTCGAACGCATCCCTGTCAAGGCCAGTGGAGATTTAACAGCGGAAAAGAAGGCCGCCGCCGACCGGCGGGCTGGGGCGGAGCGCGGCAGCGAGAAGAGATCCCAGGAGAAACGCGGCCAGAAGCCTTCCGGTGAGCAGCAGGCAAAAGCGGAGGGCTCTGCCTCCTCCAGCAGCCGCCGGCGCCGCCGGCCCCGCCGCCGTCGTTCCGGAGGAAGCGGAGGCGCCAACGCTGAAGCACCCAAAAGTGAATCCTAAAATTGTACGGAGCGGCTGACGCCGCTCCGTTTTTTATTGGATGGCCTCCGCTGTACATTCTCTCAACTCGTTTTTCCGTTTTCTTTTCTATTCTCGCTGAAATTTTCTCCGCAAATACTATATTTGTTCATATTTGCGCGGTACAATAGAGAAAAATCGCAAAGAGGTCATTAGAATGAGTGGATTTTTCGAAAAACTGCGCAACAGCATCGCTCGGTTCATGTATGGCCGCAACGGGGCCGACTCCCTGAACTGGGCGATCCTTGTCCTATATCTGGTAGTGGTGATCCTCCGGGCGGTGCTGGTATCCCTGACCACCAGCGTAGCGGTCTATACGTTTTTGAACGCCCTGACGCTGGTGTTGGCACTGGTGTACATCTTCCGCGCCTTCTCCCGGAATCTGGACCGGCGCCGGGCGGAAAACGCACGCTTCGTCCAGTGGTGGGGCCCCAAGCGCCAGGCAATTCAGGGCTGGAACTACCGGCGGCAGGACCGCGCCCACCGCTATATCAAGTGCCGGCACTGCGGCACCCGCCTTCGCCTGCCCCGGGGCAAGGGGAAGATCGAGGTCACCTGCCCCAAATGCCATGAGAAAACCATCACGCGGACCTAACCATCCTCCCTCCCGACGCATACCATGGTCTGGAGGGATTTTTCATGCGCGAAAGACTGGAGCGTCTGCTCAGTGTGAAAAGTATTGTGACGCTGATCCTGGCCGCCGCCTTCGTCCATCTGGCAATCCAAGGGACAGTCAGCAGTCAGGAGTTTATGACGGTGTTCACAATGGTGGTTACCTTCTATTTCGGCTCCCAAATGGAGCCTGCTGATCGGTCTTGACGGATAGAACTGTCCGTTTTTCCGTACAACTAAGGCGGTATACTCCTGATCAAGAAAGGAGTTGACCGCTATGTCCCGTTCCACCTGTTCCATGATTGATCTGGCATCCTACCGGCGCGAAAAAGCCCGGGAGCGCCGGCGGGCCCGGCGGTACTTTCTGCTGGCCCTGGTGCCCCAGCGGCTGGCGCTGGCCGCTCTGATCCTGTATGGCATTCTTCGGCTCCTGCTGGCCCCGGAGGTACCCTTTTCTTACTACACAGGCCCTCTTTGGGCCCTGTGGCCTCTGGCTTTCCTGTTTTTGCTGGTCAGCTATATCAGTGACTGCGTCCTTTGGTGGGAGCCATAGCAAAGGCCCCCTGCGGCAGATACCGCAGGGGGCTCCTCTCTGTCTGATCAGTTTTTTCCCGGGATAGAGGGCCGGACACTCAGCATCACCCGTCCAAAGCACACAAGGCTCCGCCCGGAATCCCGGGGCAGCACCACATCGGCATCCGCGCGGGCGCGGTTCAGGGAGAAGAGATACACCATTGCCAGAGGATCCCGGTAATACTGCTTGCACAGCATCTCCCCATCCACGCAGAAGATGCCCACATCCCCGTTCTGCAGGGGGTCCCGGTTCACATAGACCACGCTGCCGTCCCGGATATAGGGCTCCATGGAGTCCCCCTGGATGCGCACGGCAAACTCCGCCCCCCGGGGGACCTCCCCGGTGACGGGAATCAAATCGTAGTCCTCCCCAGCCACTGGCGCGGGGAAGCCGGCAGCGGCCGGATAGCGGTAGAGCGGGATCTCCCGGACCAGCTCCGGCGGGGCTGCCCGGTCCATATCCGCCTGATAGCCGCACAAAGCCTCCAACACTGAATGGACCGCCTGACGCCCGGCTATGGACAAAGTTCGATATCTCTCTATCAAGGACTGCTCCCCGGCATCACAACAGAACGCCTCCGTTTGAAAGTCGTCCTGATAGAGGTAATTCGGGTCCACTTGCAAAGCGTGGAACAACCGCAGCAGGATTTCCTCCTTAGGAAAACTGACCCCAGTTTCATAGTTTCCTATGGCCGAGCGGGTAACTCCCACCAGCTCCGCCAGCCGATCCCGACTCAGCCCCATAGCTTCCCGACGTTCCCGCATCCGCTGTCCAAAGCTCATACGCATCCCTCCTGTCCGTCCGGTCATTCAGTTTCTTTATTGTCATTGTACCCCAGCGTCTTGTTTTTGTCAAATCGAAAAACAAGAATCTTGTTAATTTGTGCTTGACAAAACAAATATCTTGTACTATGATAATTCCTGTAACAAGAAACTTGTTGCACCGCAAAACAACCGCGGCAGCCCCCCCCGTTTCTTTGCAGCGCAGCCCGTCACACTCCGGCACCACCCCGCCGGGACCCCGCGGCGCTCTGTCAGGAATCGGTAGTCGGGTATCCCGCAAAAAGAACAAAACGGCAATCCCTCACGGGATCACCGTTTTGCTGGTGGGAGCGGGTGGATTCGAACCACCGAAGTCGTCGACAACAGATTTACAGTCTGCCCCCTTTGGCCACTCGGGAACGCTCCCATATTCACTTATCTGCTAGAAAAAGGTGTTGGAGCTGGTAGACGGACTCGAACCCCCGACCTGCTGATTACAAATCAGCTGCTCTACCAACTGAGCTATACCAGCACGATTAGCAGCGAGGATTATAATACCAGATTGCGCCGTGGTTGTCAAGCAAAAAATGAAAAATTCAGAAATTTTCAGGAGGAGACATCGTGCGGATTAGAGAGAAAGCACATCGGGACCCCCAGCGCCGTCCGCCCAGAGCGCATTGTTCCCTGTGCGGCGGGGAACTATACCAAGGGGATGTGTACTGGAGTATCAACGGCAGCACCCTTTGCCGGGGTTGCCTGGGGGAGTATGCCGCCCAGGCCTTCGCCGCCCACCGCCGGGTCTGCGGGGAGGAGGAGCCGCTTTGACACTGACAGAGATGGCGGTGGAGTACCGCCTGAACTGCGCCCTGCTCAAGGAGCGAATGGGGCAGCTGAAGCGGGCCATGCAGGCCGAGGCCGACCCGCTGGAGGCGCAGCTCCTTCAGCGGCGGATCGCGGACCTCACGGCTCTGTACCGGGAGGGCCGTGAGATTGCGCTCCACATGGAGCGGTATTACGACAGGAGATACTACAAGAATGAAAAATTCACGTTCTAAGACCAGGGCCGCGCCGGCCTACGCCTATCGAAACAACGAATTTTGGGGAGATATGGCGGCATGGAACCGGCAGCACAGCGAGGACAACTCCGACCGGATGGAGCGCCTGCGCCGCAATCTCCGAAAGGCCCGGGAGCAGGAGCTGACCCCTCGCCAGCAGCAGATGCTGCGCATGTACTACGACGAGGGCAAAAGCATGACGAAGATCGCCATGTCCCTGAAGGTGAACAAATCCACTGTATCCAGAACCATTGCCCGCGGAAGAAACCGTCTCTATCACTACTTGCAATACAGCCTGTGATTTGATATAAATGGTAGTAGCTACATAGCATAAAGCGAATTGGCATGAATCCACTGTGTGCGGATGGAGGAGCTGCAATGCTGTATACTACCATGAAGAACAAATGGACCCGGGTGATCGCTGCTGCCGTGGGGGCAGTGATTTACGCGCTGGGTGTCAATCTATTTCTGGTTCCACTGAACCTGTACACCGGCGGGATTATGGGTGTCTGCCAGCTGATCCGTACGCTGGTCTATCAGGCCCTCGGCGTCACCAACGGGTATGACTTCTCCGGTATTCTCTATTATGTGCTCAATGTTCCCATTTTCCTGCTGGCCTTTCGCTCCCTGGGCAAGGATTTCCTGCGCAGCAGCCTCATCGCCCTGACGGTTTACACCCTGACGCTCAGCCTGGTCCCCATCCCGACCACGCCTCTGGTGGAGGATATGCTCACCGGATGCCTGCTGGGCGGCGCCATTGTGGGGCTGGGCTGCGGCATCGTGCTCACCTGCGGCGCCAGCTGCGGCGGCACGGATATGCTGGGGCTGTGCTTCTCCAAGCGGGGCGCCCGCTTTACCATCGGGCGGCTGAACATCGTCTTTAACGGGATCCTCTACGGGCTGTGCGGCATTCTGTTCAGCGTGGAGACCATGATCTACTCCATCCTCTATATTGTGTTCTGCTCCGTGGTGCTGGACCGCACCCATCAGCAGAGCGTCAATGTCCAGATGCTGATTTTTACCAAGAACCACGCTGTGGACCTGTCGGAGTATATCATGAAGCATCTCCACCGGGGCGTTACCTGGTGGGACGGCCAGGGGGCCTACACCAACGAGCCGGTGAAGATCATCTGCGTGTGTCTGTCCAAGTACGAAATCAACGACCTGCGGGAGGAGCTCCACCGCCAGGATCCCCACGCCTTCTATATCGTCCAGGAAGGTGTACACCTCAGCGACAATTTTATCCGGCGTCTGTCGGATTGAGGGAAACCACAAAGAGGCTGGCGTCCTCAAAGGAGGACGCCAGCCTCTTTTATCGCCCCTTTTTCATGTGTCAAGGGCATCTAAATATCACGGCCGCAGCGCCTGCGGTCCTTATACCGGCCTGTGCGGGTCATTGGTCGACGGCATATACCAGTAGGAGTGAAAACCGGAAATCATCTGCTGGACGCTGCCCCGGGGCATCTGCCTGAGGGCGTTCCAGACGTTCAGGTAGTCCCCGCCGCCGAAGCTGATGCAGCAGGAGGAAAACCAGAGAAGAATGTCGCTGCCCGCCCCGCTGTAGGGGGTCAGGCACCAGAGGAGGAAGGGCAGCCATCCGAATATCAGGTTGGGCAGCAGGCTCATGAGGATGAACCGCCCCCTGGAGACGGGCCGGGTGCACACCACAAAGGCCATCAGGTCCTTGGGCGAGACAAAGAGATGCACCTCCGCCCCCCGGCCGAAGCACAGGCCGTGGAGCAGCTCGTGGGGCAGCAGGGTCAGGAAGGAGGCGGCGCATCCGGCGGTCACCCGGAACCCGAACCCCAGCTCCAGCCCGCCCCGGAGGGGGATGGTGGCCGCCCCCAGGACCACCGCCGCCGCCAGGGCCAGGAGGCACCACTTGATGGCGGCCCGGTTCAGCGCGGCGGTGTCCTCCGGCTCCCGAAACCGCACCGCCGAGGGCGGCAGGTCCGCCCGGGGCAGCTGGTCGGCCCCGGTATAGCGCCCGCGATAGATGAGCTTCATCCTGTCTGCTCCGCTTACAGGGCGGCCTTCAGGGCCTCCGCCATGTCGGTGTGCTCCCAGGGCAGGTCCACATCCGTGCGTCCGAAGTGGCCGTAGGCGGCAGTCTGCTCGTAGATGGGGCGGCGGAGGTCCAGCTTGGTGATGATCTTCCCCGGGCGCAGGTCGAAGAGATCCCGGACGATGGCGCTGAGCTTCTCGTCGCTGACGACGCCGGTGCCCTGGCTGTCCACCAGGACGCTCACCGGGTGGCTGACGCCGATGGCATAGGCCAGCTCAATGTGGCACCGGCGGGCCAGACCGGCGGCCACCACGTTTTTGGCGATGTACCGGGCCATGTAGGCCGCGGAGCGGTCCACCTTGGTGGGATCCTTGCCGCTGAAGCAGCCGCCGCCGTGGCTGGCAGAGCCGCCGTAGGTGTCCACGATGATCTTCCGGCCCGTGAGGCCGCTGTCACCCACGGGGCCGCCGATGACGAAGCGGCCGGTAGGGTTGATGTAGAACTTGGTCTCGCCGTCGATGTACTGCGCCGGGATCACGGGCTTGATGACCGTCTCCACCACGGCCTCCCGCAGGCTCTCGATGGCGATATCCGGGTCGTGCTGGGTGGAGATGACGATGGCCGGGCAGCGAAGAACCTTGCCGTCCTCGTCGTACTCCACGGTGACCTGGCTCTTGCCGTCGGGCCGCAGCCAGCTCAGCTCCCCGCTCTTGCGCACGGCGGCCAGCCGGCGGCACAGGTCGTGGGCCATGGCGATAGGGGCGGGCATGAGATTGGGCGTCTCGTCGCAGGCGTAGCCGAACATCATGCCCTGGTCGCCGGCGCCGATCTCCTCGTCGGTGGCGCCGTCCACGCCCATGGCGATGTCGCCGCTCTGCTCGTCGATGCTGGTGAGCACCGCGCAGCTGCGGGCGTCGAAGCCGTAGGCCGGGTCGGTGTAGCCGATCTTCTCCACCGTCCTGCGGACGATGTGGGGGATGTCCACGTAGCACTTGGTGGAGATCTCGCCCATGACCATCACCATGCCGGTGGTGGTGACGGTCTCACAGGCTACACGGCCGTTGGGGTCCTGGGCCATGATGTTATCCAGGACCGCGTCAGAGATCTGGTCGCAGACTTTGTCGGGATGCCCCTCAGTGACAGATTCAGAGGTAAAAATGCGATGTGCCATTTTGCTGTTCTCCTTACTTTATTTATTCATAATTTGCCGCTACAATGAGAAAAGCACGCCCCCGGCGGGTGCGTGCCAAAAGTCAAGGGACTTCCTCATCTTGCGTCTTCCGCCGGAATTGGCACCTTGCCCGCAGGCAGGTTGCCGTGGCTTCATCGGGCCGTTCCCTCCGCCACTCTTGATAAGGTGTGTAATTTTCCTTGGATCGTCTCGATCCGACGCTTATTATACGGAGGCCCGGTGCGCTTGTCAAGAGAAATGACGAGATTTCATAAATTTGAAACAATTTTGCACCTTTGGGTCGTATGGGGGCCCGTTGCCTTGGCGGAGGTTCTGTGCTACAATAAGGAAAAGAAGAAAAGGGGCGTTTCTATGCTGCTGGGTGAGCTGAGACAATATGCTCTGCCATTCGACGAGTGCCGCATCCTGAACCGTCAGGTCCAGGTGGGGGACTGCCCGGTGGCCGCGGCGGCCGTGACCCGGCGGGGAAGCCAGGTGCATCTCATCCTCCTGCAGTACGACCCCACCTGGCAGGAGCGGAAAGAGGCGGCGGAGCGGCTGGACTGGGAGGATCCTCAGCCTGCGCCCCGGACCCACCGGGAGGAGCTGTTCCAGCGCGAGGCCGTGGAGGCCGCACTCCCCGTGGAAAACCTGGAGGCGGTGTCCTTCGGCAGCGCATCCTATCCGCTCTCCGGCGGTCAGACCGGCGAGGTGGAGCAGGACTGGGAGGCCCTGCTCCTGCTGGCGGCCCTGCTTCGGGCGGGCTGGGACATGGGCGCTCTGGCGGACTGCCCCACCGAGGGGATGTTCCTCTCCCGCTATGACTGGCGGGAGGCGTTTGACGCCATTCCGGATACAGAGGGCCCCCTCACCCTGGTGCCGGCGCAGAGGAACCTCTCCGGCCTCGAGGCGGTGGATCTGACCGTCCCCCTGGGCGACTGCGATCCCATTTCCCTGGAGCTGCCCGATGGCCCCGCCGTCTATGTCACCGGAGCGTCCCTCCACGACCCCTGGAAGCAGCTGGAGGAGACTTTCTCCCATCCCAAGATCCTGGCCCAGTTTACGCCGGAGGAGCTGGCAAAGCGCCGGGCAGACCTGGAGAACCTCTGGACGGAGCGCTGTCCCCGGGGCATGGCCTATCCGGTGGTGTGCTACGAGGCGGAGAGGGATGTGAGCATCCAGTGCTACGCCAAGTCCTGGCTGGACGAGCCCCTGCCCCAGCCGGAAAACGGCATCCAAAACGGCTTTTGCGTGATGCTGTGGGATCAGGATGCCCCCCTGGGCCCCCACGGCTGGCCTATGAAGCAGGCGGTGCTGTCGGAGGTTCCGGCGCCCCTGGAGAGCCGGGAGGCCATCCAGGTGGGGGCCGTCCGGTGGCACAGGCGGGAGTCTGTGGCGCCCCTGGTGCTGGAATAGGACAGGTTTCTCTGGATTTCGATCCAGGAAAAGCGGTATCTTGATGGCTGCCGCGGGGTTCTTTGCCCCCGCAGCGGTTACCCGGGAGAGTGAAGAGAACAGATTGATGAACACCGATCGAATCACATATACCGACCCTCAGCAGACTCTGCTGGACGCCATGGCGGAACCCCTTCTGGCGTGGTACGATGCCCATAAGCGGACGCTCCCCTGGCGGGGGACCCGGGACCCCTACAAGATCTGGGTATCGGAGATCATGCTCCAGCAGACCCGGGTGGCGGCGGTCATCCCCTACTACCAGCGGTGGATGGCGGAGCTGCCGGACGTCGCCGCCCTGGCGGCGGTGGAGGAGGAGAAGCTCCTCAAGCTCTGGGAGGGCCTGGGGTACTACAGCCGGGCCCGGAACCTGAAAAAAGCCGCCGGCGTCATCATGGAGCAGCACGGCGGGCAGTTTCCCCATCACTACGCGGAACTGCTGAAATTACCGGGCATCGGGGAGTATACCGCCGGAGCCATCGCCTCCATCGCCTTTGGAGAGCGGGTCAGCGCGGTGGACGGCAATGTCCTCCGGGTGGCCACCCGGACCGCCCTTCTGGAGGGGGATATCATGGACACGCGCTTCCGCCGGGAGATGCGGCAGCGGATGGACCAGGCCACGCCGGCGGACCGGCCCGGGGATTTCAACCAGGCCCTCATGGACCTGGGGGCCACGGTGTGCCTGCCGGGCGGCGCGCCGCTCTGTGATGCCTGTCCCCTTGCCGGCTTTTGCGCCGCACACGCCGCCGGCCGGGAGCAGTCGCTGCCGGTGAAGCGGAAAAAAGCCCCCCGGCGTCTGGAGGAGATGACGGTGTTTCTCCTCCTCCATCAGGGCCGCGTGGCCCTGCGCAAGCGGCCGGACACGGGGCTTCTGGCGGGGCTGTGGGAGTTTCCCCATGTCCCCGGCGCTCTGGACGAGGCAGGCGCCGGAGCAGTTCTGGCGTCCTGGGGCCTCCGGCCCCTGGAGTGGCGGCAGAAAATCGAGGCAAAGCACATCTTTACCCATGTGGAGTGGCACATGACCGGTTACCTTCTGGAGGTACGGCAGGCCGCCGGGGACTTCACCTGGGCTGCCGGGGCGGACCTGGAGGTCATGGCCGTCCCCTCGGCATTTGGAAAATATTTGGACGAAGTTCGTCACACATTGGAAAATGCAACATGAAATCCCCGCAGTACCACACCTATTATTTTATTGATACCGCCTTCCGGCCCTGACAGGCAGTTGCTGCAGGGGGAGATTTCACATATTACGAAAGTTACGAAAGAGGATACCGGACAGACTGTTCACAAACTGCCCGGTCTGTGGAATAGCCATCGTCATCTACGATTGGGGGATCAGCTATGAAAATTACCGCATTGGTAGAGAATACCACTAATAACCCGGCCCTTGGCACGCAGCACGGGCTGAGCTTTTACATTGAGGCCAACGGCCGTAAGATCCTGTTCGACATGGGGGAGGATGATTTGTTCCTCCGGAATGCTGAGAAGTTGGGAATTGATATCTCTGCCGTGGATCTGGCTATCATCTCCCACGGCCACAGTGACCACGGCGGCGGGCTGGGCGCTTTCCTGTCACACAACGAGAACGCCCCCGTGTATTTAAATCGCCGTGCCTTCGGCCATTATTATACCAAACGCATGCAGATGCCTGTTTACATCGGGTTGGATCAGGAGCTGGAGCGCAGCCGCCGCATGATCTTTGTGGATGACTTCACAGAGCTTGGAAACGGGTTGACGCTGTTTTCCGGCGTCACAGGTCGGGAGTATGCCTCCCCCTCCAACGCCCGGCTCTTTATGCGAAAGGGCCAGCGGATGGAGCCGGACGACTTCCTCCACGAGCAGGACCTGCTGATCCAGGAGGATGGGAAGGCTGTCCTCATCGGCGGCTGTGCCCACTGCGGTATTGTTAATATCTTAGAGCATGCCAAGGCAGTCCTGGGCCGCTCACCGGATATCGTAGTATCCGGCTTCCACCTGTATGAGTCCGGCCTGTCCATGAAGGAGGAGTCCAAGTTCGTGGGCAGCGTCGCCAAGCGGCTGCGTCAGGAGCCCACCCACTACTACACCTGCCACTGTACCGGCCAGCGGCCCTTTGAGGTGATGAAGGAGGACCTGGGGCAGCAGCTCCAGTACATTGCCACCGGGGACACGGTGGTGCTATGACGGAGATTCTCTGCAGCCTCTGTCCCCGGCGCTGCGGCGCGCTGCGCACCGGGACAGAGGGGGGCGGCTTCTGCGGCATGCCGGCGCTGCCGGTGGTGGCCCGGGCCGCCCTCCACTTCTGGGAGGAACCCTGCATCAGTGGAACCCGGGGCAGCGGCACGGTGTTCTTCTCCGGGTGCAATCTAGGGTGTGTGTTCTGTCAGAACGGCTCCATCAGCCATGGGCGCTTCGGGCGGCCCGTGACGATCCCCCGTCTGCGGGAGATCTTTCAGGAGCTGATCGCCCAGGGGGCCCACAACATCAACCTGGTCACCCCCACCCACTTTGCCCCCGCCATCCGGGAGGCGCTGGAGGCGCCTCTGGCGGTGCCGGTGGTCTGGAACAGCGGCGGGTACGAGCTGCCCGAGGCCCTTCGGACCCTGGAGGGCAAGGTGCAGATCTATCTGCCGGACCTGAAATACGCCGACGGCGCCCTGGCGGCGCGGTACAGCGGTGCGGCGGACTACTTTGAAACAGCCACCGCCGCGATCCAGGAGATGTTCCGGCAGGTGGGGCGGTGCGTCTGGGATGCAGACGGTATGCTCCAGCGGGGGGTCATCATCCGCCACCTGCTGCTGCCCGGCGCGCTGGAGAATACCAAGGCCGTGCTGGACTGGATTGCCGGCACCTTCCCGGCGGGGTCGGTGCTGGTGTCCCTCATGTCCCAGTACACCCCCCAGGCAGGGGCGGAGGGACTGCTCCGGCGAAAGGTCACCGGGGCGGAGAGCCGGGCGGCCCGGGCTTACATGGAGAACCTGGGGCTGACAGCAGGATACTATCAGGACAGCTCCTCCGCCAGGGCGGAGTATACCCCGCCCTTTGATCTGACGGGAGTATAGAGCTCGCGCAAAAGGCCGGCGCCTTTCGCGCGGGCTTTTTGCGCGGGGCCGGGAACAGATTTCTGTCCACAGGTGATTTTCAGGATTTCCCTGGGGAAAATTTTATGATATACTGTTTCTATTCTGGTTGATTTTAGACGGACGGGGGTTTTGACCTCTGCCGTGATAGGAGGGGCCATGCCCAGCGGAATTCTCATCATTGATAAGCCCTCGGACTGGACCAGCATGGACGTCTGCGCCAAGCTCCGCGGGATCTTCCACGAGCGCCGGGTGGGCCATGCGGGCACGCTGGACCCCATGGCCACCGGCGTGCTGCCGGTATTTATCGGCCGGGCCACCCGGGCTGTGGAATTTGCTGAAAAGGGGGACAAGGAGTATATCGCCGGATTGTGCCTGGGGACGGTCACAGACACCCAGGACACCACCGGCCGCATCCTCTCCCAGTCGGACGGCGACCTGCCCGCAGAGGCGGTGGCGGCGGCGCTGCCCCGGTTCACCGGGGACATCCTGCAGGTGCCCCCCATGTACTCCGCCATCAAAAAGGACGGGAAAAAGCTCTATGAGCTGGCCCGGGCCGGGAAAGAGGTGGAGCGTCCGCCCCGCCCGGTGACGATCCACGCCCTGGAGCTGCTGGAGCAGACCGGCCCCGGCGCCTTCCTGCTCCGCGTCCGCTGCTCCAAGGGCACCTACGTCCGCACCCTCTGCCACGACATCGGCGCGCTGCTCGGCTGCGGCGGCTGCATGTCCAGCCTCCGCCGCACCATGGCCGCGGGGTACACCCTCCCTCAGGCGGTGACGCTGGAGCAGGCGGCAGAAGGGGGGGAGGCGCTGCTCCTGCCCCTGGACAGCCTTTTTCCGGACATTCCCGCCTACACCATCCCCACGCAGCGCCAGGAGGCGCGCTGCCGCAACGGCAATCCCCTGCCGGCGGCGGGGCTCCAGCCGGGGGCCTACCGTGTCTACGGGCAGGGCGGCGAGTTTCTCTGCCTGAGCCGGGTGGAGGGGAACCAGCTGGTTTCCATCAAGAATTTTTTTGGGGGCTGAGACAATGGAGGAACAGAAAAAGGTCATCGCCCTGGGATTTTTCGACGGCATCCATCTGGGCCATCAGGCCCTGCTGCGCCGGACGGTGGAGCGGAGCCGGGAGCACGGCATGACACCGGCGGTGTTCACCTTTGACCGCTCCCCCCGGGAGGTGGTCACCGGGCAGCACATCCCTCTGCTCACCACGCCGGAGGACCGGCGGCGCATCGTGCAGACCCTGTTCCCGCCCATCGGCGAGGTCATCGTGGCCCCCTTTGATCGGGAGATGATGACCATGCCCTGGGATGTGTTTGTGGAAAAGCTCCAGAGCCGGCTCTCCGCCGGCTGGCTGGTGGCGGGCCACAATTTCCGCTTTGGCCACAAAAATGTGGGGAATGCGGCCCTCCTTCAGGAGAAGGC
The DNA here is from genome assembly GCA_904419145.1 of uncultured Oscillospiraceae bacterium. GTDB lineage: Bacteria > Bacillota > Clostridia > Oscillospirales > Oscillospiraceae > CAJFPI01. The sequence continues at coordinate 25,949 of CAJFQQ010000025.1, read as the reverse complement.
GGCAGACCTCGGCATGGGGTGCGATATCATCCCGGCGGTGAAACTGGACGGCATCCCCGTCAGTTCCACCCACATCCGTGCCCTGCTGGAGGCCGGGGAGGAGCGCGAGGCGGAGCGGTTTCTGGGCCACCGCCTGCTGCGGCGGTGGATGGACGGCCCAAGCGGCTGAACCATCCGATTTTTCCCAGGTGTTTTGCCCGGAACAGTTGTAAAGGGCTGTGCACCTGTGGTATACTAACAGCGGTTGTGAACGTACCCCCTTCGGGGACAGGAGGTTATTCCATGGAACAAAAGAAGAAGTTTTATATCACCACACCCATCTACTATCCCAGCGACAAGCTGCATATCGGCCACACCTACTGCACCGTGGCCACCGATACCCTGGCCCGCTACCACCGTCTCAAGGGGGAGGACGTCATGTTCCTCACCGGCACCGACGAACACGGCCAGAAGATCGAGGACAAGGCCAAGGAGGCCGGCACCACCCCCAAGGCGTTTGTGGACGCCATCGTGGAGGGGGAGCGCGGGGTCAAGGACCTGTGGAAGCTGATGAACATTTCCAACGACCGCTTCATCCGCACCACCGACGACTACCACGTCGCCGCCATCCAGAAGATCTTCAAGAAGATGTACGACAACGGGGACATCTACAAGGGCACCTACAAGGGCAAGTACTGCAAGCCCTGCGAGTCCTTCTGGACGGAGAGCCAGCTGGTGGACGGCAAGTGCCCCGACTGCGGCCGGGAGGTCCAGGACGCGGAGGAGGAGGCCTACTTTTTCCGCCTGAGCAAATACGCCGACAAGATCCGGGACCTGCTGGAGAACACGGACTTCCTCCAGCCCAGAAGCCGGGTCAATGAGATGATCCGCAACTTCATCGACCCCGGCCTGGAGGACCTGTGCGTCTCCCGCACCAGCTTCACCTGGGGCGTGCCGGTGGACTTCGACCCGGGCCACGTGGTCTACGTGTGGGTGGACGCCCTCTTCAACTACACCACTGCCCTGGGCTTTATGAACGACCGCTACAGCGACTACGACAAATATTGGCCCGCGGACGTCCACATCGTGGGCAAGGAGATCGTCCGCTTCCACTCCATCATCTGGCCCGCCATGCTTATGAGCATGGGTATGCCCCTGCCCAAGCACGTCTTTGGCCACGGGTGGCTGCTGCTGGACGGCGGGAAGATGAGCAAAAGCAAGGGCAACGTGGTGGACCCCTATATTCTGGCCGAGCAGTTCGGGGTGGACGCCCTGCGCTTCTTCCTCATGCGCACCTTCCCCTTCGGCTCCGACGGGAATTTCTCCAACGAGGCCCTTATCAACACCATCAACGTGGACCTGGCCAACGACCTGGGGAACCTGGTCAGCCGCACCACCGCCATGGTGGGGAAGTACTTCGGCGGGAAGCTGCCGGAGGGCTCCGCTGAGGCGGTGTCCGCCCAGCCCTTTGACGGGGAACTGATCGGCATGGTGTCCGGCCTGCGGGACCGCTACGAGGAGGCCATGGAGGCCTTCGCCCCCCACAAGGCCCTGGACGAGGTGTTCAAGGTCATCCAGCGGGCCAACAAGTATATCGACGAGAACGCCCCCTGGGCCTTGGCCAAAGACATGGACGCCAATGGTGCCCGTCTGGCCCATGTGCTCTACAATCTGCTGGAGGCCGGGCGCATCTGCGGCGTGCTGCTGATCCCCTTCATGCCCGAGAGCATGGCAAAGCTCTTTGCCCAGCTCGGCGCGCCGGAGGCCGCGCAGACGTGGGAGAGTGCTGCCGCCTGGGGGACCCTCCCGGAGCGTGCCGCCGTCACCAAGGGGGAGAACCTCTTCCCGCGCCTGGACCTGGAGAAGGCCCTGGAGGCGCTGGAGGCGGCGGAGGCTGAGAGCCGGAAGGCCGCTCTGCCGGCGGTGGAGATCGAGCCCTTCCTCCCGGAGAAGGTGGATTTCGACACCTTCTGCAAGAGCGATTTCCGGGCGGTGAAGGTGAAGGCCTGTGAGAATGTGAAGAAGTCCAGCAAGCTCCTGCGCTTCACCCTGGACGACGGCTCCGGCACAGACCGGCAGATCCTCTCCGGCATCGCCATGTACTACAAGCCCGAGGAGCTGGTGGGCAAGACGCTGGTGGCGATCGTGAACCTGCCGCCGAGAAAGATGATGGGCCTGGAGTCCAACGGCATGCTCATCTCCGCGGTCCACACCGAACAGGGGGAGGAGAAGCTCCACCTCATCATGGTGGACGACGCCATCCCGGCCGGCGCCAAGCTCTGCTGAGGACGGCCGCCCTTCCAAAGGGCGGCAAATCCGGCAGCGCCGCCGAATACGATGTGTGTGGAAATACAGTTGTGTATTTCATATAAATTTTTTGAGGGAGATCATTATGAAAAAGAAATGGATCGTTTTAAGCCTGTGCGCAGTGTTCATGCTGACCCTGTCCGCCTGCGGCAGCCGGGTGGGCTACCCGGAGGACGGCCAGGCCATTGGAGAGATCGGTGATACCATGCACACCGCATTTTTCGATTTCACCATCAACAGTGCGGAGCTGACCGATTCCTTTGACGGCTATACCCCTGCCGAGGGATATGAGCTACTGGTGGCGGATATCACCATCGAAAATAACAGCGGCATGGATCAGCCCATGTTTATCTGGGACTTCCAGGTTCAGTGGGACACCATCGACGGCGAGGACCCGGACCAAGCCTTCGGTTACGCGGTGTACGAGGGCGAGGGGGATGACGCCACTACATATACCAACGTCTCGGAGCAGCAGCTCCCCCCCTCCTATGATCTGGCGGACGGTGAGACCCGGGAAGGCATCCTGCTCTACGAGGTGCCGGCAGACCGGAGCGAGTTCTCCATCTCCTTCCAGGAGTACTTTGCCGACGACACCACCGGGGACGTGTTCTTCGTGTTCTTCAATCTGTAAAGAAATCATGGGGCCGGGGTGCTTTCCCCGGCCCCGCTGTTTAGGAGGCAATTCCGGTATGTACGAATACACCTATGAGACACTGTACGTGGGCGGGGGCTTTTGGATGAACAATGCCGATTGCCAGCGCTATCATCCAGCAGTACGCCGCACAGGGCTGGCGGTATGTTGGCTATATCCCCACCAAATTCTCCGGAGAGGGCGGGAGCAAGGAGATCGACCTGATTTTCGAGCGGGAGGCGGAACATGACACCGATGCTCTTTGATACCCATGCCCACTACGACGACGAGGCCTTCGACGCGGACCGGGACGCCCTACTGGTCGCCCTGCCGCAGCAGGGCGTGGCCCTGGTGGTGAACCCGGGCTGCGACCCGGCGTCCTCCCAGAAGGCGGTGGCGCTGGCGGAGCGGTATCCCCACGTGTACGCCGCCGTGGGCTGGCACCCGGAGAACTGCGCCCCCTACACACCGGAGGGGCTGGCGGCGGTGGAGGCGCTGGCCGCCCATCCGAAGGTGGTTGCCATTGGGGAAATCGGCCTGGACTACTACTGGGAGGAAAATCCCCCCAGGGAGCTGCAGCGGCAGGTATTCCGGGAGCAGCTGGCCCTGGCGCAGCGCCTGGAGCTGCCAGTCATCGTCCACGACCGGGAGGCCCACGGCGACAGTCTGGCCATGATACAGGAATTCCCCCAGGTCCGCGGCGTGTTCCACTGCTACTCCGGCAGCCCGGAGATGGCCCGGGAGCTGGTAAAGCGGGGCTGGATGCTCTCCTTTACCGGGGTCCTCACCTATAAGAACGCCAAAAAGGCGGTGGAGGTGGCCCGAGAGATCCCCCTGGAGCACCTGATGATTGAGACCGACAGCCCCTACATGGCGCCGGTGCCCTGCCGGGGACAGCGCAACGACTCCACGCTGGTCCGCCATGTCTGTGAAAAGCTGGCGGAGATCAAGGGGATCTCCGCGGAGGAGTGCGCCCGGATTACGCTGGAAAACGGGAAGCGGTTTTTCAGTATCCCCTGATATTCCGGCCCGACAGGGCCGGAGTCTTTCAAAAAACTTTCCCGAGGGAACGCCTCGCAGAGTTCCTGCGGCCGTAGCCGCAGGAATCCAATGAAAATCCGTTATTTCCGGGGACACGTGCCTCGGAAATGACACTTCTCGCGCAAGATGGGCCGACTTTTCCGCTAGGAATCGAGGGCCATCTTGCGCGCTTCCCTCTCACAAAAGTGGCCTCCGCCACTTTTGTGACACGCTGAGGCGGACAGGCCATGGCCTGTCCGCCTGTTTTTTGGAAAATGGCGGGAAAAGGTTAGAGTGGGCCCTTTTCCCGACAGAAACCTCATATTTCCCCCGCTAGAATGGTGGCAAACGCTGTACAAGGGGGACAAGCCGCCATGAGGCTGCGCGTACGCTCGCTTTTCAAAAAACTGCAAACACCTGTAGGACGCCTGGGGGCCTTCGCCGCGGGAGGGTTCCTGGCCACGCTTCTTTCCCTGGGGGGAAGAGCCCCACTGGCGGTGGCCTTCCTCTCCGCCTGCCACGGCCAGGATCATCTGCTCTCCGCCCTTACAGGGAGCGCCCTGGGGGCGGTGGCCACCATGGCATTCAACGACGGCCTGCGGCACTGCGCCGTGCTGGTGCTGATCTACGCCATGTTCGCCGCCTTCCGGGACACCAAGTATCTCCAGCGGGAGCTGTTCCGCCCCCTGACGGCGGCAGGCATGACCGCGGCGGTGGAGCTGGCCTACCTGCTCCAGGGCGGCGTCACCTGGCCGCATTTGGCTGCCTACCTTACCTATGTGCTGGTGGTAGGGCTGCTGACCCACTATCTCCAGCTCCTGCCCGACCAGCGCAAGACCGAGGGCAGGGACAGCGCCCTCACGGCCCTGCGCAAGCGCTTGGAGCTGTCGGCGGCGGCCTTCCGGGATCTGTACAACAGCTTCAGCCGGCCCCCCACGCCCCGAAACGACGAGAACCCGGCAGTCGTATTTGACCGGGCGGCGGAGCGTGTCTGCCGCGACTGTGCCAACTGTCCCCTCTGCTGGGGACAGGAATACATCACAACCTTCAACGCCCTCAACGACGCCACCCCCGCCATGCTGCAGCGGGGCAGATCCCTTCCCGAGGACTATCCGGAGCACTTCCGGGAGCGGTGCGGGAGTCTCCCGAAGTTCCTCGCCGCGGTGAACCAGGAGCTGACGTCCCTACTCCTCCGGCGGCAGTACCGCCGCCGTCTGGACGCGGAGCGCCAGCGGGCCCGGGGCCAGTATGCCCAGCTCTCCGAGTTTCTCAGCTATGCCGCCCAGCAGCCCCCGGAGACCAATGCCGCGGCCGCTTTTGCCGGGGAGCGCCCCTGGCAGGTGGGCGGGGCCCTGCGCTGCAAGGAGGGGGAGCACGTCTGCGGGGACACGGCGCTCCACTTTGAGACCGAGGGCGGAAAGCTCTGCCTCCTCATCAGCGACGGCATGGGCAGCGGCGAGGAGGCCCAGCGTGAATCCCTCAACGCCGCCCGGCTCCTGGAGCAGTTTCTCCGGGCTGGTGTAGAGCCGGAGTCGGCGCTGAAGACCATGAACGCCGCTCTGAATCTGCGCAATGAGGAAACGGGATCTTTTACCACCATTGATCTCCTGGTGATGGACATGGCCACCCGGGAAGCGGCCCTCTACAAGTACGGCGCAGCCCCCACCTATATCAAGCGCCTCGGAGCCGTCCGCCGGCTCGCCGGCTCCGCCCTGCCCGCCGGGCTCCAGGAGACCCACAGCCTCCCCGCACCCATCCGCTTCCGACTGGAGCAGGACACCTTCCTTCTCATGGCCAGCGACGGCGTGGCCGGGGAGGAAGGGGACGACTGGCTTCAGAACACTTTGGCGGGCTGGCAGGGGGACGATCCCCAGCGCCTGGTGTCCCTGCTTATGGGCGAAAGCCGCAGCCGCGGCGGACTGAAGGATGACTGCAGTATCCTGTGCCTCCATATGGGCCGCGGCGTAAAAGAGGTATAAAACGGTGCGATTGGGACATACTTCCAGTAGCATGCTTTGGCAAAGGAGTGATGTCCTCTGGTAAAAGGAATTTCCCGCCGGGCGGTCGTGGTGGACTCCCCGGACCCACAGATTTTTGAACAGGCCATCTTCATCGTGCGAAATGACGCCTTCGGCAAGGCGGGCGTCACCCCCGAGCAGATCGTCAGCGAGGCCTGCCGGGTGGCCCGGGGCTATACCGCCGCTCACGGCGGCCACCGGCGGCGGTCCTGGCGGGACCTGCCGGCGGTGTGCTACTCCGCCCTGGGGGCCGGGGCCATCGGCCTGGTGTGGCTGCTGGTGTCCCTGCTGTAATATAAGGGGCCGGACACGGGGTGTGTCCGGCCCCTTTTCCTATTAACAGAAAAAAGATTGCAAAAAAGGCCGCAATATGATATGATCTCTGTACCATCCAAGCGATCCCGTCCGGGCTGTTGTCGTCTGTGAAAGGAGATCCTGCCATGAAAGTCTATGCAGTTATTGTTACCTGCGCTTTCTCCCTCCTGACCGCGTTCTTCGTTTGGAAAAGTGTGGAGGCCTATCGCAGCGCCGCCTCGGCGGAGGACCAGAAGCAGCGCCGCAAAGCCCGGCGCAGCGCCCTTCTCCTGCTGCTGCCGGGGGTGATGTTTCTCTCCGCCGCCCTGTTTATTCTCACCCGCATCGGCGTGTTTCTCTATGTCTCCTACCTGATTGGGATGCTGGCCGTTGCCGCTGCCCTCGGCCCTGGATTGCGGGACAACATGTGGAAACACGGCGGCAATTGAATCGAGCAAATAAGACGGGCCGGTTCCTGATGGAACCGGCCCCTTTTTCTCAAATCCCACGCAAGCGAAAGCGCCTGCCGCTTGGCAGGCGCTTTTTCGACGCTGTTTTACTCGGTCACGTAGGGCAGCAGCGCGATCTGACGGGCGCGCTTGATGGCCTCGGTGAGCTGGCGCTGATGCATCGCGCAGGTGCCGGTGGTCCTGCGGGGCAGGATCTTGGAGCGCTCGGAGATGAAACGGCGCAGCTTGGCGGCATCCTTGTAGTCGATGTGCTCGCACTTGTCCACGCAGAACTGGCAAACCTTCTTGCGCTTGCGGTTCATGGGACGAGCGGGTCTATTTTCACGTTCCATAGCCATGACGGAATCCTCCTTATTTCAAATTGTGACACCACGGTGTCCTGTTAGAACGGCAGCTCGCCGTCCTGATCGTCCAGCTCGGCGAAGCCGGAGGGGCCTCCCGCACTGGCGCCATAGCCACCGGCGGGCGGGGCATAGGACGAGGCGGGGGCGCCGTAGGCCGGTGGGGCGTCATATCCGCCGCCGGCGCTGTCGCGCTTGCTGTCGCCAAAGTAGACGTTATCGGCCACTACCTCCGCGCTGCGGCGGTTGTTGCCGTCCCGGTCTTTCCAGTCGCGGATCTGCAGGCGGCCCTCCACCACGGCCATACGGCCCTTGGTGAAGTAGTTGCACACAAACTCCGCCGTGTTGCGCCAAGCCACGATATCAATAAAGTCCGTCTCCTTCTCGCCGCTCTGGCTCTTGAAATCCCGATCCACGGCCAGAGAAAAGGATGTGACGGGCGTGCCGCTCTGGGTCCGGCGCAGCTCCGGGTCACGGGTCAGACGGCCCATGAGAACAATGCGGTTCAGTGACATACTGGATTCTCCTCTTTACACGTCCTTGCAGACGATCATGGAACGGAGGATCCCGTCGGTAATACCAAGGATACGATCCAGCTCCCGGGGGAACTCAGGGCCGCTGGTGAAGGACATCAGGACATAGTAGCCCTCGGTCTTGTAGTCGATGGCGTAGGCCAGCTTGCGCTTGCCCCACTCCTCAACCTCCACGGCGCTGCCGTTCTGCTCGGCCAGAGTCTGGAACTTCGCCACAGTGGCGGCGATGGCCTCCTCGCTCTGGTTGGGGTCGATGATATAGACGACCTCGTAATTCGCGGAAACTTTTGCCATTTTGTTGCACCTCCTTTTGGACTGATGGCCCCCGCTCTCCGGCGGGAGCAAGGATATGCTTGCAATCGCAAGCCATATTATTATATAAGAAAAGCGGGAAAAGTCAAGGCTTTTCCCGCTCTTTTTTCAAATTTTCTCCGCATCCGCGGGGAAATGGCGCGTTTTTGCCTCCCTCATCAGGGCGCCGCGGGAACTGCATTCTCCCCCAGATAGACCACGCAGACCATCTCTGTCTCCAGGGCTGCGCCGGCGCTATCTCCCTCCGGCGCCTCATCGCCGTCCAGCTGGTAGGGCACAGACTGCTCCGTTAAATAGGTCGTCAGCTCCTCATACTCCGGGATGGTGATGATCCAGGCCCGGGCATTGGAGCCCTCGGTGGTGTAGCCCTCCGCAGAGAGATTCTCCACAGCCCACGTCTCCAGCTCCGGCGCGCTGCTGCTGAGTGTGAGGCAGGGAACCGTGCCGGATGCATCCTCGTCCTCCGCCTGCTCCACCATGGCAGTGGACACCGCGGGCCCACTGCTGCGGAAATAGGTCAGCACGTCGTCCATGATCTCCTGGTCGGAGGCAGACGTGACAACCTCTTCACTCTCCCTGAGCGCATCGTCTGCCTCATTCTCTGTCGCTGCATCGCTCTCTGTCATCGTCTCCTTCGGTGATGGGGTTGGAGCCAGCGCTGCAGCGTTGTAGGCCGCCTGGCTGCCGGCCTCGCCGTCAGCAGCATAGGCTGCCGTATTGCCCGCTGTACCGTCCACTGTGTTCTCCGAGAGGTTTCCGCCCCAAATCTGCTGATAGCCAAGAATCACCAGTGCACAGCAGGCCGCAGCGGCAGTAATCTGCCACCAGTAGTGCCGGGGCCTCCTGACCTGCTTCTGGGTGTGGACCTTTGCCATCACGTCTCCTGCCAGGTCTCCGGGCAGCTCCACCTCCGCCTCCAGATCGTCGAAAACGGCGTGCATCGCCATCATCTGGCTGTAGACCTCCCGACAGCCGGGGCATTGGGCCAGATGGTCCATCAGCTCCTCCCTCTCCGCCTCCGTCAGCTCTCCATCCACAGCAGCACTGATGAGGGCCGTATAGTTCTCACAATGTTCCATTGTCAGCCCTCCTTTTCTGCTAGGTTAGACGGCAGGTATCCGGAAAAGTTCCCACTGGCCACCAAATATTTTCGCAGTTTTTCCCTGGCCCGGGCAATCCGGGATTTCACGGTGCCCAGATCCAGCTCCAGTGCCGCGGCAATCTCCTCGTAGGTCAGGCCCTGGAGCTCCCGCAGCAGCAGCACCTGCCGGTGCTCCGGGGACAAGGCACCCAGCCCCCGGGCCAGGGCGTCCCGGAGCTCCAGGCGCTCCGCCTGCTGGTGGGGGGAGGGCGCAGGGTCGGCCACCTCCAGGAACGTATCCTCGTCATTCAGGGACACGCCATCGCTCCCCCCCTGCCGCCGCTGGCGGCGGAGGAAGTCGATGGCGGCGTTGGAGGTCAGGCGGTAGAGCCAGGTGGAGAAGCTGCTGTCTCCCCGGAAAAAGCGCATGCCCTTCCAGGCGCTCAGGAATGCCTCCTGGGCGACCTCATAGGCGTCGTCCACGTTGCCGCACATCCGCAGCGCCAGATGATATACCCGTTTTTCATAGGTCCGCACCAGCTCCTCAAAGGCGCTGTCGTCCCCCCGCTGGGCGGCCCGGACCAATTCCTTCTCAGTCATGTAGATCCCTCTTGATGCCCGCTGTGACCCGGTACAGGTCCTCCAGGGTCTCCATATGTACGATCTGCTCCTTATAATAGGAGGCGTGGGAAATCCCCTTGAGATACCAGGCGTAGTGCCGCCGGGCCTCCAGCAGGGCCACCCGCTCCCCCCGGCGCTGCGCCGCCAGCTGGATCTGCCGCACTACCAGGTCGCACCGCTCGCTCAGGGGCGGCCGCTCCGGAATGGGCTCGCCGCCGAGGGCCGCCTTCGCCTGCTGGAAGATCCAGGGGTTTCCAAAGACTCCCCGGCCCACCATCGCCATGTCCGCGCCGGTGAATTTCAAGATCCGCAGCACATCCTCCCAGGAGAAGATATCCCCGTTGGCGATCACCGGGATCTTCACCGCCTCCTTCACCGCCCGGATGGTGGTCCAGTCCGCCTGACCGCTGTACATCTGGGTCCGGGTCCGGCCGTGGACGGCGATGGCCGCCACGCCCGCCTGCTCCAGCATCACCGACAGCTCCACGGCGTTGATGCTGCCCTTGTCCCAGCCCCGGCGCATCTTCACCGTCACGGGGGCCGGGCTGGCCTGGATCACCGCCTCAGCGACGCGGAGGGCCTTCTCCGGGTCCCGCATCAGCGCCGAGCCGTCGCCGTTGTTGACCACCTTCCCCACCGGGCAGCCCATGTTGATATCAATAAAGGTGGCGCCGCTGACCTCTGCCGCGATCTGTGCGGCCTCGGCCATGCAGACCGGATCGCTGCCGAAAATCTGGGCGCAGCAGGGGGCCTCCCCCGGAAACAGCTGCAGCAGCTCCCGACTCTTCTTGTCCTGGTAGCACAGGGCCTTGGAGCTCACCAGCTCCGTGTAGGTGAGTCCTGCCCCCAGCTCGCTGCAGATCTGACGAAAGGCGCTGTCGGTGACCCCGGCCATGGGCGCCAGGGCCAGCTGAGACGGGATCTCCACGCCGCCGATTTTCACCATGGGGTCACCTCCTTCCAAAATGTTCTCCAAACCCGCCCTAAAGGGGCGGAAGAAAGGCTCATACGGTTTGAGTATAGCACACCCGCCCCCGCAGCGCAAGGTGGAGAAACCTGGGCGGCGGGAGACGGCGGAACAGGGACCGCGGCGCCCCGCAGGTGCCGGGAACAGGCCGCATTATGCCCTTTTCTTCCATGACAGCAGGCGGCAAAAGGCGCAAACAGGCCGCCGCATGGACTGCGGCGGCCCTGCTGTCTCCTGCCGTGGTTACTGACAGCGGTCGGTCATGATGTGCAGAATGGTTCGGTCGGTCTGCTGCATGCCCTCCTTCGCCAGCACCCCCACGTTGGCGATGGTGTTGTCCACCCCCTTGGTGACGATGCCGTCGCCGGACTTGAACTCCTGGCCCTCACAGTACATGCAGTAGCCCAAAATCCCCGCGTCCACGCTGGCGGCGATCTTCGCCGCGCAGGAGGGCTTGGCCCCGTCGCAGATGGTGCCGGAGATGATGGCGATGGCGTTGACCACTGTGTGGGCGATGGCGGTATAGCTGCCGTCCAGCAGATAGGCGATGCCGGCCCCGGCGCCCACGCCGGCGCTGACCGCGCCGCAGTAGGCGCTGAGACGGCCGATGCCGGATTTCTGATGAATAGTGATCAGGTCACTGACCAGCAGGGCCCGGTACAGCTTCTCTCGGCTGACCCCCAGGTGCCTGGCGTAGCGGATCACCGGCAGGGAGGCGGTCATCCCCTGGTTCCCGGAGCCGGAAAGGATCACCACCGGCATCTCACACCCGCTCATGCGGGCGTCGGACCCGGCGGCGGCCCAGGCCTTTGCCTCGGTCTTGATGTCATTGGGATAGCTGTGAAGCAGGACGCTGCCGATGTTGGCCCCCCAGCTGCCCGAGAGGCCCTCCTGGGCAATGGCGCTGTTGTAGTCGATCTGCCGGTCCAGCAGCTCGCTGATCCGGGACACGTCCACCGTGTCGGCGAATTCCAGGATATCCGCCACGTTCAGCACGCTCTTGTCGGTAAGGCTGTCCTCCGGGGAGTCGGAGTCCGCCTTCTCCAGCAGCACCGTCCCGTTTTTCTCCATATACACAATGTTGCTGTGGTTGTTGGCGATACGCACCGCCGCGCAGTCCGCCCCGGCCCAGGCCGTGATGCGGATATCCAGCAGGTGGGCGGTCTCCGGGCAGACGATCTCCATGGGGGTGGCAGTCTCATATCCGGCAATGGCGGCGTGCTGGTCCGCCGGGACGGCGGAGATCACCTGGAGCACCTTGTCCGCGTCTCCGGCCACAATGCCCGCGGCCACGGCGGCCTTGATGCCCTTGCGTCCGCCGGTATTGGGGACAATGACGCTCTTGACGTTCTTCATAATATTGCCGGACACCTCGATCTTCAGGCGCTCCGGCAGCGCCCCCAGCACCTGGCGGACCTTGGCCGCGCAGTAGGCCAGGGCAATGGGCTCCGTGCAGCCGGTAGCCAGGAGCAGTTCTTCGTGCAAAATCGAAATATACGCACTTACAGTCTGTTCTTGCAGCATGTTCTCTCTCCTCTTGACCGAATAGCCCTGTCAACCGCCATAAGGCGCTTCCGGCAGGGAGTCATCCTCATAGACCCAGTCGCGCACCTGGACCACGGTATACTCCGTGGGGCTGGTGCGGATCACCACCTTCTCCAGCCCCGCGTTGATGATGAGGCGGCGGCACATGGAGCAGGAGGTGGCGTCGCTGAGAATCTCGCCGGTGGAAGCGTCCTTCCCCGCCAGGTACAGCGTCCCCCCCACCATATCCCGCCGGGCGGCGGAGATAATGGCGTTGGCCTCGGCATGGACGCTGCGGCACAGCTCATAGCGCTGCCCCCGCGGCACCTTCATGGCCTCCCGGGTGCAGTAGCCGATGTCCACGCAGTTTTTCCGGCCCCGGGGCGCGCCGTTATAGCCGGTGGAGATGATCTCATCATTCTTCACGATAATCGCCCCGTACACCCGCCTGAGGCAGGTGGCCCGCTCGATGACGGCTTCGGCAATATCCAGGTAGTAATTCTCCTTGCTGACACGCTCCATGGCAGTACCTCCTCATTGTTTCCACTCCAGTATGCACGAAACAGGCAGAAAAAGCAAGCTATTTCTCCTCCTGCTCCCGGAAACGCCTGCGCCGTCGTCTGGCGATCCGAAAGAAGAGATAGAGCGTTCCAAAACAGACGGCAAAGGTGGCCCCGGTAACAAAAAGGGTGATGAGACCGAAAACCAGGATCAGGGCTCCGGGGCCGAACTCCCAGTGGGGATGGACGACAGCGCGCAGCAGGAGGCTTATCACGCTGAGGCACAGCCCCAGCCCCAGGGACACCAGGGCGTAGTGCTTGGCGGGGAAGCGGTCCGCTTCCGGGTCGGCCCCAAGCGTCAGGATCCCCCGTCCCGCCGCCAGCAGGGCGCACAGCACCAGCGCCGCAATGAGAACCATCCCCTCCAGCCCCAGCAGGGGAAAAATACCTGCTTCCCCCACCCAGGCGGGCAGATAAACCGCTGCCTTCATCAGCACATCCAACAAAATTCCGGCGGCGAGCACCCAAAAACCCACCCGATAAATTTTCCCGCTCTCGGCCAACAGGCGCTCGTCATCGGTGGCTTTCCAAATCTTTGGCTTCTTCATGGCGTATCCTCCCAGAACAGTTCATCCAGCGTGCACCCAAGGCACCAGCAGATGGCCAAACACAGCCGCAGTGTGGGGTTGTAGTTCCCCGACTCGATCATGCTGATGGTCTGCCGGGTCACCCCCACCGCCGCCGCCAGGTCCGCCTGGCTCATGCCCCGCCCTGCCCGGGCCGCGCGCATCCGATTGTTGTGCATAGGTTTCCCTCCTTCTTATTTACGATACTCCACCGCCAGCAGAATGTCAATTATATTTGATATTTTGTAAGATATATTTTCCTATTCTGCGCAAAATACCGGAGGCCGGTGAAACCGGCCCCCAGAGCAGGACACGCCTATCTCCCCTTGCGCTGGGGCACCAGGAAGATGAACACCAGGGAGCTGAGCAGCAGGAAATAGGGGTAGAGCAGATAGGGCATCACCTCAAAAGCGGAGAGGGTGTGTCCCAGGTCCTCCGCCGCAGCCAGGGCCACCAGCATCTGCGCGCCATAGGGAATGACGCCCTGGAAAATACAGGAGAAGGTGTCCAGCAGGGAGGCGGCCTTCCGGGAGGAGATGCCGTACTGGGCGCTCATCTCCTTGGCGATGGGATTGGCCATGACGATCGCTACCGTGTTGTTGGCGGTGGCGATGTCCATGGCCCCCACCAGCAAGCCCATGCCCAGCTGCCCGCCCCGGTTCCCCCGGAACACCCGGCGGATCCAGTAGAGCAGGGCGTCGAAGCCGCCATAGACCCGGATCAGGGCGCACATGGCGGACACCAGGATCGCCACCATGCTGGTCTCAAACATCCCCGCCGCGCCGGTGCCCATGGAGGCCAGCAGGTCTCCGGCGGCGATCTGCCCGGTGAGGAGCATGATCACCGCCCCCGAGACGATGCCCACCAGCAGCACCACAAACACATTGATCCCCGCGATGCCGCCGATGAGGACCAGGACATAGGGGATAATCTGCACCAGGTTGTAGGGGCGGTCCACAGCCCCGGCCAGGGGCACGTTGAAGCTCAGCAGCAGGATCACCACCAGCGTCACCAGGGCCGCAGGCAAGGCGATGGCAAAATTCTCCTTAAACTTGTCCTTCATGGGGCAGCCCTGGCCATTGCAGGCGGCAATGGTGGTATCGGAGATAAAGGAGAGGTTATCACCGAACATAGACCCCCCCACCACAGAGCCTACGCACAAAGGCACGCCGAAGCCGGAGGCATCCGCCACCGCTACGGCAATGGGGGTAATAAGGGTAATTGTTCCCACGCTGGTGCCCATAGCGGTGGAAACAAAGCAGGCTACCACAAACAGCACCGCCACGGCAAACCGGGCAGGGATGATGGAGAGCATGAAGTAGGCTACGCTTTCAGCGCTGCTGCGCCCCGCCACCCCTACAAAGGCCCCGGCTGCCAGGAAAATCAGCAGCATGGTGATAATATTCTTGTCCCCGGCCCCCCGGCCCATGACCTCCAGCTTCTCATCCAGCTTCAGCTTGGGGTTTTGCAGACAGGCCACCAAGATCGCCGCCAGAAAAACGATCGTTATGGGTACATTGGAAAAGCCCAGCACAGCGCCCAGGCCCACATACAGCACCAGAAAGGCGGCAATGGGCAGCAGGGCCTTCGGATTTCCCTTGTTCATACACTCTCCTCCTTTAACCGCCGGAAGTCCGGCAATACACAAACCGCATTGCATCCATGGTAGCATGGCGGCTTTGGAAAGTCAAGGAAGGCAGCTTGTCCGCCTGTACTGCTGCCATTCGTCCATCGAAACGGGACGAAGAAGGGCTTCCTGGCAAAAAAATCTTTGCAACAGGCAGTTTTTTTCAAAGAAACGCTTGCCATAGCCGTTATTTTATGCTAGTATAAGTGCGGTTAGATGTTTTGGTTGTTAGAGTGGACTTCCGTCCACTCTTTTTCTTGACTTGAATTGATTGGTCAAAATTCCCGCGGACAGCCAAAGAGGAGGGCGCTATGTCTAAAATTACAGAGTTGGTGGCCGAACTGGCAGCCCCCGCCATCGCGGCGCAAGGCTGTCAGCTGTGGGATATAGAGTATGTCCGCGAAGCCGGGCAGTGGTATCTGCGGCTGTATCTGGACAAGGAGGGCGGCGTGGATATTGACGACTGCGAGGCGGTGAGCCGGGTGGTCAGCGACCTCCTGGATGAGGCGGACCCCATCGAGGGGAGCTATGTGTTCGAGGTCTCCTCCGCCGGGGCCGAGCGGCCGCTGAAGCGCCCCTCTGATTTTGCAAAATTTCTGGGGAGCCCTGTGCTGGTAAAGCTCTACAAGGCCCGGGATGGGCGCAAGGAATTTGCCGGCACCCTGGCCGGGTACGAGGACGGCACCATCCTCCTCACGGTGGGGAAGGAGACGCTTTCCTTTCCCAAAAATGAGGTGGCCCTCTGCCGCCTGCGCATCGAGTTCTGAAATCTGACGGAAGCTATGTTCAGTAAAGAAGATTGGTATATAGGAGAATCGAAATGAAGTGTGACGAGATCTTTGTGGCCCTCTCCATGCTGGAGAAGGAGCGGGGCATCCCCCAGGATTTTATGATGGAAAAAATCGTTCAGGCGCTGACGACGGCCTATAAGAAGGACCATCCCGGCGTGGAAAACGTGTTTGTGGACGTCAACGAGGCCAAGAAGGACCTGCGGATGTATGTACAGAAGGAGGTCGTGGAGGAGGTGGAGAACCCCGGCAGCCAGATCACCCTGGCCGACGCCCGAGCGATCCGTCCCGCCGCCGGCATCGGCGACACGGTGAATCTTCCGGTGGACAATGTGGAGTTCGGCCGCATCGCCGCCGGCAACGGCAAGCAGGTCATCATCCAGGGCCTGCGGGAGGCCGAGCGTGGCATGGTCTACGACGAGTTCAACTCCAAGCAGCACGAGATCCTCACCGGCACCGTCACCCGCACGGACCCGCGCACCGGGAACGTCTCCCTGCGCATCGGCACGGGCAATGAATCCACTGAGGCGGTCCTGCTCCTGGGCGAGCAGGTCCCCGGCGAGGAGCTGGTGGAGGGCCAGAAGGTCAAGGTCTATGTGGTGGAGGTCCGCCGGGCCACCCGCGGTCCCCAGGTGCTGATCTCCCGGACCCATCCGGGGCTGGTGAAGCGCCTGTTCGAGCTGGAGGTGCCGGAGATCTACGACGGCATCGTGGAGGTCAAGTCCATCGCCCGGGAGGCCGGCAGCCGCACCAAGATGGCTGTGTGGTCCAACGACCCGGATGTGGACCCCATCGGCGCCTGTGTAGGCCCCAAGGGCCAGCGCGTGGGCAGCATCGTGGAGGAGCTGCGGGGCGAGAAGATCGACATTGTAAAGTACAGCGAGGACCCCGCCCAGTTCATTGCCGCCGCCCTGGCTCCGGCCGACGTGGTGGATGTGTGGATGGCCGACGAGGGCAAGGGCTGCCGGGTCATCGTTCCCGACGACCAGCTGTCCCTGGCCATTGGCAAGGAGGGGCAGAACGCCCGCCTGGCCGCGCGGCTCACCGGATACAAAATTGATATCAAGCCCGCATCTTATAAGGACGCGGAATAGGATAGAGGGGGCACCTGCCCCGCGCCGCAAGGCGGCGTAAGCGAGGAGACGAGTCATGCAGAAACCGAGAAAGATCCCCCAGCGCCAGTGTGTGGGCTGCCGGGAGATGAAGGACAAAAAAGCCCTGATTCGGGTGGTGCGTTCTCCGGAGGGAACCATCTCCCTGGATTTCAAGGGGAAGCTGCCCGGCCGGGGGGCCTATGTATGCCCAAACCCGGAGTGCCTCAAAAAGGCCCGGAAGAGCCGGGCCCTGGAGCGCGCCTTTGACATGGCGATCCCCGCAGAGGTCTATGACCAGCTGGAGGGGCAGATGGGAGAAGCCAATGGATAATGTTCTGCATCTCATCGGCCTTGCCAAGCGGGCCGGACAGCTGGAATCCGGCGACGAGCCGGTGGGCGCTGTCTGCCGCGCCAGGGCCTGCCGGGTGATCCTGGTGGCCCGGGATGCCGCGGACAACACCCTGCGCCGGGTGCGCCATTTCGCTGAGGCCGGGCAGTGCCTGTGGCTCTCCATTCCCTATGACAAGGAGCAGCTGGGGGAGGCGGTGGGCCGCCGCGTCTGTGCTGTCGCTGCGGTGACAGATGTCGGCTTTGCCAGCGCTATTGTGGGAAAGCTCGCCCAGGCAGACGCCGAGACCTACGGCGCTGCGGCGGAAAAGCTCTCCGCCAAGGCGGAAAAGGCGCTTCAGCGGCGCCGGGAGCAGCGCGCCCATGAGCGCAATGTCCGGCGGGGCGGGAAGGCGAAGAAGCCCTACATCCCCACCCGCATCAAGCGGGAACAACAGAGTAAATAACCTTTCCAATTGGAGGTGGATTGATGGGTAACAACATCAATAAATACAGAGTGCATGAGGTGGCCAAGGATTTTGGGCTCCCAACCAAAGATATTGTGGAGATCCTGACCAAGTACGCCGCAGCACCCAAAAACCATATGCAGGCACTGGAGGATGGTGAACTATCCATTATCTTCGACTACCTCACCCAGAAGCATCCGGTGTCCAGCATTGAGGCGATCTTTGCCGACGCTGTCCAGGAGGCGCCCAAGGCGGCGGAGCAGCCCAAGGCCGCTGCTCCCGCCCAGCCCCAGCAGCCCAAGGCCGGCGACGGCCGCGGCAGCAAGGGCGGCAGCACCCCCTCCGGCGGCAAGCCCAATGCCCCCCAGGGTCAGGGCAAGCAGGATCACTCCCAGCAGCCTCGGTCCGCCTCCCCCGCCCAGGCCCAGAGCACCCAGAAACCTGTGAGCCGGGTCCCGGAGAAGAAGGTGGTGGATACCCGCAAGGCCACCAATGTGAACCTAGAGAAATACGACGAGCGGCTGGAGGACATCGCTGACAGCAGCACCCGGGGCAACCGGAACATGGCCCAGCAGCAGGGCAAGGAGAAGTTCCGCAACGCCGGCGGCAAGAAGAAGAACCAGCAGATGACCTTCTCCAACAAGCGCCGCCAGGAGGAGCAGGAGAAGATGCGCCGGCTCCAGCTGGAGATCGCCAAGAAGGCCCCGGTGAAGGTGCTGATCCCCGACGAGATCAGCGTGGGCGAGCTGGCCAGCCGGATGAAAAAGACCGCCGCCGAGGTGGTCAAGTGCCTGATGAAAAACGGCGTCATGGCCTCCGTCAGCCAGATCATCGACTTCGACACCGCTGCCATCATCGCCGAGGAGATGGGCTGCAAGGTAGAGAAGGAAGTCGTTGTCACCATTGAGGAGAAGCTCATCGACACCGCCGAGGACAAGGAGGAGGAACTGGTGCCCCGGGCCCCGGTGGTGGTGGTCATGGGCCACGTAGACCACGGCAAGACCTCCCTTCTGGACTATATCCGCCACGCCCATGTGGCCTCCGGTGAGGCCGGCGGCATCACCCAGCACATCGGCGCCTACCAGGTGCAGGTGAACGGCAAGCCCATCACCTTCCTGGATACCCCCGGCCACGAGGCCTTTACCTCCATGCGGGCCCGCGGCGCCATGGTGACGGATATCGCCATCCTGGTGGTGGCCGCTGAGGACGGCATCATGCCCCAGACCGTGGAGTCCATCAACCACGCCAAGGCCGCAGGTATCCCCATTATTGTTGCCATCAACAAAATGGATAAGCCCGACGCCAACCCCGAGCGCATCAAGCAGCAGCTTACCGAGTATGAGCTGGTGGCCGAGGACTGGGGCGGCGACACCATCATCTGCCCCATCTCCGCCAAGACCGGCATGGGCATCGACAACCTGCTGGAGATGGTGGTCCTCACCGCCGAGATGGCGGATCTGAAGGCCAACCCCAACCGGGCTGCCCAGGGCACGGTTATCGAGGCCCGCCTGGACAAGGGCCGTGGCCCCGTAGCCACCCTCCTGGTGCAGAACGGCACCCTGAAGCTGGGCGACATCATCATCGCCGGCACCAGCGTGGGCCGCGTCCGCGCCATGGTGGACGACAAGGGCCAGCGCCTGGAGAAGGCCGGCCCCTCCGTGCCCGTGGAGATCACGGGTCTGGGCGAGGTGCCCGGCGCGGGCAACACCTTCAACGCCGTGGCCGACGAGCGTCTGGCCCGTGAGCTGGTGGAGCAGCGCAAGGCCGAGGAAAAAGCCAAAGCCAACGCCCCCATCCAGAAAGTCAGCCTGGAGGATCTGTTCAACCAGATCCAGGCCGGCGAAGTGAAGGATCTGAACATTATCGTCAAGGCCGACGTCCAGGGCAGCGCCGAGGCGGTGAAGAGCAGCCTGGAGAAGCTCTCCAACGACGAGGTCCGGGTCCGGGTCATCCACTCGGGCGTGGGCGCCATCAATGAGAGCGATGTAATGCTGGCTGCCACCTCCAAGGCCATCATTGTGGGCTTCAATGTCCGCCCCGACGCGGTGGCCCGGGAGAGCGCCGCCCGCAACCACGTGGACATGCGGATGTACCGCGTGATCTACGACGCCATCAACGAGATCGAGTCCGCCATGAAGGGTATGCTGGCCCCCAAGTTCCGGGAGGCCCTTATCGGCCACGCGGAGGTGCGCCAGACCTACAAGGTGTCCGGCGTGGGCACCATCGCCGGCAGCTATGTCCAGGACGGCAAGATCCAGCGGGGCTGCCAGGTCCGCATCGTCCGGGACGGCGTGGTCATCCACGAGGGCGAGCTCAGCTCCCTCCAGCGGTTTAAGGATGCGGTGCGCGAGGTGGCCTCCGGCTACGAGTGCGGCATCGGCATCGAGAAATTCAACGATATCAAAGAGGGCGACATTATCGAGTGCTTCGTCATGGAGCAGATCGAGGTGTAATCCCCTTGATTGGAGGGTTCCGCCCCCTATTTTTCCGGCAGTACCTGCCGGGGAACGTTTTCCACCCCCCATTTTCTTTTCGTCTTGCCGAAAAGAAAACGGGCCGTGGACGGTCCAAAAGAAAAGGGCGCTCTTTCTGACGAACAGTGAAAATCTTGTCCATTCAACCAAGTATTCATCTGCTTTCGCCGTAACTCGAAAGGTCCCTACCTCTTGCCCCGCGCCTTCCGCTTCGCTAGGCGCTCGTGCGGCGAGTGACGGGAACTGAGCCCTTTCCTGCAGGTCTCCGCCAAACCATAAACAGCAAGAGAAAAAGAGAAGCAACTACTCTCCTATCTTAGCGGCTTACCGTTTCACAGGCCGGCAGGCGCAGTTTGGAAAGCGCTAGGGCTCGTAGGTAATCCCGCTACCGATACAGCGAGTAAAATAACCCCCTCCACGACCCTGTTCCAAAAATACGGGGTCCTTAGGGGTGAAACCCCTAAGCGTGTTTTTGGTGACTTTTTGCACGAGCAAAAAGTCACCCCACGGAGTGTAGGAGCACTCCCCTCCCCGGCAAGGCTGCCGAAATCTGCATAGGACTGGAAAGCGGCAGCAAACCTATCAGCGACCCATGAGAAGGGGCGGGCGAACTCGCCCGCCCTGTTTTGTCATTCCAGCCGTGCCAGCCGGTCCGGGTCCAGGGACGACACAGCCAGGGACATGCCCAGCTTGAACCCGGCCTCAAAGGCGTACTGGCCGTAGGCCTTCACCGGGTCGCTGCGCAGGTACTCCGGCACCAGTTCCGGGCGGTAGGGGACGCACCAGGCGTTGAACAGCAATTCGAACGTCACATTCATAAGTACTCACCTCGCAGAAAATTACCTATAAGTAGATAATAGTCTACTTATAGGTAATTGTCAAGGAGTTCCGTATGGATCACGAAAAAATTTTTGCCCAGCGGGTATATGAGCTGCGAAAAAAACGGAACATGAATCAGAAAGAGTTGGGGGAGGTCGTTGGGCTAACGGCAAAGTCTATCAGCACCATCGAGAGTGGGCTGCGTTCCACGACCATCGAAAAACTCATCCTGCTGGCCCAGTTTTTCGGTGTTTCCACCGACTATCTGCTGGGTCTCAAGGACGAGCCCTGACCGGAAAGGAGAATCCCTATGCCATCCAACCGTATTGGACGCATCAACGAAGAAATCCAGCGGGAGCTCAGCACCCTGCTGCGGACTCTGAAGGACCCCCGGCTCCAGGGGGGGCTCCTGACCATCACCCACGTGGACACCACCAGCGACCTGCGCTGGTGCAAGGTCTACGTCTCTGCCCTGGACAAGAGCCAGGAGAAGGAGATGCTCAAGGGGCTGAAATCCGCCGCCGGATACCTGCGGCGGGAGCTGGGGGCGGCGGTGCAGCTGCGGTATACGCCCCAGCTGGAGTTCATCGCCGACGACTCCATCCAGCACGGGGCCCACATCCTCCAGATGCTCCGGGACCCCAATGTGGTGAAGCCCGCCAATCCCGCCAATGAACACATAGTCTTAGACGATGAGGAGTGACCCATGACGATTCAGGAAACCGCCGCCCTGCTGCGGCAGCAGGACCACATTCTGATCCTGACCCACCGCCGCCCCGACGGCGACACCCTCGGCTGCGCCGCCGCCCTGTGCGAGTGCCTGCGGGGCCTCGGCAAGACCGCCTATGTGCTCCAGAATCCGGATACCACAGACCTCTACCGCCCCTACGTGGAGGCCTGCTGGGCGCCGGAGGGCTTTGTGCCGGAATTCGTGGTGTCGGTGGACATCGCGGCAAAAGGGCTGTTCTTCCCGGCGGCGGAGCGGTATCTCGACGGGGTGGATCTGGCCATCGACCACCACCCCTCCTATGAGGGGTTCGGGAAGGTCAGCTGTGTGGACCCCAGCCGGGCCGCCTGCGGTGAGATCGTCTACGAGATCTGCCTGGAGCTGGGGGCGATGACCCAGGCGGTGGCGCTGCCGCTCTATGTGGCCATCGCCACGGACACCGGCTGCTTTGTCTACACCAACACCACCGCCAACACCCACGCTGTCGCTGCCGCCTTGATGGGAACCGGGATCGACGCGGGTGCGGTGAACAAGCGCCACTTCCGCACCAAGAGCCGCAAGCGGCTCCTGCTGGAGGCGGATATGCTGTCCAACATGGAGTTTTTCCAGGACGGCCGGGTGGTGTTCCTGTCCGTGCCGCTGAGCCTGATGGAGCGGCTGGGGGCCGATGAGAACGACGCGGAGGACCTGGCGACCCTGGCGACCCTGGTGGGCGGCGTGGACTGCGGGGCCGTGCTGCGGGAACTGCCGGGTGGGGAGTGGAAGATCTCCCTGCGCACCGACGGCGTCCGCGTCAACGCCACGGAGGTCTGCAAGCGGCTGGGCGGCGGCGGACACGCGGCCGCCGCCGGGGCCACGGTGCCCGGCAGCCTGGACGAGGCCAAGGTCGCCCTGCTCTCCGCCATCAATGCGGTGGGAGCAGATTGCCCCTGATCCCCGACAGCCGCAAAAAAAGAGCCTGTGCAAGATTGCACAGGCTCTTTCTTCGTTTTCCTTCGCAATAAGATAGTGGATTTTTACTTCTCCTCGAGATAGGCGGATGGTGCACTCTGAACCCCCATCTTCAGGCTGATGGTATTGACAATGAAGAAGGCCACCACACTGACCGCGCAGCCAAATACCACCGGCAGAATCCCCCAGTAAAAATCGCCGCCGCTGAGCAGCTGCCAAAAGATAAAGCCGATGGTCCCCGCCACCAGGGAGGAGATACCGGCCACCTTGGTGGCCTTCGGCACCGCCAGCCCCAAACCATACGCTGCAAAGGGGCCGGCACAGCGGATACCAAATGCAAAGGTATTCATGGTGACGATATCCACGCCAAACATGGAAATCCCCATGGCTACCAGGGCAAAGACTACGTTGCAGAAGCGGGTGTAAAAAATAATGGTCTTCTCCGGCAGATCTTTCTTCCCACCCAGCCCCATATACAAGTCGTTGATGACCATTGTGGACATACACAGCAGGTTGGAGTCGGCGGAGGACATGGTTGCGCAGATGATGGCTGCGGAGATCAGGCCCACCATGACGCCCGGCGCATAGGCACTGGTAACCGCCATCATCGCGTTGGAGCCATCCGCCGCCAGCCCCGGGATGGAGTCCTTCATAGCCAGGGCCGCCAAGCCCAGCAGGGTGGGGAAAATGGACATCGCAGCCATCAGGATGGCGGAGAGCCAGGAGGCGTTGCGGGCGGTCTTTTCGCTCTTGGCGGTCTCAAACCGGGAGACCATTTCTGGGCCTGCCAGGAACGTGCAGAAGTAATTGAAGATATAGCCAATGATGGTAATCCAGCCGATCTTAGCAAAATCCAGCTGCACCGGAGGCAGGGCGGCAGAGATGGCATCCCATCCGCCGCATCCTTCGATTACAAAGGGAGTCGCCACAGCCAGGCCCACCAGAATGATAATGAACTGTACTAAGTCGGAAACCTGGTCGGCAATCATCCCGCCGAAGGTGGTATAAAGGATGACAACCAATCCGGCAATAACAAGTGCCACATTGGTAGGAATGCCGGTAAGGGTCGCCACTACCGTACCGGAGGCTGCAATCTGGCTGGAGGTCAGGCAGAACAGGGACAGGACGCCCAACACAGCAGTAAATGTACTGGAAAACTTGCCGAAACGGCGGCCTACTACCTCGGGAATCGTAACTGCCATAGTCTTACGGATTTTTGGGGCAAAATAGGCCAGGGGGATCATGGCGATGGACGCCGCCAGCACATACCAGATGGCGGACATTCCCCACTCGCCGAATGCCTTCTGGGCAAGGCCGGTAGTGGAACCGCCCCCAATGTTGTTGGCAGACAGGGAGAAGGCCACCATAAAGAGTCCCATCCGGCGGCCAGCCAGCATGTAGTCGCTGCTGTCCTTGATGTTGAGCTTGCCGACCACAAAGCCGATCACCAGCATGCCAATCAGGTAGGCCACCACGATAATCAGGGGAACGATCTGCAGTTGCATAAAAGAGAACCTCCTTTTTAGATTCGCTTTCCGCCCCTCTCCATCTCACTCACTGGCGCCAATTGAATAGGGGAATTATATCATTCTTTCCAGAATTTGTAAAGGGAATTGTGAATTTTTTGTGAACACAATGGTGCTTGCCCTTTTTTCGAACGCTCCCGCTGAAAGGGCTGTACCATCGCACACAGGACAAGGCGCGCCGCGTTATCTCAAAGCGGTCCCGACAGGGCAGGCTGTAAAACAATCAGCCCGCCGGCATCCTGCCGGCGGGCTGGTCTGTTTTTCTCTGTTACTGCGTCAGCCGTTGCCGCTGCCGCTGGGGTCGTCCTTCTTCTTGCCGGTCACCCGGTTCAGGATGGCCACCAAGGCCCAGATCACCAGGATCACCACAAAGATGCCGACCATGCCCTGCACCATAATGAGCAGGCAGTCAAGAATCAATTCCACATTCATGTCCCAGTCCCCTCCTTACAGCAGGTTTTCTACTAAGGTAATGATCAGACCGCCGGCGATCACCGAGGCGATCTGGCCGCTGACGTTGGCGCCGGCAGCGTGCATCAGCAGGAAGTTGTAGGGATCCTCGTCCCGGCCCATCTTGTGGACCATGCGGGAGGCCATGGGGAAGGCGGAGATACCCGCAGCGCCGATCATGGGGTTGACCTTCTTCTTGCTGAAGAGGTTGAGGAGCTTTGCAAACAACACACCGCCAACGGTGTCAAAGATAAAGCCCACCAGGCCCAGAACCAGGATCAGGATGGTCTGCCAAGTGAGGAAAGCCTCCGCCTGCATCCGGAAAGCAACACTGAGGCCCAGCAGCAGCGTCACCAGATTGGCCAGGGCATTCTGGGCGGTCTGGCTCAGGCTGTCCAGCACGCCGCACTCCCGGATCAGGTTACCGAACATGAGGAATCCGATAAGCTCCGCGCTCTTGGGAGCCACCGTGCCGGCGATGATGGTGACAAAGATGGGGAAGAGGATGCGGGTGGTCTTGGAGACGTTGCTGGGGGTGTACTCCATGCGGATCAACCGCTCCTTTTTGGTGGTGATAGCCTTGATGATAGGCGGCTGGATGATGGGCACCAGGGCCATGTAGGAATATGCCGCCACCATGATAGCCCCCTGATAGGTGCTTTGGAAGTAGTTTGCCACATAGATGCTGGTAGGGCCGTCGGCAGCAGGGATAATTGCTACAGAGGCCGCGTCCTTCAGGTCAAAGCCCAGAATCACCGCCACCACCAGAGTGAAGAAGATACCGAACTGGGCCGCCGCGCCGAAAAGGAACATCTTGGGGTTACTCAGCAGGGGGCCAAAATCAATCATGGCGCCGATGCCGATGAACAAAAGCAGCGGGAACAGCTCGCTGGCAATACCGGCGTTGAACAGCGTCTCGATGGCCTCGGTGTTGACAAAGGGCAGGTTTACCAGAATAGCTCCGAAGCCCATGGGCAGCAGCAGCGTGGGCTCCATCTCCCGTTTGATGGCCAAATAGATCAGGATAAGGCCAATCACGATCATGACCCCCTGCTGCCAGGTAAAGTTAAGCACATTGGAAAACAGGTCCAGGAACATAAAACACACATCCTCCTTTTTCATAGAGCCCGGCCGAATAAGCGTCTATCATCATACACAGGGCAGGTGCCGCAGGGAATACCCCCGGTCGAAGTACAAAGGTGCCGCCGGCCGGATACCCGCTTCTGATGAATGACGCCGATTCCTCCATTTTAACATTTATCATACGAGAAGCGGAGAAAATTGTCAACCCTTTTCTCTTGGCCAGCCCGCCTGTTTCCCAAAACGGGCTATCTGTCATGGAATCATCCTCTCCGACCGATCCTCTTCAATCAAGCGTGTCCTCGCATCCCCACGGGGCTTTGCCCCGCGGGGGCCCCTGAGGATCGAACATGCTCGGCGGAAGTGAATTCCGCCTGCGCCAAGGCCCCGGCATA
>CAJFQQ010000024.1 GCA_904419145.1 uncultured Oscillospiraceae bacterium | reverse complement strand
GTTCTACGACATCGCCGCCCACTATGAGGCGGAGCCCGTAGAAAAGCCCAACTACATCCTCTATACCCATGCCTGGGACATCTGGGACAAGGCGGAGGCCGACGGCACCGACCTGGTGACCGCTCAGAAGGCTTACGTGGAGACCCTGGAGGGCTGGGGAGACCTGACCGACGAGCAGAAGCAGGCAGAGGCGGACTGGTTCGCCCTGAAGGTGGCCCCCTACGACAAGGGCCTCCAGTATGCCCGCCTCACCGACGACCGGGCGCTGTTCGAGAGCATCCTGGCCAGTCGGTAAAAGGGGAGGACAGCGATGGAGTTTGACTGGATGACGGCCGTGAAGGCGGGGCTTACGGCCATCATCGGGGCGTTCACCGCCTTCTGGGGGTGGCTGGGCTGGCTGGCCGTGGCGTGGATCGCCCTCATGGCCCTGGACTACCTCACCGGAACCCTGGCGGCAGCCAAGGCTGGCAACTGGTCCAGCAAAGCCGCCCGGGAGGGCATCTGGCACAAGATGGGAGAACTGGTGGTGGTCATTGTGGCTGCCCTGGGGGACCGGGTGCTGGTCATCGTGGTGGAGCATCTGCCGGTGGTGTCTTTCTCCTTGCCTGGGAGCGGGCTCCTGCTGCCCCTGGTGCTGGTGTGGTACTGTATCACGGAACTGGGCAGTATCGCCGAGAACGCGGCCCTCATGGGCGCGCCCATCCCCGAGTGGCTGCGGAAACTCCTGGAGGCTGGGAAGAAGGCCGTGGACGACGCGGGCGAACGGCTCACCGGGGAGGACGGAGAGGACCCCTGAGTGCGGCCGCGGGGCAGGAGAGAAAAAGAGGAGAGGGCGTCAATGCCCCCTCCTCTTTTCTTTGCGTTTCTGCTGCCGCAGGGCGTAGCGCCGCTGCTCCTCTCTTTCCCGCTGCCGGCGGGACTGGATGGTACGCTCCGCCTTGCCCTGTTCCCGCTGGGCCTGGAGGGCCTGCTGCGCCTTGGTGCCGGGGAGCCCTGAGGCCACCTCCCGGTGGATGGCGCGCTGCTGCCGCTTGGGGCTGACGCGCCGCTCCAGCTCCGCCCGGTCGGGCAGGGGCGGGGTGAAGCACAATTCGTGCCAGTGCCGCAGCAGCAGGTCATAGACCTGGTTGTCCCGGGGCTCCGGGCCAAAGGTGATCTTGCACACCTGATAGGTGCCCGCCCTGCGCCGCTGGTAGAGCCCCACCCAAAAGGGGTCCTCGAACAGGATGGTCAGTGTGGCAGTATCCATGCAAATTCCTCCTTTCTGGTACGCCACGCGGAGAATGGACAACCAAGGAGGCAGGTTACTGATACCGCGTCTATGAAGGCCGGTACGCCCGGACTACCAACCGGGCCGTGTTTTGATCCCCGCTGCGTCTATGATACCGGGCGGGGCAGGGGGATGTCAAGGGCGGAAAACTTGTCCGCATATTCCGGGACGTGCCCTCATAGAGTGGAGCAGAGAACAGGAGGGGATCGGATGCCTCAGCGATATGAAGCGGCCTGCGCCCTGCTGCCCCGGCGGCTGCGGGAGGCGGCATTGGCGGTGCCGGAGAAGGAGAAAGTGGAAGAGCTGCGTCTGCGCCAGGGGGGACGGCTGACCCTGACGCTGCCGGAGGGGGAGGTGCCGGTGCCCGGCACCCGGGTCACCGGGGAGGATTTGGAGGCCGTGCTGGACATCGCCACCGGAAGCTCCCGGTACACCGCGTCCCAGTCCCTGCGCCAGGGGTATCTCACGGCGGAGGGGGGCTTTCGCATCGGCGTGTGCGGCACAGCGGTGCTGGAGGGGGGCGAGGTGGCCCTCTACCGGGATCTGTCCTCCCTCAATATCCGCATCCCCCGGGAGCAGATCGGGCTGGCGGACCGGGTGTTGCCGGGGCTGCTGGCAGAGGGGCGGCTGGAGAGCACCCTTGTGATCTCACCGCCCGGCGGCGGCAAGACCACGCTGCTGCGGGATCTGGTCCGGGCGCTCTCCGATGAGAAGAACCTGCGGGTCTCCCTGGTGGACGAGCGGGGGGAGCTGGCGGCCGTCCACCGGGGCGTCCCTCAGCTCCAGGTGGGGCGGCACACGGATGTTCTGGACGCCTGCCCCAAGGCCCAGGCCATTCCCACCCTGCTGCGGGCCATGAATCCCCAGGTCATCGCCGTGGATGAGGTGGCGGTAGCCGGGGACGTGGCGGCCCTGGAGCAGGCCGCCGGGGCTGGAGTGGTGCTGCTGGCTACCGTCCACGGCGCCGGAGTGGAGGACCTGAAACGAAAGCCCATCCTGGCGGGGATGCTGGGACTGGGGATCTTCCGAAAGGCCGTCCGCATCGGCCGGCTGGGGGCGGGGCGCTGGTACGCCGTGGAGGATCTTCCGTGAAGGCCCTGGGGACGCTGCTGCTCCTCCTGGGCGGCCTCTGGGTGCGGCACAGCGTCCTGAGCCGGCACCGGGAGCATATTCAGATGGGCGAGGAGCTGCTGGAGGCGCTGCAGATTTTGGAGCGGGGGGTCTATACCCTCCGCCGCCCTCTGGGGGAGCTGATCGAGCAGTGCCGCGCCGCAGAGCGCCTCACGGCCCCCTTTTGGGCGGCGGTGGGACAGGCGATGGCGGCGGGTATCTCCTTTCAGCGGGCCTGGCGGGAGGGGCTGACGCTCCTGCCGGAGCCCTATGGGATCCTGCTTTTGCCCCTGTGGCAGACCCTGCCCGCCGGGACGGGGATGGACCTACTACACCAAGTAAGGGAGGATGTGTACCGGGCGGTGGGACAGGCCCGGCAGGAGAGCGGCGAGCGCAGCAAGCTGGTGACCGCTCTGTGTCTGTCGTCGTCCCTGCTTGTCGCCGTGGTGCTGCTGTAACCATGGATATTGACCTGATTTTCAAAATTGCCGCCATCGGCATTATCGTGGCGGTGCTCAACCAGCTGCTGGTGCGCTCCGGGCGGGAGGAACAGGCGCTGATGACGACCCTGGCGGGGCTGGTGGTGGTGCTGATGATCCTGGTGCAGGAGATCAGCGATCTGTTTGACCTCATCAAGAACCTGTTCCAGCTGTGACGCGACATGGAACTGATTGCGAAGGTGACTGTGATCTGTATTGTGGTGGCGCTGACGGCGCTGCTTCTGGAGCGGGACACCCCGGAGCTGGGGCTGCTGCTGACCCTGGGGGCCATCGCGGTGGTGATGGGCTTTGCCCTGTCCTATTACCGGGAAATCCAGGAGATGGTGGAGACGCTTCTGGGGCAGGCGGGGCTGGACGGAGCGCTGTTCCTGCCGATCCTGAAGATCATCGCCATCTCCATGGTGACCAAGCTGGGGGGCGACGTCTGCCGGGACAGCGGCCAGAAGGCCCTGGGCGCGGTGATCGACCTGGCGGGGACCTTCTGCTCCCTGCTGGCGGCGGAGCCGCTGCTGCGTACGGCGATGTCGATGCTGACACAGATGGGAGGGATCGGATGAGGCGCATAGTACTCCTTTTGCTGCTGGTAGTGCTGCTGGGGGGACAGGCCCGGGCGGCGGAGCTGCCGGGGGCACTGACAGAGAGCCTCCCGGAGGCCGCCGGGGACGTGGCGGGGACGAATTTTCAGCAGGGGATCTCCTCCCTCCTGGATACTGTCCGGGAGAGCCTCTTTTCCCTTCTGCGCCAAGGGATGTCCGGAGTGGTGCGGCTGCTGATGGTGCTGCTGCTGTGCGGCGTCGGTGAGAGCCTCCTCCAGCCCCTGCAGGAGAAGAACGCGTTCCACTATGTCACACTGGCGGGGACGGCGGCCATTGTCACCGTGGCGGCGGGGGATCTCAGCACGCTGATGGGGCTGGGTGTGGAGACCATCACGCAGCTGGAGCAGTTCAGCAAGGCGCTGCTCCCCACCCTGGCCGCCGCCACCGCGTCCGCCGGAATGGTGGGCACCGCCTCCATGAAGCAGGTGGTCACCGTCTTTTTCTGCGATGTGCTCATTACCATGATCCACGGCCTGATCCTGCCCTTCCTCTCCCTTTACATCGGCGCGGCGGCGGCCGGGGCCATGCTGGGAGACGCCCGGCTGGACGCGGTGGCCCGTGGGATCAAGAAGATCATCACCTGGGCCCTCACAGGACTGCTGACGGTCTTTACCCTGTACCTCTCTGTGGCCGGCATCGTGGCCGGCGCTGCCGACGCCACGGCCGTGCGCGTGGCCAAGCGGGCCATCTCCACGGCGGTGCCGGTGGTGGGAGGGGTCATCGCCGGTGCGGCGGAGACGGTGCTGTCCGGTGCGGCAGTGCTGAAAAACAGCATCGGTGTGTTCGGTGTGCTGGCCGTGCTGGGGACCTGTGCGGTACCCTTCCTGCGCATCGGCATCCAGTACCTTCTCTATAAGGTGGCGGCCTTCGCCGCGGGGACGGTGTCCTCGCCGCCGCTGGTGAAGCTGGTGGACCGCCTGGGCTCCGCCTTTGGACTGATCTTGGGGATGGTGGGCAGCTGCGCCCTGCTGATCACTGTGGCGGTGCTGTCCTCACTGCTGGCGGTGGGCGTATGATGGAGGTGCTGCGTACCTGGCTCTTTGGCCTGACGGCGGTATCCCTGCTGCTGGCTCTGGCGGAGGCCCTGGTGAGCCAGGAGGGCATCCGCAGGGTGCTGCGTCTGGCGGGCGGCGTGCTGATGATCGTGGTACTGCTCCAGCCGGTGGTCCAGATCGACCTGGAGGACCTGAGCCTCTCCCTGGAGGCCTATCAGCAGGAGGTGGAGACGCTGACGGAGGAATATGCCCAGCAGCAGGAAACACAGCTCTCCGCAGGCATAGAAGCGGAGCTGGCCTCATATATTTGGGACAAGGCGCAGGCGCTGGGCCTGGACTGCCAGGTCAGCGTCACCGTGGAGAGCGGGGAGGACGGTGTCCCCCTGCCCCGGAGCGTCACCGTGACAGGGACCTACAGCGAGGAGCTGAGCCAAATCATTGAAACAGACCTGGGGATCCCCAGGGACCATCAGAACTGGCAGGAGGCGTCGTAGTGGAGCAGGAGAGAACACAGGGGAAACGAAAATGGCTGGCCCTCATCGGGTCCTATAAATACGTACTGATCGTGGTGGCGGCGGGCATCCTGTGCCTGGGCTGGCCCAGCCGCTCCCCGACAGAGCCGGAGCAGCAAGCGGCCGGCGCCTCCGCCTCCTCCATGGACCTGGAGGCCATCCAGACGGAGATGGAGGAGATCCTGGGCGCCATCCAGGGAGTGGGGGAACTGCGGCTGATGCTGACTGTGGACACCGGCACCCAGCGGGAGCTGGCGGGGGACACCAGCCTCTCCTACAGCGGGGAGACCACCGCGCCGGAGGACTACAGCCGCACCACGGAAACGGTGGTGGTCTCAGGCGGCAGCGGGGAGGACCAGGTGGTGGTGACCCGGGAGACCTACCCGCAGTTTCGGGGGGCGCTGGTGGTGTGCCAGGGGGCCGACGATCCCCAGGTAAAGCTCTCGGTAATCGAGGCGGTGTCCGCCCTCACGGGGCTGGGCAGCGATAAAATATCGGTGATCCGGGGCGCGGGGTCATAACAAACGGACGGAGATCGCATTTGAAGAACTTGGAGGAGGAGACAATAATGAAGCAGGTCTGGAAGCGGAATATTGTGGCGGCAACGGTGCTGCTCTTCGTATGCGCGGCGGTGTATCTCAACTGGCGGTACGCCAGCAACGTCACCGACGCGGCGGGGCAGGGAGACGATACCAAGATCCTGGGCCAGTCCACCCTGGTGAGCGGCGAGGAGGAGCTGGACGGCACGGGAGCCGTGGAGACCGGCGCCGAGGCGGGGGAGAACACGGGAACCGTCACCGGGGACTACTTTGCCACGGCCCGTTTGACCCGCCAGCAGGCCCGTGACAACGCCATCTCCCTGCTGCGGGAGGCGGCGGAGAGCGAGGTGGCCGACACTGCGGTAGCCAACGAGGCGGCGGAGACCATCCAGGTCCTGGCATCCTACGCTCTGGCGGAGGCGCAGATCGAAAATCTCGTCACCGCCAAGGGCTATGCCGACTGCGTGGCCTTTATGGGGGATGGCAGCATCAGCGTGGTGGTTTCGGACAGCGATGGATTAGCGGCGGAGGATGTGGCTAAAATATCAGAGATCGTCCTGTCGGAGACGGACTACACCGCCGACCAGATCAAGATTCTGGAGGCAAATTAGTGGTTGATAAATGAAAAGGGGTATGGTACAATATGGAGGATCCTACAACCAATGATACACAGATCAAAGGGAGTGTCCGCTGCCATGAATGAAAATAAGGAATATATCACCCACCCCGACGAGATGGGCTGTATCCACATCTCCGAGGATGTGGTCTGCGCCGTGGCCGCCAGCGCCGCCGCTGAGGTGGATGGGGTCAGCGCCATGATGAATGCCTCCGGGAAGAAGGGGGCGTCCCGCGGAGTGCGGATCACCGTGGCCGAGGACAAGGCAGCGGTGGACGTCTACCTGATGGTGCGTTACGGTCAGCCCATCCCCGAGGTGGCGGAGAAGGTGCAGTGTGCCGTCGCCTCCGCGGTGGAGGCCATGACCGGGCTCACGGTGGGCTGTGTCAATGTCCATGTGGGCGGCGTCAGCTTCGAATAACGCAAGCCTTTTGGGGCGGAGGGGCAACACTCCGCCCTTTTCACCTTGTCAACATCAGAGAGAAAGGGAACTGCCCTATGGTTAGAACGACTGCCCGCGAGATCGCGGTCCACCTGTCCTATGAATTGAGCTTCACCGATCTGACGGTGGACGAGCTGCTGGCACACCACCTGTCGCCGGAGAATTTCGCTGCCCTGGCGGAGGAGGACGAGGTCTACCGGGAGGTGCCCAACGCCAAGCAGCGGGACTATATCTGCCGCTTGGTCCGGGGCGTGGACCAGCACGCCGGAGAGCTGGACACCGACATTGACCGCTATGCCAAGGGGTGGAAGTTCTCCCGGATGCCCCTGGTGGCGACAGCCATCATGCGGGTGGCCATGTATGAGATCCTGTATATGCCGGATATCCCCAACGGCGCCGCCATCAACGAGGCGGTGGAGCTGGCGAGAAAATACGAGGGGGACGAGGTAGCTAAGTTCGTTAACGGCATCCTGGGTGCCTTTGTCCGGGCGGAAGTGAAGGAATAAGAGAGGGAGAGCGTACGATGTGCGCTCTCTTTTTATAGAAGGAAGGTGATCGGAGGGTGGAACAGCGGGTCTTTTCCGTCTCTGAGGTCAACAACTACATCAAGAATACCCTGGACAGCGACCCGCTGCTGGGGGAAATCTTCATCCGGGGGGAGATCTCCAACTATAAGCTCTACCCCTCCGGCCACCACTATTTTACCCTGAAGGACCCGGAGGGGGCCATCCGGTGCGTCATGTTCCGGGGACAAGCCCTGCGGCTGCGGTTCCGGCCGGAGAACGGCATGAAGGTCATCGCTTTCGGCCGCGTCACCGTCTTTCCCCGGGACGGGGCCTACCAGCTCTACTGCAGTGGGCTCTCGCCGGACGGGATCGGAGACCTCCATGTGGCCTTTGAACAGCTCAAGGAGAAGCTCTACCGGGAGGGGCTGTTCGACCCGGCCCACAAGAAGCCCCTGCCGAAATACCCGGAGCGCATCGCCATCATCACCTCCAGCGCCGGGGCGGCGGTCCACGACATGATCCGTGTCATCCGCCGCCGCTACCCGCTGGTGAAGCTCCTGCTCCTGCCCGTCCGGGTCCAGGGGGCGGAGGCCCCGGCGGAGATCGTGGGAGCCCTGCGGTACGCCAACCGCTGGAAGCTGGGGGACATCATCATCACCGGCCGGGGCGGCGGCTCCATCGAGGACCTCTGGGCCTTCAACGATGAGCGGGTGGCCCGGGCTATCTATGAATCGGAGATCCCGGTGATCTCCGCTGTGGGCCACGAGCCGGACGTGACCATCGCCGACTTCGTGGCGGATGTCCGGGCGGCCACGCCCTCCAATGCCGCGGAGATCGCCGTGCCCGACCGGGCGGAGCTGCTGGAGCGGCTGCGCAGCGCCGAGAGCGCCATGGCGGGGAGCGAACGCCGCTGCCTGGATCTGCTGCGGCAGAATCTGGAGACCCTGAGGCGCAAGCGCAGTCTCACGGATCCCATGGCCTTTCTCCAGGACAAGCGGATGCTGCTGGGATATGTGCAGAAAAACCTGTCCCACGCGGGGGAAAGCCTGCTGGCAGCGCCCCGCCGGAAGCTGGGGGCCCTGGCGGCGTCAGTGGATGCCCTGAGCCCGCTGAAGGTGCTGGGCCGGGGGTACGCCATGGTGACGGACCAGGGGGGCCAGGTGGTCCGCTCGGTGCGGGACATACAAATCGACGATGATCTATCCATCACCCTGGGCGACGGCACGGCCCGCTGCCGGGTGGAGGAGACCGTATATCAGGAGGCGGAACATGGCAAGAGCAAAAAAGAGCTTTGAGGAGAACATGGAGCGGCTGGAGGAGATCGTCTCCCTGCTGGAAAAGGGGGACGCCAAGCTGGCGGACTCCCTGGCCCTCTTTGAGGAGGGGACCAAGCTGGTGGGCACCTGCAGCGCCATGCTGGACGAGGCGGAGCTGAAGGTGGTGAAGCTCCAGAAGGGGAGCGACGGCGCACCGGTGGAGAGCGATTTTCTGGAGGAGGAACCATGACACCGTATCGCCATAAAGTACAGTACTATGAGACAGACCGGATGGGCGTCACCCACCATTCCAACTACATCCGCTGGATGGAGGAGGCCCGGGTGGACCTGCTGGAGCAGATCGGCTGGGGCTACGACCGGATGGAGTCCCTGGGGATCCAGTCCCCGGTGACGGGGGTGGAGTGCGTCTACAAGGCGCCCACCACCTTTGGAGACACGGTGGAGATCCGTGCAGGCATCCGGGAGTACCGGGGCGTCCACCTGGTGGTGTGGTATGAGATGCGCCGCCTGAGCGACGGCAAGGTGGTGCTGGAGGGGACCTCCCGCCACTGCTTCCTGGACCGGGAGGGGAAGTTCCTCCGCCTGAGCCGGGATTTCCCGGAGCTGGACCGGACACTGAAGGAGCTGGCAGAGCCCCGGGAAGCATAAAGAGCGAACAAAAGGGTGACGGATCCTGCGCAGGGCAGGGAAATGGGGGAGTTCTATGGGATACCGGGAGACCTATCAGGCCTATTTAGCGGCCATTGAGCACTATCTGGGGGGGCTGTTTCTGGGGGACAGACCCTATGGACAGCTTCAGGAGGCCATGCGCTACAGCCTGCTTGCCGGGGGCAAGCGGGTGCGGCCGGTGCTGACCTGTGCCTTTGCGGAGCTGTTTGGTGGGGAGTGGGAAAAAGCAGTGCCCCTGGGCTGTGCCCTGGAGCTGATCCACACCTACTCACTGATCCATGACGACCTGCCCTGTATGGATGACGATGATCTGCGCCGGGGCAAGCCCACCTGCCACAAGGTCTATGGGGAGACCCTGGCCGTCCTGGCCGGGGATGCCCTGCAGCCGGAGGCCTTTGCCATCCTGGCCGCGGCGGAGGGGCTCAGCGCGCAGCAGCGCATCGACGCGGTGGCAGTGCTGGCCCGGGCCGCCGGGGGCGACGGCATGGTGGCCGGGCAGGTGCTGGACCTGGATGGGAAATGCCGCAGCAGGGAGCAAGTGGAACTCCTTCACAGCTTAAAGACCGGGGCCATGATCGCGGCGGCGGCGGAGCTGGGCTGCGTGATGGCCAATGCCGCACCGGAGCAGCGTCAGGCCGCCCGGGACTACGCCTGGGAGGTGGGGCTGGCCTTCCAGATCCGGGACGACATGCTGGACGTGATTGCCGACCAGACAGAGTTCGGCAAGCCCATCGGCTCGGACCGGGAGGAGGGCAAGACTACCTTTGTGGACCTGATCGGGCTGGATGGCTGCGAGCGGGAGGTGGCGGCCTGTACAGGGCGGGCTAAGGCGGCGTTGTCGGATTTCCCGGGAAATGGTTTTCTGCTGGAGCTGGCGGACCAGCTGGCAGAGCGAAGGAAGTGAAGTATGAAGATCACTGGAAATCATATCATTGACTGCGCGCTGGTGGCCTGGTTTCTGGCCCAGGTCATCAAGGTGATCCTGGATCTGATCCTCACCAGGAAATTTGACTGGCACCGCTTTGTCTCCAGCGGCGGGATGCCCAGCAGCCACTCCGCCTTTGTGATGGCCTGCACCACAGCGGTGGCCCGGACGGAGGGGCTTGGCAGCCCGCTGTTCGGCGTATGCGTGGTGATGGCCGCCGTGGTGATGTACGACGCCTGTAACGTCCGCCGCAGCGCCGGAGATACGGCGAAGCTGGTGAACCAGCTGCTGCGGCACGTGGAGAAGCTGACGGCGGAGGATTTTGCCGACGATTTGAAGATCATCATGGGCCACACGCCCCTACAGGTGCTCATAGGCGCCCTGCTGGGCGTGGCCGTGGGAATGCTGCTGTAGGGAAATCCAATGAGAGGCGGTTGACAAAACCCGGGAAATATGGTATAAATACCCTACCCATGAGGGAGTAGTGGCACGTCTGGTGCGGCAAGTCAACATACTGGTTTTGTGACCTGGTTTGCCTTAATCAACGAGACTCATGTACGGCGAGAACATCCGTACATGCGTCTCGTTTTTTGCTGTCCCGATGGGGTTGTTGAGAGAAAAGTGACAAGTGAAAAAGGAGAAGACTTATGGGGATTTTTGAGTTATTCCTCATCGGCATCGGTCTGAGCATGGACGCCTTCGCGGTGGCGATCTGCAAGGGGCTGTCCATGCGCAAGATCGACGTCCGGCAGACCGTGACCGTTGCCCTGTTTTTCGGCGGCTTCCAGGCATTGATGCCCTTTTTGGGCTGGGCCCTGGGCAAGCAGTTCGAGCAGTACATCACCCAGTACGACCACTGGATCGCCTTTGTGCTGCTGGTGTACATCGGCGGTAAGATGCTCTGGGAAGCCCTGCACAGCGAGGGGGAGGACACAGCGCCCGCCAATTTCAGCATCAAGGAGCTTCTGATCCTGGCTATCGCCACCAGCATCGACGCTCTGGCCGTGGGCATTACCTTTGCGTTCCTGAATGTGAAGATCGGTCCGGCCGTGGCGGTGATCGGCTGTACCACTTTTGTGATCTCTCTGGCCGGCGTCTTGATCGGAAACAAGTTCGGCAGCCGCTACAAGCAGAAGGCGGAGGCTGTGGGGGGCATCATCCTGATCCTCATCGGGCTGAAGATCCTGCTGGAGCACACGGGGATCCTGGGGTGAGGCAGGCTTTGGGCCACCGGGGAATGATACCACTGCTGTGCTGGGGCGGCGGAAAGGTGCGGAGGATATGAAAAGGATGGAAGGATCAAAAGAGCGGGTTATCCGGTGCTTTCACTGCGGAAATGAGACACAGATGCAGCGGATGGGCGGATACAGCTGGGGAACCGAGGACATTGAGAACGAGGTGTGCGATTTCACCGTCGTATATGAACTCTACGCCTGTCCGGTCTGTCACAGGGCGACCTTATATGGACGGTACCGGGATGAGACCATGATCAGGGCCGATGAGGATGGCCGGCCCTGCTGGCCATGGAACAAGCAGATTCTATTCCCAGTCAACAGCCTGGAGGACGAAGCGGTTCCAAAAAATATCAAAGAGGCCTATGAGGCGGCGCTGAAAATAAAGGAATTTGACCGGAACAACTGTATGATGGCGCTGCGCCGTACGCTGGAATTGATGCTGCTGGAGCGTGGGGCGACGAAGTGGGGGTTGAAGGATAAAATTGAGGAGATTGCTGCCAAGGGATTGCTGCCGGACACCTTGAAGGAGGCATCGTCCCTGGCAAAGTTTTTTGGAGATTCGGCTGCTCACGGAAAAGAACTGGAGATCAGCGCTGCGGATGTGGAGATTATGGCGAAACTGATCCGGTATATTATGGAATACCTGTATATTTTGCCCGATCAAATTCAGATATGCAAAAAGCGTCTGGAGACAGAAAATCCAGGCAATGGAGAGGCTGAGACTGCGCTCTGATAACCAGGGCAGTTACGCTGCCCGTTTTGGATAATATTTGGGAGCCCATGAGTGGGAAAAAGGGTGGGAGGCCCGTTGCAGGCCTCCCACCCTTTCTATCTATCAAATGGCAATCAGATGTCCAGCACACCCATAATGGCGATGCCAGCCACCACCAGGACGATCATCAGATAGTGCTTCCAGGAGAGCTTCTCCTTGAGGAACAGGCGGCTCCACAGCACCGAGGCGGCGCAGTAGGAGGCGATAATAGGGGCGGACATGGCCAGGTGTTCCCGGTCCGCGATGGCGTAGATATAGGCGAACTGGCCGGCGGTCTCGCAGATAGCACCTACATATTTTGGAGCCTCCATCCTGGGCACCAGCCGGTCTTTTTTGACGAGGATCACGTAGATAAAGCACAGCACACCGGCGGCCAGGAACGTCAGCTCATAGGCCACGTTGGCGCTGGCTTCTCCCTCGCCGGAGGCCACCATGGTGCTGATTTTTTCGATGACGAAGTTGTCCGCAAAGGTCCCGGCGGCATCCAGCACGCAGTAGGCCGCGGGCATGGCCAGAGCCATGAAGCTCTTGGTGTATTTGTAGTTGCTCGCTTTCTGCCGCTCGATGCGCAGCGCCTCGTCTTCCCGGACCTCTACCACGCCCAGACCGATGGCACCCACGCACACCAGGGCTATGGCGAAGAGGGCCAGGGGGGAGTCGTCGCCGATGCCGCCGGTGAGAATTGCCAGCACAGCCACCAGCGCCCCGGAGGAGTTGCAGATGGGGGAGGAGATGCTCAGCTCAATGTATCGGAGCCCCACATAGCCCATGGCCATGGAGAGGATGTACAGCAGGGACACAGGTAGGTATGTCAGGATAATGTCCAGGTTGATGACTGTGCCGCCAACAAAGACCTCATAGGCCGCGTGGAGTCCCATCACCACG
The DNA here is from genome assembly GCA_904419145.1 of uncultured Oscillospiraceae bacterium. GTDB lineage: Bacteria > Bacillota > Clostridia > Oscillospirales > Oscillospiraceae > CAJFPI01. Next base: position 22,441 of record CAJFQQ010000024.1, on the reverse strand, counting down.
CCCACGGCCATCACCATCTTCAGATGGCTGTACTTGTCCCGGGCGTCCCGGCAGCCAATTTTAGAAAACAGGTCCGAGCCGCTCCAGCACAGCAGGGCAATCATTGAAAACCAAAACCACATAGATTCTTTTCTCCTTGTTTCTCTTATTCCTTATTTTTTCTTTTCAGGCTTGGCCTGCCATCAGAGAAAAGAGGGGTGGCGGGCGGCGGCGAAAAAATCGGTTGGGCATGGGTGAAACCTCCCGTGTCGAATCAAATGGGATCAGAGTGTTACCAGTCCGGCCTCCACCATCTTCTGCAGGCTCATCAGGATGCCCACCTTGGCGTGATACCAGGTGAGCCCCCCCTGGAAGTAGATGGCGTAGGGTTCCCGGATGGGGCCGTCGGCACTGAGCTCGATGGAGCTGCCCTGGACGAAGGCTCCTGCAGCCATGATGACGTCGCTGTCATAGCCGGGCATGGGCCATGGCTCCGGCGTGACGTAGCTGTCCACCGGCGCGGCGGCCTGGATGCCCTTGCAGAAGGCCACCATGGCCTCCCGGCTCCCCAGCTCCACGGCCTGGATAATGTCGTGGCGGGGCTCCGTGGCGTTGGGGACGCAGCGGAAGCCCAGCCGCTCATAGATGTTGGCGGCAAAGATGGCGCCCTTCAGGGCCCCGGCGGACACCGTGGGGGCCAGGAAGAATCCCTGGAACAGGGCGGGCATGAGGCCCAGGTTTGCGCCCACCTCCTGCCCAAGGCCAGGAGCGGAGAGGCGGTAGGCGCAGCGGTCCACGCACGCCTTGGTGCCGCAGATGTAGCCGCCGATGGGGGCCAGACCGCCGCCGGGGTTCTTGATGAGGCTCCCCACCACCATGTCTGCCCCCACGTCCGAGGGCTCCACCGTGTCGATGAATTCCCCGTAGCAGTTGTCCACCATGCAGATCACATCGGGCTTCACGGATTTGCAGAAGGCGATCAGCTCCCCGATCTGCGCCACAGAGAAGGTGGGGCGGGTGGCATACCCCTTGGAGCGCTGGATGGTGATGAGCTTGGTCTTTTCGTGGATGGCGGCCCGGATGCCCTCGTAGTCAAAGGTACCGTCTGCCAGCAGCTCCACCTGCCGGTAGCTGACGCCGTACTCCGCCAGGGAGCAGGGGGAGGGGCGGATGCCGATGACCTCCTGAAGGGTGTCGTAGGGGGCACCCACCGGGGAGAGTAGTTCGTCCCCCGGCAGGAGGTTGGCGCTGAGGGCCACCGTGAGGGCGTGGGTGCCGCAGGTGATCTGGGGCCGCACCAGGGCGGCCTCGGTGTGGAAGACGTCGGCGTAGACCAGCTCCAGCTTCTCCCGACCCACGTCGTTGTACCCGTAGCCGGTGGTGGCGGCGAAGCAGGCGGCGTCCACCCGGTTTTTCTGGAAGGCGGAGAGGACCTTGGCCTGGTTATACTCCGCAGCCTGGTCGATGGCGTCGAACCGCTCCCGCAGGTCCTTCAGCACGGCTTCTCCATATTCATAGACAGCAGGGCTGATGCCAAGCCCCTGATACATCTTATTCAGTTTCATCGGACTCCTCCAGTTTTCCCAAAATTTCATCCGCCAGATGGCTGAGGACCTCCGGCTTTGTGACCACCAGACCGCTGGCCTCATTCCCTAGGATCAGCAGCGTGTCGCCCGGAGAGATGCCGAAAAAACGGCGGGCCGCCTGGGGAATAACGATCTGTCCCCGGTCGCCCACCTTGGCGGTGCCAAAGACACGGTTTTTGCCCATCCCCAGATTATGCTTTCCACGCGGCATCATAAGACCCCTTTCATCATATTTTTCACACAAATGGGAATTATAGCAAACCGGGCGAAAAATGGCAAGAGGCAAATCCGCTCAGAAGCGCAGGGAAGAGTTATGAATATTCTGTAAAAATATGCAAATAACTTGTACGCCTGAAAAAGTTGTGATATACTGTATCCTGCCGAGTAGCAGCGTGGGGGATGCGTACCGCTTTCCTTTTCCGCTCGGTTCGATCACGGAAGTGCAGCCAGTCTGCTGCATGTTGTTTGAAAACTGTTGTGCCGCCTTTCCGGCGGCTTCCTTTGTCCTGCCAGCCCTGGCAGGGGCGTTTCTTTGAATGGTTTCCCTGGTGCGGCGTCTGTTGTGCTGAGGGATCGGGCGCTCCTATGAGCGTTGCCCGGAGAAGTGCATGAGAGAGAGGTTTGCCAGTTATGGCAGTGTTAGAGCAGATCAACGGTCCCCAGGATCTGAAGCGCTTGGATCAGCGTCAGCTGAAGGTACTCAGCGAAGAGCTGCGGGCCTTTCTGGTGGAGACTGTATCCAAAACAGGGGGACACATGGCCTCCAATTTGGGGGCGGTGGAGCTGACCATAGCGATTCACCGGGTGTTTGATACCTCCAAAGACCGCCTGGTATTCGATGTGGGGCACCAGTGCTATGTCCATAAGATCCTGACAGGCCGGCGGGAGCTGTTTTCCACGCTGCGTCAGCTGGGAGGGATCTCCGGCTACCCGAGGCCCTCGGAAAGTATCCACGACGCCTTTATTGCCGGGCATGCTTCCAACTCTGTTTCTGTGGCACTTGGTATGGCAAGGTCAAGAACTTTACAGGACGAAGACTATCAAGTTTTGGCCCTCATTGGAGATGGAGCGCTGACCGGCGGGCTCAGCTATGAGGGACTCAACGATGCCGGGGCCTCCGGGGAGCCGCTGATCGTCATTTTGAATGACAACGGCATGTCCATCGCCCCCAATGTGGGAGGCATGTCCCGCCACCTCTCCTATATCCGCACCCGGGCCAGCTACTATCGCTTCAAAAAGGCTTACCGGAAGGTGCTGCAGCGCCTGCCGGGAGGCAGGGGGCTCTATCGGTTCAACCACCGGGTCAAAACTGCTGTCAAGAAGCTGATACTGCCCTGTACCATGTTTGAGGACATGGGGTTTACATACCTGGGGCCGGTGGACGGTCACAATATCGAGCAGCTCTGTACCACCCTCCAGTGGGCCAAGGAGTTGGACTGCCCGGTGGTGGTCCATGTGAAAACCCAGAAAGGGAAGGGCTATGCTCCGGCGGAGGCCAACCCGGACCGCTTCCACGGCGTGGGAGGCTTTGATCCGGATACCGGCGTGATCCCTCCGGCAAAGGAGGACTTTTCTGCGGTATTCGGCCGCACCATGGAGCAGATGGCGGAGGAGGACCCACGGGTCTGTGCCATCACTGCGGCCATGGTGGATGGTACAGGGCTCCGGGACTTTGCCCGCTTTTTCCCCAGCCGCTTTTTCGATGTGGGCATCGCCGAGGGGCATGCCGTGGCCATGGCGGCCGGGATGGCCAAGCAGGGGCTACTCCCGGTCTTTGCGGTGTACTCCTCGTTTTTGCAGCGGGGATACGATATGCTGCTCCACGATGTGGCCCTGCAGAACCTCCATGTGGTCTTTGCCGTGGACCGGGCAGGACTGGTGGGGGCCGATGGGGCCACCCACCACGGGGTGGCCGATGGGGCCTACCTCTCCCAGATCCCGGGGATGACTGTGCTGGCCCCCGCCAGCTTCCAGGAGCTGCGGGACATGCTGCGCCGGGCGGTGCTGCAACTCAGCGGCCCGGTGGCGGTCCGCTATCCCCGGGGCGGGGAGGGGGACTACCGGGAAGCATGGAGCGGCCAGCCGGCGGACCGCCTCTCGGAGGGCCGGGATCTGACGATCCTTACCTACGGGACCATGGCCTGCGAGGCGGAACGGGCAGCCCGGCGGCTGGCCGCGGAAAATGGACTTTCTGTTGAGGTGCTGAAGCTCAACAGAATCGCGCCGCTGCCTTGGGAGCCGGTGCTGGAGAGTGTGAAAAAGACTGGGCGGCTGGTTGTGGCAGAGGACTGCCTGGCCTTCGGCTCTGTGGGCGAGCAGATCAGCGCCGCCCTGGCAAAGGCGCAGGTCTGCGCCGGAATCCGCCTGTTGAACCTGGGACAGCGCTTCGTCCAGCAGGGGACGGTCCCCCAGCTGCGACGGAGCCTGGGGTTGGACGCCCAGGGGATCTATGAGGCAGCAGTTGAGGTGTTTGATGACAAATAAGAAGCGTTTGGATGTACTGCTGGTGGAAAAGGGCCTGGCGGAGAGCCGCCAGAAGGCCCAGGCCACCATTATGAGCGGCTGCGTGTTCGTGGATGGCCAGCGTCAGGATAAGCCCGGTACCGCGATCCCCGCCGATGCGGCGGTGGAGGTGCGAGGGAACACCCTGCGCTATGTCAGCCGGGGCGGGCTGAAGCTGGAGAAGGCCATGGAGCTTTGGCCCATCGACCTGACCGGTGCGGTGTGTATGGATATCGGCGCCTCCACCGGCGGCTTTACAGACTGCATGCTCCAAAACGGCGCGGCGAAGGTCTATGCTGTGGACGTGGGATACGGCCAGCTGGCCTGGAAGCTCCGCAGTGATGAGCGGGTGGTCTGCCTGGAGCGGACCAATGCCCGGTATCTCACCCACGAGGCGGTACCGGAGGAGCCAGATTTTTCCTCCGTGGATGTAAGCTTTATCTCGCTGAAGCTGATCCTTCCCGCCATCGGAGGGCTGCTGAAGGACGGAGGGCACGTGGTCTGCCTCATCAAGCCCCAGTTTGAGGCGGGGAAGGAAAAGGTGGGTAAAAAAGGCGTGGTGCGGGATCCCGCCGTCCATCTGGAGGTGCTGGAGCACTTCCTGGAATATGCGAAGGAAAATTCCTTTATAGTACTTGATATTACGTATTCTCCCATCCGCGGGCCAGAGGGAAACATTGAATATTTGGGCTATCTTCGCCGGGGAGAGGGAACGCCCTCCATCCCGGATCTCAGAGCGCTGGTGGAGGAGTCCCACCGGGTATTGAAGGAGGGGAAGGAATGAAAAAAATCGTCCTGTGTCCTAACCCCTACCGGGACAAGGACCTCTCGGCGGCCCGGGAGGCCGCGGAGATCCTGCGCTCTGTGGGGCAGCGGACGGTGTTCTGTCTGCCCTTCAAGCCGGAGGAGCCCATCAGCATGAAGGGGCTGGAGCTGCGGCCGCTGCAGCAGGAGCTGCGGGGGGCGGACCTGCTCATCGCCTTCGGTGGGGACGGGACCATCCTTCACTTGGCAAAGACTGCGGCCTCCCGGAGTATTCCCGTGCTGGGCGTCAATTTGGGGAGCTTGGGGTTCATGTCAGAGCTGGAGCGCAACGAGATGCACCTGCTCAAGAATCTGGCTACCGGAAATTTCAAGCGGGAGCGGAGGATGATGCTGGACATCTCCGTGGAGCGGGAGGGCCGCCGGGTTTACAGCAACACGGCCCTCAACGATGCGGTGATTACCAAGGGGGCTGTGGCCCGGGTAATTCGGATGCACGTCTATGTCGGCACGGCTCTGCTGGGGTTCCTGGAAGGCGATGGGGTTGTGGTGGCTACGCCGACAGGGTCCACGGCATACTCGCTCTCTGCCGGGGGGCCCATTGTAGAGCCAACGGCGAAGAATTTCGTCATCAGCCCCATCTGCGCCCACACAATTCACTCTAACTCCTATGTCCTCTCCGCGGATACCAACATCACGGTGGTGCCCAAGGATGCCGGGCGCAAGCCGGTATTTCTCTCGGTGGATGGGGGGCGCGCATTCTCTCTGCGGGGCGGGGATAAGGTGCGCATTGGGAATTCGAAACAGGAGACGGTGTTGATCCGCCTCTCGGATAAAAGTATTTTTGAGATTTTGCGTACGAAGATGTCGGGGGAACTTTACCATGAAGAATGACCGTCAGAACAAGATCCTGGCTATTATTGCCCGGGAGGATATCGACACCCAGGAGGCGCTTCTGGAGCGGCTGCAGCAGGAGGGGATTCGCTGTACCCAGGCAACGATCTCCCGGGACATCAAGCAGCTCCATCTCATTAAGGAGCCAATCGGGCGGGGGCGTTACCGCTATGCCGTGTCCATCCACCGCAAAAGTCTGAATGTTGCGGATAAACTGCTGACCATTTTCCGGGAAAGCGTGACCAGTATTGACTTCGCACAAAATATCGTGGTTATCAAGACACTGTCCGGTTTGGCCAGCGCGGCCTGTGAGGCGGTAGACAGCATGAAGGTATCCTATATGGTGGGGAGCCTTGCAGGGGAGAATACCGTGCTGTTGGTGATGCGGGACAATGAATCGGCGGAAATTTTCTGTGAGGAGATCAAGGAGATGCTGAAATAAGGCCGCTGTTTGCCGGATGGAGAGGAGGGACCTGGGATGCTGCAGGTGCTGCACATTGAAAATATCGCGGTGATCGAGGAGGCGGACATCGCCTTTGACCGGGGATTCAACGCCCTCACCGGCGAGACCGGCGCCGGAAAGTCTATTGTGATTGACGCCATGGGCGCGGTACTGGGTCAGCGGACCCCCCGGGATCTGATCCGCACCGGCGCGGCCAAGGCCTTTGTCAGCGCGGTATTCACCGGCGTACCGGAGGACCTGGCCGCGCTGGCGGACAACGGCATCGCCGCCCCGGGCGGGGAGCTGCTCCTCCAGCGGGAGATCTATGCCGACGGCAAGAACGCCTGCCGGGCCAACGGCCGACCTATTACGGTTGCGCAGCTGCGCCAGATCGGCAACAGCCTCCTCAATATCCACGGCCAGCACGACGGGCAGCTGCTGCTGGACGAGGAGCGCCACGGGGACTATCTGGACAGCTTCGGCCGCGTGGAGAGGGAGCTGTCGGACTACCGGGCGCGCTACCAGGCCATGGACGCCACCTGGAGGAAGATCCGCTCCCTGGAGATGGATGAGGCGGAGCGGGCGCGCCGGGTAGATACCCTGCGCCACCAGATCGACGAGCTGGAGCGGGCGGACCTGAAGCCCGGGGAGGAGGAGGCGCTCCAGGAGCGGCGCAATATTCTGCGCAACAGCGAAAAGTTCCTCTCCGCCGTCCAGGGGGCCTCCTATTGCCTCAGCGGCGGGGAGGACAGCATGGGCGCTGTGGCGCTGCTGCGGGAGGCGGAAAACGCCCTGCGGGGCGTACGGAACCTGGGCGGGCAGTTTGAAGAGCTCTCCGCACGGCTGGAGGCGCTGCAGAGCGAGGCCTACGATATCGCCGAGACGGTGCGGGACCTGGAGGGGAGCTACGACTTCTCGCCGGCGGAGCTGGACGCGGTGGAGAGCCGGACCGATCAGCTCTACCGTCTGGAGAAGAAATACGGCGCCACGGTAGAGGATATGCTGGCCTATCTGGAGCGGTGCCGAAACGAGCTGGACAGCATTGAATTTGCCGACGACACCATCGCGCGGCTCCAGAAGGAGCTGGAAAAGCAGAGAAAACAGGCTATGCAGGCCGCCGAGGCGCTGAGCCGCGCCCGAAAGGACGCGGCCCGGGAGCTGGAGCGCCGCATCCAGGAGGAGCTGCGGCAGCTGGACATGCCGAAGGTCCGTTTTTCCATCCAGTTTACGGAGCAGGAGCCCACGGAGAACGGCATCGACGTGGTGCGCTTCCTCATGTCCGCCAACGTGGGGGAGGACCTGAAGCCCATCCAGAAGATCGCCTCCGGCGGTGAGCTGGCCCGGATCATGCTGGCGCTGAAAAATGTGCTGGCGGAAAATGAATCGGTGGGCACCATGGTCTTTGATGAGGTGGACACCGGCGTGTCCGGCAGGGCCGCCCAGAAGGTGGCGGAGAAGCTGGCCCAGGTGTCCAGGCACAAGCAGGTGCTGTGCGTGACCCACCTGCCCCAGCTGGCCGCCATGGCGGATACCCACTTCTCCGTGGAAAAAGGGGAGCGGGATGGGCGCACCTATACCAGCGTCCAGAGTCTCAGCCGGGAGGAGAGAAAAAGGGAGCTGGCGAGGCTCACCGGCGGCGACCGGATTACCCCTGCCATGCTGGAGGGGGCAGAAGAGCTGATTGCCGCTGCCGAGCAGTACAAGGCGGGGCTGGCGCCGTGAAGCTCCTGGTGATGGGCTACAGCGGCGCAGGGAAATCCACCCTGGCGCGGGCGCTGGGGGAGCAGTATGGCTGCCCGGTGCTGCACCTGGATACCGTCCAGTTCCGGGAGAACTGGCAGGAGCGGGACGCCCAGGAGGCGGAAGCGCTGGTGGAGGCATTTCTGAATGGAAATCCCGGCTGGGTGATCGACGGAAATTATCTGGGACGGTTCTCCTTTGAACGGCGGTGCCGGGAGGCGGACCGGATTATCCAGCTTCTGCTGCCCCGACATCTCTGCCTGTATCGGGCCATAAAACGGTATGTTCAAAACCGCGGCACAGTCCGGGAGAGCATGGCCGCCGGATGCGAGGAAAAGATTGACTGGGAATTTATCCGCTGGATCCTGTGGGAGGGGCGAGCGTCATCCTACCGTCAGGGTTACCGGGCCATTCAAATGGCTTACCCGGGAAAGGTGCTGGCCTGCACTTCATCCCGGGCGGCGGGATCGCTTCCCTGCCTGATGGAAAGGGGAGAGCCGGTATGATCTGGCTCATTACAGGCGCGAGCCACACGGGGAAGACCCAGCTGGCCCAACGGCTGCTGGAGACCTACCGGGCGCCCTACCTCTCCATAGACCACCTGAAGATGGGGATGATCCGCAGCGGCATGCTGGCGCTGACGGTGCAGGACGATGAACCGCTGACAGAGGCCCTGTGGCCGGTGGTGCGGGAGATCGTCAAAACCGCCGCGGAGAACCGTCAGCACCTGATCGTGGAGGGGGGCTATATCCCCTTCACTTGGCGGGAGGATTTTTCGGCACAGATGCTGGAGGAGCTCCGTTATTGCTGCCTGGTGATGACGGAGGGATACATCCGGAGCCACATGGATGAGATCCGTGGATTTGCAAATGCCATCGAACGGCGCCTGGACGACGGGGACTGCACAGCGGAGCGCCTGATCGCGGAGAACCGGCGGAATCTGGAGCAGTGCCAAGTACACGACTGCCCGTACTGCCTTATTGAAAACGATTACCGGCAGGGGATCGCCGGGGCAGAGCGGCTGCTGCGGCCCTGAAAAGCAGATTCCCCATTGACAAAGGGTGCGATTCCCGGTATAATGCCACGTGACGCGATGATGGGAAGGAGTAGCGCCGCAAGGCCCTGGCAAGAGAGCCCCTGGCTGGTGGAAAGGGGAGAGGGCGGCGGCGGGAATACATCCCGGAGCAGCGGACCCAACGGACCCGATGTCCCAGTAGGCTCCGCCGGGTGCGCCCGATAACGCGCGGAGGTCCTGCATGGGACTTCGTGAGGCCCTCCCTGTAAGGGGACGGCGAACCAGAGGTGGTACCGCGTTGTCAACGCCCTCTGTCCGAATCGGACAGGGGCGTTTTTTGTTGCGTTTCAACATGTCGTTTCGGCTGTTTCCGGGAAGGATAGGATAAGGGATCAGTTTGGAAAGAGGAGAAGGAATGGGAAAGATCGTGCTGTATATTTCCATCAGCTTGGATGGCTATATTGCCGACATCGACGGCGGTGTGGACTGGCTGGGCGGCGAGAATGCCGGCTACCAGGGGGATTACGGGTTCAGCGCGTTTTTTGAGACCGTAGAGGCCATTCTCATGGGAGGGCGGACCTACCGGCAGGTGCGACGGGAGCTGTCACCGGATGTCTGGCCCTACCAGGGGAAGCGGGTGTATGTCCTGACCCATCAGGCGGAGGCGGACGCCCCGGAGGGCGTCCGGTTCATCAGCGGGCCGTCGGCACAGCTGCTGCGGCAGCTGAGAGAGCAGACCACCGGAACGGTGTGGGTCTGCGGCGGCGCCGACGTGGTGGAGCAGTGCCTTCCGGAGATCGAGGAATTTCACCTGACGGTGATGCCGGTCCTGCTGGGGGATGGGATCCCCCTGTTCCGGCCGGGAAGGGAGCGGATCCCTCTGACGCTGGCCGCTCTGCGGCGGGAAAACGGCGTGGTGGACTGTGTCTACACAAGAAGGACAAATTGATGAATAGAAATATATCAATATATAATCAATAAAGGAGAATCAATATGAAAGTGTACGAGGAACTGCAGGCAAGGGGGCTCATCGCCCAGGTGACCAATGAGGAGGAGATCCGGGAGATGGTCAACAACGGCAAGGCCACCTTCTACATCGGCTTTGACCCCACCGCCGACAGCCTCCATGTGGGCCACTTTATGGCACTGTGCCTGATGAAGCGGCTCCAGATGGCGGGCAACAAGCCTATCGCCCTCATCGGCGGCGGCACCGGCATGGTGGGGGACCCCTCCGGCCGGACGGACATGCGCTCTATGATGACTGTGGAGACCATTCAGCACAACTGCGACTGCTTCAAAAAGCAGATGGAGCGGTTCATCGACTTCAGCGACGGCAAGGCCCTGATGCTCAACAACGCCGACTGGCTGATGAAGCTCAACTATATTGAGCTGCTCCGGGAGGTGGGCGCCTGCTTCAGCGTCAACAACATGCTCCGGGCGGAGTGCTACAAGCAGCGCATGGAGAAGGGCCTCAGCTTCCTGGAGTTCAACTACATGATTATGCAGTCCTACGACTTCTACTACATGTTCCAGCACTACGGCTGCAACATGCAGTTCGGCGGCAACGACCAGTGGAGCAACATGCTGGGCGGTACGGAGCTGATCCGCCGGAAGCTGGGGAAGGACGCCCACGCCATGACCATCACCCTTCTGCTCAACAGCGAGGGGAAGAAGATGGGCAAGACCGCCGCCGGCGCCGTGTGGCTGGACCCCAACAAGACCTCCCCGTACGACTTCTACCAGTACTGGCGCAACATCGACGACGCGGACGTTCTCAAGTGCATCCGCATGCTGACCTTCCTGCCCCTGGAGCAGATCGACGAGATGGACAAGTGGGAGGGCAGCCAGCTCAACCGGGCCAAGGAGATCCTGGCCTATGAGCTCACCGCCCTGGTCCACGGCAAGGAGGAGGCCGAGAAGGCCCAGGATGCCGCCAAGGCCCTCTTTGGCGGCGGCGGAAACAAGGAGAATATGCCTACCAGCACCCTCCAGGAGAAGGATTTTGAGGATGGGCAGATCGGCGCCATCAGTCTGCTGGTCTCCTGCGGCCTGGCGCCCTCCCGGGGCGAGGCCCGCCGCCTCATCCAGCAGGGCGGCGTCGTGGTGAACGACGAGAAGGTGACGGACATCGACCAGAAGTGGGGGGCGGAGGCCTTCCGGGGCGAGGGCGTCATCATCCGCAAGGGGAAAAAGGTATTCCACCGTGCGGTCCTCCAGTGAAGGTAACAGGTAATGTCTGAGCAGGAAAAGCAGGCGGCCGGCGCCATGGATATGGAGTGTTACCGGATCGGGCAGGTGCTGCAGCCAGTGGAGGCGGCGGCGCTGTCCCAGCCGGACCGCGGGCTGGCGGTCGTCTGGACTATGAGGGAGGAACAGCTGCTGCCTGCCGGTGTTATGCCGCCATCTGTCCGGGGGGCGCGGTTCTGTAAGGCGGAACGGCGAAAAGAATGCCTGTGTGGGGCCATGGTGATCCCGGGACGGGAACCGTTCGGCTATGCCATTACAGGAGATACCGTAGTATTTCAGGACAGCGGGGGGACCGTGCGTCCCTGCCTCAAGCAGATTGCCAAGGAGCAGAGCTGGCGGGAACCTGGGCTGGGGATATTCCTTTACGATGTATGGGAACTCTTGACATCGGATGATCTCAAGCAGCTGTCAGAATTGGAGCGTCGGATTACCAAGTTGGAGAATACGGTTCTTAGTGGGGTCTCCGGAGCCTTCCATCAGAATCTTATGGCGGTGCGCCGGAAGGTGATGGTTTATGTGCGCTATTATGCTCAGATGGCCGATATGATCTATAAATTTTTAGAAAATGGGAACGGCTATTTCAGCCAGGAGGATCTGCGGCTGTTTCAGCTGTTCCGTGAAAGGATCGGCCGTCTGGGGGAAGAAGCGCAGAATCTCCGGGAGCATTGCCTCCAGGTTTGGGAGCTGTTTCAGGCAGAACTGGACTTGCGTCAAAACCGGATTATGAAGGTCCTGACCATTGTGACCACGGTGTTCATGCCGCTGACTCTTCTGGTAGGTTGGTATGGGATGAACTTTCACAATATGCCGGAGTTATCTTGGGAGCATGGGTACCTTGCCATGATTTTGGTCAGCGGTTTGACTGTTTTCCTGACGATCTGGTTGCTCAAGAAGAAAAAACTGTGGTAAATAATTGCAGGGGGCGGCTTACAGGCCGCCCCCTTTCTTTCACAGTTCGGTAAAAATATATCGATGTTTTCCGCCGGCATCAAATACTACTTCGTAGACGCTGCTGCCTCCCCAGGTGTTATGGAGATAGGAGGCTCTGCGTTCATTTTTGTAGAGCCCTCGGACATACCGCTCCGGTGAGACCAGCATCCGTTCCTGGATGGTACGCTGGTTTTGAACCAGATCACCGTTGCAGGGAACGAAAATTTCTTGGATAATCTCGTAGCGTTTCATGTTTTCCCTCCTTTTATGGGTATACTTGCGCTTTATTATGTCAGAATTCCTGCATTTTATAACACGGCAGCACTGCAGGAGTCCGGAAGGGAGGGAACGCATACGCCGGGTGAGATTACAGCTCGGTGAAAGTGTAGCGATGTTTTCTGCCGCTGTCAAACAAAACCTCGACAATAAGGGAGCCGTCTTTTTCAGAGGCCAGGAATTCTACATGGGATTCCTGCCGGTATTGCTCTTTTACAAAGGCTTCGGGATTTTCAACCTCCTTTTCTATAATTTCACAGGTGTCTGGACGCTGATCGCCTGCACAGGGATTAAATACTTCCTTTACAATTTCGTACTCTTTCATAGCAAAGCCCTCCTTAACAGTTGTTTTAAATTATATCACAGAAGGAAAACAGATTTCTAATGAAAATTTTCAAGAATTTAAAAAATCTACGGAGCGTTTGTTGCGCTTCCGGCGTTGACACGTTATGATAACGAGGAATGAGACAGAAGGGAGAGACGCTATGGACTGTGACAAGATTGGAAAACTGATCCGACATCTCAGACGAGAGAAGTCTATGACCCAGCGGCAGCTGGCACAACAGCTGGGGGTATCAGACCGGGCGGTGAGCAAGTGGGAGCGGGGGGCTGGATGCCCCGATGTTTCTCTGCTGACCGGGTTGGCAACGGCATTGTCTGTAGGAGTGGAATCCCTGCTGGCTGGAGATTTGACAGATCAGGAGGCAAGATCGACAATGAAGCATGCGGTCTATTATGTATGCCCCAGATGCGGCAACCTTCTTTTTGCCACTGGGGCCGCAGCAGTTACTTGCTGTGGCAGGAGTCTGGAACCTTTGATGCCGGTCAAGGCTGGGGAACAGGAAAAACTGCAAGTGGAGGAGCTGGAGGGGGATTGGTACCTCACCAGCAGACATCCGATGTCAAAGACGCATTACATTTCTTTTGTAGCCTTTGCTACGGGGGACAGCTTGGTTCTGCAGAAATTATATCCCGAGTGGGACCTGCAGGTCCGTATCCCCCGGAGAGGGCATGGTACGCTGCTGTGGTATTGTAATCAGCACGGCCTTTTTTATCAGCTCCTTTAAGGGAGGGCAACCTCCTGCCGGAGCGAAAAGCACCTGTTGGACAGATGTCCTGTGCGCTCTCAGTATAAGGAGGGGGCGTGCGGCTGGGCACAGGGCCCCGAGAAAAAGAGGGAAGGCACCTTGGAGATGTCTTCCCTCTTTAAGTTAGGGGGGATTGTTTGAATCAATATTCCTATATTTTGATGTCGGAAGATGCCGCCCACAGGGATGCCGGGCAGCTGAACGTTCAGGGATGCGGGTCGCGGAGGAGGAAAAAGGAACGGGCGGAGGCTGTCTTCCGCGGGCATAAAAAAGCGTGGCCGCAAAGCCAGACTTTGCGACCACGTGGAAGGGGCGGTTAAAATCGATATTTTGAACTCTCGAAAAGGTATAGGAGAACCACACAATCGGCTTTCTGGCCGGCGGCGCTAATGCGCCGTACGAGCGTTTTGCCGCAGGCAAAACCTCGGCGCAGGCGGAATTCACTTCCGCCGAGCATTTGAATCACTGAAGGGTGAAGCGGGCCAGCGGCCCACGAAACCCAAAAAGGAAGACATGACCAACAGGTCATGTCTTCCTTTTTGGCGGAGACGGTGGGATTCGAACCCACGTGCGGTTGCCCGCAAACTGATTTCGAGTCAGCCCCGTTATGACCACTTCGATACGTCTCCATATATAAACCGGGAATATGGCTCATTCTGGATTGCAATCCAGAATCATCTTGTGCAATCAGGCTGAAAAGGTAATCACCATATTATATGGTATAGGGAAGGATTGCATCCCATGAATGAAAACCGCTTGCTTATCATATCACAACCTTTGCAAGAGCGCAAGGGATTTGCATAGAATGAAATAGAAATCTTTTGAAAGGAGAAAGGGCATGTCGCCTCACATCCTATTAGTGGGAAGACCACGCCAATTTCCCAACTACGAACGCGCGCTGGTTCGGGCGGGTGCAGTGGTGCGCTTTGGCGATGGGGAGGACTGTGACGGTTTGCTCCTGCCTGGAGGCGGAGACATCCATCCGGATTTTTATGGTCAAACACTCCGGCATTGCTGCCAGATCGATAGGGAGAGAGATCAAAGGGAACTGGAGCTATGCCGTTGCTTTTTGGCAAAAGGAAAGGCGGTTTTGGGGATCTGCCGAGGTATGCAGGTCCTTAATGTTGCTCTGGGAGGCACACTCCTTCAGCATGTGGAAGGCCATGGTTGTATCAGGGGCCGAGATGGGCTGCACGCAGTAAGAGCGCAGTCGGGGAGTTTCCTTGCACAGCTTTATGGCCGTGCTTTTACGGTAAACACAGCCCATCATCAGGCGCTGGATCAGCTTGGGACCGGCTTGCTGCCGGTTCAGTGGGCAGAAGATGGCGTCGTGGAAGGGGTCGCCCACCAGACGCTGCCGGCCTGGGGGGTTCAGTGGCATCCGGAGCGTTTGGAGGAGGGCGGCCGCAAATGGGATACTGTAAATGGTGCGCTGCTGTTTTCTTTTTTTCTTGACCAATGCCCGCCCTGAAAAAAGTTTTTTGCAAATGGGAAAAATATGATTGACAAACACTGGTTTCTATGCTAATATATCAAAGCTGACGATTCGTTTCGGAAGGTACTTGCGGGTATAGCACAATGGCTAGGGCACCAGCCTTCCAAGCTGGGGATGCGAGTTCGATTCTCGTTACCCGCTCCATATGCGCCAGTAGCTCAGCTGGATAGAGCAACTGCCTTCTAAGCAGTAGGCCAGGGGTTCGAGTCCCTTCTGGCGTGCCATTTTCCATTGGATATACAATATGGTGGGTGTAGCTCAGTTGGTTAGAGCATCGGATTGTGGTTCCGAGGGTCGTGGGTTCGAGTCCCATTACCCACCCCATAGAAAACATGGGATTGGGAGAAAATCCCAATCCCATGTTTTCTTTGATTCCCCATATTGGGGTGTAGCCAAGTGGTAAGGCACGGGACTTTGACTCCCGCATTCGTTGGTTCGAGTCCAACCATCCCAGCCAAGTGCGATGGTCCGAAGCCGGGATGGTTTCGGATCGTCGCCATACTTTTGACCCGTTAGCTCAGTAGGCAGAGCAACTGCCTTTTAAGCAGTGGGTCCGGGGTTCGAATCCCCGACGGGTCACCAGTCCCGAGCCTGTTGACGGACAACGGGTTCGGGATTTTTCTATTATAATATAATACAACGGCCTGTGGGTTTGCTGGGAAAAGGAAATGCCGCATCACAAGAAGAAAGACTTCTTGTGATGCGGATAACATTTATACACAAAGTACACATGAAAACCGCCCAACCCAAGAAGGGGAGGGCGTTTTTTCTTTGCACCTGTGGGATAGTCGGATGGCTCTATTTTTCAAAAGCATGCGGTTGGCATACCTGGCTAGCTGCATGCTTTTTATGACAGCGTTCCATTTTCATGCGGGATCATCTGCTCCCGCATGATTTCTAAAAATTTGTCTGCTGCCTTGGAGAATACCTGGTATTTTTTCCAGACCAGATCGATACCCGCGGTCATCTGGTTTATCAGAGGTCGAAAACAAAGGTTGCTATCTCCTGTGGTATTAATGAGTTTGTCCAGACAGAGGGCATAGCATACGCCCTCTTCCACCATCAAAGAGGCATTATATAGCAGGTTATAGGTGCCGACAATATTTAGCTCTTCAATATCATAGCCAAACCAAGCCTGGATACCATCCTGTACTTTGGATTGACGAGAATGGAGCAGAGGCTTGTCCTTCAAATCATCTGGGGTGATGTAGTCACAATCCGCCAAAGGGCTGTCCTTACGCATGAGGACGCCCCAGCGCTCCCGGACAGGCAGCCGTAATGAATCGTATTTTTTGCGGTCGAACGGTTCAATTAAGATGCCAAAGTCCAGAAGCCCCTTGTCCAGCCGCTCTCCCACATCATCTGCATTACCGCTGTACAAGTGATAATGGATATTAGGATAGCGTTTCTGTAATATATGGGCAGCCTGGGCCACTAGCCGCATGGCCTCCGACTCTCCGCCGCCGATATAGATATCTCCAGCGATATCTTCATCTACGGAGCGGAGTTCCGATTCCGTTTTCTCCACCAGGTCCAGGATCTCATTGGCACGCTTGCGAAATAAGACGCCATCTTCCGTCAGTGTGATTTTTCGATTTCCACGAATGAATAATTTTTTTCCAAGTTCTTCTTCTAAATCCATCAATTGGCGGGACAAGGTGGGCTGGGTTAAATGGAGATAGTCAGCTGCAGCGGAGATGTTCTCCTCCCGGGCAACAGCAAGAAAATAGCGCAGGACACGAAGTTCCATGTGAGCTCCTTTCCAACGCGAAACGAAGTTCGACATTGTGTGGTGATAGAAGATATATTTTATTGTCATTTATTGTAATGAAACAGTTCCTTTATTGCAAGCCTTTTTATCAATTGATATAGGGGAAAAGCATGAATATATATGTATGATAAGTATTTGATATTTTGTAGGCTGCAAACTATAATGCAACTCAAGAAGCTGAGGGTTGATGGGTGAGTCGGCGGATAATACAGAGCGGCTGCCAGGAGGCGTATCTGCCCGTTTTCTTTATATAGGGGGCGCTGCAGCCGCTCTCCGGCGCCAGGACAGTGAATCCATTCCGAACTGCGGAGAATTTCAAAGGGAATGCAAGGGAAACGTGCGAAGAAAAAGCGAGCGAAGAATTGGGGGAGAGGGGTACTTGTGAGGTGTGATGTGTTGAGTAAAGAGGCCGTCATTCAGAATTTGGAGGATGCCGGCTGTTCTGCGGAATTCATTCAGAAATATCTGGAGATTTCCGATTCAGGTGGCACATCCGTCCGGCTTCGTCTGCTGGAGAGCCAGCGGAAAGAACTGCTGGGTCAGCTCCATGCCCAGCAGCGGAAGCTGGACTGCCTGGACTACCTGCGGTATCAGCTGCAGAAAGATCAGAAAAATCAAAGAAAGGATCAAACAAAATGAACCGTTCCAGAAAAAAGGCCCTCTGCCTGTCCATTTTTGTGGTACTGGCTCTGCTGGTATCCCTTGCAGGATGCGGTTCCCCAGGCGATGCATCCTCCGGCGGGGAGAATTCCTCTGCGCCGGAAAACAGCGTATCCGCATCTGCATCCACTTCGCCCGTGGAGAACACGGCAGATCCATCTGTCGGCGGCGATGAGGTGTCCTCCCAGGCACCGGAATCCGGCGAGGCAGAATCTGGGGACCCGATTGTTCCTTCCGGCGACGAAACGGGAAACACCATCCCCATTACGGTGACCATTGGAGATACCGTTTACGCCGCCACGCTGGAGAATAGCGAAACCGTCCAGACGCGGGCCATCGAGACCACGGTCCGCCACGTGGACGGCCGGGTCCCGGTGATCGCCGGCACCGGCTCCAACAGCGCGGAAAACGTCTACGCCGCTGCGAAAGAACCCAAGGAGCTCTATACCGTGGCAGACGCAGAGCATATCGACCTCTATGACCGCCGAGATCGCATTCCCTTTGACAAGCTGGCGGAATTCTTCTCCAGCAATCTGAAGTGAGATGAGCGGCCAGATGAAGACCCTGCTGGATCGCACCAATCCGCTTTTCCCCGTGGACTACGCATTCCGGGACATCTACCTTCTGGCCACTGCCGCCGATGAGGAGGAATCCGCCATGGACGGCGCGGTAAAGGGGCTGGAGGGCTGGATCGCCTGCTTTGAGAAATGTCATCTGGCAGGCGTTGTACGAGGCGTGGGATGCGATGGAGCCGGGAGCATCCGAAACCAGCCTGAACTGCTGAAAACCGCCCATGATAGGGGCAAAGCGGTGTAAGGGCATTGTCCCGAAGAGGGGAAAGGGCCAACGGACCGCCCTGTTTGGTGTTGAACAAAGAAATCCCCCGTCCAGACCTCTTTAATCAGGCTGGAAGGGGGATTTCCTTGTTGCTGAAAAGATTTCATATGGGATGATGGCCTGGGCCGGATTGTTTCAAGCCCATAATATGACCGAGGACGGTGGGAATATCAAAAGCTTCTCTGATGACTGCATATCTGCCTGTGCAGCAGCATCTCCAATTCCACCATTGTCCCGCCTGCTGTCTCCTGACGGACGGTGCGGCCGGTGGGGGAGAAGCCCATGTGTTCATAGAATTGGATGGCTCGGGTATTGCCCTCCAGCACGTGGAGAATTACCTCCCGGTGGGGGAGGACAGCCAGAACCGCTTCCATCAGCCGGCGTCCCAACCCCAGCCCCTGCACTGAGCGGAGCAGATACAGCGCGGCGATCTCCGAGGTGTTTCGGCGGCCGGTAAATGCCCGGGCCTCCGGACAGAAGCAGGCAAAGCCTACGATCCCTTCCGCTCCCTCCACCACCAGCGTTTCCATAGGGAGGGCCCTGACGGCGGCCTCAATGGCCTCCGGTGTCATGCCGTCCAGAACCACATCGGGGATCTGTCCCCGGTAGGTCTCCTCCCAGGCCCGGCAATGGACGGCGGCGCGGCCGGGGAGGTCGGCCTCCCGCATGGGGCGAATAACATAGGGCACCAAGATCCCTCCTTTTGGGGGAGAGTATAGCACAGCGAAGCGGTCAAATCAAGCCGTACTCCGCCAGGGTCTCCTCCAGCAGCAGACGGTGGGCAGGGGAGAGGGGGCACAGGGGCAGGCGCAGGATATCCTGGCAGTAGCCCATAAGGTGCAGGGCGGTTTTCACCGGAATGGGGTTCACCTCGCAGAACAGGGCCGCGATGAGCCGGCGCAGCTTCAGCTGCATCTGCCCCGCCTCCACAAAGTCTCCCCGCAGGCAGGCGGCGGTCAGCTCGTGCATTTCCCGGGGCACCACGTTAGCGGCGACGGAGATCACACCCTTGCCGCCCAGGAGGCACACGGCGGCGGTGTCCTCGTCGTTGCCAGACCAGAGGTAGAAGTCCTCCGGGCACAGCTCCCGGGTTTTCTGGATGAGGCCGAAATTCCCGCTGGCCTCCTTGACGCCGACAATGTTGGGGTGCCGGGCCAGCTCCGCATAGGTCTCGGCGGCGATGGTGACGCCGGTGCGGGAGGGGACGTGATAGACGATCAGCGGCAGCCCCACCGCGTCGGCGATGGCGTAGTAGTGCTGCACCAGGCCCAGCTGGGTGGCCTTGTTGTAGTAGGGGGTCACCACCAGCAGACCGTCCACCCCGGCCAGCGCCGCGTCCTTGGAGAGGGTGATGGCGTTTTCCGTGCTGTTGGAGCCGGTGCCGGCGATCACCGGGACCCGGCCGTCCACGTGGCGGACCGTGGTCTCGATGGCCCGCATCCGCTCCACATAGGACATGGTGGCAGCCTCGCCGGTGGTGCCGCAGACGATAATGGCGTCGGTCTTGCCCAGAAGCTGGAAGTCGATGAGCCGACGCAGGGCGGGGTAGTCCACGGTTTCCGATGTAAACGGTGTGATGATGGCAGCGCCGGAGCCGGTAAAAATAGGTTGCTTCACAAAAATACCTCCTTCAAAACGGGAACAATATAAAAAAAGAGGATGAACCGATTGGTTCATCCTCTTTGGTATGCGGAAGATTATCGTTACTTCTTTTCCATATATCCCTCGGCGCAGAGCAGCTCTGCCAGCAGCACAGCGCCGCCCGCGGCACCCCGGAGGGTATTGTGGCTGAGGCAGACGAACTTGTAGTCGTACTGTGTATCCGGGCGCAGGCGGCCGATGGAGACGGCCATGCCGTTCTCCAGCATCCGGTCCAGCTTGGTCTGGGGACGGTTCTCCTCCTCGAAATAGTGGAGGAACTGCTTGGGGGCGGAGGGGAGGTTCAACGCCTGAGGACGGCCGGAGAAGGCGGCCCAGTCGGCCTTGATCTGCTCCATGGACGGGGCCTTTCCGTCGGCAAACTTCATAAAGCAGGCGGCCATATGCCCGTCGCTGACAGGTACCCGCAGGCACTGGGCAGTGAGGGCGGGGCCCTGGGCCTTCACCAGCTTGCCGTCTACGATCTCACCCCAGATCTTCAGGGGCTCCTGCTCGCTCTTCTCCTCCTCGCCGCCGATGTAGGGGATCACGTTGTCCACCATCTCCGGCCAGGTGGCAAAGGTCTTGCCGGCGCCGGAGATGGCCTGATAGGTACACACCAGCGCCTTCTCCAGACCGTACTTCAGCAGGGGGTGGAGGGCTGGCACATAGGACTGGAGGGAGCAGTTGGACTTCACGGCAATGAAGCCCCGCTTGGTGCCCAGGCGCTTGCGCTGGCTGTGGATGAGCTGGATGTGGCTGTCGTTGATCTCCGGGATCACCATGGGCACGTCCTCGGTCCAGCGGTGGGCGGAGTTGTTGGACACCACCGGGCACTCCAGCTTGGCATACTTCTCCTCCAGTGCCCGGATCTCCTCTTTTTTCATATCCACGGCACAGAACACAAAGTCCACCGCCCCGGCGATCTGCTCCGCGTCGGCCTCGGCGTCCTGAACCACGATGCCCCGGGCCTCTGCCGGGATCTCGCCAGCCATGGCCCAGCGGCTCCCCACCGCCTCCTCATAGGTCTTGCCGGCGCTGCGGCTGCTGGCGGCGATGGCCGTGAGCTGGAACCAAGGATGATTCTCCATCAGAGAGATAAAGCGCTGGCCCACCATGCCGGTGCCGCCAATAACGCCTACACGATACTTTTCCATGGGAAAGTCCTCCTACGATGTATGAAACCACGATTTTGCCGGCCGATGGACTGCCGGCTTGCATTGTTCCGCCTTTTTCGCTATAATACGGGAGACAGCGCGGAAAACAGAGGTTTCGATTGTGTTAGTCATACCATATTTTTGCCGCCCTGTCAACAAGTGTTCGTGTATAATTTGCAAATGTTTTTTGATTGTGGACATTTTTCGGATCTTTGACCGCCTGCTGTGCGGTGATGGATAAACCATACTATTCTGAGCCTGCTCCCGGTGTGCGCGCCTGGGAGGAGGCTGGCTTGCGCCCGGAGGCGCGGGGAGGGAACTGTGAAAACACACGATTTTTATTTTGATCTGCCGGAGGAGCTCATCGCCCAGACGCCCCTGGAGCGGCGGGACGCCTCCCGGCTGCTGACACTGGACAAGAACACCGGCGCCTGGACCCACCGGCACTTCTATGATCTGCCGGATCTGCTGCGGCCGGGGGACTGCCTCATTATGAACGACTCCCGGGTGCTGCCGGCCCGTCTCCTGGGCCAGCGGCTCCCGGGCGGCGGGGCCTGCGAGGTGCTGCTGCTGATCGACCGGGGAAATAAGGTATGGGAGTGCCTGGTGCGCCCGGGGAAGAAGCTGCGCCGGGGGGCGAAGGTCTCCTTTGGGAACGGGGAGCTGACTGCCGAGATCGTGGACGAGGTGGAAGGCGGCAACCGTCTGGTACGCTTTGACTACGAGGGGATTTTCCTGGAGGTGCTGGAGCGGCTGGGGAAGATGCCTCTGCCGCCCTATATCAAGGCGGAGCTGGAGGACCAGGAGCGCTATCAGACCGTGTACTCCCGGGTCAACGGCAGCGCCGCGGCGCCCACGGCGGGGCTGCATTTTACAAAGGAGCTGATGGAGACCATCCAGAACAAGGGAGTTCCCATCGGCTATGTGACCCTCCATGTGGGTCTCGGCACCTTCCGGCCTGTAAAGGAAGAGGATATTACAGACCATGATATGCACAGCGAATACTGCGTGATCCCTCAGGAGACGGCGGACCTCATCAACCGCACCAAGGCCAATGGGGGCCGGGTGGTCTGTGTGGGGACCACCTCCTGCCGCACCATTGAGAGCTGGGCGGCAGAGAACGGACATATGGAGGCCAAAGCCGGGTGGACCAACATCTTTATCTATCCCGGCTACCGCTTCAAGGTGATGGATGCCCTCATCACCAATTTCCACCTGCCGGAGAGCACCCTTATCATGCTGGTGTCCGCCTTGGCCGGGCGGGAGCATGTGCTGGCGGCCTATGAGGAGGCGGTGCGCCAGCGCTACCGCTTCTTCTCCTTTGGAGATGCGATGTTCATTGCAAGCGAGATACCCAAAATCGGGGAAAACTCGGAAAACCCTGATGTATCAACGGTTTCGGAGGAAAATTCTTAACCGGGC
>CAJFQQ010000023.1 GCA_904419145.1 uncultured Oscillospiraceae bacterium | reverse complement strand
TTCTTCTTGATGTTGAGCCGGGCCTTCTCCGCCTGCTCCCGGGAGCGCTTGTTGAGGAGCACCTGGTCGCCGATCTTCCCCGCGTCCGCCGGGTTCTCGATGAAGTAGATGTTCAGCCGCTCCCGGAGGAACTCGGCCATGGCGTCCTGGACAAACTTGTTGGTGATTGCCTTCTTGGTCTGGTTCTCGTAGCTGGTCTGGGTGGAGAAGTTGCTGCTCACCAGCACCAGGCAGTCCTCGATGTCCGCCCAGGTGATCTTGCTCTCGTTTTTCTGGTACTTGTTCTGCTGTTTGAGGTAGGCGTCGATGGCGGAGACAAAGGCGGACTTCGTCGCCTTCTCCGGGCTGCCCCCGTGCTCCAGCCAGCTGGAGTTGTGGTAGTGCTCAATGATCGAGACCTTGTTGGAGAAGCAGCAGGCCACAGAAAGCTTCACCTTGTAGTCGTCCTTGTCCTCCCGGTCCCGGCCCCGGCGCTCCGCCTCCCAGTACACGGGGGCGGTGAGGGGTTCCTCCCCAGCCAGCTCCGCCACATAGTCCCGGATGCCGTTTTCATAGCAGAACTCTGTGGTTTCAAACTTCCCGGGGACCGTCTCATTGCGGAAGCGGAAGGTGATGCCGGCGTTCACCACCGCCTGACGCTTCATCACGTCGGTAAAGTAGTCGGCGGGGATGTCGATGTCTGTGAATACGTCCAGGTCCGGCAGCCACCTCGTTCTCGTGCCGGTGCGCTTTTTCGAGAGGGGGGCCTTTTGCAGCTCCTCCCCCTTTTTGCCCACCACCTCGCCCTTGCGGAAGTGGAGGCTGTACTCGAACCCGTCCCGCCAGACGGTGACGTCCATATAGGCGGAGGCGTACTGGGTGGCGCAGGAGCCCAGGCCGTTGAGGCCCAGGGAGAACTCGTAGTTCTCCCCCTCGTTGTTGCCGTACTTGCCGCCGGCATAGAGCTCGCAGTACACCAGCTCCCAGTTGTAGCGCTGCTCCCGCTCGTTCCAGTCCACCGGGCAGCCCCGGCCCTGGTCCTCCACCTCCACGCTGTGGTCCAGATACCGGGTGACGGTGATGAGCTTGCCGTAGCCCTCCCGGGCCTCGTCGATGGAGTTGGATAAAATCTCAAATACGGCGTGCTCACAGCCGTCCAGCCCGTCGCTGCCGAAGATGACCCCCGGGCGTTTGCGGACCCGGTCGGCGCCCTTCAGGGCGGAGATGGAGTCGTTGCCGTAGTTTTTCCTGGTTGCCATAGAAACCTCCTGATCGGATGACGCAATTATTTATAGTTTAACAAAATCCTGGCAAAATGGCAACCCCCGGCCATTTGATGGTCCGGAGGCGGGGGATTTCATGCCCCGGCGCAGCCTGCTGTTGCCGCCGGTCCTGGCGGTAGAGGAGGGTGCCCACCCTCCGGGGGCCTACGAAGGTGCCCCTCCTCGCGGCATAGCCGCTGCGGCTTACGCTACAAACATGCCACCGGCATGTTTGCTTAACGCTGCAGTGTCACTGAACAAAAGTAGGCAAAAATCAGCTTAGGGGTTTCACCCCTAAGGACCCCGTATTTTAGATCAGGGTCGTGGAGGGGTTTATATTAGAAACGATGTCGGTAGCGGGATTACCTACGGACCTTGGCGCTCTCCCAAGTCCGCCTGTCGGCCTGTTGTGTAGTGGTCGCTAAAACAAGATGGCAGTAGCTTCTCTTTTCCTCTTGCTGTTCATGGTGCGGTGGAGACTTGGGAGAGCCAGCCCCCTCGACCGCCGCAGCAGGCGCGGGATCAGGGGAGAAACAGTTTGGATGTCTGCTCGGGCAGGGCCTAAGGCCCGGAAGGGGGCGCAGGGGCAAGACGATATCCACGCGCCGGAAGGAGAAGATAGCAATTTGCTGTACATCAAAGGGGTTCTTAGGGGCCGCAGCCCCTAAGCGGCCTTTTCGGCCCTTTTGGGCCGTGCCAAAAGGGCCTCGCGCCGGAGCGCGAAATATCCCCTGGCAAAGTGTGCCAGAAACACCCCGCACCGGGGTGCAAACCC
The DNA here is from genome assembly GCA_904419145.1 of uncultured Oscillospiraceae bacterium. Lineage (GTDB taxonomy): Bacteria > Bacillota > Clostridia > Oscillospirales > Oscillospiraceae > CAJFPI01. The sequence goes on along the minus strand of CAJFQQ010000023.1, from coordinate 39,252 downwards.
TCCCACCTCCTCGGCAGGGATCGCAGAACCGCAGGCCCCGGTCGGGTCGGAGCCCCCGGCACCCCCTGCCGAATCCCCTCGGGTATTGACAAAAAAGAAAACAACTCCCGGAAAAGTTGGAGGGCGGTGGTGGATCATAATTCCGCCGCAACCTGTCGAAGGACGATGGCACAGGGTTTTGCACATTTTCCACAGAGTTTTCCACACCGTTATGTAAACAGCCTTCCCGGCAAAAAAGTGAGGGAAACAGGGGGACGCCCTGTTTCCCAAGTCCGCTACAGCAGGAGCAGGATCACGCCATAGATGGCGGCGGCCACTGTGCCGAACACCAGCACCGGCCCTGCCACCAGGAACATCTTGGCGGCCATGCCGGTGACGAACCCCTCGGCCTTGAAGTCGATGGCCGGGGACACCACCGCGTTGGCGAACCCCGTCACCGGCACCAGGGTGCCCGCCCCGCCGAACCGGGCGATCTTGTTGTAGAGGTTCAGCCCCGTGAGGAGGGCCGAAAGCCCCACCAGGCAGATGGTGGTCACTGTACCGGCGTCGGTCTTGTCCAGTCCCTGGGCCAGGGCCAGATTCATGATCGCCTGGCCGATGACGCAGATCCCCCCGCCGATGACAAAGGCGCAGAGGGTATCCTTGACGATGGGGGATTTTTGTGCCTTGCTCTGCACATACTTCTGATAGTCCTGCTTGGACATGTTCATGGTATCACCTTCCTTGTGGGATAGTATCTGCCGCGGAAGGTGGAATATCCCTTGCAAATGGACAAAAATGCGGTACAATAGAAGAAATTGCCTGTTGCAGATGATTTCAAATAGCAATCTGTTTGTCAAATAATACGATTTGTAAAGGATCTCCCGGCTATGAAAGAGAAAAAGCGCCCTCTGGGCCTCTATATCCATATCCCCTTCTGCCGCAGCAAGTGCGCCTACTGCGACTTCTACTCCCTGCCCCACGGGGAGGAAGCGTTCAAGCGCTATGCCGCCGCGGTGAAGCGGCACCTGACAGAGACGGCCCCCGCCGCCGCCGGGCACCAGGTGGACACCATCTACTTCGGCGGCGGCACGCCCACCCTCCTGGGCCACCGGCTGCTGCTGGACATCCTGGACACCATCGCCCGGAAGTACGACGTGGCCAAGGATGCGGAGATCACCCTGGAGGCCAACCCCGAGAGCGCCCAGGAGTGGCGGGTACTGCGCAAGCTGCGCCGTGGGGGCTTCAACCGCCTGTCCCTGGGGGCCCAGAGCGCCGACGACGAGATCCTCCGCTCCATCGGCCGCGTCCACACCTGGGAGCAGGTGGGCTCTGCTGTGGCGGCGGCCAGGAGGGCTAAGTGGAGCAACCTGTCCCTGGACCTGATCTACGGCCTGCCCGGACAGACCATGGAGCGCTGGCAGGACACGGTGGAGCAGGCGCTGGCCCTGGAGCCGGAGCACCTCAGCTGCTACGGGCTGAAAGTGGAGGAGGGCACCCCCCTCTGGGCGCGCAGGGACAGCGCGGACCTCCCCGACGACGACCAGCAGGCGGACATGTACCTGTGGATGGTGGAGCGGCTGGCGGCGGCCGGATACGGGCAGTATGAGATCTCCAACTTCGCCCGGCCGGGCCGGGCCTCCCGGCACAACCGGAAGTACTGGCGCATGGAGGAGTACGCCGGCTTCGGCCCCGGCGCCCATTCGGACTTTGGGGAGGTGCGCTACGCCTACGCCCGGGACCTGGGTGCCTATATGGAGGGGGTGGAGCACGGCACCCTCCGCGTCAGCGAGTCGGAGACGCTGCCGGCGCGGGAGCGGGACACGGAGTATATCATGCTCTCCCTGCGCACAGTGGAGGGGATCTCCCAGTATGCGTTTGAGCACACCTACCGCCAGCGGTTCGCCCCTCTGGACAGGACTTTCCAGAAGTATGAGGCCCTGGGCTGCGCCCGGCGGACGGAGGGGGGCTGGGCGCTGACGCCCAAGGGGTTCCTCCTGTCCAACACCATCATTACCGACCTCTGGGAGGCCAACGGGGCGGAGAAGGTCCGCCGGGAGCAGGCGGCGGCCCGGGGGGACTTCCGGATCGTGCTGCCATAGGAGACAAAGAGGCCCCGGAGCGTATACGCTCCGGGGCCTCTTTCCTGTTTTCAGCTGGGGATCAGAACAGGACCTGCACCGTGGTGCTCTTTCCAGGCACGCTCTCCAGCTCTACCTTGGCGTCGTGGTAGGCTGCGCCGTGCTTGACGATACTGAGCCCCAATCCCGTGCCGCCGATCTCCTTGGAGTGACTTTTGTCAACACGGTAGAAGCGCTCAAAGACCCGGGCCTGATCTGCATAGGGAATGCCAATGCCGGTGTCGGAGACTACCAGCTTGGGATGGCCGGCATTGGGGGATACGGAGACACGGACCTTTCCCTGGTCCCGGTTGTATTTGATGGCATTGTCACAGAGGTTATAGACCATCTCATCCAGGATCTGGGCGTTGCCCTGAACCATGGCGCTCTCCAGCTGGAGGTCAAAGGTGATGCCCCGCTGTTCCGCGGCGCTGTGCAGGCGGTCCACAACCGCCTTTGTTATCTCGGCAAGGTCGATCTGGGACTTCTCCAGGCCTGTGGTGCCCTCATCCAGCTGGGAGAGCCGGATGATATCCCCCACCAGCACAATAAGGCGCTGGGCCTCGTTGTAAATATTGCCTGCAAAGTGCGCAATGTCCTCACTTTTTACCATGCCGTTCTTCATCAGCTCCGCGAAGCCGGAAATGGAGGTGAGGGGGGTTTTCAGCTCGTGGGAGACATTGGCGGTGAACTCCCGGCGGAGCTTATCCCGCTCCTCCCGCTCGGTCACGTCCAGCAGCAGCAGCACCGCGCCCACCACCTTGCCGTGCTCATAGACGGGGTTAGCGATGAGCTGATAGGTCCGGTCGGACAGCTCCATCAGGTCAAAGCTGTGCTGGCCGTGGAGCGCCTGGTCCACCGCATGGCGGAACTGCTCACTGCGGTTGAGGGAAAAGACGCTGCCCTCCACCTTGCTGGCCCCCAGCAGCCGCAGGGCGGCGTTGTTGTAGCTGAGGACCTCCGTTTCCTGGTCGATGACCAGGAGGCCTTCATTCATGTTCTCGGTGATGGTGGCAAATTCCTGCTGCTTGGTCTTCATCTCGTCGATTTGGGCGCGGATCTGGCGGTTTTGCGCGGCAATGCGGCCCAGCAGGGGGGCCAGCTCCTCATAGGTATCCCCCTCCTCCGGATGCTCCAGGTCGATCTCGTTGATGGGGCGGATGATGGCCTTGGATACGCGGGAAGCCAGAAACAGGCTCAGCGCCAGGGCTGCCACCAGGACCAGGAGAATATAGTACCAGATGCTTACCACCAGAGACAGTACCGTATACTGCTCCCCGGAGACCCGGAGCACGGAACCATCGGAAAGCGCCAGGGCATAGTAATAGGAGCGCTGGGAGAGGGTGCTGCTGTAGCGTTCGCTCTCGCCGGTGCCGCCGTTCATGGCCTCCTGGATCTCCTCCCGGTCGGCGTGGTTCTCCATGGCGTCCTCGTTGGCGGCATTGTCAAAGAGGACCGTGCCGTCGCTTCCCACCCAGGTGATGCGGTGGGAGCCGCTCTCCAGCCCCTCCAGGTAGTCGAGGCCCATCTCCTCCACTGCCGTGGAGAGGTAGGAGGCCTCCTCCTGGATCTGTTCCTCGTAAACGCCGGAAAAGTAGCTGTACAGGGCCCCCATAATCAGGGCTGTACCGGCGATAAAGACCGCCAGCGCTACCAGAAAAATCGAACGGAAAATACGCTTTGTCATGTGATGTCCCCTCCGATCTTGTAGCCCACGCCCCGGACGGTTTCGATATAGTCCCCACAGGGGCCCAGTTTTTGCCGCAGGGTGCGGATATGCACGTCCACGGTGCGGTTCTCCCCATCAAAGGCGTAGCCCCACACCCGGTTGAGCAGCTGATCCCGGCTGAACACCATGCCCTTGTGCTCCAGGAGCAGCTGCAGCAGCTCGAATTCTTTTAATGTCAGCGTAATGTTTTCGCCATCCACTTTCACTGTGTGCTCGGCGATATTCAGCGTCAGGCGCCCCAGGCTGTACTGCCCGGCCTGCTCCCCCTGCCGCACGGAACGGCGCAGCAGGGCCTTGACCCGGGCCATGAGCTCCATCATGCCAAAGGGCTTGGCGAGATAGTCGTCAGCGCCGCTGTCCAGCCCTACCACCTTGTCATATTCCGTGCTCTTGGCAGTGAGCATCATGACCGGCAGGTTTTCGTCCGATTCCCGCAGCCGCTTGAGGATGGTGAGCCCATCCTCCTCCGGCAGCATAATGTCCAAAATCACCAGATCCGGGCTGCGGCGCTCCAGCGCGGCCCAAAAGGCGGAGGGGCGGTCAAAGCCCTCCGCCTCCAGACCGGAGCTGTTCAGGGTGTATAAAACCAGCTCCCGGATACTGTTGTCGTCCTCCACCAGATAGATCATGAGGGATCGTCCTCCAGCTTGCGTACGCCGGTGATGGAGTACTCTACCCACTCGGCAATGTTCACCGCGTGGTCACCGATGCGCTCCAGATATTTGGCAATCATCATCAGGTCGATGCAGGACTCCCCGTTGTGGCTGTCCTCTACAATCAGGGCGGTGAGCTCATCCTTGATCTGCTTGAAATAGTCGTCCACCACGTCGTCGTGGGCCTTGACGGCCTGGGCCAGCGACAGATCGTTCTTCACAAAGGCATCCACGCTGTCGGTAACCATCTGCACGGCGGCCACAGCCATATCCTTCAGGTGGACCCGACCGGTGAGGGGACAGTCCTTCAGAAACTTGCTGATCTCAGCGATATCCGCGGCCTGGTCGCCAATGCGCTCCATGTCGGAGATCATCCGCAGGGCAGAGGAAATGGCACGCAGGTCCCGGGCCACCGGCTGTTGCTGGAGCAGCAGCTTCATGCACAGCGCCTCGATATCCCGCTCCTTGCGGTCGATCTCCCGCTCGGTGGCGGCGGCCCGCTCGGCCATGGTCTCGTCCTCGTCCAGCACAGATTTCATGGCCGCGGCGATGGACTCCTCGCACAGGGCGCCCATCTTGATGAGCTCCACATGCAGTGTGTTCAGTTGTGTATTGAATTGGTTGCGCATCAGCCAAACCTCCCTGTAATGTAGTCCTCGGTTCTCTTGTCCTTGGGCATGGAGAAAATCTGCTCTGTTTTGCCGCATTCCACCATCTCGCCCAGAAGGAAGAAGGCGGTGTTGTCCGAGATACGGGCTGCCTGCTGCATATTATGGGTAACCATAATAATCGTATAGTCTTGTTTCAGCTCCATCGCAAGGTCCTCAATCTTGGAGGTGGAGATGGGGTCCAGGGCGCTGGTAGCTTCGTCCATGAGCAGGATGTCCGGCTCCACGGCCAGGGCCCGGGCGATGCAGAGCCGCTGCTGCTGGCCGCCGGAGAGGCCCAGGGCGCTCTTCTTCAGCCGGTCCTTCACTTCGTCCCAGATGGCGGCGCCCCGGAGGGACTTTTCCACAATCTCATCCAGCTTCACCTTGTTTCGGATGCCGTGGGTCCGAGGGCCGTAGGCCACATTGTCATAGATGGACATGGGGAAGGGGTTGGGCTTCTGGAACACCATGCCGATCTGCTTGCGCAGCCATGTCACATCAATGGATGGGTCATAGATCTCGTGGCCCCGGTACTGGATATCTCCGGTAATCTTGATGCCGGGCACAAGATCATTCATCCGGTCCAGCGTCTTGAGGAAGGTGGACTTGCCGCAGCCGGAGGGGCCGATCAGGGCCGTGATCTCATGCTCGGGAATCTCAATGTTCACATCATGGAGGGCATGGTGGGTCCCATACCACAGGTTCAGGTTTTTCACGTCGATAACGATGGGCATATTCCAATCTCCCTCTCTTATTTCTTTAGTGTGCGGCCCACGAGGCTGGCGGCCAGATTGATAAGGAGTGTCAGGATCATCAGAATGGCGGCAATGGCGAAGGCCACATCAAATTCCGCGCGTTCCCGGGCGTACACATACAGAGCCACGGTCAGGCTGGAGCCGGAGGCATGGAAGAAGTCGCCCACGGAGCGGAAGAAGTCGTTGAGGCCCATGCCCATGCCGGCGGTGAACAGCAGCGCCGCGCTCTCTCCCACGATGCGGCCGATGGCCAGGATGCACCCGGTGACAATGCCGTCCACAGAGGAGGGCAGGACCACGGTGCGGATCATGTGCCACTTGCCGCTGCCAAGGCCAAGGGAGGCCTCCCGGTAGGACTGGGGCACGGTCTTCAGGGATTCCTGGGTGGTGCGGATAATGGTGGGGATGGTGGTGATGACCAGGGTCAGGCAGCCGGCGATCAGGGAGGCGCCCAGCCCCAGCATTTCACAGAAGAACAGCATGCCCACCAGGCCGAAGATAATGGAGGGGATGCCGGTGAGGGTCTCTGTGGCAAACTCAATGGCAGCCACCAGCCTCTTGTTTTTGGCATATTCCGTCAGGTATACTGCCGCGCCCACGCCCAGAGGCAGGGTGATCAGCAGGGTAATGACCACCAGGTAGATGGTGTTGAGAATGTTGGGCAGGATACCGATGGTATCGTTGATATAGCTGGTTTCGGTGCTCAGAAGCTGCCAGGTGATGTGGGGCAGACCCCGGACAAAGACATAGCCGATGATGAACACCAGCAGTGCGCAGGTCAGACCCGCGCAGAAATACAGCAGGAAGCGAAGCACCCGGTCATAGGCCTTGCGCCGGCCGGAGAGAGGTTTCATTTCTACCATAGTATATCACCCCTTCTTCCGTTTGAGAAGCGTATTGAGCGCAACATTGATAATCATGATGAAAATAAACAGCACCAGTGCGATGGAGTACAGGGCCTGGCGCTGGAGGCCGGAGGCGTAGGCCATCTCGCTGGAGACGGCAGTAGTGAGGAAGCGGACGGAGGCGAAGAGGCTGGGCATGTTGGCCACGTTGCCGGCCACCATGATAATGGCCATGGCTTCGCCGATGGCACGGCCGATGCCCAGCACCACCGCGGCGGCGATGCCGCTGGAGGCGGCGGGCACGCTGACCCGGAACACGGTCTCAATGTGGGTGGCCCCAAGGGCCAGGCTGGCCTCCTCATACTCCCGGGGCACGGATTTCAGGGCGGTCTCGGACACAGAGATAATGGAGGGGAGGATCATCACGGCCAACACGATAATGGCGCAGAAGAGGCTGGCGCCGTCGGGCAGGTCAAAGGCCTCCCGCACTGCCGGAACCAGTACCATCATACCGATCAGGCCGTAGACCACCGAGGGGATCCCGGCCAGCAGGTCCACCGCCGGGCGGACAATCGCTGCCAGCTTGGGAGAGGCAATTTTGGCCAGGAACACTGCGGTCATGAAGCCCACCGGCACGCCGATGATGATAGCGCCGCAGGTGCCGTAGATGGAGGTGAGGATGAAGGGCAGAATCCCGAACTTGGGCTCGGCGGCGGTGGAGGCCCATTCCGTGCCGAAGAGGAAGTCCACCAGGCCGATCTCCCGGATGGCGGGGATGCCGGAAATGATCAGATAGATGCTGATAAAGAGCACGAATACAATGGCGATGAAGCCGCAGATGAAAAACACCGCGTTCATGGTCAGCTCCATCGGCCGCAGTTTTTGTTTCATGACAGATACCGGCCTTTCTCAGATAGGTAAAAGGGTCCATATCATGGGGAATGCCCCCTCGAAACCAAGGGGGCACTCCAACCATGATGAGTGATGATGTTTCCTTACTCGGCAACAGGCACGGCACCGGCGCCGGCGATCAGGTCGGAGGCGGCAGTGGAGGTAGCCCAGTCAACGAAAGCCTGAGCGGCGGGGGAGAGCTCCTTGCTGTCGCTGATGATGAAGTTGAAGTTACGCTGGATCTCATAGGTGCCGTCCAGGACGGTAGCCTCGCTGGGGGCCACGCCGCCGACGGTCAGGACCTTCACAGTGGTGTCGCCCTCCACAGCAGACAGGGAGGCATAGCCGATGGCGTTGGGGTTGGCAGCCACACCGGCAACCACTTCGCCGGTGGAGGTGTACTCGTTCTGGTAGTCGCAGGCATCTTCGGTGCCGGTGATGGACTCAAAGCCGTCGCGGGTGCCGGAACCGGCCTCACGGCCCATGAACACAACCTCGGCGTCGTTGCCGCCCACATCAGCCCAGTTGGCGATCTCGCCGGTGGCCAGAGCGGCGATCTGCTCGATGGTCAGGTCGCTGACAGGGTTCTCAGGGTTGACAATGATGGCGATGCCGTCCTTGGCAACGGTGATCTGGTGTACGCCGGTCTCATCCTCCTTCAGGTCGCGGGAGGCCAGGCCGATGTCGCAGGTGCCCTCCTGAGCGCCGGTGATGCCAGCGCCGGAGCCGCTGCCGGTGTACTGGATGGTCACGTCAGGGTTCTCAGCCTCGAAGGCCTCCTTCAGGGAGCCCATCACGTCCTCCATGGAGGTGGAGCCGTTGGTGTTGACGGTGCCGCTGACTGTAGTGGTAGCAGTGTCACCATTGGTATCATCAGTTGTGTTGTTGGTGCTGTTGGTGGTGCCGTTGGCAGTGTTGTTGGTGGCAGTATTATTGCCGCCGCAGGCAACCAGGGTGGCCAGCAGCATGACAGCCGCCAGCGTGATTGCAAGAACCTTTTTCATCGCTTGAAAATCTCCTTTTTGTTATGTTCTTATCCTTTCGGGTACGGCATGAGAATAATCCCTGCAGGTTAAATCTAAAATCCAAATCATGTTAAATCTATGTAAAATTCGATGATTTCTCCATCTGTCAGAAAAATTTTGGAACTTGTAGGGACTTTTTGAACAGTTTCCATAAAAAGCGGGCGGTTTCGCTGCCCCGGGGGATGGCCTTTCCCATTTCAAGAAAAAAGTGCCCCCGCGCAGCACGCGGGGGCAGGGGTCAATCCTGCGGCAGATACTCCGCCGGGTCCACGGCCGCCCCGTCCTTTGCGACGGAGAAGTGGAGGTGGGCCCCCAGGGCGGACTCTGTGAGGGAGGTGTTCCCCACGGTGCCGATGGCCTGGCCGGCGGAGACGCTCTCCCCCTCCGTCACGCTGACGGTCTCCTCCAGACTGCCGTAGGTGGTCTCATAGCCGTCGGCGTGGGAGATCACCACGGTGGTGCCCAGGGCGTCGTCCTCGGTGACGGAGAGGACCGTGCCGCCGCTGGCGGCCACCACCGTGGTCCCTGCCGAGGCGGCGATGTCCACGCCGTCATGGGTCCGCCAATCCCCCAGGGTCTCGCTGTACTGCAGGGCGTCCATGGAGAAGGCGGCCACGGTCTCCCCGGAGAGGGGGGCCACCACGATGCTGGGCATCTCCGGCTGGATGTTGGCCGCCTCCGGGTCCGGCTCCACCGCCGGAGTGATGACGGTCACCGGCTTGCTGACCGGCTCCTCTGCCGGCGTCTCCGCCGCCGGGGCGGTGTCCTCCGGCTGGATCTCCGGCATCTCCGCCGCCGGCGGGCTCTCCACCACGTCCTCCACCACGGCGTTCACGTCCTCCGCCTCCTGTCCGCCGAACAGGACAAAGTATCCGGCCACACCGACGGCCATCACACATAGCACCAGGGCTATGTAGAAGCCCGTGCCGCCGAAGAAGGAGGACCAACCTTGTCGTTTGCCTCGTTCCATTTGCTGCTCCTTGCCGCTTTCCGGCATGCGGCCCGCCGAATTGGAGAGGCCGATTTGCCGCGCCTGGGCGCAGCAAAAAATCCCTCCGCCCGTATTCTGTACGGGGGAGGGAAGTTTTATACAGCGCAGGCCGGCGGGAAAACAAAAAAGTGGGGTCAGAGCTCCTGGCGGCCCTCCAGGGCCCGCATGAGGGTGGCGTCGTCGGCAAACTCCAGATGGCCCCCCACAGGGATGCCGTAGGCAAGGCGGGTGACCTTGACCTGGAAGGGCTTTAAGAGCCGGGAGAGGTAGAGGGCCGTGGCCTCCCCCTCGGTGTCCGGATTGGTGGCCATGATGACCTCCTGCACGCCGCCCGCCGCCACCCGGTCCAGGAGGGACTTGATCTCCAGATCGTCCGGGCCCACGTGGTTCATGGGGCTGAGAACGCCGTGGAGCACATGGTAGAGGCCGTTGTACTCCCGGGCGCGCTCCATGGCCGCCACATCCCGGGGGTCCGCCACCACGCAGATGGTGGAGGCGTCCCGGCGCTGGGAGGAGCAGATGGGGCACAGCCCCCCGGCGGTGAGGTTGCGGCACACGGGGCAGAAGGTGACGGTGCGCTTGGCGGTGAGGATGGCGTTGGCGAAGGCCTCCGCCTCCGCGTCGGGCAGGCTCAGCACGTGGAAGGCCAGGCGCTGGGCGGATTTGCTGCCGATGCCCGGGAGCTTGGCGAACTGCTCCACCAGGGCCTCCAGAGGAGCGGGAAAGTATTCCATGCCCTCAGCCCCGCAGCTGGGCGATGCGGCCGGGGATGTCCGCGGCCTTGTACACGCTGCTGCCCGCCACCAGCACGTTGGCGCCGTTTTCCACCGCCACCTTGGCGGTCTCCGGGCCGATGCCGCCGTCCACCTCCAGCTCGCAGGCGGGGTTCTCAGCGTCGATATAGCCCCGGATGGCCTTCACCTTGGGCATCATGTCCGCCATGAAGGACTGGCCGCCGAAGCCCGGCTCCACGGTCATCACCAGGATGATGTCGCACTGCTTGAGGAAGGGGAGCACCGCCTCGGCGGGTGTCTTGGGCTTCACCACCACGCCGGCCTTCTTGCCCTTGCCGTGGATGAGGCCCAGGGCCTTCAAGGTGTTCTCCTCGGTGTCCGCCTCCACGTGGATGGTGACGATATCGGCCCCGGCGTCGCAGAAGCGCTCCACATAGCGGATGGGCCGGTCGATCATCAGGTGCACGTCCAGGGGCAGGGAGGTGGTGGGGCGGATGCTCTCCACCACCGGCAGGCCGATGGAGATGTTGGGCACGAACAGGCCGTCCATCACGTCCACGTGGACGTAGTCGGCGGTGGAGATGCGCTGGATGTCCCGCTCTAAATTGGCAAAATCAGCGGAGAGGATGGAGGGGGAAATTTTAATCATGTTCAGCACGTCCTTTTCAATAATCTGTGGGTCTCGCGGCGGGGACGGGCTCCCGGAGGGGAGCGCGGCGCCGGCACCGATGGGGCGTCCGCCACATAGGATACGGTACGTGGCACTGTTGCCCGGCAGGAAAGCGGCGTCTTCCGTCCCGCGCAGCCCTTGCGCCCCACGCCCATCCTGCCGGCACGCCACTTGATATAGGGGGCCGGCGGGGCAGACCCGCCCGGCCCCCAGTGTGCTGCTCCTATTATAATGCACGGCAGCCAAAGCCGCAAGTGCGGAAATGGGGCGTTTCACCCCTGCCGGGCAAGGGTCATGGAGAGGATGGGATAGGGCTGTCCCTGTCCGTCCGTCTCCGAGCGTCCGCTGACGCGAAAGCCCATGTGCTCGTAGAAGCCCCGGGCCTGGGGATTCTGCTCGTTGACGTCCAGGGAGCGCACGCCCCACTGGTGGATGCCGTGCCGGAGCAGCTGCTGGCCCAGCCCCCGGCCCCGGACGGCGGGGTTCAGGAACAGCATCTCCAGATGCCCGCCGGCGGCCCCCATGAAGCCCACCGCGTGGCCCTGGGCGTCATAGGCCACCGCCAGCAGGGGGACCTCCCCCAGGGCCTGGGGGACATAGCCGGCGATCTGACGGATGGCGGCCTCTGAGAGAAAGTGGTGGGTGGCGCGGACCGAGGCCTCCCACACCGCCAGCAGGGCGGCCACCAGGGCTGGGTCCCGGTCCGCCGGGGCGATCTGCCGAATCTCCATTCGGTACATCCTCCTTTGGGGAAAAGCGTCCTTGCCGGGATAGGGAAAACGGTATCCGTCCAAAAGCCGGATACCGTTTTGCATGATACATAGAGAGATTACCGCTCGATGAGGCTCTTGCCGTCCATCTCCGGCGGGCAGGCCAGGCCCATCACGTCCAGGATGGTGGGGGCGATGTCCGCCAGGCGGCCGGGATGGAGCTCCACCGCCGCGCCCACCACGATAAAGGGCACCGGGTCGGTGGTGTGGGCGGTCATGGGGGAGCCGTCGCTCTTGACCATGATCTCGGCATTGCCGTGGTCGGCGGTGATCATGGCGATGCCGCCCATGGCCCGGGTGGCGTCCACCACGCGGCCCACGCAGGTGTCCACGGTCTCCACGGCCTTCACCGCTGCGTCGAACACGCCGGTGTGGCCCACCATGTCGCAGTTGGCGAAGTTGAGGATGATCACGTCGTAGGCCCCGGACTCGATGCGCTCCACGCACTGGTCCGTCACCTCCACGGCGCTCATCTCCGGCTGGAGGTCATAGGTGGCCACCTTGGGGGAGTTCACCAGCACCCGGTCCTCGCCGGGGTATACGGTCTCCACGCCGCCGTTGAAGAAGAAGGTGACGTGGGCGTACTTCTCCGTCTCCGCGATGCGAAGCTGGGTCATGCCCATGCTGCTGAGGTACTCGCCCAGGCCGTTTTTCACCGCCACCCGGGGGAAGGCCACCAGGACGTTGGGCATGGAGGCGTCGTACTCGGTGGTGCAGACATAGGTCACCGGGAAGAACTGGCGCTGGAAGCCGTCAAAGGCGGGGTCCACAAAGGCGCGGGTGATCTCCCGGGCCCGGTCGGGGCGGTAGTTGAAGAAGATGATGGAGTCGTTGTCGGAGATGGTGCCGTCCTTGTCGCAGACCACCGGCTCCACGAACTCGTCGGTGACGCCGTCCCTGTAACTCTTCGCCACCGCGTCCACCGGGTCGCTGTTCTGGATGCCCTCGCCGTAGACCATGGCGTCATAGGCCCGCTCCAGCCGGTCCCAGCGCTTGTCCCGGTCCATGGCGTAGTACCGGCCCATGACCGTGGCGATCTTGCCCACGCCGATCTCCTTGCACTTTGCCACAGCCTCCGCCACGAAGTCCTTGCCGCTGGTGGGGGACACGTCCCGCCCGTCCAGGAAGGCGTGGATGTAGACCTTGTGAAGGCCGCGGATCTTCGCCATCTTCAGCAGGGCCCAGACGTGGTTGGTGTGGGAGTGGACGCCGCCGTCGCTGAGAAGGCCGTAGAGGTGGAGGGCGCTGTCGTGCTTCAGGCAGGCGTCCATGGCGGCGCAGTAGGCCTCATTTTCAAAAAAGCTGCCGTCCTCAATGGCGCGGTTGATGCGGGGCAGGTCCTGGAACACCACCCGGCCGCCGCCGATGTTGGTGTGGCCCACCTCGCTGTTGCCCATCTGCCCGTCGGGGAGCCCCACGTCCAGACCGCTGGCGGAGAGGGTGGTGTGGGGGCAGGTGGCAAAGAGCTTATCCAGGACCGGGGTCCTGGCGGCGGCCACGGCGTTGCCCTGATTGTCGGGATTCAGGCCGTAGCCGTCCATGATAATGAGAGTCGTCGGTGTCTTGCTCATAACTTCTCCTTCTTTAGGAAGTGATCGAAAGGGATATCCCGGCCGGAAGCCGGGAGGGACTCCACCCCCCGCGGCCTGCCGCGGGGGGTGCAAAAGGCACGATTATTCCTGGTTTGCGGCGTTGATGATGTCCACAAACTTCTCGGGCACCAGGGCGGCGCCGCCGATGAGGCCGCCGTCCACGTCGGGCTGGGCCAGCAGCTCCGCGGCGTTGGCGGGGTTCATGCTGCCGCCGTACTGGATGGTGACGCTGCGGGCCACGCGGGCGCCGTACAGGTGGCGGATGGTGGCGCGGATGGCGTTGCAGACCTCGTTGGCCTGCTCGGCGGTAGCGGTCTTGCCGGTGCCGATAGCCCACACGGGCTCATAGGCCACCACGCACTTGCGGGCCTTCTCAGCGGGCACGCCGGCGAAGGCGGCCTTGGTCTGCAGGGCGATCAGCTCCATGGTGATGCCCATCTCACGCTGCTCCAGGGTCTCGCCCACGCAGATGATGGGGTGCAGGCCCACTTCCAGGGCGGCATGGACCTTCTTGTTGACGGTCATGTCGGTCTCGCCGAAGTACTGACGGCGCTCGCTGTGGCCGATGATGACGTACTTCACGCCCAGATCCTTCAGCATATCGGCGGATACCTCGCCGGTGTAGGCGCCGCTCTTCTCGAAGTACAGGTCCTCGGCACCCACGGCGATGCGCATATCCTTGAACGCACGGATGGCAGCGGGGATGTTCACAAAGGGCACACACACGACCACATCACACCACTTGGCCTTGGGGAGGATCCCCTTCAGGTCCTCCGCGAACTTCTTGGTCTCGGAGGCGGTCTTATTCATCTTCCAGTTGCCGGCAATGATAGTCTTACGGTATCTACGGTTCATAGCGGTTTTCTCTCCTATAGTCAATTAGTATATCTATGTCTATCTCAAAAATTTGAGAAGAACGAACAAAGGGTACGGCTCAGTGGGAAAGGAAATCAAAAGGGGATACGGGGGATACAGGGGATACAGGCCCCGCATCCCGCGCCCCTCCGCAATCTTGTCCGGAGCAGGACATGTGCCTACGGAGGACACTGCTGCCCCTGGCCGCAGTCGGCCAGGGCCGCCTTTGCTGTGCAAAGGCGAGGGGGTTATCGCGGGCGGAACGCCCGCGTATCTAAGGGGGACATCGTCCCCCTTGGAGGACGCCGTTAGGCGTCCAGAAGGCAGGCCACACCGGGCAGCTCCTTGCCCTCCAGGAACTCCAGGGACGCGCCGCCGCCGGTGGAGATGTGGGTCATCTTGTCGGCATAGCCCAGCTGGGCCACAGCCGCCGCGCTGTCGCCGCCGCCGATGATGGTGATGGCGTCGGTCTCGGCCAGGGCCTTGGCAACGGCGCGGGTGCCCTCGGCAAAGGCGGGGAACTCAAACACGCCCATGGGCCCGTTCCAGATCACGGTGCCCGCGCCCTTCACGGCCTGGGTGTACTCCTGGATGGTCTTGGGGCCGATGTCCATGCCCATCATGTCGTCGGGGATGGCCATGGTGTCGCAGAGGACAGGCTCTGCGTCGGCGGAGAACTCGCCGGCGGCCATGGTGTCCACCGGCAGCAGGAGCTTCACGCCCTTCTCCTTGGCCTTGGCGATCATGTCGTTGCAGTAGTCGAGCCAGTCGGCTTCCAGCAGGCTCTTGCCCACGCTGCCGCCCTGGGCCTTGGCAAAGGTGTAGGCCATGCCGCCGCCGATGATGATGGTGTCGGCAATGTCCAGCAGGTTGTTGATGACGCCGATCTTCGAGGAGACCTTGCTGCCGCCCAGGATAGCCACCAAGGGGCGCTTGGGGCTGGCCAGGGCGCCGCCCATGATCTCCAGCTCCTTCTGGATGAGGAAGCCGCTGACGGCGGGCAGATAGGCCGCCACACCGGCGGTGGAGGCGTGGGCCCGGTGGACCGCGCCGAAGGCGTCGGAGACGTAGAGGTCCGCCAGGTCGGCCATGGCCTTGGCCAGCTCCGGGTCGTTCTTGGTCTCGCCCTTCTCGAAGCGGGTGTTCTCCAGCAGCAGGATCTGGCCGGGCTGGAGGGCGGCGGCCTTGGCCTTGGCGTCGCTGCCCACCACGTCGGCGGCCATGATGACCTCCTGGCCCAGCAGCTCGCTCAGACGCTTGGCAACCGGAGCAAGGCTCAGCTTCTCCAGGGACGCCTTCCACTTCTCCTCAGTGAGGGAGGCGGGGTCCTTGCCCTTCTCCGTCTGCTTCTTCACCCACTTCTCAAAATTGGGCTCCGGCTTGCCCAGATGGGAGCAGGCGATCACCGCGGCGCCCTGCTCCAGCAGGTACTGGATGGTGGGCAGGGCCGCGCGGATGCGCTTATCGTCGGTGATGGCGCCGGTGGCCTTGTCCTGGGGCACGTTGAAGTCGCAGCGGAGCAGGACCTTCTTACCCTTGACGTCGATGTCTTTGACGGTTTTTTTGTTATAATTCATAGTAGTATCGTAACTCCTTTCGGATTTTGAAAAACAAAATGCCGGTACTTTCCCGCCGCACCGCGGCGGAGAAGTCCTCGCTCCGCAGGCCTTTGCGGGGCATTCGATCCCACGCGAGGCGGGCGCAGCCCCCTCGTGCTCCCCTGGGGCGAGGTTTGCTGCGCAAACGCTCGGATTACTCGGCCTGCGCCATCTCGCCTACATCCAGCAAGCCGGGGAATCCCTGCTGGCGCAGGGCCGTTCCCCACAAAGCGTGCCGCTTTGCAGGGACCCCGTGGCGGATTGGACATCCTCGGGCGGAGTAGATCCGCCCTGCGGCGAGGTTTGCTGCGCAAACGCTCGGGTTACTCGGCCCGCGCCATCTCGCCTACATCCAGCAAGCCGGGAAACCCCTGCTGGCGCAGGGCCTCGTAGGTGAGGATGGCTACGCTGTTGCTGAGGTTCAGGCTCCTGGCCTCGGCGCGCATGGGCAGACGGATACAGCGCTGGCGGTACTGCTCCCGGAACCAGGCCGGCAGCCCCGCGGTCTCCTTGCCGAAGAACAGCCAGCAGTCGCCGGTAAAGGCGGCCTCGCTGTAGGGCCGGGGGGCCTTGGTGGTAGCCAGCCACAGGTTGTCCGCAGCCTCAGGGTGCTGCGCGAAGAGGTCCGGCAGGTTTTCGTGGGCCCGCACATCCACCAGATGCCAGTAGTCCAGCCCCGCCCGCTTCACCGCCTTTTCCGAGATGTCAAAGCCCAGCGGCTTCACCAGATGCAGCACGCTGCCGGTGGCGGCGCAGGTCCGGGCGATGTTGCCGCAGTTCTGGGGAATCTCCGGCTCCACCAGCACAATATGGAGCATGTACATAACCCGCCTTCCACAATGGTCCTATAATCGAACCACATTGTAATATAAAACGTTGTAAATTTCAATAGAAAAATAGAGAAATAATCACAAATAATTAAAACTTTGCCGTTGTATTCTGCACAAATTTTGCGGTTTTTAACAAAAAACACGAAAGGTGCAGGGGTACATTTCTATCAAAAAGAGAAAAGTGGAAGAAAACGGCCCGAAATTTTGAAAAATCCCCTCCGCCCCCTTGTTTTTGTGGAGGCAGATGTATATAATGAAATCATCAAAGTGAGGAAGGAGATGAAGCCAGTGGACCAGATGAGAGTGGCAGTTTTTTTGCCGAACGGCGGCGCTCTTTCCCCATATGGCAAACCGCTGATGCTGCAGGAGGTCCTGTTCTGTCCCGTATTGACCTGGTGTGTACGAGCATGGAAGTCCCGCGGCGTGGAGCGGTTTTTTCTTGTCTGTGAGGAACCTCTGCGGGAGAGGGGCATGGCCTGCTTTCCGCAGGGTACAGATGTGACATGGCTTACGCCGGAGGAGGGCGAGGCCCTGGGAGACGATGTGGAGAAGGTCCGGGAGCCGGTCATGCCCCGGGGAGAGATGATGATCGCCTTCCACACCGCCCAGGAGCTGGGCCGGCTTCAGGACGCCTGGCACCGGGAAATTATTGAGGGGCATCAAAGAAACGGTGTGCTGATTCTGGACGGTGCCGCCACCTATATTGATCCCCGGGTCACTATTGCGCCAGGCACGCTGATCCTGCCCGGAACCATCCTCCGGGGGGAGACGGCCATCGGCGAGGGGTGCGAGATCGGCCCCGGTGCCGTGGTGGACAGCTGCATTGTGGAGGGCGGCGTCACCATCAACGCCTCCCAGGTTGCCGGCAGCACCATTGGAGCGGGCAGCGACGTGGGGCCCTATGCCCACATCCGCCCCGGCTGCCAGGTGGGGCCCAAGTGCCATATCGGCGCCTTTGTGCAGCTGAAGAACTGTAACCTGGGCGAGGGCACCAAGATGAGCCACCTCACCTATGTGGGAGATTCGGACGTAGGGCGGGGCGTGAACTTCGGCTGCGGCACCGTCACCAGCAACTACGACGGCTTCAAAAAGCACCGCACCGTCATCGGCGACAACGTGTTCATCGGCTGCAACACCAACTTGGTGGCGCCGGTGGAGGTGGGGGAGGGCGCCTACATCGCCGCAGGCACCACCGTCACCAAGAACGTCCCGGCGGACAGCCTGGCCGTGGGCCGGGCCCGCCAGGAGAACAAGGAGGGCTGGGCCCGCCACAACCGGGCCATGAAGGCCAGGAACAAGAAGCAGTAGCAACATACATTTATATATAGAACGCGAAAGATCCAAATGTCCGGGAAGAGACAAAAGAAAACCGATCCGCAACGGATGAAAAGGAGACTGTTATGATTTCCAGAGGTAAAGACATCAAGGTGTTTTCCGGCAATGCCAACCCGAAGCTGGCCGCGGACATCTGCAAGTACATCGGCATCAAACTGGGGGAGAGCGAGGTGGGATGCTTCTCCGACGGGGAGACCTACGCCTCCATCTATGAGACCGTCCGGGGCAGCGACGTCTTTCTGATCCAATCCACCTGCATGCCCGTCAACGACAACCTCATGGAACTGCTCATTATGATCGACGCCATGCGCCGGGCCAGCGCCGGGCGCATCACGGCGGTGATCCCCTATTTCGGCTACGCCCGCCAGGACCGAAAGGCCAAGAGCCGGGACCCCATCAGCGCCAAGCTGGTGGCCAACATGCTCACCGCCGCCGGGGCCGACCGGGTTCTGACCATGGACCTCCACGCCGCACAGATCCAGGGCTTCTTTGACATCCCTGTGGACGTGCTGCTGGGCAACCCCATCTTTGTGGACTACTACGCCAAGAAGTTCGGCGACCGGTGCGAGGAGATGATGGTGGTCTCCCCGGACGTGGGCAGCGTGGCCCGGGCCCGGACCTTTGCCCAGAAGCTGCATATGAACCTGGCCATTGTGGATAAGCGGCGGCAGAAGGCCAACCAGTGCGAGGTCATGAATGTTATCGGCGACGTGAAGGGCAAGGACTGCATCCTCTTTGACGACATGGTGGACACCGCCGGGAGCCTGTGCAACGCGGCCAAGGCCGTGGTGGAGGTGGGCGGCGCCAACAACGTGTACGCCTGCGCCTCCCACGGCGTGCTCTCCGGCCCGGCCATCGAGCGGATCAACAACAGCAACATCACGGAGCTGGCCTTCCTGGACACTATCCCCGCCATTGCGCCGGAGAAGAGCGACAAGATCAAGTACCTCACCGTGGCCCCCATGTTTGCCGAGGCCATCGAGCGCATTTACCAGGAGATCTCCGTGTCCAAGCTCTTCCTTTGATGCTTCGCGGAAAAAGCGCTTGCGCTTTCTCCGCGAAATAACGGCTTCCCACGCGCAAGGGCTGCCCGCATGACGGACAGCCCTCACACTCGGAAGCCGAGCGGTGTCCATTCCGAGGCGCATGTCCTCGGAATGGACGGATTCTGATTTCCTGGCCGTCAGGGGGAATTGACGGGGGAAAACTGGGGTGGCGTTTATTCGCACCTGGCGCGGACGCTGCGAGATTTTGTATGACACAGGCGGGGCGGCAGCAGGCCGTCCCGCCCTTTTCTAAGGAGTTTTATCTGCTATGTTCTTTCAAAAGAAGTCCGGCGGCGTCCAGTGGCTGCTGGTGTGCCTGGGGAACCCGGGCAAGGAGTACGCCAACACCCGGCACAATATCGGCTTTCTGGCCGCCGACGCCCTGGAGAAGCGGACCGGGGTGAAGTTCAACAAGCTCAAGTACCGGGCCCTCACCGGGGAGGTGACCCTGGGGGGGCAGCGGGTGCTGGTGGTGAAGCCCCAGACCTACATGAACCTCTCCGGGGAGGCGGTGAAGCTGGCCGGGGGCTTCTATAAAATCCCGCCGGAGCGCATCCTGGTGCTCTATGACGACGTGTCCCTGCCCCTGGGGAAGCTGCGCATCCGGGCCAGCGGCAGCGCCGGGGGCCACAACGGCATCAAGAACATCATCGCCCACCTGGGCACCGACGCCTTCCCCCGCATCAAGGTGGGGGTGGGAGCCCCCCAGCAGGAGGACGGCCTGGTGGACTGGGTTATCGGCAGCTTCACCGCCGCCGAGCGGAAGGTGGTGGACGCCGCCATCGACAAGGCCCTGGACGCGGCGGAGTGCGTCATCGAGAAGGGCGTCTCCGAGGCTCAGAACCGCTTCAACTGAGAAGGGAGCAAGAAATGGACGATCTGCTGGAATTCCTGCTGGGCTTCGTCGTGGACGGGGCCATGGACGCTGTGGATTCCCCACGGGTGCCCCTGTGGGCCCGGATCGGCCTGGGGGCGCTGCTGCTGGCGTTTCTTCTGGGGATCTCCTTCCTGGTGATCTGGGTGGGGCTCCGCACCGGACGCTGGGGGCTGATTGTCCTGGGGGTGCTGTTCCTGGCAGGCACTGCCGTGCTGATGGTCCACAAACTGCGCCGCCGGAAGAAAAGAGAATCGCATCAGGAAAGGCCGCCTGTCCGAACATTCCGGACGGGCGGCTTTCCGGCTTGCAATGGGCGGGGCGGTATGGTATGCTGGCCCTATCAGACGCCCGGGGACACGCCGGGGGGACAGGAGGACAGCATGCCCTTTGATTTCAAGAAGGAGTACCGGGAATTCTATCTCCCGAACAATGCGCCGGAGATCGTGACGGTCCCGGCCATGCGCTACGTGGCCGTGCGGGGGGAGGGGGACCCCAACGTCCCCGGCGGGGCCTACCAGCAGGCCATCGGCGTGCTGTACGCCGTGGCCTATACCCTGAAGATGAGCTACAAGACGGACCACGCTATCCCGGGCTTTTTCCAGTATGTGGTGCCGCCCCTGGAGGGGTTCTGGCAGCAGGCGGGCGGCGGGGCCGTGGACTACAGCCGGAAGGACGCCTTCCGCTGGATCTCCGCCATCCGCCTGCCGGACTTTGTGGGGGAGGCGGACTTCGCCTGGGCGGTGGAGACGGCGGCAAAGAAGAAAAAGCTGGACTGCTCCGCGGCGGAGCTTCTCACTGTGGAGGAGGGGCTGTGCGTGCAGATGCTGCACCTGGGCCCCTATGACACAGAGCCGGAGAGCGTGGCGCGGATGGAGGCCTACCTCCGGGAGGGGGGCTATGTGACGGACTTCACCGACAAGCGCCTCCACCACGAGATCTACCTCTCCGACCCCCGGAAGGCCGCGCCGGAGAAGTGGAAGACTGTAATCCGCCACCCCATCCGAAAGGAGGGGTAGGGATGGACAGGAAAAAGCTGACCAATCCCGAGGGAAGGCCTCGCAGAGTTCCTGCGGCCGCAGCCGCAGGAATTCAACAAAAATCCGTCATTTCCGGGGACAGGCGCCTCGGAAATGACACTTCTCGCGCAAGATGGGCTGACTTTTCCGTCAGGAATCGAGGCCCATCCTGCGCGCATCTCTATCAAAAAAGTGGCCGCCGCCACTTTTTTGATACGCTCAGCGGCCCGGCCCTGCAGGCCGGGCCGCTGTTTTGCCCTCGACGGCCCTCCCCTTGACAAACGGGGGAAAACCGGGTAACATGCTCCCATACGAGAGAGACGAGAGAAGGCACACGCCTCCCCCACCTGGGGCGGCGTGGGCCCTTTTGCGCTTTGCATCTGATTTTTGAGAAGGAGAGGAGGCGGACGCCGTGGAGCCGCTGCTGCGTGCGCTTTTGAAAATCCCCGAGGTGGCGGAGGCCGCCGCGGGCCTGGCCGGGGGGCATGGGCCTGTGGCTATGACGGGGCTGTCCCCCATCCACCGGGCCCAGGTGGCTGCGGCCCTGGCCCTGGAGACCGGCCGGCCGTTGGTGATGGTCTGCGCCGAGGAGGGGGAGGCCGGACGCCTGGCGGGGGATCTCCAGGCCCTCACGGGGCGGACGCCCCTGTCCCTCTACGGGACGGAGCTGTACATCCGGCCGGGGGCGGTGACCTCCCGGGAGTGGGAGCACCGGCGCATCGCCGCCCTGTATGATCTGGCGGAGGGCCGGGGACAGGTGGTGGTGGCCACCGCCGAGGGGCTTTTGCAGAAGGTGCCGGAGCGCCGGCCCTTTCAGAGCGCGGCCATCCCCCTGAAGCTGGGGGAGCGCTATGATCTGGAGGCCCTGCCGGAGCGTCTGGTAGCCGCCGGGTACACCCGGTGCGACCAGGTGGAGGGGCCGGGCCAGTTCGCCCTCCGGGGCGGCATTTTGGACGTATTCTCCCCCCTGATGGAGGAGCCCGTCCGCTGCGACTTCTTCGACGACGAGGTGGACGCCATGGGCGCCTTCGACGTGGCCACCCAGCGGCGCACCCGGAACGTCAAGTCCGCCCTGGTGCTGCCCGCCTCCCTGGGGGAGGCCGCGGACAGCGCCTTCACCTATCTCCCCGACGGCGCTCTGGTGGTGCTGGGGGACGGTGGGCGCATCGCCGAGCGGGTGAAGGGGGTGCTGTGGCAGGCCAAGGAGGACACGGAGGTCCTGCTGGAGAGCGGCGAGGCCGTGGACCTCACCGCCCGGCTCCTGACCCAGAAGCAGTGGGAGGAGGCGCTGAGCGGCCAGACCCTCTGCATGATGGAGGCCCTGCCCACCTCCCGGTATGTAGTGCCCCCTAAGGCGCTGCTGGCGGTGAACGCCAAGCAGCTGAGCAGCTACGGCGGCAGCCTGGACACCGCCGCGGCGGACATGGAGCACTACCTCTCGGCGGGGTGCGCGGTGCTGCTGCTGTGCGGCAACCCCACCAGGGGGAAGAACCTCCAGCGGATCCTGGAGGAGCGGGGCATCCGCGCGGCCCTGGATTTCCAGGGACAGGAGATGCCCGCCCCCGGGCAGGCCCGCATCACCGTGGGCAGCCTCTCCGCTGGGTCGGAGTGGCCGGCGCTGAAGCTGGCCATCCTCACGGAGGGACAGCTCACTACCTCCCTCAGCGGCCGGGCGGCAAAGCCCCGCAGGGCCGCCCGGCACGACAGCAACCGCCAGAAGATCCAGTCCTATACCGACCTGGTGCCCGGGGATCTGGTGGTCCACGCCCACCACGGCATCGGCCGCTTTGTGGGCATGCAGCGCCTGCCGGTGGACGGGGTGGAGAAGGACTATATCAAGATCGCCTATGCCGGCAGCGACTGCCTCTACGTGCCGGCCACCCAGCTGGACCTGGTGTCGAAGTACATCGGCGGCGGAGGCGACGAGGACGGCCGCCGGACGCGGCTGAACAAGCTGGGCGGCACCGACTGGCAGAAGCAGAAGAGCCGGGCCAAGGCCGCGGCCAAGGATCTGGCCAAGGGGCTCATCGCCCTCTATGCCCAGCGCCAGCGCCAGCCCGGCTTCGCCTTCTCCCCGGACAGCCCCTGGCAGCAGGAGTTTGAGGCCGCCTTTGACTACACGGAGACCGAGGACCAGCTCCGGTGCATCGCGGAGATCAAGAAGGATATGGAGCGCCCGGTGCCCATGGACCGCCTCCTCTGCGGCGACGTGGGCTACGGGAAAACCGAGGTGGCCCTGCGGGCGGTGATGAAGTGCATCCTGGACGGGAAGCAGGCCGCCATCCTGGTGCCCACCACGGTGCTGGCCCAGCAGCACTTCGCCACCGCCGTGAGCCGCTTCCGGGGCTTCCCGGTGACGGTGCGGGTCCTCAGCCGCTTCCAGACCCCGGGCCAGAGCCGGCAGATCCTCCAGGAGGTCCGCTCCGGCCGGGTGGACCTGCTCATCGGCACCCACCGCCTGCTGCAGAAGGATATCGCCTTTAAGGACCTGGGGCTCCTCATCATCGACGAGGAGCAGCGCTTCGGCGTCACCCACAAGGAGAAGCTCAAGGAGATGGCCAAGCAGGTGGACGTGCTGACCCTCTCGGCCACCCCCATCCCCCGGACGCTGAACATGGCCCTGTCGGGCATCCGGGACATGTCCACCCTGGAGGAGCCCCCCCAAGACCGCCAGCCGGTGCAGACCTATGTGCTGGAGCACGACTGGGGCATCCTCTGCGACGCCATGCGCCGGGAGCTGGAGCGGGGGGGACAGGTCTACTACCTCCACAACCGGGTGGAGACCATCGACCGCACCGCCGCCCGCATCAAGGAGATGCTGGGGGAGGAGATCAGCGTGGTGGTGGCCCACGGGAAGATGACCGAGCAGCAGCTCACCTCCGTCATGCAGCAGATGATCGACGGGGAGGCCCAGGTGATGGTGTGCACCACCATCATCGAGACGGGCATCGACATCCCCAATGTGAATACCCTCATCATCGAGGACGCGGACCACTACGGCCTCAGCCAGCTCCACCAGCTCCGGGGCCGCATCGGCCGCAGCGCCCGCCGGGCCTACGCCTACATGACCTACCGCCGGGGCAAGGTGCTCACAGAGATCGCCACCAAGCGCCTGACCGCCATCAAGGAGTATGTGGAGTTCGGCTCCGGGTTCAAGATCGCCATGCGGGACCTGGAGATCCGGGGGGCCGGGAACCTGCTGGGCCCCGAGCAGAGCGGCTACATGATGACCGTGGGCTACGACATGTACCTGCAGCTCCTGGAGGAGGCCGTGCTGGAGGAGCAGGGCGGGGAGAAGAAGGTGGTCACCGAGTGCTCGGCGGACCTGACCCTCTCGGCCAACATCCCGGACAGCTATGTGCCCTCCGGCGAGCAGCGGATGGACCTGTACCGGCGCATCGCCGGCATCCGCAGCACCGACGACGCCTCGGACCTGCTGGACGAGCTCATCGACCGCTACGGGGAGCCGCCGAAAAGCGTCCACGCCCTGCTGGACGTGGCGCTGCTGCGCGCCGCCGCCTCCGCCGTGGGGGTGACGGACATCGCCCAGCGCCAGAACACCCTGCGCTTTACCCTCTCCGTGGTGGAGGTGGGGAGCGTGGTGAAGGTCTGCGGACTGAGCAAATACCGCCAGCGCATCCGCCTGGCGGCGGGGGAGGTGCCCTGCATCACCCTGACGCTGCGGAAGGACGAGGATGTGCTGGAGGCCGCCCTCTCCCTGGTGGAGGATCTGAAGCTGGCCCGGGAGGAGGGCGCCGGGGCCCAAGGCAAAGAACAAGGAGGAACGCCATGAAAAAGTTGCTGCCGCTGCTCTGGGCGGCGTGTCTGCTGATCCTCAGCGCCTGCGGGGGGCAGACCGATACGGAGAGCCTGGCCTATACCCTGGCGGGGCTGGACCCCCAGGCGACCATGCTGACGGTGAACGGGCGGGAGGTGTCTGTGGAGCTGTACCTCTACTGGCTCCAGTACGCCTGCTCTGTGGCGGAGAACACCGGCGCCGTGGATGAGGAGGGGAATCTGGACTGGGACTATGTCTATGCCGACGGCGTCACCGCCGAGGAATATATCCTGGAGGAGGCGCTGAACCAGGCCAAGACCTATCTGCTCATCGAGGAGTGGGCGGAGACCTATGGCGTGACGCTCACCGACGAGGAGGAGCAGACCGTGGACGAGGAGATCGCCTACTACGCCGAGCAGCTGGGCGGCGAGGACGCCTATGCCGACTATCTCCGGCAGATCGGCATCACCGCCGAGGCCAACCGCCGCATGACACGGGACTTTTACCTCTACAGCAAGCTCCTGGAGCTGACCAAGGAGGAGGGGAGCCCGCTGTATCTGGATGACGAGACCCTCTATCAGTACGACGGCATCACCGCGGACACCATCCTGGTGGACCATATCCTCTTCCTCACCAGCGACGACGCGGAGGACAACCAGATCCGCTATGACACCCTGGAGGAGGTCCGCCAGTCCCTGCTGGAGGCGGAGGGGACCTTCCGCATCGACATGTTCAACTACATCGCCGACACCTACAGCGAGGACACCGGCCGCACCTACTATCCCAACGGCTATCTGGTGACGGAGGACGCCAATTTCGTGGAGCCCTTCCTCCAGGCGGCCCTTCAATTGGAGGAGGGGGAGGTCAGCGAGATCGTCACCAGCGAGTACGGCTATCACCTGCTGCTGCGCAAGCCCATCCGGGACTATGTGGCCGATGCCTACCTGGGGGAGCTGCTGATGGCTGCGGCGGATGAGGCGGAGGTGACGGTCTCGGAGCACTATGACACCCTGGACCGGCGGGCCTACTACGCCGCCTACCGCCAGCATCTGGAGGATGCGGCCCAGAGCCTTCAGGGTAACACAGAGGAGACGGCCGGCGACAGCTCCGGTGCATAACGGCTGAGCTTGGAAAATCGGAAGGCGCCGGGAAAATTTATAGCAGTCCGTTCAGAAAACAGCGCCTGCGGAATAGGATAGTCCGCAGGCGTTGTTTTCTGCAGAGCCGCAAGCGCAAAGCAAATGAAAATGGGGAAAAAATACAGCGATTGTGAATAAACACACAAATATGCCAAAAAATTAACGCATTTTCTTGTAGAAAACGCTGGACACTCTGCGGGATTTGGTGTATATTGATAGACAGTTTCAAATGGAAACCTATGCGCACTGCGGCACCCGCCCATGGTGCCGTACGTTGAAAAAAGAGGTGAAAAAGGATATGGCACAGTCTTTCTTCGGGGGGATCCATCCCCACGACAAAAAGGCCGCGACCAACAAGAAGCCCATTGAGGCCCTGCCGCCACCGGCCCAGGTGGTGATCCCCATGTCCCTGCACATCGGGGCCCCCTGCCGGCCCTGCGTGACGGTGGGGGAGCACGTGAATATGGGACAGCAGATCGGGGAGATGACCGCCTATGTCAGCGCCCCCATCCATGCCAGTATCTCCGGCAAGGTGGTGGCGGTGGAGCCCCGGCCCCACTTCAACGGTACCAACGTCCTCAGCGTGGTGATTGAGAACGACTACCAGGACACCCTGGACCCCTCGGTGAAGCCCGTGGAGCATCCGGAGAACCTGACGGCCCAGGAGCTGGTGGAGATCGTCAAAAACGCCGGGGTGGTGGGCTTGGGCGGCGCCACCTTCCCCACTCACGTGAAGATCGCATCGGGCCTGGGCAAGGTGGATACCGTCATCGTCAATGCCGCCGAGTGTGAGCCCTACAACACCAGTGACCACCGCATCCTCTTGGAGTATCCGGACCAGGTTATCGGCGGGGCGAAGCTGCTGGCGCGGATCTTCGGCGTGGATAAGGTCCATGTGGGCATCGAGGCCAATAAGCTCAACGCCGCACAGCTCCTCCAGCAGCGGATCCAGGAGGAGCAGGCCCCGGTGGTGGTGGACGTTCTCCACACCCGCTACCCCCAGGGGGCGGAAAAGCAGCTGTGCCAGTCCATTACCGGGCGGCAGGTGCCCCCGGGGCAGCTGCCCGCGGCCATCGGCTGCGCGGTGTTCAGCGTGGACACCACCGCCGCCATCTGGCGCGCCGTGTACCAGGGGATGCCGGTGATCCGGCGCATTGTCACCGTGTCCGGCTCCGGCGTCATGGAGCCGAAAAACCTGGAGTGCCGCATCGGCACGCCGCTCCGGGATCTGCTGGACTTCTGCGGCGGCGTCAGCGAGACGACCTTCAAGCTGCTCATGGGTGGGCCCATGATGGGCAACGCCCAGTACAGCGCCGACGTGCCCGTGGGCAAGTGCACCAATGCCATCCTGGCCTTTGCCAAGGATGAGGAGCGCACGGTGGAGCACCCCACCTGCATCCGCTGCGGCAAGTGCGCCAGCGTCTGCCCCATGCGCCTGCAGCCCCTGTTCCTCTACCTCTACCAGCGGAAGGGGATGCTGGAGGAGCTGGAGGCGGGCAACGTGCTGGACTGCATCGAGTGCGGCGCCTGCGCCTATATCTGTCCGGGCCGGCTGCATCTGGTCCAGGCTATGCGCACCGGCAAGCAGCAGGTGAACGCCGCCCGGGCTGCCGCCAAGGCCAAGGCGGAACAAAAGGGAGGTGAGAGCGCATGACGGACTACAAGGAGCTGAAGCTGCGGGCCTCCTCCTCCCCCCATATCCGCACCAGGGAGGACACCCGCACGGTGATGCTGGACGTGATGATCGCCCTGCTGCCGGCCCTGGCCTTTGCCGTGTACAATTTCGGCCTCAGGGCCCTGGCGTCCACGGCGGTCTCCGTGGCGGGGGCTGTGGCCTTCGAGGCGCTCTACCGCATCCTCACCAAAAAGCCCCAGACCGTGGGGGATCTGTCCGCGGCGGTGACCGGCATGCTCATCGCCTTTGTCTGCCCGGTGAACATCCCCTACTGGACGCTGCTCATCGGCGATTTCTTTGCCATTGTCCTGGTCAAGCAGCTCTACGGCGGCCTGGGCAAGAACTTCCTGAACCCGGCCCTGGCGGCCCGGGCGTTCCTGTTCTCCTGGGCGGGGATCATGAGCTCCTGGGTGCTGCCCGGCTCCCGGACGCCCCTGGTGGGGGCTGTGGACGTGATGACCTATCCCACCCCCATGTCCTTCCTCCATACCAATGATCTGGCGGGACTCCAGGAGGTCTACGACCTGGGGGATATGTTCCTGGGCAAGATCGGCGGCTCCATGGGAGAGGTCTCCGCCCTGTGCCTGCTGCTGGGCTTCCTGTTCCTGCTGGGGCGGCGGGTCATCACCTGGACCATCCCCGTGTCCTATGTGGGCACGGTGGCGGTGCTGACATTCCTCTTCCCCCGGGGCAACGACCCGGTGACCTGGATGCTCTACAACATCCTGGGCGGCGGGCTGATGCTGGGGGCCATCTTCATGGCCACGGACTACGTCACTTCCCCCGTCAGCCGCAGGGGGCAGCTGCTCTACGGGTTCGGCTGCGGGGCCCTGACCGTGTTCATCCGGTATTTCGGCTCCTATACCGAGGGGGTGTGCTATTCGATCCTGTGCATGAACCTGTGCGTGTGGCTCATTGATAAGTACATCAAGCCCCGCCGCTTCGGCGTGGCGAGAAAGCCCATCTTTCGGAGAAAGGGGGCGGCTGAGAAATGAGTAAGAGCAAGAAGAAGGCGGAAAAGACCGCTGCCGCGCCGGCCAAGGCCGCGGGTCTCCGGGTGCCCCTGGACGGACAGTACATCGGAAAGCTGGCGGGCATCCTGCTGGCCATCACCGCCGTCACGGCGCTGCTGCTGGGGGCCGTCAACTACGTGACCGCCCCCGTCATTGCCGCGGCCACGGAGGAGAAGCGGGTGGCCGCCATGCAGCAGGTGCTGGCGGCGGAGGAGTATACGGCGGTGGAAGCTTTCCCGGCGGAGGGGGAGACTTATTCCAGCGCCGCCGGCAGCGCTACCGTCACGGCCCTCTCTGAGGCGGTACAGGATGGATCGCCCGTCGGCTATGTGGCGGAGGTGGCCACCAACGGCTTTGGCGGCGCCATTGACATGGTGGTGGGGCTCACCACCGACGGCACCGTCACCGGCGTGGCCGTCATCAGCCACAGTGAGACCCCCAATGTGGGCAGCAAGGTGGTGGATGACCAGAGCGTGCTGGACCGCTTCGCCGGTCTGACCGGCGAGATCACCGTGAACAGCGGAGATAACCGGGTGGACGCGGTGTCCGGCGCCACGACCAGCTCCAAGGCGGTTACCGCCGGCGTCAACGCCGCCATCGCTGCCGTGGAGGCGAGACAGCCTGTATTACAGGGCGCAGAGGAGGGCTGAGGCAAAATGAATTTCAAGAAACAGCTGAAAGAGGGCCTTCTCACCCAGAACCCGGTGCTGGTGCAGCTGCTGGGCATGTGCTCCACCATGGCCATCACCACCTCGCTCTCTAACGGGCTGGGCATGGGGGTGTCGGTGATGATTATTCTGACCCTCTCCAATATCTTTATCTCCCTGCTGCGCAGGATCATCCCCGACAAGGTCCGCATTGCCGCCTATGTGGTGGTCATCGCCGGCTTTGTTACTATGGTGGACCTGCTGCTCCAGGCCTACCTCCCGGACATCGCGGAGAGCCTGGGCGTGTTTATCCCCCTGATCGTGGTCAACTGCATCATCCTGGCCCGGGCGGAGTCCTTTGCCTCGAAAAACGGGGTGCTGGCCAGCGCGGTGGACGGCATCTGCCAGGGCATCGGCTATACCCTGGTGCTGCTGGTGATGAGCGTGATCCGGGAGTTCCTCGGCAGCGGCACCTTCGGCAGCGGCGTCCTGGGCGGCGGCGCGGGCATCCGCATCTTCCCTGCGGACTACGGCGCGCTGATGATGGTGCTGCCGGTGGGCGGCTTTTTGACGCTGGGCTGTCTCATCGCCCTGGTGCAGTGGGTACAGAACCGGCAAAAGGAGGGCAAGAAATAAATGGACTGGAAAAATTTATTGACCATCTCCCTGGGGGCCATCCTGGTCAACAACTTTATCCTGGTGCAGTTCCTGGGCTGCTGCCCGTTCCTGGGCGTCAGCAAGAAGATGGACACCGCCGTGGGCATGGGCTTCGCGGTGATCTTCGTCATGGGCCTTGCCAGCGCCCTGTGCTACCCGGTGAACCTGCTGCTGGAGGCCCTGGACATGGAGTTCATGCAGACGGTGACCTTCATCCTGGTCATCGCCGCCCTGGTCCAGTTCGTGGAGATGTTCCTGCAAAAGACCATCCCCTCCCTGTACGAGGCCCTGGGCGTGTACCTGCCCCTCATCACCACCAACTGCGCGGTGCTGGGCGTGGTGCTGCTGAACGTCCAGGAGCACTACAACTTTATCGAATCCGTGGTCTACGGCGTCACCGGCGGCGTGGGCTTCCTGCTGGCCATTGTGCTCTTTGCCAGCATCCGGGAGCGTATTGCCCTGGTGTCGGAGCCCCCCAAGTGCTTTGAGGGCTTCCCCATCGCCCTGATTACCGCAGGTCTCATGGCCCTGGCCTTCGGCGGGTTCAGCGGCCTGGACATCTGGCGCTGAAGGAGGTGGCAGCATGACGGTAAATCCCATGACCATCCTCTACGCGGTGCTGACCCTGGGGGTGCTGGGCGGCGGCTTTGGCGCCATCCTGGCCGTGGCCTCCAAGATCTTTGCCGTGGAGAAGGACCCGCGGATCGAGGAGATCCAGGGCATCCTGCCCGGCGCCAACTGCGGCGGCTGCGGCTTTGCCGGGTGCAGCGCCTGCGCCGAGTCCATTGTCTCCGGCGCCGCGCCGGTGAACGCCTGCCCGGTGTGCTCCGGGGAGCAGACCACCGCCATCGCCGCCATCATGGGCGTGGAGGTGGCCCCGGCCGAGCGCCGGGTGGCCTTTGTCCGGTGCAATGGCGGCACCCGGTCCAATAAAAAGTATGACTACATCGGCCTCATGGACTGCCAGGCGGCGGTGAAGATCGCCGGCAACGGCCCGTTGGACTGCGCGTTCGGCTGCCTGGGCTTTGGCAGCTGCGTGGCCGCCTGCGCCTTTGACGCCATCCACATCAACGCCGGCGGCGTGGCGGAGGTGGACCGGGACAAGTGTACCCTCTGCCGCCGGTGCATGGACGTCTGCCCGCGCCATCTCATCACCGATGTGCCCTACGCCGCCGATGTGGTGGTGCGCTGCGCCTCCCAGGACAAGGGGGCCGTGGCCCGGAACAACTGCGCTGCATCCTGTATTGGCTGCAAGCTTTGCGAGAAAAATTGCCCGCAAGATGCCATCCATGTCATTGACAACGTGGCGGTCATCGACTACACCAAGTGCACCTCCTGCGGCGTCTGCGTGGAGAAGTGCCCCCGGAAGGTGCTCCTGGACATCCACGAGGATGGAAAGGTGGCCCCCGTGGCGAAGGCAGGGGCATAAAGCGACAGCATTTTGCAAGGGAACGCCGGAGGGCGGCCGTCCATAGACGGCCGCCCTTGTTTTGCGCCGCTTGCCGGAGGCCGCCGCATTTTTTAAGAATCTGTAAATTCCTGCAATTTTCTTGACCCATGGGTGATTTCGGCGTATGATAGACATAAAAATGGGAGGGTTTCGCAAACGCTGTGTCCTCCCTATTCCGGAGGAGGCGTCCCATGGAAAAAGTCCTGCGAAAGTCCGTCGCGCCCTATTACGGCGTGGCAGCCACCTGGGTGGCCTACGCCCTGCTGTTTGACCTCTATCAGGTGTCCCACTTTGTCATTGTGGCCCTGCTGTCCGTGGGGGTGTTCCTGCTGCTGCGGGCGGTGTGCAAGGACGTGGAGGTGGAGGTGCCCAAGGCACCCGAGCCGGAGGAGAAGCCCACCGGAAACGCGGAGCTGGACAAGATGATCCGGGATGGAAAGCTGGCCATCGCGGAGATGAAGCGGCTGGACGAGGCCATTGAGGATGAGACCATCTCCGCCCAGATCCGCCGGCTGGAGGAGGTCTCGGCCAAGATCTTTGAACAGGTGAAGGCGGAGCCGAAAAAGCTGCCGGAGATCCGCCGCTTCCTGGACTACTACCTGCCCACCACGCTGAAGATCCTCAACGCCTATGACCGCATGGGCGCTGCCGGCGTGGACGGGGAGAACATCGGCGGCACCATGAAGCGGGTGGAGGAGATTATGTCTACCATCGTGGCCGCCTTTGAGAAGCAGCTGGACAGCCTCTTCGGCAGCGATGCCCTGGACATCAAGGCGGAGATGAGCGTGCTGGAAACCATGCTGGCCCGGGAGGGCCTGGCGGGGGAGCAGATGAAGGCGGAGACCTCCAAGACTGCCGACGGCAGCGACATCGACCTGAAGCTGTAAGAGGGGGCGTGCATCCGGGAGGTGCGGAGATGAAGCAGTCTATCCCGCGAATCATATCCCAGCTGGTTGGCGGACTGGTTTTTGCATGGCTGGGGATCTATTGGATCTGGCTGGTCAAAGCATCGGACCAGTCCTGGTATAACCTGCCCCTGGGCGTCCTGTGCCTGCTGATGGCGGTGTGGGACATCTTCGGCGCGGTTCGAGGCCTGTGGGCGCGGAAGCAGGGCGGGAAAGAGGACGCGCCGTGAGCGTGCAGCCAGATGGGAAGAACGCCGCCGGCTGCCGCCAGCCTGGAACGGTGGAAACGAATGTGGCAAGCAAACGATATCACTTCATCATAAACGGAGGAAGAAGCTATGAGTGACAACAACGCGAGTATGATGCCCGAGCTGACCCTGACCCCCAACGACAGCGCGGCAGAGGCGGCGCCGCAGCTGGTGCTGGGCAATGAGGCCCCGGCGGCGCCCGCTCAGGAGGAGAAAAAAATCGAGCCGGTGAAGCTGGACGACTCCATGCTCACCGACGCGGAGAAGAAAATGGTGGAGGAATTCTCCAAGAAGATCGACATTACCGACAGCCAGCTGGTGCTGCAGTATGGCTCCGCCGCCCAGAAGAGCGTCTCCACCTTCTCGGAGAACGCCCTGAACAACGTGCGCAACAAGGACCTGGGCGAGGTGGGGGACACCCTCACCAATCTGGTGGTGGAGCTGAAGAACTTCGGCGCGGACGAGGAGGAGAAGAAGGGCATCTTCGGCTTCTTCAAAAAGGCCGGCAACAAGATGGAGACCATGAAGGCCCAGTATGGCAAGGCCGAGGCCAGCGTGGACAAGATCTGCCGTGAGCTGGAGCAGCACCAGATCACCCTGATGAAGGACATCGCCATGTTCGACGAGATGTATGAGCTGAACCTCAAGTACTACAAGGAACTGACCATGTATATCCTGGCCGGGAAGAAGCGGCTGGAGGAGGTCAAGACCACAGATCTGGAGGAGCTGCGGAAAAAGGCCGAGGCCACCGGCACCGCCGAGGATGCCCAGGCCTACAACGACATGATGCAGATGTGCAACCGCTTTGAGAAGAAGCTCCACGACCTGGAGCTGACGCGGATGGTGTCCATCCAGATGGGCCCCCAGACCCGGATGCTCCAGAACAACGACACGCTGATGGTGGAGAAGATCCAGTCCTCCCTGGTGAACACCATCCCCCTGTGGAAGAGCCAGATGGTGCTGGCCCTGGGCCTGGAGAACAGCCGCAAGGCCACCGCAGCCCAGACGGCTGTCACTGAGGCTACCAATGAGCTGCTGAAGAAGAACGCGGATATGCTGAAGATGGGCACCATCAACACCGCCAAGGAGGCGGAGCGGAGCATCATCGACATCGAGACGCTGCAGCACACCAACCAGCAGCTGATCTCCACCCTGGACGAGGTCATCCAGATCCAGAAGGACGGCGCCCAGAAGCGCAAGGAGGCCGAAGTGGAGCTGGGCCGGATCGAAGGAGAATTGAAGGCGAAGCTGATGGAATTAAGAGGTTAAGGTGCGGCAGAGGGTATCTGGACAGCCCAGCTCCAGGGCCCCCGCCGGAGCCCAGCGCAGCGGGTCCGGTGGGGAGAGGCGGAGCGGCGGAATGAGCGAGCACCTGCCTTATGGCGGGTGCGAGAGATATGGAGCACGTGACGCCGCGGGCCGGATCGAAGGGGAGCTGAAGGCGAAGCTCCTGGAGCTGCGGGGCTGAGGGGAATTTCGTGCCAGCATGCAGGTTTCGGCAGCCCTGCCGAGGATGAGGGCCTCCGACCCTCCGGGGGCCTACTTTTCCCATGCCGGAAAAGTAGGCAAAAGGGCACTTAGGGGCGTTACCCCTAAGGACCCCAAGTTTTTGGAACAGGGTCGTGGAGGGGGCTACTTTAGAAACTATGTCGGTAGCGGGATTACCTACGGACCCCGGCAGTCTCCGTAGTACGCCTGTCGGCCTGTGAAACGGTGACCCACTAAGACAAGAGAAGAGTTGCTTCTCTTTTTCTCTTGCAGTTTATGGTGCGGTGGTGACCTGAGGAAAGGGGCTGGTGCTCCCGTTACCCACCGCACCAGGCGCGGTATCGGGGGCGAAGCAGCCTGGATGCCCGCCCAGGCAGGGCCTAGCGAAGCGGAAGGCCCGGAAGGGGGCGCAGAGGCAAGACGATATCCTCGCGCCGTTTGGGGACCCCCGCCGGAGCCCAGCGCAGCGGGTCCGGTGGGGAGAGGAGGCGCAACGGAGTGAGCGCATTTTCGCCGATAGGCGGAAACAAGCGATACGCAGTTTGCGCCGACGAAGCAGGCACCTTATTGTACATCAATGGGGTCCTTAGGGGCCGCAGCCCCTAAGCGGCTTTTTCGGCCCTTTTGGGCCGTGCCAAAAGGGCCTCGCGCCCGGAGGCGCGAAACCTCCCTGCCCTTTTCGGTATGACAAAAAGAAAATGGGGGGTGGAATCGTCCCTCGCGCCCGGAGGCGCGAAACACCTCCGGCAGGCACTGCTGAAAAAATGGGAAGCCGAGAAAATATGAGACTGGCAGAAAACCTTTTGCAATTTCGAGAAAAAAGCGGGCTATCCCAAAAACAGGTGGCCGAGAAGGTCGGCGTTGTGGTTCGCGCTTATCAGCGCTATGAATATGGAGACCGGTATCCCCAGCTTCCAACCTTGATTGCCTTGGCGGACCTGTTTGATGTGTCCTTAGACGACCTGGTAGGTCGAACACGCTAGTGTGAGAAACATGACATTTTCAGAAAATTTGCGGCTGCTGCGGAAGGCTCACGGCCTGAAGCAGCAGGAGCTGGCGGACCAGCTTGGAATCAGCCTGCGGGCATATCAATATTACGAGCGCAATGAGCGGGAGCCCCAGCTGTCGGTATTGGTGCGGATAGCGGACTATTTTGGCATATCCCTGGATGAATTGGCGGGGCGGGACGATTCGGCCCCCGGGAAAAAGGAGACAACCCCATGAAGCTGTTTCAGAAAAAAGGCGTAGCGATCCTGGTGATGGTGCTGGCCATCGCCCTGGCCTCGGTCTGGGGCATCAGCCACCGCCCGGTGGTGGTGACCCCGGAGGGGGGAGAAGCGCTGGACACCTCCCTGTCCACAGCCTACTACCGGGAGTACATCGTGGATAACGCAAATGTCCTCTCGGAGAACACAGAGGAGGCCCTGGCGGTCTATGACGCCAACTGGGACGAGTGGTCCGGCAGCATCCTGGCGGTGGTGGCGGAGCCCTTTGTCTCCAGCACCACGGAGGAGGCGGCATGGGACTGGGCGGACCGGCTGAAGCTGGGAGAAAACGACGCCATCCTCCTGCTGGATATTCAGGGACAGGACGCCTATCTCCTCTCCAGCGGCGACTTCCGCGACCGCTTCGGCGGCACGGA
This sequence comes from uncultured Oscillospiraceae bacterium, assembly GCA_904419145.1. Classification (GTDB taxonomy): domain Bacteria; phylum Bacillota; class Clostridia; order Oscillospirales; family Oscillospiraceae; genus CAJFPI01. Next base: position 3,649 of record CAJFQQ010000023.1, on the reverse strand, counting down.
GAGCAACTACCTGGGCGCCTATCTTTACGAAGACTTTATGGCGGGGAACTATGATGACGGCGTGGAGAACCTGTTTGCCAATATTCACCTGCTGTTCCATGAAAATGCTTTTATTTCCGGCACAAATGACCCGGTTATAGTAGTTGTCCTGGCGGTGATTCTGATTCTGGTAATGGGTTTGGTATTGTTCGCGCTGGATCAGATGCGCTATGGTGTTTGGTACCGCCGCTACGGAGGGATGGAAGTTCCTCCGGTGGTATTCCGGCCGATTTTGTGGTGGTACCATCCCCGGGGTGTGTGGTGGGGCCACAGGCGCCCGCCCCGTCCGCCCAGAGGGCCCGGCGATGGCCCCCATCCCCCCTTTGGAGGTGGTTCCTTCGGTTCCCACCCGCCAAGAGACGACGGCGGCGCCTTTGGCGGCGGCTTTGATCGGGGCGGCGGTTTTGGCAGCGGCGGCTTCGGCGGTGGCGGCTTCTCCCGGGGCGGAGACTTCGGTGGAGGCGGCTTCGGCGGCGGAGACTTCGGCAGAGGCGGAGACTTCGGCGGGGGCGGCTTTGGCAACTGAGACCAATAGTATAACCCAACACATGGCGGCCTGTCCGCCGGGGAGACCCGGCAGACGGGCCGTTTTTCCTTGAATTTACAAATTGTTCAAAGTCCGGGGCTGTCTACCCATTGACAAGGGGGCCAACTGGTGCTACACTCAGTTTAGCACTCCGGGAGAGGGAGTGCTAAAGGAGCTGGCTTATGGAATTGACGCCACGGAAAAAGGAAATATTAAAAGTGGTGATCGAAAACTACATCGCCACCGCCGAGCCGGTGGGCTCCAAGGCCATTGCGCAGCAGCTCACCAGCAAGGTCAGCACCGCCACCATCCGCAACGAGCTGGCGGACCTGGTGGAGATGGGCTACCTGGAGCAGCCCCATACCTCCGCCGGACGGGTCCCGTCCCCCAAGGGTTACCGGCTGTACGTCAATGAGCTGATGGAGCAGCGGGCGCTGAGCCTGCAGGAGACGGAGGAGATCAACCAGGCCCTGCAGATGAAGATGCAGGAGCTGGACGGGGTGATCTCCAAGGCCGGGCAGATGGCCGCGGCGCTGGTGAATTATCCGGCCTACGCCATGGCCGGCGTCAAGAGCGAGCTGGCGGTCCAGCGCTTTGATCTGTTGCCGGTGGATGCCCAGAGCTTTATCGCCGTGGTGATGACCGAGGACAGCCGGGTCAAGAGCCGCCTGCTCCACACGGAGCTGCCGGTGGACGCCGCCGCCCTGTCGGACTTGGCGGCGCTGCTGAACAGCCAGTTCACCCATCTGCACGTCTCGGAGATGAGCCGGCGGCTGATGGATCTGTCCGGAGAGATGTCCCCCCACGCCTTTGTCACGCTGAATGTGGCAGTGAACTACGGTATCGAGGTGCTGGAGGGCAGCGAGAAGAACCGGGCGGTGACCGCCGGAGCCAACAACATTTTGAAGCTCCCGGAGTTCCGGGACGCCGACAAGGCCCACGAGCTGATGAGCTTCATGGTGGAGAACCCGGAGAACCTGCCGGTACCGGCGGAGGGCTCCCACATGCAGATCCTGATCGGACCGGAGAATGTGAACGAGGCCCTGAAGGACACCAGCGTCGTGGTGGCAAGCTACGATATCGGCGACAATATGCGGGGCCTCATCGGCGTGGTGGGCCCCACCCGCATGGACTATGCCACGGTGGCCGCCCGGCTGAGCTACTTTGCCGAGGGCCTGACGAGAATGTTTGGAAAGCAGGAGCGGGAGGGGTTGCCTCCCACGCCCAAGGAGGATAGCGAAGAGTCATGAGCAAGGAACAGAAGAACAATAAGGCGCCGGAGAGCGATCCGGTGCAGAAGAAGCAGCCGGAGAGCGCCGCCCCCCAGGAAACGGCGGAGAGCGCGCAGACTGCTGAGAAGAAAGAGGCGGCATCCGCCGAGGCCAGGGAGGCCGAGACCTTCACCGTCACCCGGGAGGAGATGGAGAAGATGGAGGGCCTGGCCGGGCAGCTGGCCGCGCTGAACGACCAGCACCTGCGGCTGATGGCGGAGTACGACAACTACCGCAAGCGCACCCAGAAGGAGAAGGAGTCCATCTATCAGGACGCCAAGGCCGACACCATCCAGAAGTTCCTGGAGGTCTATGACAACCTGGAGCGGGCGGTCTCCCAGGAGGGGGACGAGGACAACGTCCACAAGAAGGGCATGACCATGATCTTCCACGAGTTGGAGGGCATCCTCAGCAAGTTGGGCGTCACAGTGGTGGACCCGGTGGGCGAGCCCTTTGACCCGGAAAAGCACAACGCGGTGCTCCACATCGAGGATGAAAACCTGGGGGAGAACGTGGTGTCCCAGGTGTTCCAGAAGGGATTCCTGCTGGGAGATAAAGTGATTCGTCACGCCACAGTACAGGTCGCCAACTAATTCGTTTTCCAGCCGAACCCGCTGCGCTGGGCTTCGGCTGGAGGACACCAGTGACAGCGGTCACTGGTGACGCCGCCCAGGGCGGCTGGGTCAACGGATTTTTCTGACGCGCATGTCGTCAGAAAAATACCATGAAAAATGCGTATCCCAATACAAAATTGTTAAAATAAAAAATTTTTCTATAGATTTAGGAGGCTGTTTATTATGGCAAAAGTAATCGGTATCGACTTAGGTACAACCAATAGCTGTGTGGCCGTCATGGAGGGCGGCGAGGCTGTCGTCATCCCCAACGCAGAGGGCAACCGCACTACTCCGTCTGTGGTGGCATTTTCCAAGACCGGCGAGCGTATGGTGGGCCAGGTGGCAAAGCGCCAGGCCATCACCAACCCCGACCGCACCATCTCCTCCATCAAGCGTGAGATGGGCAGCGACTACAAGGTCACCATCGACGGCAAGAAGTACACCCCCCAGGAGATCAGCGCCATGATCCTGCAGAAGCTGAAGGCGGACGCGGAGGCCTACCTGGGCTCCACGGTGACCGAGGCGGTCATCACCGTCCCCGCCTACTTCACCGACGCACAGCGCCAGGCCACCAAGGACGCCGGCAAGATCGCGGGCCTGGAGGTCAAGCGGATCATCAACGAGCCTACCGCCGCGGCCCTGGCCTATGGTTTGGATAAGGAGTCCGATCAGAAGATCATGGTCTACGACCTGGGCGGCGGCACCTTCGATGTGTCCATCCTGGAGATCGGCGACGGCGTGATCGAGGTGCTGGCCACCGCCGGCAACAACCGCCTGGGCGGCGATGACTTTGATAAGTGCGTCATGGACTGGATGGTGGGCGAGTTCAAGAAGAGCGACGGCGTGGACCTCAGCGGCGACAAGGTGGCCATGCAGCGTCTGAAGGAGGCTGCCGAGAAGGCCAAGATCGAGCTCTCCGGCGTCACCTCCACCAACATCAACCTGCCCTATATCACCGCCGACGCCACCGGCCCCAAGCACCTGGATCTGACCCTGACCCGGGCGAAGTTCAATGAGCTCACCGCCCACCTGGTGGACGCCACCGCCGGTCCGGTGCGCCAGGCCATGAGCGACGCGGGCCTCAGCGGCAATGACATTTCCAAGGTCCTGATGGTGGGCGGCTCCAGCCGGATCCCCGCCGTGCAGGACGAGGTGAAGAAGCTCACCGGCAAGGAGGGCTTCAAGGGCATCAACCCCGA
>CAJFQQ010000022.1 GCA_904419145.1 uncultured Oscillospiraceae bacterium | reverse complement strand
GGCCCGAACTGTCAAGGAGTGAGCACAATTGAACAGAGACCGCAGTTACTATCGCAAACAGCGCATGCGTGCGATTCATCGCAAGGAAACGATCCTCCGTCAGCTTGGGGGAGAGGAAAATGTCCTTGCATGGGAACACGGCGCCGCCGGACGGCTGTCCAAGGGGAAGATTCACTGCTCCTGCTGGATGTGCCGCAGAAAGTCGTATGACGACCCCCAGATCCGGGATAAGCGGGCGGCAATGGACGCCATCCAGCAGCTGCTGGAAACCGAGTAATTTCTCTCACGAAAAAACGCTTCCCGGCCGGGACCGGCAGACACCTGCCGCCCCTGGTCAGGAAGCGTTTTTGACCCCATATTTGACCACAGTCAGTGTCGGAACACGTGGAAACAGCGGATTTAAGAGCGCCGAAAAATATTCAATTCCGAGCGGAAAGTACCAAAAACCACTACAAATAACCATAAAAAATTTAGTTCAAGCGTTTGGGAGCAAGATGCCGGGAGTTCGAGTCTCCCCACTCGGACCAAACAATGATAATCCGAACACATTATCCAGGTGGGTAATGTGTTCGGATTTATCATTTCCATTAAAAATGTGATTTTACAGACAAGGGCAGGACAACTATTCCTTGTCATTTTCTCAACTATATATTATCAAAATTTTCAAAGTTTGAAATAAAATTAAGGTGTATATGTGAACCGGACCATTGCTTTAATAGTGGACCTATGGTAAGATGCAAATAAATTCCTTATAGTATTAATTCCAAATAGTTTATCCTTAAGAAATGCTTTGAAGGGGTATAATGATATGAAACTTTTTGATATTTTTGATGAATCCGGGGAGAAACTCGGAGAAATACATGAGCCATCAAGCGAGGGCGGATGTTTCGGTTTTTTTGTAGGGTTTATTTTCCTCTTTTTTATATTCGGGGGAGGTTTTTTCAGTTGGTATGTTTTTATTAATGACGGATTTTATAAAGAATTTTTACTTGAAGTTATCATTACCATGTTAATTGTTGGACTTTCTTCTTCCTTGTGTGTTGTAAGGATCCGAAAAATTCTTCGCTCCATTTTATTGTCTATTCTAATAGGTGGAATTACATTCGGTTTATTTGCTATTTTAAATGCAGAGTCTTTTTTTGCAGGACTACTCCTTGGACTTTGGATTTCAATGCTCCCCGCTTCAATTTTCGTCATTGTATTTAAACTTTTAATTTTTTGTTTCAAGCAAAAGAAATAATAGGACAGCAAAGATAATCAATAAATGAAAGTAAAAGCGAGGGCGTGGCCATTCCTTCGATGTCCCCGCCTTTGTCATGCTCGTTTCTGTTGTTCAAGCTGTTGCTGTACTTACTCCCGTTGTTCTCCCTCACTCTCAAAAAATGGCTATATCTTCGGAAGCAGGATACGGGCCAGGGCGTCCACTTCATGGACAGGTATCCCGGTGCCGTAGTCGTTGACTTTCTTCTTCCTCGCCATAGGAGCCGCCCCCAGTCTTAGAGCCGTCCCTCGTCGAACAGGTAGCCCTGGAACCCCGTCCCATCCTGGAGGATAAAGCGGCCCCTTGCGTCTTTGGGTATCTGGTCGTCGGCGCTGTTGTTGCCCAAGATGATACCCGACAGAATATCATCCGCCCGTTGACACCCTCACCGTCTACGGCTCCCTGAACCAGAGCGTGGAGGACAAGATCGGCTACACGGAGAACGTGGTGGAAATTGAGGGCGGCAACCACGCTCAGTTCGGCAACTACGGGCCGCAGAAAGGAGATCTGCCCGCCACCATCTCGGCGGAGGAACAGCAGGCCCAGGCGGTGGATGCTATTACAGACTTCATCGCCCAGCGGAGCGGCGCCGCCTCGCCGCGGGCAACTGCCTGAGAGAAGGATACTTGACGCTTCTGGCTCGTGGTCAGATCTCCAGTCAAAGCGTCTGCCGCGTGGCGCGGTACTTTTTTGGGGCCTCCACCACGCTGCCGTTCCGCCGGTCCCGGTAGAGGGTGACTGTCTCGCCGGGGCGGTAGGACCGCTTTCCGCCGCCAATCTCCAGACGGTAGGCCCGGCCGCTCCAAAAACAGCGGTAAACCGGCACGGTGATGGAATCTCCCTCGCTGTCCGTCCAGCGGACATAGCCCTGAAATTCCGCCCGCACCGGCCGAAGGATGCCGGACTCCACCTGTCTTCCGAAGGCTCGGATCTGCCGCAGGGCCATCCAAAATACGGCGGCCAGAAAGCCGATGACTCCCCAGATAGAGGTGAGAACATACCATGCGGGGGGCACAGACGGAAGGACGACTGCTGCAAGTCCGGCGGCCACCGTCAGCGCGGAGAGCACAAAGACGTAGGTTAGAATAGGCATGGCCGAGGAGCGGCCGGAGGGCAGTTCCCGCAGGCGGCGGCTGATGAGGTCCCAGCGCATCTCCTGCCGCTCCCCCTCCTGGGGCGGCAAAATTCCCTGGCGGGGCGGCTGGCAGATCTCCAGGGTCTGCAACTGCCAGGGAAAGACGTAGGTGAGGATGACAGAAGTGGGACTTTGGGGCTCTGTGTCATCCAGATCCACCCGGCGCACCGTGACCTGTACGATCTCACCCCGCCGCATCCGGTGGCGCACCAGCAGAATGGCGGTGAGCATCAGGGCCATAACGCACGCCGGGGCCGTAATGACCGGCAAACTTTCGTTCGTCATGACAGCCCCCCTTGACACAGCGCACTTCAAAATGTGTAAATCAACTCAATTATATCATACGCTTTGGGCGTGGCCGCATCGATCCCAGAAGCGTCAAATCTGCGTAAATTTTATAGAGAGATCGACAGCCTATCCTCCGTCATCTGCCGCCGGGGATATCCTGCTGATTGCAAAAAGAGGCTCGTATCACGAACGATACAAACCTCTTTTGAGTGTTTAGGAGCCTGATATGCCTTTCAAAATCCCGACATGTCCACACCCAGGAGGACGAGGGCGATGCAAGCCAAAATCCAGGGCAGAAAGATGACTGGGAGCAGGAGGATCGCCTTATGGTTTTCGTAGTGGTACTCCTCACAGGAAAACAGCTTGTCGGGATCATCGACGTAGTAGAGATACAGGTACAGGGGCGGCGTTGCTGGGTGCTTGAAATGGGCAACATACTGCCGTTCTTCGCCTTCGACTGTGCAGCGATAGACGGCACGCCAGTTGTAGCGGGATACTTCGCCGGTGGTTCGCCGGTGGGATGCTTGTCCGCCAGAGCCGCTTTGATGACGTGGTCCCTGCTCTTTGCAATGTCCCGTTTCCGCTCCCAGCTGACGCCGTGGGAGACCTTTTTGTAGAGCGGCACCGCGATGGCATAGCCGCCGATCAGGATGGCGAATACGACCGCCCATTTGATCCAGTTGATGGGATCGTCGGTAAACATCGTGACGAGCGCCTCTTGGATACTCAATTTCAGCACCTCCCTGGTAACGCCAGCACATCTCCTGCGCCTATCATACGATATTTGGCGGCGCTCCGCAAGGCAGAATGATACTTTTGATGGCGCATCATAAAATTTGATAGGATGGGCAGGGCAGGCCGTCTTTTTACGCCAATCTCCCAGTATCTGTCTGATTGTCTCATAGCATTGGGCCATCAGACGCCGATTGATCTTTGCGCCTTCAGCGATGACACTTTGCGTTCTTTTATATGAAAATATTCTCTGCCCAAACCGAAAATGTAAAAAAGTGAGAATGATTTGGCCACTGTGAATCCCATGTTGGCAAAAGAGTAGCACCCCACAAAAACACTGATCTAACTCCATTTGATGTCATCGCAGGAAACGGGAAAAGAGTGTGGTGGATGTGTCCGGTGGGACATGTATATCAGGCGACGATATTACCCTTATTCGTGTTAAAGAAAATACAGGGCAGCGATGGAATGATGTTGCGGATACAATTTATTACATTCCAAAAGTACGGACATATTCTGAACTGGACGGATTAAAATGATGGGTTATCACCGTCTTTCTTCTTGGCAGATAGGCTGCCTGTAAAAAGCATGTTTCCTTGACGACTCTTGGAGGTGGCCCGAACGGTCAAGGAGTGAGCACAATTGAACAGAGACCGCAGTTACTATCACAAACAGCGCCTGCGTGCGATCCATCGCAAGGAGAATATTCTCCGCCAGCTTGGAGGAGAAGAGAATGCCTTTGCCTGGGAACACGGCGCCGTCGGACGGCTGTCCAAGGGAAATCCACTCTCACGAAAAAACGCTTCCCGGCCGGGACTGGCAGACACCTGCCGCCCCTGGTCAGGAAGCGTTTTGACCCCATATCAGACTGCCGGCAGCTCCGGAACACCCGGGATCAGCAAAAATAAGAATGCAAAGGAGTAATGCAAATGGAAGGAAAATCGTTATGCGGGTCACAAATCCCCCTAAAGAAATGTGAGGGCAGCGATTGGGTCAAAAATAGGTTGCGCGCGTTTCAAACAGAGGGCAGCCATCTGGGGTATCTCGGGAGACTGTTCTTCTCACTTTGCCCAATACATCACAGCTTCCCACAAAAAGCGCGCACAGCCTGGCACAGTCCGATCATAGTAGGCAGTGAACCGCGGATCGTTAACATAAAGAGCTGCAATTCCCTGATGTTTCTCCGGGGTATAGGAGCCACCGGTAATGGAGAGCCACCGGCGGTGAAGATCGGTTATTGCCCGTCCCGTCTCGCTGTATGGTGAAATCCCCGCTTGTACGGCAGCCTCCAACTGCCGCCGGATCTCTTTTTCCAGCTCTTTCCATTTCTGGTACTGCTCTGTTGTCATGCATTGTACCGCCTGCTGAGCGGCATCCACCATGCTGTCCCCATATTGCTTTCGGGCCTCCCGTCCATAGAGCTCTTCATGCTGTCTCACAATCTGCTGTTTCAGCGCTTCAAATTTCTGCTCATCACTCATATACTCTTTCCTTTCTTCACATCGAATTGTTTTCCGAACCGACTCGATCAACTGTTCCAGCCGTGCCTGTTCCTCTTCCAAGACAGCCAAGTGGCTTTGAAGGGCGGCCAGCCGGTTAAAGGAGGGGTCGTCCAGGTAAGCCTTAATCCGGACCAACTCCACCCCGAGGGCCCGGTAATAAAGGATATCCTGCAGCCGGTCCACCTCCGCACTGCCATAATAGCGGTAGCCGCTCTCTGCTACCCGGCTGGGCTTCAGCAGGCCGATCTTGTCATACCAACGCAGGGTACGGGTGGTCACCCCGGATAAGTGTGACAGCTCATGGATCGAGTACTCCATCAGTCATCCCTCCCAAAACTCAATATAGCAGTTGACGTAGCGGCAAAGTCAAGAGGGAAAAAATTTTTTCGCCAAGCTCTGAGCTCGGCGTACCCACTACCCGCACCTGCTGGAAACTGGGGCGGCATAGCATCGGGAAACCCGCTGTACCAGGGTATCAAATTGCAGCAATATTGTCCCAGCGCAACGGCGTCAGCAGCTGTACAGGGAAAAATCATACATTTTATGAACAAACTGTATTTCCTTTGTGAACTTTAGCACTCGCCTATTGACAGTGCTAATTCCTGTGCTACAATACAGTTGTTCCAAGAGAGAGGCACCCAACAGGGTACCTCGCAGGGCACAGAACCAGTAGACAGAATGGAGGAATGACTTATGTTGCCCAGCATTTTTGGTGAAAATCTGTTTGATGATTTCTTTAATGGTTTTGATATGGCCCCTATGTGGAATGGCCGCAATCCTTTGTATGGCAAACGTGCCAAAAACCTGATGAAGACGGACGTACGTGAAACAGAAAATTCTTATGAATTGGATGTGGATCTGCCAGGCTTCAAGAAGGATGAAGTAAAGGTGGCATTGCAGGATGGTTATTTGACTATCAGCGCTGCCAAGGGACTTGACAAGGACGAGGAAGATCAGAAGGGCCGGTACATTCGTCAAGAGCGGTACGCCGGTGCCTGCAGCCGGAGCTTCTATGTAGGCGATGTGAAACCTGAAGAGGTCGCTGCAAAGTATGCACATGGCGTTTTGAAAATTTCCCTGCCCAAAGCGAGCCAGAAAGAGCTTCCGGCAAGCAATGCCATTACCATTGAATAACCAAAAACACGAAGCGTCCCCGCTGCAGCGGGGACGCTTTTCTCTTTGAATCTGCATGCGAAAGTGCTCCATTGCCATTGAGCCGGATACAGCACTATAGAGTTTACTCCATATTGACCAGACGCGCACTCTACGACTTTACAGCATCCCGGCCACTGCTGCCGCAGGCGCCCCAGCTGTGGCTGCTGTATCAACCTGTCCGGTCCAGCACTGTCTCTGCTTTGTGGCTCTGTGCATAATAAAAGAAACATTGCTGCATAATGCCCGCGCCAGCCCCGTATTGCACAAAGGGATTTTCTCCGCCGTACTTCTGCTGGATAATTTTTTTGATCCATGTGTCCACAGGAACACACGCTGTGCGGCCGTAAGCGAACAATGCCACACAATTGGCCACCTTGATACCAACACCTCGCACCTTTTCCAGCGCGGAAACCAGCTCTTTGTCGGAGAGGCTTGAAATATGCTGTAAATCCAGCCCGCCTTGGAGAACTTGATGCACTGCATCATAAAGATAGGGCGCCCGGTATCCCGTTTTGCATAATGCATACTCCTCTACAGATGCTTCCCGCATCTGCCAGGCTGTGGGAAACAAATGGAGGATCTCCCGGGATGTCTGCACTTTTGTCCCATATCGCTCGCTGAGAAGTTCTACCGAAGAACGAATCGCAGGAATGCTCTTGCGCTGTGAGAGAATAAAGGTAATCAGCGTCTCCCAGGGATCCTGGCGAAGGACTCGGATACCCTCCCCCACGCGGGCTGCGCACTTGAGAAAGCAGTCCCCTTCTGGTATGGTGTTCCAGAGGGCCCTATAGTCCCGTTCCAAATCAAAGTACTGGATCCAGATATTTTCCCACTCCTCTGCGGTGCAGTCGACCTCATAGTCCTTGTCAGATATTCTCCGAATATACAGAATCTGATTGCGGGAAACAAAGCGATACGTATGATCTGGAAATACAGCAACACGAAAGCACTGCCCGCTGTCAGCAATCTTCTGCAAGTCAAACAAATCATGGATTTGAACCAGCATAGGCGCCCCTCCTCTGCAATGGGCCTGGTTACCAATCCAATTATATTCGTTCCGCAGAAAAACGGCAAGGTGGCGTTCTCCTTCTGCGCATTCAAACGGAGGTGAACAGGGAGACCGTCCTGGGGCTGCACTTCTGAAGAATCTGCCGGATGCGTTAAACCAGCGCACAAATTACCTACACAGCCTCTTCACGCAGAATTCTGTGGTCTCGCAGCACTTTCTCAATAACAGTACCGGCAATTGCTCTAAGCAACGGCTTTTTCAACAGCTCCAGAGGGCCGGGCAGCTTCATTTCCAAGGGGGACTTACCGTCCAGGAGGCACACGGAGCTATCCAGAAGCTCCCGAATATCATAGACACTGCCCCACACCTCCGGTACACCACGATCAATCCCCAGCAGCCCATAAACAGCCTCCATGGCGGTACGAACCGAGTACTCAGTGGTAAACACAGTATCCCGCGGTGTCTCAGCGAATTGGCCCAAAAACGCAAAATTTGCGCAGCCATCCGGAATGACATCCGGCCTGTCTCCCGCCCTCCGCGGCATAAAAAATGCGGTAATATAGGGCATCAGTGTTGGAACACAGATCGCACTATGCGCTGCCAGCTGTGGAATTTCCTCCTCTGGAACTCCCAGATGATAGAGCCATTCCTCCGTGATCTCTCTCCCCGTGCATTCCCGCATCGTTTTTTTCACAAAGTCCCCCGGCACATCAGTAAACAGGCCGTAAACCCAGACACAAACCTTTTCTGGCGACTGCTCCTTGAATTGTCCCTGGCGGTTAATGGTCCAGCTCAACAGCCATTTGGAGTCTTTGCAGCTGATAATGCCGCCAGTAACCACATTCCCAGTGCGGGGGTCCCGATGGCAGATTTTCGTAATGTAGGGGATGATCTTGTCATCCAAGGTGGTAATGGTTGCTGATTCCCAGTTGGTTTTGGAAATGTCCGAGCAGAACTTCTCCGGCCGGCCGAAGGACGGGTCCTGCTTTGCGATATTCCTCCACAGGTTCCAGCATCCACTGGTGCGGACCTCCGCATCGCCGTTTGGCGCGTGATCCTGATCCCCATAGATTGTTCCTTCTGTACATGAACCGTTCGTAACGAACACCAGATCGTTCTCTGTGAGGACAATGCCTTTTTCCACTCCGTCCACTCTGCACTCAATGGCGGTGGCCACTTTTTCCCCGCCATGCGTGGCAAAGAGGACATTGGTAACCTCTGTGCCAAACTGGAAGTCCACTCCCGCCTTCTCCAAGTACTTCTGCATGGGCAAAATCAAAGACTCATACTGATTAAAGCGGGTAAATTTCAGGGCACTAAAATCCGGGAGTCCGGCAATATGGTGAATAAATCTCTGAAAATAGAGCTTCATTTCCAGGGCACTATGCCAATTTTCAAAAGCAAACATTGTACGCCAGTAAAGCCAAAATGTGGAGGAGAATACTTCTTCATCAAAAACATCTTCAATGGTCTTATCGTACAAGTCCTGATCCGGTGTCATAAAAAGTTTGACAATCTCCATGCAGCCTTTCTGGCTCAGATTAAACTTCCCATCAGTATGGGCGTCCTGTCCCCGGTTCACTGTTGCACGGCACAGGGAATAGTTCGGATCATGCTTGTTGAGCCAGTAAAACTCGTCCAGCACGGAGGCACCGGGTTTTTCCAAAGAGGGGATAGAGCGGAACAGATCCCATAAGCATTCAAAATGATCCTCCATCTCCCGGCCCCCTCGCATGATGTAGCCTCTGCTGGCGTCAAAAATACCGTCGCAAGCGCCTCCAGCCACATCCATAGCCTCTAAGATATGGATGTGATCGCCGGGCATTTGTCCATCCCGCACCAGAAAACATGCCGCTGCCAAGGCTGCCAGGCCGCTCCCTACAATGTAGGCGTTCTTGTTCTCAATCCCTTCCGGTTTCTCCGGCCTGGCAAATGCCTCATAATTTCCTTTGGTATAATAGATCCCTTTGCTATTCTTTTCCTGCTTGCCCAGTTCTGTGTTTCGGTAGGAATTCAGAGTGACCGCAGCTTGTTGTGTTTTTCGTGCCTCCGAGTATTTTTGGGCGGCCACGCCCGCCGCTCCTGCTGCAGCTAAACCGGCAGCCGCAAGAGCCAGTTTATCAAAGCGCTTCTCTTTCATGTCAGGAAACCACCTTTCTAGATCCTCCGCCAATGGACGGAATATTCTGTGATGCTCCTATCCTAGCGGATACTGCCGACCTTTTCCATTTACAAAACAAGCCCGGTGATAAAAAACTAATCACCGGGCTCGTTTTGTAAAGTTGTCTTTTAACCTTTGGCCGTAAAATTCCGTATGGAATTGCTGATATTCCCACGCATGGTGGTACTGATTTTCTCTACGATCTCTCGGTAATCCCCAGTCATGCCCTGGCGGATCCAATCCAGCATGATCCCCACAAAGCTGTATTTGTAAAATTCAGCAATAAATATCTTGTCTTGCTCGGAGATTTCCACCCCCCGGCTCTGTTCGTCCACCACACACCGGATCAAGCCATAGGTCAACTGAAAGAGGAAGCGCTCCATCCGCTCCCGGCTGATACAGCGATAGGCATTAAGGATAAACGGCTTATTCTCCAGCACCGCTTCAAAAATCTGCAGCAGCCCCTCTTTCCAGGTATCATAGGTTTTCTTTCCCTGAAGAGCCAGGGAGGCATCTGCAATACAGGCCCATTCTACCAAGTCATAAATATCCTTAAAATGGTAATAGAATGCCATGCGGCTAATCCCACAATCTTCCGTAATATCCCGGATGGTAATTTTATCCAGCGGCTTTTTAAGCAGCATCCGCTTCAGCGATAGCTCCAGCGCTTGTTTTGTTGTGTTACTCATTGGAGCCACTCCCTCTTATGCAGATTTTTATAAATGGACACATGTGTGATACGCCCATAAACATTTTTTGGATGGCGGCTCACCACCAGGTGTACGCATTCTAAAGCAATTCCATTGGCATGAAGCAAGCACAATATTTGATCGACGTTTCCACATGATAGAGAGGATGTCCCGCTGATTGCGTTCATTGTACTTCAAAATTCCCCGCCCAGCAACCCCATTCTTATATACTGCTGCGGCAATTTCAAATCGCGCCGCAGCAGGGCCCCGCCATAGACGGCCAGGCGTCGTCCGGTCTGCAGCTATTGCGACCCACAGTGGCAACCCCTTTTGCTAGAATATAGTCAGGGCGCTGGCCGTATAGCCAGCGCCCTGATACAATCAATATTCGTAACTCAGCAGCGGCGCCCAGCCGTCGTTGATAAACTGGTCGGTGGTCCGGTTGGCGGAACCGAAGGTGATGAACTCCTCGCGGGTCATGCCGTCCTCCAGATAGGCCTTGCGGAACTCCGCCATCGTCATCAGCCGCTCAATCACGTCCGCCGCCACAGGCACGTCAATGCGCTCCTCCTGGGGCGTATCCAAAGCCAGCTGGTTGACGATCTTGGGAGCAATGGACATAATCATTTTTGCGCCGGCGAACTCCGTCACATGGTTGGTGCCGCGGCAGCCGGCGGGCATCAGGAAGGTCGTATAGCCCCGCTCCTGGAAAATGTGATAGGCCTTCTTCATGCAGGCCACGCCGGCCTGGACGATATCGCTCTCCTCCACCTTGGCACCGTTGTCATGGGCCACGTCCCGCAGATAGTCGTCCAGACGGCCCACCATCATCACCGCGATGGTGAGACCGGGCTGGATACCGTTCTTGCGGGCGCGCTCCTTGCCCCGCTCCGCAGCCTCGCCGACAGCCAGGACCTGGGGAACGGTGAAGCTAACCGTAGCGGCCACATTGAGGCCCTGCGCCACGCACTCCTCATAGGCAGTGATGCCCGCATTGGTGGCGGGAAGCTTCACCACGATGTTGGGCGCCCAGGAGGCCAGGGTCTTGGCCTGCTGGATCATGTACTCGGCGTCGCCGGTCTTGCTGGGGTTGGTCTGGGCGCAGACATAGCCCTTGCCGATCTCGCCACGGTCAAAGATGGGCCGCACTTCCTGGGCATAGAACCCGGTGACAGCGTGGACCAGGGCCAGGGCCTTGGCATCGCCGGTGAGGCCCTTTTCCACCTGCTTGAGCTGCTCCGTCCAGAAGGACTTGTCGCCCCGCAGGGTGGCGTTAATCAAGAAGGGATTGGTGGTCATACCGACAGCGCCGTCGGCGAAGGCTCTCTCCTTCTCCGCATGCACGGCGGAATCGTGCCAATAGAGGGACTGGGTCTGGCTGGTCAGCCACTTCAGATAGGGATGCTCTGCCATCCTGATACACTCCTTTTCATTAAAACAGTCAATTTGTTATGAATATATGTTATTAGATCCAACGACCGGAGACCTTGTTGGATTTGTAGGTCTCCAGAGGTGCCCAGCCGGTCTCCATAAACTGGGAGAGCAGTTTCTGCATCACACCGAAGGTGATGAACTCTGCCGGCTTCATAGCGCCGGGCTCATAGGCGCGCACGAACTCGGGGATCTGCATCAGCTTCTCCATGATGTCGGCAGCCACAGGCTCGTCGATGTGGGGCACCCGCTCGGGATCGTCCGCCAGGACCATCTCCTGAACCCGGGTGGTGATACTGAAGATCACCTTGCCGCCGGCCAGCGCCGTCACGTGGTGGGAACCGCGGCAGCCGGCAGGCATGATAACCGCATGATAGCCCTTCTCCTGGAAAATCTGGTAGGAGCGCTTGGCCACGGCGATACCGGCGCTCTTGATGACCCGCTCGTCCAGGCCCAGCTTCATGTCCATGGCCACATCCCGCAGGTAGTCGTCGATCCGGCCCACCTGCTGCACGGCGATGCAGGGCGCGACCTTCACGCCGTTGTCAATGGCTTTCTGGCGGCCCCGCTCATAGGCCTCCGCCACGGCGATGGCCTGGGAGGTGGAGACGTTCAGCGTGGCGCAGATGGGGATGCCCTCGGCGGCGATCTGCTCCACCACCTCGATACCGGAGCGGGTGGCAGGGAGCTTGATGGCGATATTGGGGGCCCAGCTGTGGTAGCGGCGGGCCTGGGCCAGCATGCCCTCAAAGTCGCCGGCCCGGCCGGGGTTCAGCTGCCCCAGGGCGTAGCCGTGCTCGCCGTTGGTGGCCTCGTAGATGGGGCGGACCTGCTCGGCGGCATAGGTCGCCACCAGCTTCAGCAGCGCCTCCGCCCGTTCTTCAAAGTCCAGGTCCTGGGAGATCTGGGCCACCTTGTCCGCCCAGAACTCCGGCTGCATGTTGAAGGTCCGGTAGGTCAGCACGGGGTTGGTGGTGACGCCCATGGCGTGACGCTGAAGGGCCAGCGCAATCTCATCGGGGTTACCGGAGTCGTGCCACCAACGGGTCGGTGTCTCCCGCTGGAGCCAATCAAAATAATTCTCACTCATGGTTCTATTCCCTCCTTATTTCATTAACCGCAGTACATACCGCCGTTGACGCTGATGGCCTCGCCGGTGATGAAGTCGTTCTCGTCCGCCGCCAGGAACGCCACAGCCTGGGCGATATCCTCCGCCTTGCCCAGCGTGCCCAGGGGGATGTTGGACGTCAGCTCCTGGATCTTCTCCGGGGTCCACTGGCGGATGATCTCCGTCTCGATGGTGCCGGGGCAGACGGCGTTGACCGTGATCTTGTAGGGAGCCAGACGGCGGGACATGCCGTAGGTCATGGACAGGACGCCGCCCTTGGCGGCCACGTAGGCCATGCCGGAGGCGTAGGAGCCCATCTGACCGGCCACAGAGGAGATATTGATGATTCTGGGATGCTCCCGGCCCTTGAGATAGGGCAGAGCCTGCTGCATGCAGAAGAAGCAGCCCTTCAGATCAATGGCCATCACCAGATCCCACTCCTTCTCGGTGATCTCCTCCACCGGGCTGGAGTACAGGATACCGGCGTTGTTCACCAGGATATCAATGCCGCCGAAGGTGTCAGCCACTTCCTTGAAGGATGCCTTGATACTGTCGATCTTGGAGACGTCGCAGTAGCCGCCCATAGCCTCGTAGCCCTGCGCCTTCAGCTTTTCCGCCTCCGCCTTGGCCTGGTCCAGCTTCACATCGGTGAGGGCCACCTTAGCGCCCCGCTGGGCAAGCAGGGTCGCAATAGCCAAGCCGATCCCCTGCGCCCCGCCAGTAACGATTGCCACTCTGTTTTGTACATTCATGTTCCGTTCCTCCTCAATTTTTGTTAAAATTCACCATTTGACTAAATTTTCCATTTGCTTTTGAGATTTCTGTTTGCATCTGTATCACAGATATGATATAAATAAGAAAACAGAAATAAATGAAGAAGGGTCTGCCTTATGTCAAAAACCTATTTGTGCGACTTTGCTTATGAGACCATCAAGGAGCGAATCATCCGCTGCCAATATGCCCCCAACACATATATTACAGAAGAACGTCTAGGGGAAGAACTGAATATCAGCCGCACCCCTATCCGTGCTGCTTTGGACGCTTTATCCAAAGAGCACATTCTAAAAATCATCCCTAAAAAGGGCATTTATATTACAGATATTACGCCTGACCAAGTGCGGGATGTCTATGAATTCCGTATCCTTATCGAGCCCTATGCCCTGCGCACCTATGGCAACGGTTTTTCCAAGCAGGAGCTGAAAAGTCTTCTCGAACAGTTCAAAGAGGACACTGCAGATCCCTGGGCTTTGGCACTTCAGGATAATTATATCCACACACAGATTGTAAATCTTTGCCGCAACGAACTGCTCAGCTCCTACTATGCATTGATGCAGAGCCTGGATATGCGCCTGCGACTTTACTGCAGTCAAAGCAATACCCGTCTCTCCGATTCCAACCAGGAGCACATCAACATCATCACTGCTATGTTGAAAGATGACTATGTGACTGCAGAAAGAATTCTTTTGGATCATTTGCAAACGGCAAAAAACAGTGCATACGACGCCCTTCTCCGAATCTGATTCCAGAAGCAGCGTACAGAACACCGCCTATCACGACGGTGTTCTATTTTTTAGGTAAGTGTTCAAAAACCTCTTAAGATGTATACATCTTACCACCACTGTTTCACTTTATGCAAGATACAATATTGGACAAAAATACAACGCAGAAAATATGCATGTTGACAGTGCTTTCAGGTACAGCGCGGCCGGGCACCGCTTTGGAAACGATTCCGGTTATTCCTTCCCTACAGCAAAAGGGTCTCCCCCATCGCCGGGATCCTGACTGAAATTGTGTCCCGGCGGCTGAGCACGGCCTCCACTGCCGGCCAGAGCCCGGCCGGATCCTTGACCCGACGCGGCATATGGAGCAGCACCAGCTCCTTTGCCCCGGTCAATTCCGCGGCGCGCCAGCCCGCCTCGGTGGCGGCATAGGCGAACGGCGCCAGCAGCACATCCGGACGGGGCAATGCCTCCGGTGAGACCCGCTGGGTTGGGGCGGCGTCCCCGGTGAACCACAGACAGGCCCCCGAGGTGCGGAGGACGAAGCTGAAATGGGGCACCGTACGAAACGCCGCGCCGATATGCCGGGTAGCTACCGGGCGGATTTGAAGATCCCCCAGGTTAACGGGCTCCTCTGTCACCGGATACGGCGCCAGTGCCTGGACGAGATCTGCCGGCCCGGCCACGGGAGTCCCCGGCCAGCGGCGGAGGTAACACCGGACAAAGGGGGCCAGGAAGTGATCCCGGTGGCTGTGGGTGAAGGCGATCAGATCCAGCTTCGTCTCCAGCAGCCTCTCCAGCAGCTCCGGCGGCGTCCCCTCATAGCCGTCCAGCCCCTGGCAGACGCCGTCCAGAAGCACCCGGCGGCCATCCGCTTCCAGCAGGCCGCCGGCATTGGCAGTCCGGGTCCAGCGCATCAGATATCTCCCCCCTTTTACGAATCCCCTTGGAGAAGAGAGACCGCCGCTCTTGCGGCGGTCTCTCTGTCGTTGACGGGATTGACGCGGGATTACACACCCAGCTTGGCCTTGCGCAACTGCTCAGCGTCGGTGAAGCTGTGGGTGGGCACATATCCGGGCAGGGGGACGATCTTCTCGTGGATGGCGTCCAGGATCCAGGACTTCTGGGGGAAGAAGAACTCGTCGAACTCGAAGGGCGGGGTGATCCAGTTCTCTGCGCCCACCACCACCGGGGGAGCGTCCAGATCGTCGAAGCACAGCTCGCCGATGTTCCGGGCCACGTCGTTGAGGAAGGAGCCCCGGGCGCAGGCGTCGCTGACCAGGACCACGCGGCCGGTCTTTTTCACGCTCTCCACGATCTTGGTGTAGTCCAGGGGCACCAGGGAGTGGAGGTTGATGATCTCGGCCTCCATACCGTACTTCTCCTTCAGCTCCTTGGCTGCCTCCACCGCGCGGTAGAGCACGGCACCCACGGTGAGGATCGTCACGTCCTTGCCGCTCTGGATCAGGTCGGTGTCGCCGATCTTGATCTCATAGCGCTCGGTGGGCACGCCGCCCTCGTGGAACTGCTCGCCCACGTCGTAGATGCGCTGGCTCTCGAAGAAGATCACCGGGTCGGTGCCGTTGAGGGCGGACTCCATCAGGCCCTTGGCCTCCCAGGGGGTGGCGGGGAAGCAGACCTTCAGGCCGGGGATGTGGGCGCACAGGGAGGTCCAGTCCTGGCTGTGCTGGGCGCCGTACTTGGAGCCCACGGAGACACGGACCACCACAGGCATCTTCAGGATGTCGGCGGACATGGCCTGCCACTTGGACAGCTGGTTGAAGATTTCGTCGCCGGCGCAGCCGATGAAGTCGGCGTACATCAGCTCCACCAGAGCCCGGCCGCCGCACATGCCGTAGCCCACGGCGCTGCCCACGATGGCGGACTCGCTGATGGGGGCGTTGAACAGGCGGCTGTGGGGGATGGACTCCTGCATGCCGCGGTAGACGGCGAAGGCGCCGCCCCAGTCGCGGACATCCTCGCCATAGGAGATGAAGGTGGGGTCCTCGTAGAACTTGTCCAGGATCACCTCGCTGATGGCGTCGCGCAGGTTGAAGAGCTTCATCTTGCTCACGGGCTTGCCGTCCTTGACAGCCATGCGCTCCTTGGCGGCCATCTGCTGGTAGCGGGGGCACTCCTCCTTGGGGGTGGTGACCTCCACGGGCCGGTCGTCGAAGGCCTTGACCTCCTCGTTGGAGAACATCAGATCCTCCAGGAAGGTGGGGTTGGCCTTGAAGTCCACATAGGGGGAGAAGCTGGGGTCGGCGGCGTGGCGGCAGATGTTGGTCATGCGCTCCACGGTTTCGGCCATGATCTCCTCAAAGCGGCTCTCGGGAGCCACGCCGGCCTCCACCAGCGCCTGGCGGTAGGTGACGATGGGGTCCACGGCCCGCCAGGCCTCGATCTCCTCCTTGGTGCGGTAGGCATTCTGGTCGGAGGTGGAGTGGCCGGAGAGGCGGTAGGTGATGGTATCCAGCAGCACGGGGCCCTGGCCGTTGTGGAGAAGCTCCATCTTGCGCTCCATGGCGTCGATGACCGCCAGGGGGTTGTAGCCGTCCACCCGCTCGGCGTGCATCTCCGTGGGGGAGACGCCGGCGCCCACCCGGGCCACCATGTCGTAGGCCATGGTCTCGCCGCGGGTCTGACCGCCCATGCCGTAGGAGTTGTTGAAGATGTTGAAGAGGATGGGCATGCCCTTCTGCTTGCCCTCCTCCCAGAGGGTGTGGTACTGGTCCATGGAGGCGAAGTTCAGCGCCTCCCACACGGGGCCGCGGCCCATGGCGCCGTCGCCGATGTTGCAGATGACGATGCCGTCCTTGCCGTTGCACTTCTTGAAGAGGGCCGCGCCGGTGGCGATGGTGGCGCTGCCGCCCACGATGGCGTTGTTGGGATAGACGCCAAAGGGCAGGAAGAAGGCGTGCATGGAGCCGCCCATGCCCTTGTGGAAGCCGGTCTCCCGGGCGAAGATCTCAGACAGGGCGCCGTAGACGATAAAGCGGATGGCCAGCTCCTTGGTGTCCTTCACCGGCCCCATCTTCTCCACGGCCCTGAGGGTCTTGCCGCCCAGGAAATTCTCCATAATGTGCATGAGCTCCTCGTCGCTGAGCTTCTGGATGCAGGAGAGGCTCTTGGCCAGGATCTCGCTGTGGCTGCGGTGGCTGCCGAAGTTGAAGTCGTTGGGGCCCAGCAGATAGGCCTGGCCCACAGCGGCGGCCTCCTGGCCCAGGGACAGGTGAGCGGGGCCGGGATAGGTGACCTCAACGCCGTTATAGCCGCCCTGGGTCTTGATCTGGTTGAGCATGGACTCAAACTCCCGCAGGATGGTGATGTCCCGCCAGATACGCACCAGGTCGTCGTCCGTAAACTTGCCGCTCTTGCGCTCGTCGGCAATGGTTCTGTTGTATACGTTGACAGGGATATCCGCAAAGGTGATCTTGCCAGGGGCGCGGGTTGCCGCGGGATCCACATAAATACTCTTAGGCATAGCTTGTAACCTCCTCTATTCTATATCCATCTACTCAAATCTTGAACAGCGCTTCCCGGATGATCTCGCTGACTGTGGGATGGGGGAAGACCAGCTTCTGCAGGCGCTGGGGCGTCAGCTCGGTGTCCACCATCATGGTGGCGGTCATGATGCACTCGGAGGCGTAGCTCCCCACCATGTGGCAGCCCACCAGGCGGTTGCGGTCCGTGTCCACCACCAGCTTGATAAAGCCCTTGCCGCCCTCGTTCTCTGCCACATAGCGGCCGGAGTAGACCATGGGCACCTTGATCTCCTTGACGTTCATGCCCTTGGCCTCGGCGCTGGCCTTGCTCTCGCCCACGCTGGCCACCTCCGGATCGGTGTAGATCACCGAGGGGATCACCTCGTAGCGCATCTCATCCTTGATGCCCAGCATATGGTTGACGGCCACCTCCGCCTCGCGGTAGGCGGTGTGGGCCAGCATCAGCTTGGCGTTGCAGTCGCCGATGGCGTAGACCCCAGCCACGTTGGTGCACATGTGCTTGTCGGTGACAATGGCCGCCCGGTCCATCTCAATGTTCAGCTTCTCCAGGCCCAGCCCCTTGGTATAGGGACGGCGCCCGGCGGACAGCAGCACCAGGTCGCAGGGGATCTCGTGCTTCTCGCCGGCGGCCTCGTAGAGGACGGAGTGGTCGGTGACCTCCAGCACCTTGCTGGAGAGCTTGAATTCCATGCCCCGCTTGCCGTAGGTATCCATGAGGATCTTGCAGATCTCCTCGTCGGTGGGGCCGGCGATCTTGGGCATCATCTCCACCACGATCACGTGGACGCCCACGCTGGCGAAATAGCAGGCCATCTCCAGGCCGATGACGCCGCCGCCGATGACCACAAGATCCCGGGGCAGCTCCTTGCGGTCCAGCACCTCCCGGTTGGTCACCACAAAGCCGGAGGCCAGGCCCTCCTTCAGGCCGGGCACCGGGGGAATGGTGGTCTCGGAGCCGGAGGCGATCACCAGCCGCTTGCCCACATAGGTCTCGCCGCCGGCCTGGACGGCGAAGCCATCGTCCGCGCGGCCCTGAATCTCCGCGGCGGCGCGGATCACCGTCACCTTGTTGGCCTTCATGGTGGCCTCCACCCCGGAGACCAGGGTATGGACCACCTTGCCCTTGCGCTCCACCACCTTGGCGTGGTCGAAGGTGACCTTCTCCGCCGTGACGCCGAAGGCGGCGCTCTCGGTGGCGTGGCGGTAGAGCTTGGCGGAGTTCAGCAGGGTCTTGGTGGGAACGCAGCCCTCGTTGAGGCAGGTGCCGCCCAGGTGCTCCCGCTCGAACAGGGCCACCTGCAGGCCGCCCTGGGCGGCCCGCTCGGCGCAGAGGTAGCCGCCAGGGCCGCCGCCGATGACAAGTAAATCATATGTAGCCATACTATTCCTCCTTTATTTGGACAGCAGCACCGTGAAGTGTTCCAGGTTGCTGCACAGCTGTTTCATGAAGCGGGAGGCCGGCGCGCCGTCCACGGCGCGGTGGTCGTAGGTCAGGGACAGGCCCATGGCCGGGTAGAGCTGGATGGAGCCGTCGGCGGCCTGACGGGGCCGCTGGACGGTGGTGCAGACACCCAGGATGCCGGTCTGGGGCGGGTTGATGACCGGGGTGAAGGACTCCACGCCAAAGGAGCCCAGGTTCGTCACCGTGAAAGTGCCGCCGCTGAGGAGGTCCGGGCTGATGCTGCCGCTGCGGGCCTGGGCAGCCAGGTCCTTGACTTCCTTGGAGATCTCCAGCAGGCTCTTGGTCTCAGCCCGGAAGATGGTGGGCACCATGAGGCCCCGGGGCGTATCCACCGCCACACCCAGGTTCACGTGCTTGAAGAGGCGGATATTGTTGTCGTCCAGCATGTGGGCGTTGAGATCCGGGCAGGACAGCACCGTGCGGGACACGGCATACAGGACGATATCGCCGATGGTGATGCCGTCGTAGGGCTCCCCGGCAGCCTTCAGCTGCTTGCGGTACTGGAGGATCTCCGTGGCGTCGAAGGAGAAGTTGTGGGTCAGCTGCGCCATGGTGCTCAGAGAGGTGTGCATGGACTTGCTGATAGCCCGGCGGATGCCGCTGAACTTCACATCCTCATACTCCGCCTCCGCCGCGGCCGGTGCGGCGGGCGCCGGTGCGGCGGGCGCCGCTGCGGCCTGTGTAGGCGCGGCGGTCTGGATGGGAGCGGCAGCCACAGCGGGAACGCCCTCGGCCAGGAGCTTGCGCACGTCCCGCTCGATGATCCGTCCCTTGGGGCCGGTGGGCGTTGCCAGAGAGGCGTCCACACCGGCGTGCTCCGCCACCTTCCGGGCTCTGGGGGAGATGGCCGTCTTTCCGGCCGGAGCGGTGGTGGCAGCGGGCGCAGCCACAGCCGCGGGGACTGTCTGCGCGGGGGCGGAAGCGGCTTCCGCACCGACCGCATCCCCGTCAGGGCGCAGGGCGGAGTAGTCCTCGCCCCGCTGGCCGATGACGCAGACGTTGGTCAGGCAGGGCACCTCGTCCCCATCCTGGAAGAAGATGTCAATGAGCTCGCCCTCGGCGGTGGACTCACACTCAAAGGATGCCTTGTCCGTCTCATAGCTGAAGAGGATGTCCCCCACCTTGATCTGGTCGCCGATCTTCTTCTCCCACTTGCCGATGATGCAGGACTCCACGGTGATACCCGCCTTGGGCATCACCACTGCGGCAATGTGCTGGGGAACCGGCGCGGCGGACTTGGCCGGGGCAGGCGCGGCTGCCGGAGCGCTGGCCGCAGGGGCCGGTGCGCTCTCCGCAGGAGTTGCCGTCTCGCCGCCGGGGCGCAGGGCGGAGACGTCCTCCCCCTTGGTGCCGATGGCACACACGTTGGTGAGGCAGGGCACCTCATCCCCATCCTGGAAAAAGATCTCCAGCAGCTCGCCCTCGGCGGTGGATTCGCACTCAAATGCCGCCTTGTCCGTCTCATAGCTGAACAGGATGTCACCTATTGCCACTGGGTCACCCACTTTTTTCAGCCATTTTCCAATGATACATGATTCTACCGTGATGCCCGCCTTGGGCATCACCACCGCATTTGCCATAATGTTCTCCTCCTTCTGTTTTAAATGGTTCCTCATGGGCCTTGCAGCCCTTACACTGACTTATTGAAAAATAAGCTGAACTTTTTTCTGCTCTAAGTCCAGACACCACTCTTCACTTGGCGCCTGGTCGGTAACCAGGTAGTCCACCTCATCCAACCGACCTAGCGCTACAAAGCCGGTTCTGTCAAACTTACGGTGATCCGCCAGCAGGATGGTGTCATCTGCGGAGCGCATCATGGCCCGCTTGACCTGGACAATATCCTCTGAGGAATCCGCAATCCCCAGGCGGTCGTTAATACCCCTGCAGGACAAAATCGCCCAACGTACATGGTAGTTTTCAATGCTCCGGACAGCCTGGGGGCCCACCAAGGCCATAACATCGCACTTGAGGTGGCCTCCGGTGGAAATAATCTGCCACGACTCCTGCCGTCCCATCTCCTGAATCATTTCCTGAGAATTGGTAATCAGGGTAATACTGCGCAGATGCCGCAATGCCCGGATCGCATACGCCGCCGTCGAACTCTCATCTACCATGATGGCATCGCCCTCATGGATCATGGGGGCCAGCAGCTGCGCAATCGCTACCTTACCCTCCACATTCGTGTTTTTCCGAACAGCGTACGGAGGCGGGACCCGGTCATTATTTTTCAGCACCGCCCCCCCATAGGTCCGGGTGGCGACCCCCTCTTTCTCCAACCACTCCAAATCCCGGCGGATAGTCTCCTCAGAGACGCCGAATTCCGCACTCAACTCTGCTACTACTACACGGGATGTGGCATGCAGCCGTTCCAATATCACCTGTCTGCGCTCGGCCACCAGCATATCACCGCACCCTCTTCCCTGTCTTTATTCCGCCGTAAGCATATACCATCCAGCTCAACTTGTCAAGGTAAATCTAACATAAACTCAAAAAAATTTTTGTTTTGTGTTGGTTTTGTGCGAAATTTTTATGGAAAATCAACGTCCCCTCTTATCCGCCTCCCCACAGGCACCCCCTGGAAGAACAATCATACGCTCCAACGCAAGGATAAGGCTGATCCTGTTCAGCGTACGCTGCTCAGGGAGCTGCCATGTTTTCTCACTCTGCGTCAGCCGGCTTTTCTTTTTGAAGGATCCACTTTCATGCCGTAACCTCACCTTATTGGCCCACATGCCGGAATCATATCTGTGAAATTGACAGCTGTTGGGGATGGGTGCTATAATCGGAATGAAAACATGTATTACCCCGCTTTTATTTCGGGCAGAGACGAGAAATGCCCAGCGAATCACTGAAAGGAGCACTGTATATGGCCAAAAGCTTCACCATTGAGTCACGTATGATGCCGCCGCCCTGCGATCCTCCTGTGTTGGACTATCCAGTTTCCCAAAAAGAGAACCTCAAGCTTCTATTGGAAGGTAAAATTCCCTATTGGGTTCCGATGATGGGTCTTGATCACCAGATGACCTCCTGTCCAGCAGACAATGACCGCCCGCCATTTGGCACCAGCGGAAAAGACTGGTTCGGCGTTAGCTGGACCTATGTAGACACTGTAGGCGGACAGACCGTATCCCCAAACAGCTTTATTATGGAAGACATGTCTCAATGGCGTGAAAAATTGATCTTCCCGGATCTCGACCAAATTGATTTTTCCCAAGGGCGGGCAGAAGCGGAAGCAAAGCTCTCCCCAAACAAGCCAACCGGCTATGTGATGCAGGATGGTCTATTTGAACGCTTGCTTTCGCTATGCCCTACGGAAGAGTGTCTGGCATGGATGGTAGAAGAGCCCGAGGACGCCTCTGCCTTTTTCAATGCAATGGCCGACTACAAGATCGCCATGATCCATAAGCTGATGAAAGAATGGATCCCTCTGGATATTCTTATCAACAGCGACGACTGGGGAACTCAGTTGAGCACCTTTATGGCCCCGGAAACCTTCCGGGAACTGATTCTGCCGCCCATGAAGCGGATTGCCGATGTTGTACGCTCCTATGGTGTGTCTTATATCTGCCACTCCTGCGGCAAATGCCAGGCCCTGGCACCGGATATGGTAGAAATCGGCTTCTGTATGTGGGAAACCCAAAACATGAATGATCATCGTCAGGTCCAGAAAGATACAAACGGGCGCTTAAATCTCCAGGTGACGTTGGATCCCTATGTACTGCAGGATCCTGATCTTTCGGAAAATACCCTGCGTCAATACATTCGTGGCGTGATTGATCGCCTCGGCCGCAATGGCGGCTTGGCCCTGGCCTTCAAAGCCCTGACGCCTATGGTCTATCGCGTGGCGATTGATGAAATCTTTCATTACAGCCGCTCTCTATACGCCGGCCGTGAGGGGCAAGCCGCTGCTCCTCAGCTGGACTGATTTTTACCAAACACCGCAGGCCCGGCAGTAAGTGTCTGCCGGGCTGCGCACAATGCGGAGGGCTATGGCCCCATCGTCATCGCCTACGGGCTGGAATATGCAAAAAATCCCTGGAACCTTTTTGGTTCCAGGGATTTTTGTCTGGAGGCGACACCCGGATTTGAACCGGGGAATCAGGGTTTTGCAGACCCATGCCTTACCACTTGGCTATGTCGCCGTGTACTATATGTTATGCTGTTCTCTTCACAGTATAACACATAGATATAAAAAATGCCACATGGAATATTCAATTATTCCATGTGACAGGTGGAGCGGGCGACGGGGCTCGAACCCGCTACCTCCACCTTGGCAAGGTGGCGCTCTACCAGATGAGCTACGCCCGCATATGACAGTCCAACGGATAATTGGACTGTATTGGTGCCTCCGGTCGGAATCGAACCAACGACACGAGGATTTTCAGTCCTCTGCTCTACCAACTGAGCTACAGAGGCATACAGTGACCCATGAGACTTACGCCTCATGGGTCGTTATGGCGACCCAGAACGGGCTCGAACCGTCGACCTCTAGCGTGACAGGCTAGCGTTCTAACCAACTGAACTACTGGGCCATACTGTATCCATTTACCGCTCCCAACAGGGAAGTGGTGGGAACAACTGGACTCGAACCAGTGACCCCCTGCTTGTAAGGCAGGTGCTCTAACCAGCTGAGCTATGCTCCCAAGTCCTTACCAGTTTTCCCGAACGGCAAGGGTTATTATACTAAAACACTTCCCGATTGTCAACAGTTTTTTTCAATTTTTTTACTTTTTTTCTGAACCCCTGATTTGACTCACCAAATCCTGCAGTTCTTCCCGGGAAAAAGCATGAATTGTATCACAAAATTGGCAGGTTAGTTCACAGCCCCCCTGCTCCGCTATGATCTTTTCCAGCTCCGCCGCCCCCAAACTCAGGAGCGCACGTTCCACCCGCTTCCGGCTGCAGTAGCACCGATACTCCACCGGGCTGGTCTCCAGGACCTCCACCTCAAAATCCGACAGCACCCGGCGCAGCAGTGCCTCCGGATCGTCATTTGCCGCCAGCAGATTGGTCACGGGCCCGGCGGCCAGAACACCGCCCTCTACCTTGGTAATGACATCCTCGCCAGCGCCCGGCAGCAGCTGGATGATGTATCCTCCGGCCGCCTTCACGCTCTGATCCCGGTCCACCAGGACCCCCAGGGCGCAGGCTGTAGGGATCTGCTCGCTCTCCACAAAATAAGCCGCCAGATCCTCCGCGATCTCGCCCCCCAGCAGCGCCACGCTGCCCACATAGGGCTCCTTCATATTGAGATCCTTGATTACCGTCAGCGTACCCGCATGGCCCACAGCGCTGCCCACATCCAACTTTCCGTCCGGACGCAGCGGCAGATTCACATGGGGCTGCTGCACATAGCCCCGGACATTCCCCTGGTTGTCGGAAACGACCAGCACGGTGCCCAGAGGGCCGTCTCCCTTGATCTGGAGCGTCAGGCTAGCCCCGCTGTCCTTCAGGGCATTTCCCATCATGGAAGCCGCCGCCAGGGCCCTCCCCAGGGCTGCTGTGGCCACCGGCAGGGTCGTGTGGATCTGACGGGCACGCTCGGTGAGATCCCGGCTGGTAATCGCCACAGCCTGTACCATGCCGTCGGTGGTGATTGCGCGAACAAGTTGATCCATGGAAAAATCCTTCCTTTTTCTCTGAAATGATATTGCATAATGGTTCCCCACCGTCAGAGGCCATGTCTCCGGGCTCAGGCGGTTCTTCAACCAGGGCTGGTGGAGGAGGGTGCCCACCCTCCGGGGGCCTACTTTTGTCACTGAACAAAAGTAGGCAAAAATCAGCTTAGGGGTTCCACCCCTAAGAACCCCGGATTTTAGGATCAGGGTCGTGGAGGGGGCTACATAACCCGCCAATCGGCAGCGGGATCATCTACGGACCCTGGCACTCTCCCAAGTCCGCCTGCCGGCCTGTTGTATAGTGGCCGCTAAGACAAGATGGCAGTTGCCTCTCTTTTTCTCTTGCTGTCCATGGTGCGCTGTGAGGCCCGAAGGGCCGAGGAAGTACCCTTGGGGTGCGGCGAGGATTTGCTGGAAAGGCCCCAGCTCCCGTTGCCCACCGCACTAGGCGCGGTATCAAGGGAGAAGCGGCTTGGATACCCACCCCAGGCAGGGCCTAAGGCCCGGAAAGGGGCGCAGCAGCAAGACGATACCCTCGCGCCGGAAAGAGAAGTGGGCACCTCATTG
The DNA here is from genome assembly GCA_904419145.1 of uncultured Oscillospiraceae bacterium. Taxonomy (GTDB): domain Bacteria; phylum Bacillota; class Clostridia; order Oscillospirales; family Oscillospiraceae; genus CAJFPI01. The sequence continues at coordinate 14,571 of CAJFQQ010000022.1, read as the reverse complement.
TACATCAATGGGGTCCTTAGGGGCCGCAGCCCCTAAGCGGCCTTTTCGGCCCTTTTGGGCCGCGCCAAAAGGGCCTCGCGCCCGGGGGCGCGAAACCTCCCCAGGCAGGCACTGTCAGAAAGACCAGGTGGGGGCGGAATCCCCTGGAGGGCCCTGGGCCTCCCATTCCTGGCAAAGCTGCCCAGCTCCAGCCCCGGCTTATTCCTCGTCCTCCGGGACCCATTCGATCAGATCCCCTGGTTGGCAATCCAGAAGCCTGCAAATTGCGTCCAAGCTGTCCAGACGAATCCCAGTTCCGCCCTGCCGCAACCGCTGCAAAGTGCTTTCTGAGATCAGTCTTTCTTGACGTAAGCGATAACTGGTATATCCCGCTTTTTTCAATTCATTCAAAATATCGACTTTATATCGAATCATAACAATAATCACCCAAATGGGTGTTTACATTCATCCGATTAGGTGCATAATAAAATCATCCTACGACAGAAGGAGGCCGCTTCCATGCACCCCATCCACCGTATCCTCTATGATTCCATTGTAGAGTCCGCCATACTCCCCTACTACCGGCAAACCGACTACTACCAGCGCCGCGAAGCACAGGCACAATGGGAGGAACATCTGCAAAAGCGTCTGTCCCCTTCCCTGCTGGCGGACCTGGAGTCCTTTCAGCTGGCCGTCAGCCGCACCCAGGATGCGGAGCTGGAGGCGATGTTCCTGGCGGGGCTGGACTGCGGCCTCATATTATCCTGCGGCCTTCAGTCCTTCCCCCGGTTGGCGCAGAAATAGATCCGCTCCTCCCTCTCCCGGGGCGCTCCCATGCGGCAGTCTCCAAAGGTGCGGATGTTGGTGAACCCCGCCTCCTGCAGATAGCCCTTCAGCTCCTCCACCTCATAGGCCCGCTGCCGGTGGTATTCAAAGCTGCGGCGCCAGGTATCCCCCTGCTCTCTGGTGAACAGGTCCATGTAGTAGGTGCAGATCCGGCTGCGCTTCTCGAACTCCGTCCTCCAGACGCAGTATACGTCCTCCCGCTCATCCAGAAAGACCTGCCCGTCCAGCCCCTGGAGCTTGTAAGGGGTGTTGATATCAAAGATCAGCACCCCGCCGGGCTGGATAAACAGCCGCAGACGCCCCAGCGTCCGCCGGAGGTCCCGGGGACTGGTGAGATAGTTCAGGCTGTCCAGGCAGCAGATCGCGGCCTCCACCGTGCCGTACAGGTCCAGCTTCGGCATGTCCTGATGGATAAAGACCGGCGGCTCCCCGGGAAGCCCAGCGGCCTTTTCCCGAGCCACAGCCAGCATATCCTCGCTGCCATCCACCGCGATCAGCTCATAGCCCCGGCGGGTAAAGATGGCGGTCATGGTGCCGGTGCCGCAGGCCAGGTCCAGCACCGTCCTGACCGGCACCTTGCTGCGGCCCATCAGCTTTTCAATAAAATCTGCCCGCTTTGTATAAGCCACATCCTCCGTCAGCTCGTCATAGCAGCCGGCCAGCGTCTCATAGCTGCTCATTTGTCCTGCTCCGCCAGCTCCTTGGCCCGGTCAAAGTAGATCTGGTAGCCGCCGCTGCCAAAGCTCAGGGAGCGGTTTACCCGGCTGATAGTGGCGCTGGAGGCCCCGGTTTTCTCCAGGATATCGTTATAGATCATCCCTTGGTTCAACAGGCAGGCCACCTCAAAGCGCTGCTCCATGCTCCGCAGCTCGGTGATGGTGCACAGATCCTGGAAAAACCGATAGAACTCGTCCTCCGTCTTCAGCGTCAACAGCGCCTTATACAGGCCGTCGCTCTTTTCCTTTTTGGTGATTCGTGACATGTGCCAACTCCTCCATGCGATAGTATCTGTATTTTAACACTTCACCCCGTGAAAGTAAACACCTCAATCAAAAAATTCACACTTTTACGTAAAAAAGCGGGGCCCCGAGGGCCCCGTTTGTTTATTCGGCGCTCTCCCGCCGGCGGTACCACAGACAGCTGAGGACAAACAGCAGCGCTGTGGAGCCCAGGAGCCCCGCCATCAGCAGCACAAAGAATACCCGCTCCGGCAGAAGCAGGCTGCACGGCAGCAGCAGGACCCCCAGGGAAAACCACAGCTTGCCGCCCAGGGAGTGGGTCCGCATCCACACATCCGGGTCCGCCAGGGTCCAGGGGGTGCGGATGCCTACAAAGTAATTGGGCTTGATCTTGCCCATCATGTTGCCCATTACGATCAGCAGAGCGCCCACCATGGCTGTCACCGTCCGCCCGATGGATACCGTGCCGGGGTGGAGGGTCTCCGTCACCATCAGGCTGAATACCACCAGCAGGAACAGCTGGAGGAAAATGGCGAGCTGTTCATAGTAGCGCTGAAACTTGGCATAGCTGCGCCGCTTGGGATCGATCCGCGGTAGGAATTGAAGCATCAGCGCGATCAGCGGCTCCAGGAGCGCCAGTATCCACAGGGTGGAGCGGGGGCCGTAGGCGTTGACTGCGCCGTCAAAGCCAAAGCTGGTAGGCACCTGCGCCGGCAGTTTTGTATAGACGATTGACAATATGATTACTGGAATCACAGAAAAGCCCCAGAGCAGCGCAATGTTTTTCCTACTTTTCATGGTCCGTCTCCCCTTTCAGTCCGGCCAGCCATCCGGTGATCTCGTCCAGTACGGACAAATTCATTTCATAGTAGATCCACTTGCCTCGCCGGTCGTCGGTGACCAGCCCCGCCGCCTTCAGCACCGATAGGTGGTGGGAAATCGTCGCGCCGGTCATGTCAAAGCGGGAGGCGATCTCCCCGGCTGTCTTGGCTCCATCCCGGAGGATGTGGAGGATCTCCCGGCGGGTGGGGTCACTGAGGGCCTTGAAGGTCTCCTGAAATCCCATATCCATCCCCCTTATTTAGACTTCTGTCAAAATAAAGGGTACACCGGAACAGCGTGCTTGTCAAGGCACTTTCCCTCCCGCCCTCCTGCATTTCGCACCTCATTGCCATGGGCAAGGACAGAGACCAACTTGCTTTTTTTGCTCTGAATTCCGTCCAAACCTCGAATTTGCCCCTCATTTTGCAGTCTATGAAAATATTCTTGCAAAGAAAAAAATAGTTTGCAATTTCTCTTGTATTTTACATAAAAAGCAGGTATACTGCGCCTAGCAACACAAAGGGGGGACCCGTTATCACGCGTCCAATATCCAATCACTGGGGCAGTTATTGTATGGTAGCAGGGCTGGCTCTGGTGATGGGGCTGAGCTATGCCCTGTTTGTCTTTCCCAATTCCTTTGCTCCTGCTGGCATCAATGGTTTTGCCACCATTATTCAGTATTTGTTCCATATCAGCATTGGCTATCTCTCTCTGATCATCAACATTCCTCTGATCCTGCTGGCCTGGAAAAAACTGAATGCGGACTTTGCCAAAAAGAGCCTGCTGTTTGTGCTGGTCTTTTCCGCCACCACCCTGATTCTCGGCCATCTGGACCTCAGCGGCATCGCCTATGACAGCGGTTCCTCGACCATCTTAGGCCCCGCCGCGGCGGGCGTTGTCAGCGGCGCGGTCTATGGTCTGGTGCTCCGGCTCAACGGCTCCACCGGCGGCACGGATATCGTGGCGGCCTGGGTCCATAAGCTGCACCCGGAGGTCAGTCTGGTGTGGGTGATTTTCACTCTGAACGCCTCGGTGGCCATTCTCTCCTTTTTCGTATACGGCTATCAGTTTGAGCCGGTGATCCTGTGCCTGCTCTACTGCTACCTCAGCTCCCGCATCAGCGACGGTATTCTGAAGGGCGGCAAGAGCGCGCTGAAGTTCGAGGTTATCACCCGCCATCCGGAGGAGCTGTCATCGAAGCTGCTGCAGGAGCTGCGCCACGGGGTCACCCTGATCCAGGCGGAGGGCATGTTTTCCAAGACCCCCAACTACCTCCTGATCTGCGTGGTGAACCGTCATCAGGTGGTCCAGTTCCAGAACATCCTCCGCGCTTTCCCCGACACCTTTGCCTATGTCTCCAATGTCAACGAGACCCTCGGCAATTTCAAGCTGATTGCCTGACCTTCTCCGAAAGAAAACAGACGGAGGCGTTTTTCGCCCCCGTCTGTTTCTTTTTGTCTGCTGATAGATCTGTCCCGGCTGCTACTCCGCGGTCTGATACTCCACGACACTGGCGCTCTTTCCGCCGCTTTCCATGTCTGTGGCAGCTCCTTCCGCGTCCATAGCCTCCGCGCCCACCAGAATGTCCCGCGAAACCTCCCCGTTTTCGCTGGTAATGGTCACCGCCACGCCGATCCCATTGCGCTGGGTCGCCGTCCATTCTTCCGTGCTCCCGGTAACGTCCACGGTGAAAACCTCCGTGTCCTCTCTGCCGTCCTCACTGGAGACCGTTACCTCATATTCGTAGTGGTAGCTGCCGTTCTCAGTCAGGGCGTCCGTGATGTCAATTTCCCGGTCGGCGTGAAGCATCAGCCTGCCATCTTCCTCGGTCACAAAGTCGATACCGTCATCGGCGGACACCATGTAGACCTCATCTCCGGCCTCATTTTGTGCTACGAATTCCTTGTCACCCACCCACAGGATGGTGAACCCCTCCAAAAATGCCCCGTCGGTAGCCACATTGATAGCGCCCGCCGTGACCACCAGGGCCATCATGGCCGCGGCGGCGATGCCCGCTACCCGGGCCGCACCCGCCAGGCGCCGTCTGCTGTGTTTCCTGTTCTCTGTCATCTGTAAAACCTCCTGTTTTGCCCCGTCGGAGGCGTGCAGTTGCGAAAAGGTCTCCTGAAATAACATCCTATCCATTGCGGCTCCATGCCTCCTTCAGTGATCGTTGCAGTTGTCCCCGGGCCCGCATGAGCCAGGTCTGTACCGTGGACAGATTCCGGTGCGTGAGCTCCGCGATCTCCCGGGCCTGGTATCCCTCGTAGTAGTAGAGATACACCACCAGCCGGTAGTTTTTTGGCAGCGCCATGACCTGGTCAAAGAGCTCGCTCTGCTCCGGCCGGTCGAATACCGGCGTGTCCGTCTGCTCCTCCAGGGGCACCGTCCGCCGCAGCCAGGTGGAGCGGAGGGTTGACTTGCACTGGTTCACTGCCACCCGGATGAGCCACCGTTTTCGGTGTTCCTCGCTCTCGAACCGGCCGTCCTCCTGGTAGAGCTTCAGCAGGGTCTCCTGCATCACATCCTCCGCGTCGGAGCGGTTCTTGAGATAGCTGTAGGCCACGCGGAAGATGGTGTCGCCGTAGGTCTCCACGGCTTTTTCAAACTGGGAATCTGTCAAGGGTTTCCCTCCTTGTGGGTGAGGACTTGTTGAAAGCGGCTTTCACTAGGTATACGCCTGAGGGGGCCCAAAAATCTCAGCAGAGGAAAAAACTTTTTGGAGGTATTATCCGGATGCGGAAAGGGACGGAGCGCATGCGCTCCGTCCCTTTCACACACACAACAGTATGGAAAACACTTCTGCGGCGTGGGTTATTTCTTGTAGGGCACCTTCCAGATCCGCTCCGCGTAGTCCGCGATGGAGCGGTCTGCTGCGAAGATACCGCTGCGGGCGATATTGTGCAGGCTCATCTGGTTCCACTTGGTGCGGTCGGCATAGGTCTCCACCATCCGGCGCTCCGCCTCGCAGTAGGAGGGGAAGTCCGCCAGGAGCATATACTCGTCGGGGGTGCCGCCGTTGCCGAAGAGCAGGCGCTCGTGGAGATCCTCGTAGCGCACACCGTCGCTGAAGCCCTTGTTGATCTGGTCCAGCACCGCGTGGATCGCCGGGTCGCGGCTGTAGATGCGGTAGGGATTGTAGCCGTTGCGCCGGGTCTCCGCCACCTCCTCGGTCTTGAGGCCGAAGAGGAACATGTTCTCATCCCCCAGCACCCGGTGCATCTCCACGTTGGCCCCGTCCAGGGTGCCCACAGTGAGGGCGCCGTTCATCATGAACTTCATGTTGCCCGTGCCGCTGGCCTCCTTGCCGGCGGTGGAGATCTGCTGGCTCACCTCGCTGGCGGGCATGAGCTGCTCCGCCAGGGACACCCGGTAGTTCTCCAGAAACACCACCTGGAGCCGGTCCTTGCAGATGGGGTCCTTATTGATCTCATTGGCCAGGGAGTTGATGAGGTGGATAATCCGCTTGGCTACAGCGTAGCCGGGCGCGGCCTTGGCGCCGAACAGGAAGGTGTGGGGCACCAGATCCATGTTGGGGTTATCCCGCAGCATCTGGTAGAGGTGGATGATGTGCATGGCGTTGAGGAGCTGCCGCTTGTACTCATGGAGGCGCTTGACCTGCACGTCGAAAATGGCGTCGGTATTGAGGATGATCCCCTGCTCCTTCTTGGCGTAGGCAGCGAAGTTCTCCTTGTTCGCCTTTTTGATCTTCTCCAGCTGCTCCAACACCGACTGGTCTTCAGCATAGGCATCCAGCTTCTCAAGGGCATTGGGATGGAGCAGGTAGTCCTCACCCCCAGAAAGATCACGAATCAGGCTGTCTAGCCCGGGATTGATCTCGCTGAGCCAGCGGCGGTGGTCGATGCCGTTGGTCACATTCTTGAATTTATCAGGCTCCATGACATAGAAGTCGTGGAACAGGTCGTCCTTGAGGATCTGGCTGTGGAGCTCGGACACGCCGTTGACCGCCATGCCGCCGGCAATGCAGAGGTTTGCCATGCGCACTTCGCCGTCCCAGATAATCGCCATCTTCCTGACGATGTTCTCGTCCCGGTGGTAGAAGTCCTCCACCTTCTGCTGCCAGCGCCGGGCGATCTCCACCAGAATCTGCCAGATTCTGGGCATCAGGCTCTCCACCAGGTTCTGGGGCCAGCGCTCCAGTGCCTCCGCCATGACCGTATGGTTGGTGTAGGCCACGGAGTTGGTGGTGATGTACCAGGCCTCCTCCCAGTCCAGGCCCGCGTCGTCCATGAAAATGCGCATGAGCTCCGGGATCACCAAGGCAGGGTGGGTGTCATTGACCTGGATGACGTTCTTCTCGTGGAAGTTTTTCAACGTCCCGTAGGCCTGGATGTGCTTGCGCACAATGGACTGCACCGTGGCAGACACGAAGAAGTACTGCTGCTTGAGGCGCAGGCTCTTGCCCTCATAGTGGTTATCCTCGGGATAGAGCACCTTGGCAATGGCCTCGGCCATGGCGGACTCCTCTGTCGCCTGTACATAGTCGCCCTTATTAAAGAGCTCCATGTCAATGGGCTTGGGGCTCCTGGCGTCCCACAGGCGCAGGGTATTGGTATGCTCGGTCTCATAGCCGGCGATCTCCATATCACAGGGCACCGCCAGAACCCGGGTATATCCCTCGTTCACCACATGGAGGTAACCGTCGTCCCAGAACTCCCGGAGGGTACCGCCGAAGTGGACCTCCTCCATTTCATCGGGCTTGGGCACCAGCCAGGCGTCTCCCATCCCCTTCCAGTCGTCGGGCAGCTCCACCTGCTGGCCGTCCAAGATCTTCTGCTTGAAGATTCCCAGCTCATAGCAGATGGAATAGCCGGTGGCCGGGATCTCCAGGGTGGTGAGGCTGTCCAGATAGCAGGCCGCCAGACGGCCCAAGCCGCCGTTGCCAAGGCCCGCGTCCGGCTCCATCTCAAAGATGTCGCCGCTCTTGAAGCCCAAATCCTCCAACGCCCCCTTCAGGGCGTCCAGGCACTCCAGATTATAGGCATTTTTCATCAGGCTCCGGCCCATCAGGAACTCCAGGGACATGTAGTGCACCTGGCGCTTGTGGCCCTTCTTGGTGGCAGAGCGCGTATCAATGGCACGGCTGGCCATCACATCCCGCAGCACCATGGCGCAGGCCTTCATCACATTGGCTTCCGAGGCCTCCTCAACCGTGCAGCCGAAATTCAGCCGCAGTTTATCCTCGATCGCCTTTTTCATTTGTTTTCTGGTGAAGGTTTCCATATTATATCCTCACTTCCGAATATTCTGTCTGCAAAGCATATCCAAATCGGCCCGCCGGTAAACTTGGGTACACCTTGCAGACGGTTTGCGATGAGCCGCCGCCTGTTCCGTCAAAGCGGGGGGTATCGATGATACCCCCCGCGCTTTTCCGGGTACTCAGCCGCGGATCATCTGATATATTTCATTATATGCCTGGGCGCTCCGGTCCCAACTGAAATCTGTGGTCATGCCGTGGTACTGCAGCTGCTTAAAGGCATCCCGGTTGTTGTGGTACAGATCCACTGCCTGCCGGATCACATAGGCCATATCCCCGGCGTTGTAGTCGGCAAAGGTAAAGCCGTTGCCGGCGCCGCACCATGCCTCATAGGGGTGGACGGTATCCTTCAGCCCGCCGGTCTCCCGGACAATGGGCACGGTGCCGTACCGCATGGCGATCATCTGTGCAAGACCGCAGGGCTCGCTCTTGGAGGGCATCAGCAACAGGTCCGCCCCGGCATAGATCTGCATAGCCAGATCCTCATTATAGCCGCGATAGAGCGCCATGCGCCCGGGTAGCCACTGGAGTTTGCTCTCGAAAAACTGCTCATAGGCGTAATCCCCGCTGCCCAGAACCACCAGCTGGCAGTGGAGGCTCATGATCTCGTCAAAAGCCTTGCACACCAAATCCAAGCCCTTGTGGCTCACCAGCCGGCTGACAATGGCAATGACGGGTGTATCCGGCTCCACGTTCAGCCCCAGATGCTGCTGCAGCGCCTCCTTGCAGCGTTTCTTCCCCTCCATGCGCTTGACGCTGTAGTGGCTGGGAATCGCCGGATCGGTGGCAGGATCGTAGCGCACCATATCGATGCCGTTGAGGACGCCGTGGAGCTTCCAGGCATTGAGATTCATCACGCCCTCCATGCCGTGGGCATAGAAGGGGTTGCGCAGCTCCTGGGCATAGGTGGGACTGACAGCGGTGATGGCGTCGCAGGTCATCAGGGCGCCCTTCAACAGGTTCACGTCCCCGGAATAGGCGATGGTGCCGTCGGCAAACCATCCGGGAGCCAGGCCGAACAGGTCCTCCAGGGTCTCCTTTCCATAGCGTCCCTGATACTCGATGTTGTGGACGGTAAAGACCGTCTTGATCCCCCGGATCTCCGGCCAGCGCACACACTCGTCCTTGAGGTATACGGGCACCAAGGCGGTCTGCCAGTCGTTGCAGTGGATGATGTCCGGCATCCAGTTCATGCTGGGCAACAGGGATACCACTGCCCGGGAGAAAAATCCGAACCGCTCGCCGTCGTCATAGTGGCCGTAGAGCCCCTCCCGCTTGAAGTAGTACTCATTGTCAATGAAGTACCAGATAACGCCGTCCTTCTCCAGGCGGAACAGCCCCGCATAAACCCGCCGCCAGCCAAGGGGCACATCAATGTGGGTGATAAACGTCAGCTGGCTCATCCACTTCTCCGCTACCCGCTGGTACAGCGGCAGCACCACCGCCACCTCGTCCCCGGTTTTCGCCAGGGCCTGGGGCAGGCTGCCCGCCACATCCGCAAGGCCGCCGGTCTTGCAGAAGGGTACCGCTTCCGATGTGGCAAACAAAATTCTCATGGGATCCTCTCCTTCCTGGGCGACAGGGCTGAGAAATTTCCACTGCCCTATCATATCCTTTACCGTCTCGTCCTACAATGCTCAATTTGGACAGAATTTTCAGAAATTTCAAAACCCGTTTTGACAATTTGAACGTGATATGCTAAATATAGGTTAAATCTCAGAATTTTTTGCAATCGCCATGGGGTATTTAGCATGTCCGATCAAGGTGCGCCGCTCCGCTACCTTCACATTTTTGTCAGCAATAATATGGTGCAGCACAGACTCCCTGCCCACGGCAGCATTCTGCATCAGGATACAGTCCTTCACCTGGGCGCCCTTTGCGACCGAGACGCCCCGGAACAGGATGGAGTTCTCCACGGTTCCCTCCACAGTGCAGCCATCGGCTACCAGGGAATTGATGCATCCTCCGTCCGGATCCACATAAGTAGAGGACACATTCAGCTCTTTTGTATAAATAGGCCGGTCCTTCGGAAACAGCTCCCGGCGGATATTGGGATCCAGCAGCTCCATACTGCGGTCATAATATTCAGCAAGGCTGCGGATTTGGGCAGAATATCCGCTCCAAACATAGCCGCGGATCTTCAGCTGTCCCGCCATGTTCTGGAGCACCGCATTACGGAAGCTGTAATGGTCATGGATGCCGCACTCCTCCACCACATCCAGGAGCAGCTGCTTGGAGAGGATAAAGATATCCAGGGAGCGGTATTCCCGGGGGGTCCGGACGCCAAAAATCGTATCGGTGATCCAACCGTCCTCCCCCAGCTCGAAGTAGGTGCTTTCCTCCACCGCCCCTCCAGGGCCAGCAGTACAGACGCAGGTAATATCCGCGCCGGAGGCCATATGGTCCTCATACACCTGTTGAAGGGGAATATTGATAATCAAGTCGCTGTCCGTCATCACCACATGATCCTGGCGGATATTCTCCAGATAGGAGCGTACCCCGTACAGGGCCTCCATCTTTCCCCGGAAAGTGCTGTCATCCCGGTGCTGTACTGTGGCAAAGGGGGGCAGCAGCCGCAGACCGCCGTGGATGCGGCTCAGATCCCAGTCCTTCCCGCTGCCCAGATGGTCCAGCAGGCTCTGGTAGTTGCCGTGGAGGATGACCCCCACGTCAAACACGCCGGCGTTTACCAGATTGCTCAGCATAAAGTCGATCACCCGGTACCGGCCGCCGAAGGGCACCGAGGCGGGAGAGCGGTGCTCCGTCAGCTCCCGCAGGGCGGGATACTTATCATATGCAAAAATCAGTCCGTGCAGGCCTTTCATCTGCGCACCTCCTCATGGCAGCGGTTGAGCATGGTCTTGGGGGACACTGTCTCCCCATCGGCAATGACGCCGCCCGGTCCGATGACCGAGATCCCCCACAGGTTGGGGTCATAGTCCATAGGATCGCCGCCCACTGTCGCGCCGGCGCCGATCTGCACGTTTTCTCCCAGGATCGCGTACTTCACCACTGCGCCCCGCTTCACCGTGACGCCGGGCATCAGCACTGAATACTGCACATCGGCCCCCTCCTCGATCACCACGTTGTCGCTGAGGACGGAGTTGAACACGCTTCCATTGACATCACATCCCTGGGTCATGACGCTGTGCTCCACCTTGGCCGTCTTTCCCATGAAGGCAGGCGGCGCCGAGGGGATGCGGGAATAAATAGGCCAGCTGGACTCCAACAGATCCAGCTCTCCCCGGGACAGCATATCCATATTGGCGTCCCACAGGCTCTCCAGGGTACCCACATCCTTCCAGTACCCCTCAAAGCGATAAGCCAGCATCTTCTCCCCCGCAGCCAGCATCTTAGGGATAATATTCTTTCCGAAGTCGTTGGAGGATGCGGGATCATTCTCATCTTCCACCAGATATTGGCGCAGCTTTTTCCAGTCAAACACATAGATCCCCATGGATGCCAGGTTGCTCTTGGGCTCCTTGGGCTTCTCCTGGAACTCCACGATGTTGTCCTCGCTGTCCACATTCATGATGCCGAAGCGGGAGGCCTCGTCCCAGGGCACTTCCAGCACAGAGATGGTGCAGGCGGCGCCGGCGGCCTTGTGGGCCTGGACCATCTTCATGTAGTTCATCTTGTAGATGTGGTCTCCGGACAGGATCACTACGTAGTCCGGGTCGTACATATCCACAAAGCCGATATTCTGGTAGATGGCGTTGGCCGTACCCTTGTACCAGCTGCCCTTGTCCCCCTCCACCATGTAAGGCGGCAGGATATGGACGCCCCCATTGGCCCGGTCCAGATCCCAGGGCTGGCCGGAGCCGATGTAGCTGTTGAGCTCAAGGGGCTTGTACTGGGTCAGCACACCAACAGTGTCGATCCCGGCGTTGGTGCAGTTGGACAACGGGAAGTCGATAATGCGGTATTTCCCGCCGAAGGGAACTGCTGGCTTTGCCACATTGCCGGTCAGCACATACAGACGGCTGCCCTGGCCGCCGGCCAACAGCATGGCGATACATTCCTTCTTCATTTACTCGTGCCTCTCTTTTTCGTTGTTTTCTTGTCCGCGCCTGCGGTGGATTGATCCGTTGTCTGGGCGGTCTCTGCCGGGGCGGTCCCGGCTGCAGCGCTCTTCTCGCTGCTCCGCCCTTTTGCTGCTGCCTTGGCCGTCCCCTTTGCCGCTGTCCTGGGCTTCGGTTTGGCCCGCAGCTTGCCGCTGCCCTCCAGGAACACCGCTCCCATAGGCGGAATCCGAATGGAGACAGAGCTCTCTTTCCCGTGGGATTCCTTCCAGGACACCTTTGCCGGTGCATCATTTGTGACGCCGCTACCACCATATGCGGCCGCGTCAGTATTAAATACCTCTATAAATTCCTTAAACGGCGGGCAGCCAAACCGATAATCCTCATATACATTGGGGGAAAAGTTCACAGCACACACCAAGGTCTTTCCCGCCCTGTCCCGACGCAGGAATACCACTACATTGTTGCTGTTATCATCGCTGACCAGCCACTCAAAGCCCTGCCAGTCAAAGTCAATCTCCCACAGGGGGGGCTGGCTGAGATAGAAGTGGTTGAGATCCTTGATGCACTGGTGGAGCTGGGCGTTGTCCGGGTTTTCCAACAGCGGCCAGTTCAGCTCCTTATAAAAGGCCCACTCCTCCTCAGTGCCCAGCTCTGCGCCCATAAAGCTCAGCTTCTTTCCCGGATGGGCCAGCATATAGGCGTAGAACCCGCGGACGCCGGCAAATTTCAGCCATCGGTCGCCGGGCATCTTGCCAAAGACGGAACCCTTCATGTGCACCACCTCGTCGTGGGACATGGGCAGCACATAGTTCTCTGAGAAAGCGTACATCATGGAGAAGGTGATATCCTTGTGGTGGAACTGGCGGAACCACGGGTCCAGCTTCAGATAGTGGCACATGTCGTTCATCCAGCCCATGTTCCACTTCAGATTGAAGCCAAGGCCGCCGTCCTGGGGCGGTTTGGTCACCATGGGCCATGCGGTGGACTCCTCCGCCACCATCAGCACCCAGGGATTCACACCAAAGCAGACCTTATTCAAATCCCGCAGGAAATCAATGGCCTCCAGGTGCTCATGGCCGCCGTACTTGTTGGGGCTCCACTCCCCCGCCTGCCGCGAGTAGTCCAGATACAGCATGGACGCCACCGCGTCCACCCGAATGCCGTCGATGTGGTACTCCTTGAGCCAGAAGGCGGCGCTGCTGAACAGGAAGCTGCGTACCTCCGGCCGGGCATAGTCAAAGACGCGGGTCCCCCAGTCCTTGTGCTCCTGGCGCTTGGGATCGGCATACTCATAGCAGCAGCTGCCGTCGAACTCATAGAGGCCGAAAGCGTCCTTACAGAAGTGGGCGGGCACCCAGTCCAGGATCACGCCGATCCCCTCCTGGTGCATCTTGTCCACAAAATACATGAAATCGTGGGGGATGCCATAGCGGGAGGTAGGCGCGTAGTACCCGGTACACTGATAGCCCCAGGACGCATCCAGCGGGTGCTCTGTGATCGGCAGCAGCTCGATATAATTAAAGCCCATCTCCTTGACATAGGCGCTGAGCTGGTCGGCCAGGTCCCGGTAGTCGATAAAGTCACCGTTGGGCCGCTGCCGCCAGGAGCCCAGATGGACCTCATAGATATTCATTGGCGCGCAATAGGCCGGATTTTCCCGGCAACGTTTCCGCCAGGATTCGTCATTCCACTGGTAGCCGCGGATATCATACAGCTTGCTGCTGTTGCCCGGTCTCGTCTCAAAATGGAACGCATAGGGGTCTGATTTCAGCCGCACCTTGCCGTCCGCCCCGACAATGGAAAACTTATAGTTGTCATACTGCTGCAGGTTGGGGATGAAGGTCTCCCATACACCCTGGCTAATCTTCTCCATGGGATGGCTGTCGTGCTCCCAGGCATTGAAGTCTCCTACAACAGAGACCTCCTTCGCGGCAGGGGCCCAGACCCGGAAGCAATAGCCCTCCTGCTCCCCCTTGGCGGCAGGGTGGGCACCCATGAATTCATAGGCGCTGACGGTCGTCCCCTGGTGGAACTGTGTAATATTGGCCTGTTCTGCTCCTGGATGACTCATGTAACATTCCTCCAACTGCTTTTGTTCTGCTTTGTGCGGTCAATGCGGCAATTTTATATGCACAGAATTCCATCCTATTGATAATTATACTCTCGTCCGCTTCTAGGGTCAAGAAAAAGGGGTCGACAAAACCTGCGGCAAATTTACAGAAAAACCCAACAAAAGATTGTCAGTTTTACCCAACAAGAATTTTGCATATTAGACAAAATCTGCAGGATTTTTACGGGTTTCTCCCCTTCCCTGCTCCGGGTCGCCGCCCCCATTTCTTCTGCTTTTGTAGGTAGAACCGTGAGCTTTTCCACGATATTCCAAACAAATATTCACATTGAAACACATTCTTTTCCAAACAAACCCAGAGACGTTTTTTGCATACACTTCCAAATCCTGCGGATACTATGGCTGTCTAAAGAAACGTCCCGGGCCGGGCTTCCGGTCCCAGGGCAAAACCGCAGGAGGAAAGAATTTATGAAAGCAACCGGAATCGTGCGCCGGATCGACGAATGCGATATAATAGGGCAAAGTCGGAAATCGCCATGAATGACTGGTATTTTTGCTGATTTTGTCCACATTTCAGAACAAAATTGCCATTTT
>CAJFQQ010000021.1 GCA_904419145.1 uncultured Oscillospiraceae bacterium | reverse complement strand
CCATCTGCTCGCAGCCGGAGAAGATCATCCGGGCCACCCAGAAGAAGATGATGTCATATCCGGTGACCAGGACGCTGGTGGGATAGAAGTAGTCCAGCAGCTCAGTTTTTTCCGGCCAGCCCAGGGTAGAGAAGGGCCAAAGGGCGCTGGAGAACCAGGTGTCCAGCACGTCCTCCTCCCGGGTGATGTTCCTGCTGCCGCACTTCTCACAGCAGTCCGGATCCTCACGGCTCACCGTGATGTGGCCGCAGTCGGCACAGGTCCAGGCGGGGATCTGATGGCCCCACCAGAGCTGCCGGGAGATGCACCAGTCGTGGACGTTCTCCATCCAGTTGGTGTAGGTCTTGGCAAACCGCTCCGGGACGAATTGCACTTCGCCGTCCCGTACCACCCGCAGGGCTTCCTTGGCCAGTGGCTCCATCTTCACGAACCACTGGGCGCTGATGAGGGGCTCCACGTCGTTGTGGCAACGGTAGCAGGTGCCCACATTGTGGGAGTAGTCCTCGGTCTTCACCAGATAGCCCTGCTCCTCCAGATCCTTCACCACAGCCTTGCGGCACTCGTAACGGTCCATACCGTTGTAGGGGCCGCCGTTTTCATTGATCTTGCCGTTGTCGTCGATGACACGGATGGTCTCCAGGTTGTGGCGCAGGCCAACCTCAAAGTCGTTGGGGTCGTGGGCAGGGGTCATCTTCACTGCACCGGTACCGAAACCCAATTCCACATACTCGTCAGCCACAATGGGAATCTCCCGGTTCATGATGGGCAGGATGCAGGTCTTCCCCACTAAGTGCTTGAACCGCTCGTCCTCCGGGTTCACGGCAACGCCGGTGTCGCCCATCATAGTCTCCGGGCGGGTGGTTGCCACCACCAGGTCGCCGCTGCCGTCCGCGAGGGGATAGCGGATATACCACAGGTGTCCAGGCTTGTCCACGTACTCCACCTCCGCATCGGAGAGGGCGGTGATGCAGTGGGGGCACCAGTTGATGATGCGGCTGCCCTTGTAGATGAGGCCCTTCTCATAGAGGTTGCAGAAGGTCTCCCGGACGGCCTTGGAGCAGCCCTCGTCCATGGTGAAGCGCTGGCGGTCCCAGTCGCAGGAGGCACCCAGCTTCATCTGCTGCTGGACGATGCGGTTGCCGTATTTCTCCTTCCAGGCCCACACCCGCTCCAGGAATTTTTCCCGGCCCAGGTCGTAGCGGGTCTTGCCCTCGTTGACCCGGAGGTCCTCCTCCACCTTGATCTGGGTGGCGATGCCGGCGTGGTCCGTGCCGGGCATCCACAGGGCCTCGTAGCCCTGCATCCGCTTAAAGCGGGTCAGGATATCCTGCAAGGTAGCGTCCATGGCGTGGCCCATATGGAGCTGGCCGGTGACGTTGGGCGGGGGCATCACAATGGAGAAGGGCTTTTTCTTGGGGTTGGGCTCGGCGTGGAAGCAGCCGGCCTCCATCCAGGACTGGTAGATTTTCCCCTCCACGTCCTTCGGTTCATACACTTTCGGCAGTTCTTTTCTCATTGATTGACTCTCTCCTTATCCATTCACGTGTTGCTTGTTGTTCTTTCCAATATGCCGGATGGGCACGCCGCTGTGCTGGACCCAGAAATCTTCCAATTCTCCGGCTGTCCCCTGGGTCATTGCGGAAAAAGGCAGGATCAGGGCGTGGTTTTTGTCCAGGAACAGAAAGAGGGTGTCCCGGTAGCAGGCGGCCTTAACAAATGCCTCATAGGCGTAATGCGTATGGCCTTTGTCGCAAATTTCCTCGACTCCATCTCCATCCAGTGTCACCGTGATGCTGCCCAGTCCCTTCAAGGTCAGCCGCCGGGAGTTCCAGGCGCTGATGCGGTAGCGGAACAGTCCCAGCAGAAGCCATAGTACACCCACGAGGAAGAATACGATAATGGACGCAAGCATCCCGTCCGCTATCCCGTCGAAGGCCAGCAGCAACGCCGCGCACCAGATCAGAAAAATTCCGCCCAGGGTGAACACCACCCGCAGCGCCGGAATCAGCCAGCGGCGGATCTTTCCCAGTTTGGTATGAACCCGGTTCAGATTCACCAGATCCGCCTTGGAATATCCATCGGGCAGGAAAAACGTAAAGGCCATAACATCTCCTTTCTAACATAAAAACGCCCCGAGCAAATTTGCTCAGGGCGAATCAAAATCATCCGCGGTACCACCTGAATTCCCCAACCGGGGCACTCCTGCTCCCGGTAACGGGGGAGAAACCGCCGGCGCCTACTGGGCGCACACGCGCCGTTGGGGCCGGGACTCCGGGGCGACTTCCCCAGCGCCTCACGGGACCTTCCACCACCCGGCCCCTCTCTTGGCATCGGCAAACTGGGTACTCCTTCCCTTTCACAGCCATACTGCTGAGATTATACCCAAAAACAGCAAGGCTGTCAACAGAAGAATCTGACGATGAAGCAGAAGTTGCCTTTTGGTAGAAACTGTGCTATGATACCCCCAGCACGAGATCCGTGCCAATTCGCAAGAGAGGAGCATGCAATTTGAAACGTAGTTTTCGTTCGGTGATTGTCCGCTAAACCGGGAGGTTGACACGGACATAAAAACCGAAAACCTCCCAAAAGAACATCTTATCTTTTAGGAGGACGATTCCCATGACACGGGAAAACAAACGAAAAACATTTGAAAAAGGATATTACCGCAATCACCCCTGCTACGACACCTTCACCTGCCGCATCTGCGGCCGCCTGGTAGTCTCCGCCGGCGCGGGCAGCGACCACCGCAACCACTGCCCCAACTGTCTGACCAGTCTCCACGTGGACGAGGAGCCCGGGGACCGCTCCGCCGACTGCGGCGGCATCATGGACCCCATCGGCGTCTGGGTCCGGGGCAAGGCCGGCGAGTGGGCCATCATCCACCGCTGCCGCCGGTGCGGAAAGCTCTCTTCCAACCGGGTCGCCGCAGACGACAACCCCATGAAGCTGATGTCCATTGCCCTGCGGCCCCTGGCCGCACCCCCCTTCCCCCTGGAGCGGATTGAGGGGCTCACCGACCTGATGGGCGGTGAAGGCAGCCTGCCAAAGTCGGCTCACACCCCCTGACCGCCGCAGAAGGCCGCGGATGGAACGAGTTGCTCCCGGAAAGGAGACTGTGCCATGAAACGTTGGAAAAAAGGAGTGCTGCTGACCTTCGGTGTTCTGCTCCTGCTGCTGTTTGCCGTCTCCCGCTCTTATCTGATGCCGGATCCCATCTTGGGCGTCACCTTTTCCGTGGAGGAGGGCTCTGTCACAGCAGAGGGGATGACGTTCACGATCACCAATGACACCGATGCGGAGCTGACCTATGGTGCGGAATACCGCCTGGAAAAACGTGGGCTTCTGGGATGGCGGCATCTGTGGGAGAACTTTCTGCCCGCCGGCTGGGACGCCGTCGGATACTTTGTAAGCCCCTATGACAGCCGGACCGAGAATTTCTCCTGGACCGGACGGTACGGAGAACTTTCACCAGGCACCTACCGCATGGTGCGGACCTACACCCTGGAGGGGCAGGACTATTCCGTGGCGGTGGAATTTGCGGTTTCTGGCAGCTGATATAAAACAGCAAATTGCAGAGAAAGCGCCGGCTTTGAAACGCCGGCGCTTTTTTCAGCTCATCCGCAGGATCTCCCGCTTCAGGCGCAGGATGATCCGCTTTTCCAGCCGTGAGATATAGCTCTGGGAGATCCCCAGCCGGTCCGCCACCTCCTTCTGGGTCTGTTCCTTGGCGCCAAACAGGCCGAACCGCAGCACAATGATCTCCCGCTCCCGCGCGTCCAGCTTGCCGATGGCGTCGCTGAGGAGGGTCCGGTCCACGTCCTCCTCAATGGGACGGGAGACTTCGTCGCTGTCGGTACCCAGGATGTCACTGAGCAGCAGCTCATTGCCGTCCCAGTCGGTGTTCAGGGGCTCATCCAGGCTGACCTCCCCCTTCTGGTTCACATTTTTCCGCAGGTACATCAAAATCTCATTTTCGATGCACCGGGAGGCGTAGGTGGCCAGCTTGATATTCTTATCGCTGCGGTAGGTATTGATCGCCTTGATGAGGCCGATGGTTCCAATAGAAATCAGATCCTCAATGTTGATGCCCGTGTTTTCAAACCGGCGGGCGATGTACACCACCAGGCGGAGGTTGCGCTCGATCAGCGTCTGGCGGGCCTCCAGATCCCCGGCCGTCAGGCGCTCCAGGAGCACTGCCTCCTCCTCCCGGGGCAGGGGCGGCGGCAGGGTGTCGCTGCCGCCGATGTAGTGGACCTTCCCCGGCAGCAGCAGTCCCAGCCGGACCAGCAGTTTACGTAGTCTTTGCCACATGGCACTCCGCTCCTTTCTTCTCTCCGCCCCAGAGCCCCACATACCCGCCGCCGTCGCTGAGTGGGTGGGGCGAAACGCCGATGGGATAGTGATACCAGGTCTCACCGCCGATGGTGAGGCTGTCACAGAAAAAATAATCCAGCTCCCCTGCCGGCTGTCCCAGCGACTGGAAGGGGAGCTTTTGACAGGGCTGCTCTCCCAGCGGTTCCAGCGCCTTCTGCCAGATGATGCACAGCACTTGGCCGCTCTCCGGGTCCCGGAGGGTGTTGCCCGTGTCCCGCAGGAGGGGGACCGTGATCCGCTTTTCTCCGCAGACGATGATAGCCTCCAATAGCCCCGAGAGCTCTCTGGGATCCCCCGCGCGGTGAAACACCACCGCCAGGGCAAAGGCACAGAAGAGGCCGGAGAAGAAAAATACCACCCAGGGGCTCTCCGTCTGCCGAAGAATCGCCGCGGCGCCGACACTGGCGCCGGACAGCGTACAGGAGGCCACCAGGAACAGCAGATAGCGCCGCAAAAAGTACGGGTCCTTCCCAAAGGCCACCCGGGCCATCAGCAGCGAGGCCATGCACTTGGCGAGAAAGGCCGTGAGGAAACCATAGACCGGGATGGCCGCGAACACCGCGTAGACCCCGCCCAGGGTGGAGGCCGCCAGGGTCCGCAGACGGCGCACCGGAAGCCCTGACAGGCGCATGGCGCAGCAGAAGACGAGATAGTTCAGCCCCGTGTTGAGGAGGAAGGTCAGATCGGCATATACAACGGTCATTGGCTCTCCCCCTCTCTCCACCCGATTATAGGACAGGGGGCGGAAAAATCCAGTCGGAACGGCGGGACGGGCAAAAAGAAAAGAGGGGGCCTCCCCCTCTTTTCGTCTCCCCCAAGTCCCCCTCAGAGCAGGGGCAGGATCAGACCCAGCAGCAGGGCCAGCACCAGCAGGCCCGTTACCACTCTCGCCACGATCTTGGCGGTTTTGTTGCTCATGGTTCACTCTCCTCAGGCAGTATTCTTTTAATCGCCTTCTCCGCCTTCCGGCGGGGCAGCATCAACTCATGTCCGCACCCCTCGCAGCGCAGCTTGATATCCATGCCCACCCGGTGGATGGTCCAGATCCTGCTGCCGCAGGGGTGCTGCTTTTTCAGCTCCACGCGCTGGTTCAGTTTTAAGTCCACGATTGTTCGCCTCCTTGTGCCGAAGACGCCCCACGGCGCATATAGTGGTCTTAGATTATCCAAACAGGACGGTATTGCCATGAAAAATCATCGAATTTTACCGGAGGGCTATGGGCCCCTCCCCCTGTCTCCCCTGCCGCTGTCCGTCGTTCAGGAGCTCATCGAAACAGAAGAGGTGGCGGAGGCCCTGGCCGTCCGCTGTGACACCGGGCACAACCTCCACGTCCGTTTCCGCGGCTATGAGGGCATCATCCCCCGGGCCGAGGCCGTCTCCCCCCTGGTCAGCGGCGCTGACCGGGAGATCGCAGTGCTTTCCCGGGTGGGGCACTGCGTCCAGTTCATCATCACATCCATCGCCATCACCGGCGGCGGAAAGCCGGTTCTGATCCTCTCCCGGCGCAAGGCCCAGGAGCGCGCGCTCCAGTTCCTGCTGGAGAGCTGTCCTCCCGGCACAGTGGTGCGGGGAAAAATCACCCACCTGGAGCGGTTCGGCGCCTTTGTGGACATCGGGGGCGGCGTGGTGGGGCTGCTGCCCCTGGATCATATTTCTGTAGCTCGGATTACGCACCCCTCTCAGCGCTTTGTCACCGGGCAAAATATTTTATGTGCCATATCTGAAGTCGATATGGCTGAAAAGCGATTTACCTTGACACATAAAGAGCTTCTTGGCACATGGTTGGAAAACGCATCGCTGTTTGCCCCGGGGGAAACCGTCACCGGGCGGGTCCGGGGCATCAAGGACTACGGCATGTTCGTGGAGCTGACCCCCAATCTCTCGGGCCTTGCCGACTGCTGTGAGGGCATCCAGGAAAATGATCCGGTGACCGTGTTTATCAAGAGTATACGCCCGGAGCAAATGAAAATCAAACTGCAGATCCTACAAAAAATGGAGGGACCTCTGCCGCCGGAGCCGCTGAACTACTATATCACCGACGGCTGCCTTCAGGCGTGGCACTATGCGCCGCCGGGGTGCGCGAAGCCCTATCCGCCTACATTCTTTACCCCTTCCCCTTGATGCGCTCCCAGTAGGCCTTGGCGGCCTGCTCGGTCTTGTTGTCGCCGTATTCATAATACTTGGCGTTTTTCACCGCATCGGGCAGATACTGCTGCTCCACCCAGCGGTTGGGGAACACATGGGGATACTTATAGGTCTCGTGGGGACCGCTGCCGGTGGAGTCGGCATGGACGTTCTGCAGGTGCCGGGGCACGTCCCCGGTCCTGCCCTTCTCCACATCCTCCATAGCGGCGATGATGGCGTTATGGCCGGTGTTGGACTTGGGCGCCGTGGCCAGGAGGATAGCCGCGTCCGCCAAGGGAAGCCGGGCCTCCGGCAGGCCGATCTGCAGCGCGGAGTCCACGCAGGCTTTCACAATGGGGATGGCTTGGGGATAGGCCAGTCCGATATCCTCGGCGGCGATGACCAGCAGCCGGCGGCAGGGGGACAGCAGATCCCCTGCCACCAGGAGCTTTGCCAGGTAGTGGACCGCCGCGTCCGGGTCGCTGCCCCGGATAGACTTCTGGAGGGCCGAGAGCAGGTCGTAGTGGTTGTCCCCCTCCCGGTCGTAGCGCATGGCGCTGCGCTGGGTAACCTGCTGGGCGTCGGCCAGGGTGATGGTGAGGCGCCCGTCCGCGGCCTGCGCCGTCTCATAGAGGAACTCCACGGCGTTGAGGCCCTTGCGCACATCGCCGCCGCAGGCGGAGGCGATATAGGTGTCCACCCCCTCCTCCACAGAGAGGGGCAGCTTGCTCTCCTCCCCCACGATGCGAAATCCCCGCTGGATGGCCGGCAACACGTCCGCCGCCGAGAGGGCCTTGAACTCAAAGACCGTGCTGCGGCTGAGCAGGGCGTTGAACACACAGAAATAGGGGTTCTCCGTGGTGGAGGCAATGAGGGTGATCTTCCCGTTTTCCATGAACTCCAGCAGGCTCTGCTGCTGGCGCTTGTTGAAGTATTGGATCTCATCCAGGTACAGCAGCACCCCATTGGGGGCAATGAGGGTGCCGATATCCCCCATGATGTCCCGGATATCCTGGGTGCTGGCGGTGGTGGCGTTGAGCCGGTACAGGGGGCGGCTGGTCCGCTTGGCGATGATATTGGCCACCGTAGTCTTTCCCACGCCGGAGGGGCCGTAGAAGATCATATTGGCGTTGCTGCCGCTGTCGATAAACCGGCGCAGCAGGCCGCCGGGGCCCAGCAGGTGCTTCTGCCCCACCACATCGTCCAGCGTCTCCGGCCGGATACGGTCGGCCAATGGCTGTTCCAAATCTGACACCTCGTTTCCTAATCGCGGCTGCACTTCTCCGCGTCAATGGCCAGCACCACCATCAGCGCCCCCAGGGCATCCGCCGGGTGGGTGACGTCGATGACATAGGTGTCCGCCCAGTGGAAAATCTCCTTGGTGATAGTGGCAATATGCCCGGCGGAGGGGCTGGTGATCTGGTAATCCCACTCCATCCACGCCCCATCCACCTGCCAGTCGTTGCAGTCGATGGTGAACTGGGGCTTGAAGAAGGTAAACTCCTTGCGGATGCAGCCGATATACTCCTCCCCTATGTACAGCTCGAACTGAGGCAGGAAGGAGAACACCTTCTCCTGCACCGTACCGATATGTACCCCTTGCGCATCCAATATGTGGAGGCAGTGGCCCCAGCTGAGCTTTCCCTCCACCGTGTAGACGGTATTCCCCGCCTCGTCGTAAATATCATAGCTGTCCAGCCAGGAAAAGATCCGCTGTTTGAAGTAAAGACGCATATTGTTTCCTCCTCGTTCCTGTCAAGTTGGTATTCTATCACAGATTTTTGCCTTTGCACAGAATTTTTTCCTCGTAATTTGTCGAAAGGTATGATAGGATGGTGGACGAGGTGAGAATACGATGAAGGACCAAGCGACCATCCATCAGATCATTGAGGAGCTCAAACGCCTGTACCCCGGCGCCGAGTGCTCCCTGGAATACGATCCGGACAAGGCCTATGAGCTGTTGTTCTCCGTGCGTCTGGCGGCCCAGTGCACCGACGCCCGGGTCAACCTTGTGACGCCGGTGCTCTACGAAAAGTTCCCCACCCTGGAGTCCCTGGCCGCGGCCAGCGAGGAGGAGGTGGGAGAGATCATCCACTCCACCGGGTTCTGGCGGGCCAAGGCCCGGGACATTGTGGCGGCCAGCAAGATGCTGCTCAGCGAGTACGGCGGACGGGTGCCGGACAACATGGAGGACCTGCTGAAGCTCCCCGGCGTAGGCCGCAAAACCGCCAACCTGATCCTGGGGGATATCTACGGCAAGGAGGGCTATGTCTGCGATACCCACTGCATCCGCATCACCGGGCTCCTGGGCATCACGGACGGCAGCAAGGACCCGCTGAAGGTGGAGATGCAGCTGCGCCAGTGTATCCCGCCGGAGGAGAGCAACGCCTTCTGCCACCGGATGGTCCTCCATGGCCGTGCGGTGTGCGTGGCCCGGCGTCCGGACTGCGAGCACTGCACCCTGCGCCCCTGGTGCGACCACTGGAACGGAGGGCAGGAGGCGTGAAGGGCTTCGACCGGCCCGATCCCCGTTTCTCCCTGTGCGGGCTGATGTGTGGGCTGTGCCCTATTCACCACATGGCAAACGGCTGCCCCGGCTGCGGCGGCGGAGCTGGCAACCAGTCCTGCGCCATTGCCCGGTGCAGCTTGTCCCACGGCGGGGTGGAATACTGCTGGCAGTGCGGGGAATACCCCTGCCAGCGGTACAAGGGCTTTTATGATTACGACTCCTTCCTCCCCGCGCGCAGCGCTCCCAGGGACATCCAGCGCTTTCAGGAAATGGGACCGGATGCTTTCCGTGCGGAGCTGGATGCCAAAACAGAGATTCTGGAGGAGCTGCTGGGGGGCTATAACGCCGGACGGAAAAAGACGTTTTTCTGCACCGCCGTAAACCTTCTGCCGCTTCCGAACCTCCATGCTGTCATGGCGGAGATCCGCGCTGCGTCCGACGGTCTGGAGGGACTCCCGGAGCGGGAGGCAGCTGCGGTAGGCGCGCTGACAGCGCTGGCGCAGCGGCAGGGCGTCTCCCTGTCCCTGCGGAAAAAACCGCGGGCAAAACCATGATACAGGCGGCGGGAAGATTCCCGCCGCCCTTTTTCCGCTTCTGCGCCGCTCCATCGAATGGGTTTCTCTCACATTTTTCATGTCCCCCTCATATAATACAGTATCCATCCAATCAATCAAAATGGGGGAAGCCTATGGACAGCAATGATGTGATGAAGCAACTACAGGCCAACAAGGGCGCCCTGCTGCAGCTGATGAACTCCCCGGACGGGAAACGGCTGGTCCAGCTGATCAACCAGCAGGCCGGCAGCGGCAATCTGAAGCGGGCGGCCGGCGCCGCCGCCAAGGGGGATACCACCGACATCTCCCGGATCATCCAGGATCTGGTGCGCACGCCGGAGGGGGCCCAGGTGGTGGAACGGATCAACCGGACCATGGAGCAGTAAACTGCGGGGGGAGGGCAGCGCATCGTGAGTGACTTTGAGGAAAAACTAAATGCGATCCTGTCCAACCCGGACGCTATGGCTCAGGTGGCCTCCCTGGCCCAGTCCCTGGGCGCCGGCGCGCCGTCCCCGTCTCAGGACAGCGGCACTGCCGCCGGTGAGACGGCACAGGCCGAGCCGCCTCCGTCCCAGACGGGCTCGGACCCCGCGGCCCCGGATCTTGGCAACCTCTCTTCCCTGCTGGGGCAGATCGACCCGTCGGTGATCGGGCGCCTGCTGCCGCTGATGCGGGAGCTCAACGGCCCCCAGGACAATCAGCGCAGGCAGTTCCTCTATGCCCTGCGCCCCTATCTCAAGGAGAGCCGCCGGGATAAGGTGGACCGAGCACTGCAGATCGCCAAAATGCTCCACCTGGGAAAGCAGTTCCTGGGGACACTGGGGGACGGCCATGTATAACCGCTACATACAGAATGACGACGGCGTCTATCAGCAGATCCCCCGTCAGGAGCGCACCTCTCCTCCACCCCCACCCCCCTTCCACAACCCGCCGCCCAGAGAGGACGGGCGGCACGGCGGCTTCGTGGACCAGATCCTGGAGAAGCTGCACCTGGGGGATATCGACAAGGGGGATATCCTTCTGCTTCTGATCCTGCTGTTTTTATTCGACCAGGGGGAGGATGAGGAGCTGTTGATGGCCCTCGGGCTGTTGTTTTTGCTGTAGTCCGGCAACCGATAACAAACGTAGAGGGACGGTATGCATACCGTCCCTCTACGTTTTCTCTAACCCATCAAAATCGTTGAATGATGAATAAAAGGTCCGCTCCGAGGCGTCAAAGCCGCTGCATCGGTTTTTCAGCTCGGCTGCTCGCCATCCGGCAGGAGAAACATGGTGTCGTCTGCCTGCCCAATGGTCAGTTCCGCGGTCGTCATGCGGTAGACCAGTTCCCCCTCCCAGTAGCGCTCGCAGGCGGTGAGGAGACCGGTCTCCGTTCCGATCCAGTATCGGGTCACATAGCCCGCCCCGTCATCGGTCACCACATAGATACAGTAGGTACTCTCATAGTCCCCATAGCCGGCATCGGTGATATCCTCCTGATCCAGGACCAGAATGTCCTCATACGTGGGGATGCGCAACTCCGCATCGCTGGTAAAGTCGCCAGCCTCCAGCATGACATAGTCTGTGTCCTCGTCGTACCAGATATAGCTGTGCTCTCCGCCGGTGAGCAGATGGCGGACACTGCCGCTGGCCAGAGTGGTATCCATCCGCAGCAGGTTGTCCCGGACATAGACCGTGCTTTCCGCTGTACCGGAGCCTCCACTCCAAAAGGTTTCCACCGTTACCCGCTCTGTATAGGCCATAGGCCGCTCCATCACCTCAATGGCAAGCTGCACAGTATCGGTCCGGATCTCTACTACCGCCAAAGCGCCGCTGTCATCTTCCGATGGCTGTCCGCTGGAGGTTCCCGTACTGGCATCCGGGAGCTGGATATGCCCAGAACGCCTAGCCGTCCCCCGCACCAAGAGCAGGACAACCACCATGATGAGGATACCAAACGAAATGGAAAATATCGCCATCCTCTTCTTATCCAATGGGCACCTCCCTGTCTCTGCTCCTTATCCTCGGAAATCTTCCGGCCGCTCTCCCCGGCCAAAATGCCACAGGATCGCGTCGGCAATGCGGCGGCAGGCGAAGCCATCCCCATAGGGATTGACCGCATGGGCCATGGCGGCATAGGCACCGGTGCTGTGAAGCAGTTCCTCTGCCATTGCCACAATCGTTTCCCTGTTGATCCCGGCCAGCTTCACTGTGCCGGCAGCAACAGCCTCCGGTCGTTCAGTTTCCCGGCGCAGCACCAAGACCGGTTTTCCCAGCGCCGGAGCTTCCTCCTGAAGTCCGCCGGAATCCGTCAGCACCAGGTAGCACCGAGCCATGAGATTGTGCATCTCATCTGCGGCCAGCGGGTCGATCAGGTGGACACGGGGAGCCCCCCGGAGATACTGGTCCACCGCCTCCCGCACTACGGGGCTCAGGTGGACCGGGTACACCAGCTCCACGTCCTCGTTGTTCTCTGCAATCTCCCGCAGAGCCAGCATGATGTTCCGCATGGGCTCCCCATAGTTTTCCCGCCGGTGGCAGGTCACCAGGAGCACCTTTTTGCTGTCATAGGGCAGCTGATTGAGGATTTCCGTTGTAAAGTGATAATCCTTGCGTACCGTTGTTTTCAGGGCGTCGATTACGGTATTACCTGTGACAAAGAGGCCCTGAGTGATTCCCTCCCGCAAAAGATTCTGCCGGTTGTTCTCCGTGGGGCAGAAATACAAATCCGCTATGGCGGAAACCAGCTTCCGGTTCATCTCCTCCGGGAAAGGAGAGTATTTGTCGTAGGTCCGCAGCCCCGCCTCCACATGGCCCACCGGGATCTGGTGGTAAAAGGCAGAGAGCGCTCCGGCAAAGGTGGTGGAGGTGTCCCCGTGGACCAGGATCAGATCCGGTTTCAGCGCGTCGATGGCCTCATCCATGCCGGTGAGGCACTTGCTGGTGATGGTGGAGAGGGTCTGCCTGGGGGTCATGATATTGAGATCCCAGTCCGGCCGAAGATGAAACACCTCCAGCACGCTGTCCAGCATCTCACGGTGCTGGGCTGTGACGCAGCAAAGGGAGTCGATCTCCTCCCGCCCGGCCAGCTCCCGCACCAGAGGCGCCATCTTGATGGCCTCCGGCCGGGTGCCGAATACGCTCATGACCCGCAGCTTACTCATGGTTACTCTCCTCTTTCTCCGGCTCCTGGGGCTTGTCTGCCGGGGCCGTTTCCGCCGGTTTCTCCTCCGGCTGCCCGGGCCTGGCTGCCGCACCATCCCCCTCCCCGGCTGGACGCTGCTCTGGATGGTGGGGCCAGATGGCCCGCACCGCCACCACCGCACAGATCACCAACGCCAGGATAAACAGGGCCGTCTTGGCGCCGCCGCTGGTGGCCAGCAGCACTGCGCTGAGTCCCAGCACGCCGGAAACAATATATAAGGTAGATACGGCCTGTTTCTGATTCAGCCCCATATCAATCAACTTATGATGAATATGGCTGCGGTCTGCCACCATGGGGCTCTGTCCTTTCAACAGGCGACGGATAATGGCGCTGGCCGTATCAAAAATGGGCAGGCCCAGGATGATGAAGGGCACCAGGAAGGAAATGACCGCATAGTACTTAAACAGTCCCTGGATGGATACACAGGCCAGAATAAAACCCAGGAAGGTAGAGCCGGTATCCCCCATAAAAATACGGGCAGGGTTCAGGTTATAGGGCAAAAACCCCACACATGCCCCCACCAGAGCGCCGCACACCAAGGAGATCTCATGCTCCCCCAGAATCAGTGCCAAGATCAGCATGGTCAACGCCCCAATGGTTGAGATGCCGTCTGCCAGCCCATCCAGCCCGTCGATGAAGTTGACCGCGTTGGTGATCGCCACAATCCAGATCACAGAAATTGGGATCCCCCATCCCCCTAATACCCAATACTCATTGTCACTGAAGATATTGGGGTTGTTGATGACCTCAATAGCAACACCGTGGAGCGCGGCACACAGGGCCGCAATGATCTGCACCACAAACTTGAACTTGGCTGGAAGGCTGTGGATATCGTCCGCAATGCCCAGCACCACGATGATGACCGCTCCGATGAGGATACCTTGCATCTCTATGTCGATCTCCGCATAGGCAAGGACACTGACGAGGAATCCCAAAAAGATTGCCAAGCCGCCCAGCCGCGGAATGGGGTGGTCATGCATCCGGCGGCTGTCCCGCGGGACGTCCACCGCACCGATTTTGAAGGCCAGCCGCCGTACCAGCGGAGTTGCCAGGAAGCTGACAATCAGCGCCAACAGCAGCGCTGTCATTACCTCTATAATTAATTCATTCGCTATCATGCCGCTGCGCCGCCTTTATCTCGCCACAAAGCCAATCTTTTTGTAAACTTTCCGAAGAGTCTTATTCGCCACATAGGACGCCTTCTCCGCCCCGGCCTTGTAGACGCTCTCCAGATACGCCTTGTCCTGGAGGATCCGGGTCGCCTCTTCCCGGATGGGCCGCAGGCACTCGATCACCGCGTCGCCCACGGCAGGCTTGAACTTGCCGTAGCCCTGGCCGTCGAACTCCGCCTCGATCTCTTCCATGGTCTTTCCGGTGACGGCGGAATAGATGTTCATGAGATTTGCCACGCCGGGCTTGTTTGCCGGGTCAAAGCGGACGCAGCGCTCTGTGTCGCTGTCGGTGATAGCCCGCTTGAATTTGCGCTGGATGTCCTCGGGCTTCTCCATGAGGAACACGCACCCCTCGGGGATGGACTTGCTCATCTTGGTATCCGGGGTCGTCAGCCCCATCACCCGGGCGCCGGCCTTGGGGATGTAGGGCTCGGGAATTTTGAACACGTCTCCGTAGATATGGTTGAAGCGCTGTGCCACGTCCCGCGTCAGCTCGCAGTGCTGCTTCTGATCCTCCCCCACGGGGACGAAATCCGGCTGGTAGAGCAGGATATCCGCCGCCATCAGGGCCGGATAGGTGAACAGGCCGCCGTTGATATTGTCCTTGTGCTTGGCGGACTTGTCCTTGAACTGGGTCATGCGGCTGAGCTCCCCAAACATGGTGTAGCAGTTCAGTACCCACCCCAGCTCCGCGTGGGCCGGCACATGGGACTGAATGAACAGCGTGTTCTTCTCCGGGTCCAGGCCGCAGGCGATATACTGGGCCAGCTGCTCCAGGGTCCGTCGGCGCAGATCCGCCGGGTTTTGCCGCACAGTGATGGTGTGCATATCCGCCATAAAATAATAGCACTCAAATTCCTCGGCCCGGGCCGCCCAATTCTTGATCGCCCCCAGGTAATTCCCCAGGTGCAGATCTCCGCTGGGCTGGATGCCGGAGAGCATTACCTTCTTTTCGTCCATTTCTTGCCTTGCTCCTTTTTCTCTATCGGAATCCCGCATCATGGCGGGTTACATAAGAAATCAGCTTATTGTACCATGCTCCTTGCAAAAGTGCAACCTTATGTTATGATAATGTTGCGGCAAGATGGGAGATAAGGGGGCATTGCAATGGCATGGGGCGTCTATCTGCTCCGCTGTGGCGACGGGACGCTGTACACCGGCATCACCGACGACCTGCCCCGCCGCCTGGCGGCCCACCGCTCCGGAAAGGGCGCCAGGTATACCCGGGGCCGGGGGCCGCTGGAGGTGGTCTACTGGGAAGCACAGCCGGACCGTTCCGCCGCGTCAAAACGGGAGTGGGCCATCAAGCAGCTCTCTCGGGCGGAGAAGGAGGCTCTGGCCGCATCCTGGGACAGGGCCCTTCCGGAGTAAAAGCGGCAGCGGATGTCCCGCTGCCGCTTTTATCCATCATATTATAACAACTTATTCATAGGATGGCAGATCGTCCCCGGCAACTACCACTTCCTCTCCCCCGCTGACCGTGGAATCGGTGGTAAAGCTGCGAAAGGCGATGACGGAGAGCAGCAGAAGGAGCATCGTCACCACCGCCGCGCCGATCAGCACGCCGGCTACGATCCGCCAGATCCGGCGGCTGCGGCGGTTTCGCTCCGCCAGCAGCAGGTTCAGCCGCTCCAACTGCTCCGCTACCGTGTCCTGCTCCTCCTCATTCGTCTCCGTGGAGCCCTCCAGCAGCTGGGCAACCGATACTTCCAGGATCTCCGCCAGTTTGAGCAGGAGCTGGGCATCCGGCACAGAGAGGCCGTTCTCCCACTTCGACAGGGTCTGCCGGGTGATGTGGAGCCGCTGGGCTACCTCCTCCTGGGAGAGGCCCCTGGCTTTTCGCAGTGATCTGATGTTGTCTTGCAGCATAAGCATCCTCCTTGCGTCTGTGGATTTCGTCTATACTGTACCGGAATCTTCCCCAAAGGGCAAGCAACGCAGACGGACATTTCCGCACTTTCCCCGATTTTCCCGGGAAAGAGGCGGTCACCCTTGCGCAGGCAGGACTTTTGGTATATAATGTTTGGGACTTTTACCGGCCCATAGCCGGTCTGCAACGGAGGAAACATCTATGTCCCTTGATATGACATATTTCCAAGACATGGAGGCGAAGATCCCCCACGGGAAGGTGCGCACCCGCTTCGCCCCCTCCCCCACCGGCTACATGCATGTGGGCAATCTGCGCACTGCCCTGTACACCTGGCTCATCGCCCGGCACAACCAGGGCACCTTTATCCTGCGCATTGAGGATACCGACCAGGGCCGTCTGGTGGAGGGCGCCACGGATGTGATCTACCGCACCCTGGCCGAGTGCGGCCTGGACCACGATGAGGGCCCGGATATCGGCGGTCCCGTGGCCCCCTATATCCAGTCAGAGCGCCGGGATACCTACGGCAAATACGCAAGGCTCCTGGTGGAGCGGGGCCATGCCTACTACTGCTTCTGTGAGAAGGCGGAGAGCGAGGAGGACAGCGGCGAGTTCAACCGGGGCGACGACCCCTGCCGCGCTCTGGACCCCGCCGAGGCCCAGGCCCGGGTGGACGCCGGCGAGCCCTATGTCATCCGGCAGAAGATCCCCCACGGCGGCACCACCACCTTCCATGACGCCATCTTCGGCGCCATCACCGTGGAAAACGACACGCTGGACGACCAGGTCCTCCTCAAGCGGGACGGCCTGCCCACCTATAACTTTGCCAACGTTATCGACGACCACCTGATGGGCATTACCCACGTGGTCCGGGGCAGCGAGTATCTCAGCTCCGCTCCCAAGTACAACCTGCTGTACGAGGGATTCGGCTGGGAGGTGCCCACCTACGTCCACTGCTCGCCGGTGATGCGGGACCAGCACAACAAGATGTCCAAGCGCCACGGGGATCCCTCCTATGAGGATCTGCGGGATCAGGGCTTCCTCACCCAGGCCATCCTCAACTATGTGGCCCTGCTGGGCTGGAGCCCCAAAGGCGATCAGGCGGAGCAGGAGGTGTTCAGCCTCAGCGAGCTGGTGGACGCCTTTGACCTCTCCGGCATCTCCAAGTCCCCGGCCATCTTCGACATCGAAAAGCTGACCCATTTCAACGCCCTGTATCTCCGCGCCATGACGCCGGAGGCATTCCACGCCGTGGCGGAGCCCTATATCCGTCAGAGCGTGAAGAACCCCGCTCTGGACACGGCGGAGATCGCCGCCCTGCTCCAGGCCCGTTGCGAGAAGCTCACGGATATTCCGGAGAAGGTGGACTTTTTCGATGCCCTTCCCGACTACGACGCGGAGCTCTTTACCAATAAAAAATCCAAGACCAACCCCGAGGTATCAAAATCCATGCTGGAGGCCGCCATCCCCATGCTGGAGGGGCTGGACGCCTGGACCACAGACGCCATCCACGATGGGCTCATCGCGCTGGCGGAGCAGCTGGGCGTGAAGAACGCCACCCTCATGTGGCCGGTGCGTATTGCCGCCGCCGGCAAGTCCGTGACTCCTGGCGGCGCGGTGGAGGTCTGCCACATTCTGGGCCGTGAGGAGACCCTGCGGCGGCTGCGTCTCGGCCTGGAGAAGCTGAGCTGATGGAGACGCTGCGGTATCATTACGCCTGCATCGGGCAGTTCTGGCGGGAGCGTCTGCGCAAAACCACGCTGATCATGGCGGTGGTGCTGGTCGTCTCCGGACTGCTGGGTTATTTCATGTGCGCCGCCAATCCGGACGTCACCAACGCCGTGGTGGAGTATTTCCTCTCCGCCATGCTGGACTCGGGGGTCATCAGCGAAACCGGCACCCTCTCCCTGATCGACCTGCTGCTGAACAACTGGATGGCGATTCTGCTGTGCGTGGTGTACGGCTTTATCCCCTTCCTGTTCCTGCCGGTCCTCATCCTGTTCAGCAACGCGTATCTTGTCGGCGTTATGGGGGCCTATTACCACATCAACGGCATCCCCATGTTGGTATTCTTTGCCGGTATCCTCCCCCACGGGATCTTCGAGCTGCCGGCTCTGGTGATTGCGGCCGCCATGGGCTTTATCCTCTGCCTGACACTGGTGAAGAAGCTCCTGCACACGCCCAATACGCCGCCCATGAAGGAACTGGCCAGCGACACGCTGCGTACGCTCCTGCTGGTGGTCTTTCCGTTGCTGCTCTGTGCGGCTGTTGTGGAGGCCTATATCACGCCGCTGGTGATCACTACGGTGGCAGGATAGGCCGGCTTGATTTTCTGACATCATCACTACTCCAAGGAGGTTTCCTATGAGCACCTGTATCATTCCCGAGGGGTATCGCCCCCCGCTTTCCGTCTATGACATGCAGTGCGCCATCGAATTCATCAAGGGCAATTTTCAGGACAACCTGAAGCGTGCCCTGAATCTGCGCCGGGTGTCCGCCCCCCTCTTTGTCCGGGCCGACACCGGTCTCAACGACGACCTGAACGGCTATGAGCGCGCCGTCTCCTTTGATATCCCGGCGGCAGACAGCTGCACCGGCGTGGTGGTCCACTCCCTGGCCAAGTGGAAACGCCTGGCGCTCAAGCGCTATGAGTTCTTCCCCGGCAACGGCCTCTATACCGATATGAACGCCATCCGCCGGGACGAGCAGCTGGACAACATCCACTCCGTCTATGTGGATCAGTGGGACTGGGAGAAGGTCATCAACGCCGAGGA
Source organism: uncultured Oscillospiraceae bacterium (assembly GCA_904419145.1). Classification (GTDB taxonomy): domain Bacteria; phylum Bacillota; class Clostridia; order Oscillospirales; family Oscillospiraceae; genus CAJFPI01. Next base: position 19,834 of record CAJFQQ010000021.1, on the reverse strand, counting down.
TCGGACGGTGGACTACCTCAAGCAGACCGTCCGCTCCATCGTGGGCGCGGTGTGCGATACCTGCGACGCCCTGCGCCGTGCCTTTCCCCAGCTGCATGTGAAGCTGGAGCGGGAGGTCACCTTCATCACCACCCAGGAGCTGGAGGACCTGTACCCGGATCTCACCCCCAGCCAGCGGGAGACTGCGTTCTGCCGGGAGCACCACACGGTGTTCCTCATGCAGATCGGCGGCAATCTGAGATCCGGCAAGCCCCACGACGGCCGCGCGCCGGACTACGACGACTGGACCCTCAACGGCGACATTCTCATGTGGAACGACGTGCTGGGCCGGGCCTTTGAGATCTCCTCTATGGGCATCCGGGTGGACCCGGCAGCTCTGGACCGTCAGCTGACCCTGGCCGGCAAGGATGACCGCCGCAGCCTCCCCTTCCACAGGATGCTGCTGAATGGAGAGCTTCCCCAGACTATGGGCGGCGGCATCGGGCAGAGCCGCCTGTGCATGCTGATGATCGGCGCGGCCCACATCGGAGAAGTCCAGGTAAGCTTGTGGGACCAGGCCACTGTGGAGACTTGCCAAAAGGCTGGCATCCATTTATTATAAAGGTTGGAACGGAGGAATGTAAAAATGGAAAAGCGTGTATTGGAGGGGCTGGAGCCCCATAAGGTATTTCACTTTTTTGAGGATCTGTGTCGGATCCCCCACGGCTCCGGCAACACCAAGGCCATCAGCGATTACTGCGTTAGCTTTGCCAAAGAGCGTGGGCTTCGTTATATTCAGGACAACAGCAACAATGTAATTATTCTTCAGGACGGCACCCCCGGCTACGAGGACCATCCAACGGTCATCCTCCAAGGACACATGGATATGGTCTGCGCCAAGGAACCGGATGTGGCGTTTGACTTTTCTACGCAACCCCTGTGTCTGCAGGTCAAGGATGGCTATGTTTCCGCTACCGGCACCACCCTGGGCGGCGACGACGGTATTGCTGTCGCATATGCCCTGGCTGTGCTGGACGACCCTTCCATCCCCCATCCTCCTCTGGAGGCAGTATTCACTGTAGATGAGGAGGTTGGGCTGCTGGGCGCCGCGGCTTTGGACTGCAGCCCTTTGAAGGGGCGGCTGTTCCTCAACATGGACTCTGAGGAGGAAGGGATTCTCACGGTTTCCTGCGCTGGCGGGCTGCGCAGCGATACTGTTCTCCCTGTAACCGCTGGACATGGCTGCGGTATTTGCTGTAGCCTCACGCTCAAAGGGTTCTCCGGCGGCCATTCCGGATCCGACATTCATTTGGGCCGCGGCAATACCAATGTATTGATTGGCCAGATTTTACAGCAACTGTCCAGCAAATATACTTTACAGCTACAATCTCTGGAGGGCGGCAAGCAGGACAATGCCATTCCCGCCCACAGCTGTGCATCGTTCCTGCTTCCCGCAGACCAGCGCGAGGCAGCCCGGGCTGATGTGGAGGCTTGGTGGACCCAGGTAAAGGCGCAATACGCCCAGACAGATCCGAACTGCACCCTCATCTACCACGACGGCGGAGAGGTCTGCGGTACCGCTTTCACTGTGGAGGACAGCAAGAAAATCACAGATCTGATCGCCGCCGTACCCAATGGAGTTCAAGCCATGTCCAAGGATATCCCCGGCTTGGTGGAGAGCTCTATGAATTTGGGCGTCCTCTCTGTAGAGCCGGACTGCCTGCGTCTCACTGTCTCCCTGCGCAGCAGCGTCAACAGCGAAAAGGATCGTATGCGCGCACAGCTGGCAGAGATTGCACGGCAATACGGGGCGGATTTCTCCTGCCGGGGTGAATATCCCGCCTGGGAGTATCGGAAGGACTCCCCCCTGCGGGACACCATGGTAGAAATCTACACACAGCAGTATGGAAAACCGCCTGTTGTGGAAGCAATCCACGCAGGGCTGGAGTGCGGCCTGTTCAGCAATAAACTGCCCGGCTTGGATTGCGTCTCCTTCGGTCCGGATATTCTGGAGATCCATACGCCCCGGGAGCATCTGCCCATCGCGTCGGTACAGCGGACCTGGGCCTACCTGTTGGAGGTCCTGAAAGCCCTGTAAAGCAGAGGAAAAGAGGCGCGCGGAAATTTCCGCGCGCCTCTTTTTTCTTTTTTATGACTCGGACCACATGCCTGCGCCAGGCCGTTCGGCCCCTTTTTACAGCTGCTCCTTGAGCTTTTCCAGCTTGGACCGCGTCTTGTCAAAGGACAGGGGCAGCTGCCCTACAGCTACATCCATCCGCCGCAACTCCTCGGTCACATGGGTCGCCGCAGTCTGAAATGCCCCGGTCAGGCGCTGGTATTGGTCATAGAGCTCCCGCAGCTCCTCTGCCGTGGAGCGGCGGAGCTCCTTTACCTTCTGTTCGCTCTCCACCAGCAAGGCATCTGCCTGTGACTTGGCCTCAGCCAGCACATCGTCTGCACGGCGCCGGGCCTCCAGCTCAATGTCAGCAATATGCTCCTTCACACCACTGTACTCCTCCGCCTCCCGCTGGAACTCCGCCATCTGCTTCACCTGCGCAGTGCTCTCTTCCAGCTGCCTGCGGTACTGCTCCTTGGCGATTTTCTCTTCTGCCAGCTCCTGGGCAGTATTTTCATAATCCCTGCGCAAATCCTCCAGCGCTCTCTCCAACTCGGACTTCCCCTCAAGCTGGGTACGCAAGTCAGCATTTTCCTGCTCAAATTTTTCCAGACTTTCCTTGTGATCGCTAGCCATCCGGCTGATATATTCCATCACATCCTGGCGGTTGAATCCGCCAAAAATTGCGCTACGAAATGTATTTTCCATATCCCATACCCGCTTTCTTTCACGATTGCGTTTAGTATACCATACCACTTTCTGTTTTGCAAGCGAAGCAAGTTCCCGGGGCATCGGCACTTCCGCAGACTTCTCACCCATCAAAGTAGAATAGATCCTCAAATTTTCGATCCAACGCAATACAGAGGACCAGAGCCAGTTTGGCAGTAGGGTTGAATTGGCCTGTTTCAATGGAGCTGATCGTATTCCGGGATACGCCCACCATCTGGGCCAGTTGAGATTGGGAGAGCCCTTTTTCCATACGGGCTTCCCGCAGGCGGTTGCGCAGAACCAAGCTTTCATCCATAGCACTGACTCCTCTTATGCCAGCAGAACAGACAAAATATGGCAGACCAGGAACAGGAGGGATACTACCGAGCCCAAAATGGTTACTGCCAGAAACGACCGCTTCCCAGTAAAGCGATACTTGGGATAGGCCTCGGCGGCGGTAAAGGCCCAGAACATGGACATGGGAACATAGGTGGGCTGATCGGTGCAGTAATTAAAAATGAGAACGATAAGTTCCACCAGGCAGAAGGCGCGAATCCCAATGCGGCGTCCCTTCTCCTCCGCATCCCGCATACCTTCATCGTTCTGCTCCGCCCGGCTCCGGGCCAGGATATCTTCTTTATTCATTGTGATACCTCCTGGTTGAATTGCCAAGTTTACTTGGTAACCCTATCATAGCATCGCCAAGTAAACTTGTCAACATAATTTTGCAAAGTTTTCTTGGCAAGATCAAAGGGGAGATCTGGTGAAAATAGGAGTTGAAAAAAAACACAAAATAGGGTATACTAGGGGCGCAGAAAGAGAAAAATCGGGTTTATCCCGTCACGGAGGTTATTTATGGTCAACATTACAAAAGACACCATCATTGGCGATATCCTGGATATTGCGCCCCAGACTGCACCTATTTTTATGTCCATCGGCATGCATTGCCTGGGCTGCCCCAGCAGCCGCGGCGAGACCGTGGAGGAGGCCTGCCAAGTCCACGGAGTGGATGTGGACGCTTTGCTGCGTGCTGTTAACGAGGCTGCTAATCAGTAAATTCACCCGCTGAAAAAGAGGGGCGCTACGATGTAGCGCCCCTCTTTTTCAGCGGCTTAATTATAATGTAAGTTCCTTGTTCAGGCCATGACCTCCAAAAATAGTCCATGTCCCCTCCCCCAGCACTTCCCACAGGGCTTCCCGCTCCCTGGCGGCCAGCTTCGGGTCCGTATCTACAGAAGTCATTAAATAGGGTGCATAGCGGTTATAGACGGTCTGTTCTCGGGTAAATTCTTTGATATTGACATAAATGTCCCCCGTAAACGCTAGATGGAGCCGCCGCTCCACCAGCACAATTTCCCCTGGCAGATGGCCGCCAGCACCTTCGTAAACCTCAAAAGAGAGGGAACCAAAGAGAAAGTCCCCCGTGCGCTCCAGCGGCTGGGTCAATGGCTCCGATGTTCCTGCAATGACTTGAAGGCGCTTTGGATCCGGCGGACAATAAGAGGTCAGCGTCTTACAAATCCGGGCGTAGGGCGCGTGAAGAGGGTTTTCCTCACGGAAGCCGCCGCCAGCAGTAGATTCCATAACCAGGGAATCCCGGCTCTTCTGGCTAAGAAAAACCACTGGAAACAAGTCCAGCAGGCCACAGTGGTCCACATCAGCATGGGTAACCAACGCCGCCTTGTCACAAGTATCAAAATCCGGAAGCAGCGCATGGAAATAGTCCAGCATCTCCTGCCGGTAACATGCGTATCCGGTATCGACAAACAGATATCTTCCGCTGTTGCAGAGAATCGTAGTATTGCTGCCACAAGGGGGCTCCAGCAAGAGGATGGTCGTACTCCCATCCATCCTATGCCGGGTAATGCGGGGGGCAAACACATCGCCACGATACCGGGCCAGGGCCTCGCCGAACTTGCCAATGACCTCGAACGTTTTATACGGGGAACCGCCGTGTTCATCCAGAAGCTGCATCACCAGATTGGACTGGATCACCAGTTCACCCCGGTCCTCCTCGCTAAGCTCCATCTGCGCCGCCAATTCGTTTGCAAACGAGATATAAAAAATACTGTTATCATAGGTCCGCTGGATTTTATCATAGTGAATGACTCTTACACTGCATAGTTTTGAAGCTTCCTGAACAAAAACAGAGATCTGCTCCGGATCCTCCACCAGCAACCCCATTTTGAAGTGCTGGTAGCCGGAACCGCCTTCTTCCTGGGAGCTGATATAGGAAATATTAAATTGAAACTGTTGAATCAGCTCCAGAACCGCAGTAACAGATCCGGGAATATCCTGCAGCTTAAATTCCAGCAGCATGACTGTCCCGGCAGAGCGATTACTCTGCAAATACCCGATTTCCTTCAGCCGTTGGCTGGCTTGATCTAACTGTTCCGAAGTTCCCTCCGCCTCTATAAACAGGGTGTGCATATCCACCGCTTTGTTATAGCTGACCCGCGTAATATTGATGCCCAAAGCAGCAATACAGCGGCTGGCCTTCAGAAACGCTCCTACATGGTCCGGCATGGTCGTAACGTACGTCTTTTTCATGGAATCAATCCTCTCAAATCCTCCGGCAGCTACTGAGAAATTCTCTGAAATCGCCCCGATCAAGAAAGTGAGAGTGCTGCCAGGGTATCGCGCAGACGCTGAAGATCCTGCCCGTCTGGATGGGACAATGCTCTATCAAAATTTTCCAAGCTCGCTTTCATACGCTGGTTTCCCGGATCCTGTCGGAGCATATTCTGATAGCGCTCTTTGACAGAAACCGGCATTTTCCCCTGGCAATAGAAGCGGCCGACAATCCGGTTGCTGCTATCCAGCAGAGCTGCCGTGCGATGGAAAATTTGTTCGTAGTATGCATCACTGCCGCCGAAGCCACAGGTCCCGAACAGAAAAACTTGCTTTCCGTGCAAGCTTGCAGCGGCCTCCCGAGCGGCATCCGAACAAGAGCCTTTATCGGTCCAAGATCCTAAAAATACAATATCCGCCTGGTCAGTATCCTCTACCAAATTACCAGAATATACCTCCCGGATCACATCGGCAAGCTGCTCGGTATTGCCGGTTCTGCTGTCACATAGCACACATACCTTCATTCATTTTCCTCCTGACAGGCTGCTCCACTGCTGTTGGTGAATTGTTATTGCCATTTTACCATAACCACCCTACAGGCGCAAGAGCACAGAAAGAGCCAGCCCTTTGGCTATGAATCTCTTTTCTGTCTATTTCATGCAAAAAACGAGGGCTGCCCACAGCCCTCGTTTTAGTGCAATAATCAGGCAGATCAGCCCTGCTGCTCCTTCATCTTGGCGAAGCAGTCGCTGCAGTACACAGGACGGTCGCTCTTGGGCTCGAAGGGAACACGAGCCTCGCCGCCGCAAGCCGCGCAAACAGCGGTGAAATACTCGCGGGGACCGCGGGCCGCGTTCTTGCGAGCATCCCGGCAAGCCTTGCAGCGCTGGGGCTCATTCTGGAAGCCGCGCTCTGCATAGAATTCCTGCTCACCGGCGGTGAACACGAACTCCTTGCCGCACTCTTTGCACACTAAAGTCTTGTCTTCGTACATGTTTCTAACCCTCTCTTTGAAAGAAAAAATATATGCGCTCAGCTCTTTGGCTGATAGCACCATACTATGACCGGGCAGCTTTCCGGCGGATACGCTGCACGGCATTCTCCACAGATTTAGATGGCTTCCCCAAGACCTCCGCAATCTCTGAGAAGGTCAGGCCATCTAAATATAAGGAGAGCACGCTCCTCTCCAATGGGGAGAGCCGCTGGTTGATCCGAAGCAGGTCATGGCTCCGGTTTTCCCGCCGGATCATCAGATCCTCAGGGTTTTCCTGGGCTTCATGGCCATCTATCGCTGTGTAGGAGTTGCTTTCAAAGAAAGGGGTTTCAATGGAAATCGAGTGGTTGAGCGGACTGTGCTTTTCCCGGGACGCCGCTCGCAGGACAGAATAAACGCGATTTCGTATGCATACCTCTGCAAATGTGCGGAAAGACGCCTCTTTTGAACCATTGAACTCACGAACAGCTTTCATGAGTCCTAACATACCCTCCTGGATCAGATCGTCGCTGTCACCGCCCGCTAAAAAATAGGGTCGAGTAATCTGACGAACCAGCCGGTTGTAACGCTTTATCAGCGCCTCCTCTGCTTCCCGGTCACCGGCAGCAGCGATGGCACACAGCGCCTCGTCACTACAGGCGGCATAGGAGGTGTCAGGATCCATGCTAAAAAAAACCATACTTTATTATACCTACATTGATAGGGATTTGTCAAGAAAAATGTAAAATTTCTTCCTGGTAATTCCCTACTTTTTTAGCGAATTCACCAATGCAGCCAGACGATCTGCGCAGGACTGAGCAATTTCCTCCGTCTTGGCCTCTACCATAACCCGGATAAGCGGCTCTGTACCGGAAGCGCGGACCAAAACCCGGCCCTCCCCCGCCATGGCCTCCTCCTCCCGCTGGGCGGCCTCCTTCAGCTCCGGCGCGTCCATGATCCGCTCCTTCAGCCCCGGAACGTTCTCCAGCCGGACATTCACCAGCACCTGGGGATACTGGGGGCAGATCCCCGCCAGCTCGCTGGCCGTCTTGCCGCTGCGCTTGAGGATCTGTAAGAACTGCAGCGCAGTGAGCTGGCCGTCTCCAGTGGTGGCATAGTCGGTAAAGATCATGTGGCCGGACTGCTCGCCGCCGATGCGGTAGCCATACTCCAGCATTTTTTCCAGAACATTCCGGTCCCCCACCGGCGTGCACACCAGACGCAGGCCGTTCTTGTTGCAGAATTCATGGAGCCCCAGGTTGCTCATCACCGTGCCCACGATGGTATGGCCGGTCAGCGTCCCCTGCTGTTTCATATAGGACCCGCAGACAGCCATGATCTTGTCGCCGTCGATGATATTGCCCAGCTCATCCACCATGAGGCAGCGGTCCGCATCGCCGTCGAAGGCCACGCCCAGGTCATATTCCCCGGCGGTCACCATAGCGGCCAGGCTCTTCATATGGGTAGAACCGCAGCGGTCGTTGATATTCACGCCGTTGGGCTTGCGGTGGATGAAGTCCGCCTCCAATGCGAAGTGCGAAAACAAGTCGGGCGCAGTGGCTGCCGCAGCACCATTGGCGCAGTCCACCAGGATACGAAGCCCTCCCAGATCATCCTCCACCGTCTCCGTCAGATATTTGATGTACTCATTTTTCAGGCTCTTCATGCCATGGATACGCTTACCAATGGCAGCGCCCTTGGCCGTTGCCATCTCCTCACCGGAGAGGATCTTCTCCTCCACCCGTTCCTCCAAAGCGTCGGAGAGCTTGTAGCCCTGCCCGTTAAAAACCTTGATCCCGTTGTGCTCAAAAGGGTTGTGGCTGGCAGAGATCACAATTCCTGCATCCGCCTCCACCTTCACGGTAAGATAGGCCACGGCCGGTGTAGGGATCGTACCTAAAGGCATCACATCGCCGCCGGCAGAGCAGATACCGGCAATGAGCGCCCCCTCCAGCATATCGGAGGAGATGCGGGTGTCCATGCCGATGGTCATAAGGGGCTTCTCCCCCTTCTCCTCAAAGAGGACATGGGTTACCGCCTGCCCCACCCGAAAGGCCAGGTCTGCTGTCAAATTTTCTCCGACGATGCCGCGGATGCCGTCGGTCCCAAATAATTTTCCCATAACTAAAAATACCTCATTACGAATGATTCATTTCCTTGATTCTTATTATTCTATGCCGGAAGGCATGAAAATGTCGCTTGCGGGCTCTCAAAAACGCGCCCTCTGCTTTCTTTGCGCTCAGGCAGTTCTATCATGTGTCCCCGTCCTCCGCAAAGAGGTACCGGAACATCCGGTCCGGGTCATCCAGAAACCGCCGGGTCATCTGGTAGTGCTCCGTCTCCTGATAGTGCACCAGGCGGATGCCCGTTTCATCCAGGAGATAGATCCGCGCCCCAGGGTAGGCCATCAGGATGGGCGAGTGGGTGGCGATAATGAACTGGGACTGCATCCTCACCAGCTGGTGCATCTCCCCCAGCAGCGTCAGCTGCCGGGTGGGAGACAGAGCCGCCTCCGGCTCGTCCAGGAGGTAGAGGCCGTGACCGCCGAAGCGGTTCTGCACCAAGGCCAGGAAGCTCTCCCCGTGGGACTGCTTGTGGAGGGAGACGCCGCCGTAGCTGTCAATCAGGTTCCCGCCCAAAGAGGGCGACTCGTCCATCTCGTCGATGTTGGTAGCCACATTGTAGAAGCTCTCTGCCCGGAGGAAAAAGCCGTCCTTAGGGTAGCTGATCCGGGCCACGGTGAGGTAGTCGCAGAGCCTGGAGTGGGTCGCCCGAGTAGAGAAGTTGAAATTCCGGGTGCCGCCCTCGGCGTTGAACCCGCAGCAGACCGCTATGGCCTCCAGGAGGGTGGACTTCCCACTGCCGTTCTCCCCCACCAGGAACGTCACATCCGCGTCAAAGGACAGACGCTTCTCCCGGCCCTCCAGGGCCTGGACGGCGGGCAGCGCGTGGAGATAGGAGTCCTCCGGAAGTGGGCTGTTCAAAAAGATGCTCTCTACATACCGCCGCTCCAACTGCTTCGCCCCCTATACATCTTGTATTCACATGTTGGTGCAAAAAATTTTGTTCTTTCGGTGATTACAATCTGTATTCTATTGGAAACTCAGCTGCTCATCCCCCGCAGCAAAGTCCATGTGCAGGTGCTCATAGGCTTTTCGGGTGACACAGCGCCCCCGGGGCGTCCGGGTCAGAAAGCCGATCTGCATGAGATAGGGCTCATACACGTCCTCCAGGGTCACAGCCTCCTCATTGATGGTGGCCGCCAAGGTCTCCAGCCCCACCGGTCCGCCGCCGTAGAACTCGATGATGGCCCGGAGCATCCGCCGGTCGATGTTGTCCAGCCCCAGAAAATCCACCTCCAGGGCGGTTAGGGCCTGATCGGCCACCTCCCTGGTGATCACGCCGCCGGCTTTCACCTGGGCAAAGTCCCGGACCCGGCGGAGCATCCGGTTGGCGATGCGGGGCGTGCCACGGCTGCGCTTGGCGATCTCCATTGCCCCCTCCTGCTCGATGGGCACATCCAAAATCCCGGCGGACCGGGTGACGATCAGCGCCAGCTCCTCCGGCGTGTAGAGCTCCAGCCGCAGCGTCACGCCAAAGCGATCCCGGAGCGGCGCAGAGAGCTGTCCCGCCCGGGTCGTGGCCCCGATGAGGGTGAACTTGGGCAGATCCAGGCGGATGGAGTTGGCTGAGGGGCCCTTGCCGATGATGATGTCGATGGCATAGTCCTCCATGGCCGGGTAGAGCACCTCCTCCACCGAGCGGTTGAGGCGGTGGATCTCGTCCACAAAGAGGATATCGTTCTCATTCAGGTTGGTCAGCAGCGCCGCCAGATCCCCCGCCTTCTCAATGGCGGGGCCGGAGGTGATGCGGATGTTGACCCCCATCTCGTTGGCGATGATGCCGCTGAGGGTGGTCTTGCCCAGGCCCGGAGGGCCGTGGAGCAGCACATGATCCAGGGGCTCGTGGCGCATCTGCGCCGCCCGGATGAAGATCTCCAGGTTCTCCTTGGCCTTTTCCTGGCCGATGTACTCCCGCAGCGTCCTGGGCCGTAGGGAATACTCCCCCTCGTCCTCCCGGGTCAGAGAGGTGGTAACAAGGGGCTCGCCCTCCAGCAGCACATCGTCATTGGAATAATCAATACTCAAAGGTTCACTTCCTATCCATTTACGGTAATGCGGACACAAAAGGAAAAGAGGATCTCCAACGCCCCAAGGATCCGCATGAATCTCCGGCACTCCTCCGGGCTCCACGCCTTTTTATACTTCGTCTCCCACTCGAAGGAGGGCGGATACACCGGATAGAAAAGCAGGGTGATCCCTGGCCCGGACCGGACCAGGCTCCCGAAATACCAGGGGGCACGGAGGACTGCCGCATCCAGAATGGACGCAGCAAATATCACACCCATCCAGAACCAGAACACGCGCCAGAATGTCCAGTATTCTCTCGTCAGAAACTTCCCCATAGGATCTTCTCCCTCCTTGCACACAACGCAGCGCCGTATCTCAGTAGCGGATCAGGTAGTAGATCACATATACCCAGCTGAGCAGGCCGTGGACAATGGCCCAGAACACCGAGTGCCAATTCACATAGGAGATCACCATAGCCAGGCAGGTGCCGAAGGTGATGCCGCTCTTGACCACGGTCTTAGTTCTGCTCCGCGTTTCCATATGCTCCCCTATCCCTTCACCATCTTTTTCAGCGACTGGCGGATAATCTCCTCCAGCGGCTGCTCCATGTCCGCGCCCTTCAGCGCCACGTTGATCTCCCCCTGGCTGTACCCCAGCACCGCCAGGGCCGCGCTGGCCTCGGAGAGCTTGTTGTCCGGAATTACCGCCACCGGCGCCCCCGCCATGCCGCCGCCGGCGCTGAACTCCGTCTGGCCCTTGGCCAGCTTGTCCTTGAGCTCCAGGATCACCCGCTGGGCAATCTTCTTGCCGATGCCAGGGGCACAGGTCAGGGCCTTCTCGTCCCCGGTGATGATGCTCAGGGCCAGGTTCGCCGGCGCGGAGGCGGAGAGGATGCTCAGGGCCGCCTTGGGCCCCACGCCGCTGACGGAGATCAGCAGCTCAAAGAGGTTGCGCTCCTCCTGGGTGGAGAAGCCGTAGAGCTCCATGGCGTCCTCCCGGACGTTCAGGTGGGTATAGAGCTTGGCCTTCTCCCCCTTTTTCAGCGTGGAGAGGGTGTAGGTGGTGGTGCGACAGGCGTACCCCACGCCGCCGCAGTCGATCACCGCCAGGTAGGGCTCCACGTGCCCCACCGTGCCGGAGAGATAGTAGAACATAACAGCCTCCTCCGCCGCCCTGCAGCGGCGCTCAATCCTTCAAAAGATACCGGATTTCCCCGGTGTAATAGACTTCCAAGAAAAATTCCAGGCAGCGGCCCGGCAGGTTCAGAAACCCCTCCAGCTTCATCTGGCGAAAGCCGCAGGTCTCGTCCATGATGTCCAGGCTCGCGTCGGCATAGTCCCGCAAAAACGCATCCAGTGTCATCTTCCGGCCGGTAAAGCGGCCGCAGTTGCCGCAGAGGACATCCGTGTACTCCAGTACATAGACATAGGAGGAATCCGCGTCCACACCGGTGAGCTCCACATCGCCGTCCACCTGGCCGTAGGGCTCTGTGGTGCAGACATACCCGTACTGGGTCACCAGGCGCAGGGCGTCCCCCTCCAGCTCCAGGGAGAGGATGTGGGCGTCGTGGAGGCTGTAGGGCGGGTCGGGAATCGGCTGCTTGACAACAACTGACATAGCGTTCACCTCGTATCGTATTTCTTCGGATCAAAGACCCGGTCCGTGTTCAGGAGAGACGTGGCAGACCGGGCGTGGCAGATCGCCAGCGCTAGTGCGTCGGCGGCGTCGTCGGGCCGCGGGATCTCCTTCATCTTCAGAAGCCTCTGGGTCATCAGCATCACCTGGCGCTTGTCCGCCTTGCCGTACCCGGCCACTGCCTGCTTCACCTGCATGGGCGTGTACTCATACACCGGGACTCCCAGCCGCTCCGCCTCCAGCAGGATCACGCCGCGGCCATGGGCCACAGCGATACCGGTTGTGATATTCTTGGTGAAAAACAGCTCCTCCACCACCATCTCATCCGGGTCAAACTGCCGGAGCAGCTCCGACATGTCCTGGGAGATCTGGTAGAGGCGGCTGGAGAGCGGGATTCCCGCCGGGGTGGTGATGACGCCATAGCGCACCAACTGCTGATTCCCCCGCTCCGCGTCCACCACGCCAAACCCGATGGTGGCAACGCCGGGGTCGATGCCTAAGATCCGCATAGCTTCCTCCCACACAATAATTCATTTTATTCTAACATCTGTTTGAGGAAAAGGCAATAGAGAAAACAGCCGCCGATCCCGACGCAAAAAAGCACCCGCAGCCTTCTGCTGCGGGTGCTAGCGCTCCAGAGCGAGAAAAAACGAACCTCGAAAATCCGCCGCGCGGAGATGGACTGTACACCGCCGCACCCCCCGCAGCGGCACCCGTGTATCCAGGGACCGCACGCCATACCACGCGGATTGGAGCGATCCGGTGCCGTCCCGAATTTCCAGAGATACCGTCCCCGCCTCCCCCTCCAGCTGAACCGTCAAAAAGCGGTTGCCGGAGGCCGCAAAACAGCGGATCAGACGACCGGAGAGGATGGTATAGCGCCCCCGCCACCACCGGGGCAGTCCCCAATTCCACCCGATACTGACAACAGCGAGCTGGACGCTCAAAATGCCCAGCACATACAGTGCCGCCAACAGGGCGGCAACTGGCAGCAGCCACCACATTACGGCCCCTCCCTTTCATTCTGTCAAGCGGATTTCCTGTTCAGCTAAATTTGTCCCTGTACAGCCGATTTTACGAAAGAAAGGCAGAGAACTCCTCTCCGCCTTCTGTATAGCTTATCACCTTTACTGTTCCTTTTTAACAGGATTTTACACACATGTCACGATATCCGGCCAGCTGGGCGATGATGCTCCGAAATTCCCACAAAAATTCGTTCCGCGTTCTCTCTTCTTGTCTCTATGCCCTAGGGTGGGCCTTCTGGTACACGTCTTTGAGCTTCTGCTTCACCATATGGGAATAGATCTGGGTAGAAGAAATGTCCGCATGGCCCAGCATCTCCTGAATGGAGCGGAGGTCCGCCCCGTTCTCCAGCAGGTGGGCGGCAAAGGAGTGGCGCAGGGTATGGGGCGTGATGTCCTTCTGGATGCCCGCCCGCTCCTGGTAATATTTGATGATCTTCCAGAAGCCCTGGCGGCTCATGCGCTCGCCGTTCATGTTGACGAACAGGGCCTTTTCCTCCGGGTCCACCACGATCTGGGGACGGTAGTCCCGCACATAGTCCTGCAACGCCCGGATCGCCGTCTGATAGAGGGGGATCACCCGTTCTTTGCCCCGGCTGGCGCAGTGGAGCAGGCCGGCGCTGAAATTGACATCCCTTAGATCCAGCCCAATCAGCTCACTGACCCGAATCCCGGTGGCATACAGCAGTTCCAGCATGGCATGGTCCCGGTAGCCCTTGGCATCCACGCACTGAGGCTGCTCCAGAAAGAGCTCCACCTCTTTGCCGGTGAGGATTTGCGGATATTTCCGTTCCGTTCGGACCGAAGAAACCCCCTTGGCGGGGTTCCCATCCACCACGCCGGCAGACAGCAGATAGGCATAGAAAGATTTCAAGGAGGCGATGCCCCGGGCCACGCTGGCGGCAGATTTTCCACGCCCCATCATATAGGCTACATATGCCTCTACATGGATCTGTGTGCATTCGTCAAGCTCCACATCAGAAGATGTGTGCAAATACGACGCAAATTGCCGTACGTCCCGCAGATAGGAGGCCACTGTGTTTTCAGAGGCATGCTTTTCCTCCCGCAGATAGACGCTGTACGCCTGGATATAATCGGCCACAGCGAACCTCCCCCCTTCATCATAGCCCTTCACATTTTTGCCAGCGCCCATTGAAATAGATAGGGCGTTATATAGCGTTCAGCACAAATGCCAATCGCCAACAACACAAAACACAACAATAGGCGGTAAAAATAGGCGCTGTCATAAACGACAGGCGCACATCGCTTCCCCCGCGACCTGGTTGCCAACGCAGAAGATGCCGCCCAAGCATAAGCAGCCACCCACAAAAAGCAGGGGATTGTAAACAGTGCTCGCAGTCCGAACGCCGCCATAGCCAAAGCACTGCCCGCACGCCCATAAACCTGGATAAAGCAGGCCACAGCGAACATTGTCATAAACCCGTATATTCCCGACAAAACCGGCAGCGCAAAGACTCCTATCGACAAAAAGCCGAGAAAAAGGGCGGCCAATACATAGGAAAAATAGAGGCGAACCGCCGCAAACAAGGAGACCGTCTGCACAGTCCCCTTCTCGTAAAGGGCACAATATCCCGCCAGAAACTCAGAGAGCACCAAACGGGAATGATCGCCGCAGTAATCCGCATAGAGGTAGCCCCCCAGCATCCCTATAACAAACAGCAGCCCCAGACAGAGAAGCTGAACCGTCAACGCCTGTCCCGCTTCCGTCCGTACACGGCGCATCCATTTCTTGACGCCCACACCATCACCTCATCACAAAGTATGAAGCTGTGCAGGCAAATAGACCCTTGTCCCAAAACGTACTTCTTATAATAGGACAAATTTTCCCTTTTCGCAATATGTAAACCGCGACTTCTCCAGATTTCGTCAGTTATGACAAAGTATTATGTAAATAATATTATGTAAACTTTGTAAATCAGGTGACAAAAGCCGTCATCTTGCGGCATATTTGGTGGCAAGCGACCGCCTCCGGCACCAAATATAGGCCCTTTTGCTTGTCAACTCTAATCAAAGCCATTTCAGTCTCATTCGGCTTTTTAGGAAATTTTTTCCAAAAATTCAGCACTTTTCACAAAGGCTTTTTGCTGTCCTCCCCTGCCCGCCGCTGCGCTGTCAGCATTATGTAACCATTTCGATCCCCTGTTTCAGCGGTGCTTCCGGTTCTTTCGGCTCTTTCGCGGCTGTGCTATCAGCGCCGCAAGGGTACCGCCTGCCAGCGACGCTACAGCCGTTCCCGCAAGCTGTCCTCCGATGGCCCCAAGGCTTCCGCCGCTTACCAGCGCACACAGCAGCAAAATCAGCAGGAACCCCAGGGCGCACCCGCCTCCCAGCAGGAGCCGCCGGGTCCGCCAGCCCCGCCCCATCAGCAGCACACCGGCAAGCGTCGCAATCCCCGCCGAAGCCCATATCAGGATTGCAGTGCTCCCCTCCCCTACAACCTCCCTGGCCACCAGCAGCGCATTCAGGCACTGCATGATCAAGTAGATCCCCAATGTACATAGGACGCAATATGCTGCGGATCGCCACAGCTGCTGTTGGCTCTCTTTTTTCGGCATAGAAAAACCTCCCATAAAATATGTCTGTACCAACATATTTTATGGGAGGGATCATTATGCACTTGTTCCCGAAGAGCTTATTTTTTATCAATCTCAGCAGGGGACTCAGCAGGCTTCTCCTCGATTTTTGCAGGCTCAGCCTTCTCATCGTCGTCCTTCTTTTCTTCTTTCTTCTCCTTCTTTGTTTCCGGCTGATCGCTGGTCTGAATTCCGGTGGAGGACACGGCCCACTTTGTCAGCTCAATGCGGACCCGATCATCGCTAGTCTCAATGACAATGGTATTCTCCGTTACATGGACGATTTTTCCCACGATACCGCCGATACTGGTAATCATGTCGCCCTTCTTCAGGGAGTCCCGCATCTGCTGGGCCTGCTTTTTCCGCTTGGACTCCGGGCGGATCAGCAGGAAATAGAAGATTGCGATCATGACAACAATCATGATAATACCGGAATACTGCTCAGGCATAGTACTTGGTTCTCCTTTTTCTTCATCAAATTGGTGCAACGGACTCTGTGGTCAATTTGCAGACTAGAAAATATTATACAGAACTGTACAACATTTGGCAAGCCCTAAATTTTTTCGTTCAGCTTCTCGCTGTAGGCCGCCCGGAACTGTTGGAACTCCCCGGCATCCAGGGCCTCCCGGATCCGCTCCATCAGGCGGTTATAAAAATAGAGGTTGTGCAGCACCGCCAGGCGCATGGCAAGAATCTCCTCCGCCTTGAACAAGTGGCGCAGATAGGCCCGGCTGTAGGTCCGGCACACCGGGCAGTCGCACGCCGGGTCGATGGGGTTGGTGTCCAGCTTGTACTTCTCGTTTTTGATATTGATGGCCCCGCCCCAGGTAAAGAGCCGGCCGTGGCGGGCATTGCGGGCGGGCATAACGCAGTCAAAGAAATCCACCCCCCGGGCCACGCCCTCGATGATGTTGCTGGGCGTTCCCACCCCCATCAGGTAGCGCGGCTTCCCCGCCGGCATGTAGGGCTCCACCTGCTCGATAATATGGTACATGACCTCGGTGCTCTCCCCTACCGCGAGCCCTCCGATGGCAAAGCCGTCGCAGTCGATTTTGGCGATCTGCTGCATGTGCCAGATCCGCAGGTCGTCGTAGGTCCCCCCCTGGTTGATGCCAAAGAGCATCTGGCCGGGGTTGACGCAGTCCGGCAGGGCATTGAGGCGGTCATGCTCCGCCTTGCACCGCTCCAGCCACCGCAGTGTCCGTTCACAGGACTGCTTCACATAGTCATAGGGCGCCGGGTTCTCAACGCACTCGTCGAAGGCCATAGCGATATCACTGCCCAGGTTCGACTGGATGCGCATGCTCTCCTCGGGCCCCATGAAGATTTTCCGCCCGTCCAGGTGGGAGGAAAAGCAGACGCCCTCCTCCTTGATCTTCCGCAGAGAGGCGAGAGAGAACACCTGGAAGCCGCCGGAGTCGGTGAGGATGGGGCCGTCCCAGCACATCATCCGGTGGAGCCCCCCCAGTGCCTTTACCACCTCGTCGCCAGGACGGAGGTGGAGGTGGTACGTGTTGCTCAGCTCGATCTGGCAGCGGATCTCCTTCAGATCCCGGGCCGAGAGGCCGCCCTTGATGGCCGCCTGGGTGCCTACATTCATAAACACCGGAGTCTGCACCTCCCCGCCGTGGGCGCAGGAGAAGCGGCCCCGGCGGGCGTGCCCCTCTGTCTTGATGACTTCAAACATGTTTTTCCTCCTCTGTCAGCCGGTGAAACCACGCCTTCAGCGCCGCTTTTCTCTCAGGGGGCAGCAGGCTCTTGCGTATGCCCGCCACGGCTCCAGCCAGGGCCTCCAGCTCATGAAGGCAGGCATCCGGCTTCGCGCTCCGGCGAATCCGCTCAAACGCCCCCTCTGCTCCCAGCTCCCGCAGCTGTTCTACGGTCTCGATGCCGGCAGCGCGGAGGTGCTCCGCCAGCACCGGACCAATATTAGGAAGATCGGTCAGCTTCAATGCGGTCACCCCTTCCAACAAATCGTCTCTTCCGCGCAGGTTTTTCATCCCGCCGCCTCCAGATCCTGCCGCGGCATCCTTTTCAGGAACCGCCGCAGGACCACAGCCGCTAATACACCCGCCAGCAGGGACGTTCCGGCAAAGTTCATCCACAGGCCCGTAAGCCCCAGCGGCCAGAGAACCACTACCAGCAAAACCGGGAATATCAATGCTGTGGATACTGAGATCAGAGACGCCGGCACTGCATGTTCAATGGCCAGCATATAGCTCTGGGTGGCAAAGGAAAACCATCTGGTAAGATAAGTAAAGCTGAACAGGCGCAGCGCAGCCGCCGTCTCCGCCGCGAAGGCAGCATCCCCCTCGCTCATAAAGAGAGCGCCAATCTGCCCCGGGAAGAGATAGATCAAAGCCGCTGCCAAAATCGACAGAACCGCGCTGGCAGAAAAGCAGTAGCGCTCAATTGCCCGGACCCGGGAGAACTTTCCAGCCCCCCAGTTGTAGCCCACCGCCGGCTGCAGGGAGTCACACATCCCATAGAGCAGCGGCTGGATGAAGCCCTCGGCATACATCAGAATCCCATAGATGGACACGGCGGACTCCCCGCCCAGCCGGACCAGCAGGAAATTCATCAAAATGGAAGTAATGCGTCCGGCAATGTTATTGAGAAAATTCGGAGCGCCGTTGGCAATCATTTTCCGAATCATCCCCCAATGGAAACGGGGCCGGCAGAAATGCAGCGGCATCCTGCCTCGGAAAAAAGGATAAAAGGCTGCCGCAGCGCTGAGGAACATTCCCGTGCAGGTGGCTAACGCCGCCCCCCAGATCCCCCATCGGAACACCGCCAGGAACAGGAACTCCAAAGATGCGCTCATGACCGACATAAAAATATTCAGCAGCATGCTGCGCTGGACCTTTCCACAGATGCGCAGATAGTTGTCCACCGCAAAAATAATGGTCGTCACCGGGGAGCAGAGCGCATAGACACGCAGATATTGCACGGCAAACGCCGCAAACTCCCCTTCCGCCCCCATCAGGGACATGAGCAACGGCGCAGCCAGGTACAAAACCGCCCCTACAGCCGCACTGGTCGCCACAATCAGAATGCAGGCACAAGTAAACGTGTTGTTGGCTGTTTTTTCCTCTTTCCGCCCCAAATCAATAGAGATCGGGACCGAGGATCCCACGCCGATCAAATCTGCCAAGGAAAAATTGATAATTACAAACGGCATCGCCAGGTTCAGCGCAGCAAAAGCAGTCTCGCCTAAAATCTGTCCCACAAACACACCGTCGATCAGCTGGTACAAAGCCGATGCCAGCATACTGACAGCGCCGGGAATGGCCGCCAGGAAAAACAGCCGGCGGGGCGGCGTCTTGGCAAATCTCTCATAGAGGGTCTGGGTATTCATACAGTCTCCTTTCCTTCATCGGAGGGTTTGGAGGCTCGGGCAGTATGCGCCTCAAGTTCCTGACAGAGCATCTGCGAAAAATATTCCAGCGCATCGGAGAATGCAGGTGAAAACCGCTCCAGCGTCCGCTCCATGGCGGAGCGCTCCGCAGCATAGATCGGGCCCAGCAGCTCCCCGGCATAGGCCCGGCCGCTCTCAGTTAGAGAAATGATCTTCTCTCGGCTTTTCCCCTGCTCCAGCGTGGCATAGCCGCAGGACACCAATTCCTTGACATTGGTGTTCACCGTAGTCTTGGGGATCATCCAGTCCCGACAGATCTCTGTCTGGGAGTGCGGGCGGCCATCGTCCAGGGCGTAGAGCAGGTAGAGCAGGTTCTCCTTGTACCCCAGCTTCCTGGAAAAATAGTAGTACGCACCATCCATTTGATTGATGTGCAGCACCAGACGGCGCACCCGCTCTGCGATCTCGTCCATGCGCTTCTCCTTCTGTTCCGATGAAATCACACGGAGCCCAGTATAGTACGAATTCGTATTAAAGTCAACCAGATGTTTGGAAAGTCTTTATGAAAAGACGTTTCCCCTCTCCACTGAAAGCCTAGTCAGCCCTCCGCCATGTCCGCGATAAACATGGCGTCTCCGTATTTCACGGAAAGCGTGAGCCGAAAGTTTATTCACCCCATTTTACAGAAATAGAGCGCGACAGTCAAGACCGCCGCACTCTATCGCTATACTTCTTCGGCTCCTCCGGC
>CAJFQQ010000020.1 GCA_904419145.1 uncultured Oscillospiraceae bacterium | reverse complement strand
CCAGCGCGAGGATCTTTTTCAGATTCCTCATGGTGGATTTTCCTCCTTTTCAAATTTTCGATAAAGTTCAGAAATACGGCCACTTTCAGCAAAATTTCAGGAAAACACACGCAGAAAAGTTAGCTGCAAGAGGTGTATTACCTCCCCTTATCTTTTT
Organism: uncultured Oscillospiraceae bacterium; assembly: GCA_904419145.1. Lineage (GTDB taxonomy): Bacteria > Bacillota > Clostridia > Oscillospirales > Oscillospiraceae > CAJFPI01. Next base: position 47,450 of record CAJFQQ010000020.1, on the reverse strand, counting down.
GTCGGATTTCCGCGCTTGAAGAGGATACACACCGGCACACATACCGTGGCTAGCCGGTCCCGTATCTGTCCCGGGGAGCATTCCTCCCCACACGTTCCTCCGCATGCTCAATATACACGAGGCAAATGGAAAATGCAAGGGGGGCGGAGCGTTTGTAACACAGTTGTAACATTGGCCCCGGCTGTGTAACAGAGCGGGAAAAGGAGGCTGCGGTGGGCTGGGATCGGGGGGATTGGGATTCATATTAGGGCCTGCGGCGGCGGTTTGTTGCACGACCCGCTGCAACAGAAATCGAACCAGCGGCGCTGCTGGCCGCTGGTTCGCGCGGGGAGGCTCCGGGGGATGCGGAGGGCAAAACCTCAGCTTCCGAACCTCCCCTTACATTATATTAAAGGAACAAGGCCGCAATGTGGTAGACAAGAACGCTGACGGCGTAAGCCACCAGGATCTGCCAGACGAGGCACACGGCAGTCCATTTGGCGCTGTTCATCTCCCGGCGGATGGTGGCGATGGAGGCCACGCAGGGGGTGTACAGCGCGCAGAAGGCGATGAAGGCCAGCGCCGCAGCGGGTGTAAAGGTGGATGCCATGAGGGCCCCCGCGCTGGTGTAGTCGGTGAGGGAAAACCCGTAGAAGAGGCTCATGGAGCTGACCACAGCCTCCTTGGCAATGAGGCCCGTGAGCAGGGCCACGGCGGCCTGCCAGAAGCCGAAGCCCGCCGGGGCAAAGATGGGGGCGATGAAGCTGCCGATGGCGGCCAGGATGCTGTCCTCTGTGGCGGAGACCATGTGGAAGGAGAGGTCGAAGTTCTGCAGGAACCACAGCACGATGCTCATGGCAAGAATGATGGTGCCCGCTCGGGTCAAGAAGTCTCGGACCCGCTCCCACACGTGGAGGGAGATGTTTTTGAGGGTGGGCATCCGGTAGGGTGGCAGCTCCAGCAGGAAGGGGGCGGGTTCCCCCCGGAAGAGGGTCTTTTTCATAAAGATGCCGCTGAAAATCGCCATCAGCAGGCACAGGATGTAGACCGAGAACACGATGAGGCCGCCCCACTGGGGGAAGAAGGCCGCGGTCATAAGCCCGTAGATGGGGAGCCTGGCCCCGCAGGACATGAAGGGCACCAGGAGGATCGTCATGCGCCGGTCCTTCTCATTCTCCATGGTGCGGGCGCCCATGATGGCGGGCACCGTGCAGCCGAAGCCCATGAGCATGGGGATGAAGGCCTTGCCCGAGAGGCCGAAGTGGCGCAGGGTCCGGTCCATGACAAAGGCGGCCCGGGCCATGTAGCCCGTGTCCTCCAGCATGGAGAGGAACAGGAAGAGCACGGCGATCTGGGGCAGGAACACCAGCACGCCGCCTACGCCCGCGATGATGCCGTCCACGATCAGGCCCTGCACCCAGGCCGGCGCGGCGATGTGGGCCAGCCACCCGGCCACGCCGGGGCTCAGCACGTCGTCGATAAACAGGGCCAGCAGATCCCCCAGCCATTTGCCCGGCCCGGAGAAGGTCAGGAGGAACATGAGGAGCATCATGCCCAAAAACACGGGGATGGCCCAGATCCGGTGGGTCGCCACGGCGTCGATGCGCTCGGTGACGGTCTTTTTCCCGCCGTTCTCCGGCTTGTGTACCGCGTAGCGCACCGCCCGCTCGATGAACTTGTACCGGCTGTCGGCGATCATGGTCTCCCGGTCCCCCAGGGGGTTGGCGGCCTCGTACTCCTGGGCGATCTGCTCGATGCGCTGGCGGGTGGTCTCCCCCAGGCCCAGGGCGTCGGCCACGGCCTCATCCCCCTCCAGCAGCTTGATGCTGGCCCAGTGGGCGGGGATGCCCACACCGTAGCAGCGGTCGTGGATGATCTCGGTGATGCGGTGGTGGATGGCGTGGGTAAAATCGTCGTACAGGTCGTCCGGCTCCAGGGTGAGGCCCGTGTGCATCATGCGGTGGGCCTCCTGGACCAGCTTGTCGATGTTCTTGTTGTCCCGGGCGGAGATTGGCACCACCGGGATGCCCAGCTGGGCGGAGAGGCGGTCGCAGTCGATGGTGACGCCCTGCTTCTCCACCTCGTCCATGAAGTTCAGTGCCATCACCGTGGGGCGCTCCAGCTCCAGCAGCTGCATGGTGAGATAGAGGTTCCGCTCCAGGTTGGTGGCGTCCACGATGTTGATGATGGCATCCGGCTTCTCCTCGATAATGAACTTCCGGGCCACGATCTCCTCCATGGAGTAGGGGGAGAGGCTGTAGATCCCCGGCAGATCCACCAGGGTAAAGCTCAGCTCCCCCACGTGGGCGATGCCCTCCTTCTTTTCCACCGTGACGCCCGGCCAGTTGCCCACATACTGGTTGGAACCGGTCAGGGCGTTAAAAAGAGTGGTCTTTCCGGCGTTGGGGTTCCCCACCAGGGCCACCTTCCACTGGCGCTTGTCGTGCTCGGTGGCGTCATACTGCCTGGGGTGCTGCTTCTGCTCGTGGATGTGGGCCCGGCGCATGGCCTCCATGGCCTGGCGGTCCTGGCAGTCCTTGCCGCAGGAGGAGCAGTTTCCATAGCAGTTGTTATGGAGCTGGTAGGCCTTATCGTCGGTTCTGGCCCGGGCCGCCTCCGCGTCAGTGATGGGCTCCGCCGTGATCTGCGCGGCATCCTCCCGGCGCAGGGACAGCTCGTATCCCCGCAGGGATACCTCCAGCGGGTCCCCCATGGGCGCCACCTTCACCAGCTTCACCACGGTGCCGGGGGTGATCCCCATATCCACCAGGCGGCGCTTGACAGCGCCCCGCTGGTTGCCCACCTGGCGGATCAGGCAGCTGCCTCCCACCTCCAGCTGATCCAATGTCATTCTGTTACTTTTTTCATCCTTCATATATCATAGACTTCCTCCCTAGATTGCCATTTTATCATAGGTCACCCGCACAGCCTTGTCAAGAGAAGGTTCTGTAAAGCGGCGGCAGATGGAAAACATTGTGCCTTGTTCCGGCGTCGATCCTTTACTATGATAGAGACAGCTCATTTTGAAAAGGATGATCCGCCCATGAAACGTCTGCTCCCCTTCGCCCTGACCCTGTCCCTCTCCCTCCTGCTGATGGTCACCGCCGCCGGCAGCGGCCAGCGAACTCCTGTGACGGTGGTGCTCAACGGTGAGGCCCTCCCTCTGGACAGTGCCTACATAGAAAACGGCCGCACCATGGCCTCCCTGCGCTCCATCGCCGAGGCTCTGGGGCTGACGGTCACCTGGAACCAGGCCAGCCAGACCGCCTATCTCTCCGACGGCTCCTGGCAGCCCACCTTCCAGGATGTGACCGTGGCGCTGGACCCGGGCCACGGCGGCAGCTCCACCGGCGCCCAGTACAACGGTATCCGGGAGAGCGACCTGAACCTGGCCATTGCCCGTGAGGCTGCAGATGCGCTGCGTGCCCACGGCATCCACGTGGTTTTGACCCGTGATAGCGATGCGGGTATCTCTCTCTACCGCCGGACGGCGCTGGCGGCGGAGGCGGGGGCGGATCTTTTCATCAGCATTCACTGCAACGCCAGTGATACGGACCCGGAAGCCACCGGCATTTACACCGCCTATCATCCGGACGTCCGGGGCAGCCGGAGCCTGGCGGCCACCCTCCAGGGCGCCCTGGTGGCAGCCACCGGCGCCGCCGACACCGGCAGCTGGTCCCGGCCCAATCTGGCTGTGCTGCGCACCGCCAAGATGCCCGCCGCCCTGGTGGAGTGCGGCTATATGAGCACACCGGAGGAGCTGGAGCGGCTGCTCCAGCCGGATTACCAAGAACAGCTGGCCCAGGGGATCGCCCTGGGGGTGTTAACCTATCTCGGCGGATAAAGCCCGATATTCCGCAGGGCGGGATGTTCCGTCGCGGTTGATGTGATATGGCAGGGCACAAAAATAGAGCGGCTGTGCCGAGAGGAATCTCTCGGCATGGCCGCTTCGCCGTCTCTTCTGCGGGAACACCGGCCCGTCCCGCCACATAGGCTGAGATAGCACAAAAGGAAAGGGGGCAAATGGATTTGGTCTCCACCTTGGACCAACTGCCCGTGGGCAGCGCCGCCACCGTGGCCAGCCTGACCTTCACCGGCAGCAAACGGCGGCGGATGCTGGACCTTGGATTTATCCCCGGCGCGGCTGTGTCCGCCCTTCAGGCCAGCCCCTGGGGTGACCCGGTGGCCTATGGAGTCCGGGGCGCTGTCATCGCCCTGCGCCGGGAGGATGCGCGGAACATCGCTATTTCAGGAAAGTGAGGTCCTTACTATTGACTGACCGCACCTATACCATCGCCCTGGCGGGGAACCCCAACGTGGGCAAATCCACGGTTTTTAACGCACTGACCCATCTTCACCAGCACACGGGCAACTGGCCGGGCAAGACCGTTGCCACCGCCCGTGGCTGCTTTACATACCGCCGGGAGACCTATACCCTGGTGGATCTCCCCGGCACCTATTCCCTCTTTGCCGAGAGCCCCGAGGAGGAGATCGCCCGGGACTTCATCTGTTCCGGCGAGGCCGACGCCACCCTGGTGGTAGCCGACGCCACCTGTCTGGAGCGGAATCTCAACCTGGTTCTGCAGGTGATGGAGTGCACCCACCCGGTGGTGCTGTGCGTCAATCTCCTGGACGAGGCCCGGAAAAAGGGCATTGAAGTGGATCTGACCGCACTGCAGGATGCCCTGGGGATCCCCGTGGTGGGCACGGCGGTCCGGGGCGGCGAGGGCCTGGACAGCCTCCTGTCTACGCTCCGCCAGGCGGTCCACCGGCCGCTGCCTCCGCCGCGGCCCCAGGTAGCCTACCCGGATGTCACAGACCTTCCGCCGGACCAGCGGCAGGACGCTCTGGCAGCGGCCCTCATGGCCCGGGCTGCGGAATTGACCGCCCTTGCGGTGCACCTGCCCGACCGCGCGGACCGGCGGGACCGGCGGCTGGACCGCCTGCTGACCTCCAAGGCCACCGGCATCCCGGTGATGCTGCTGCTGTTGGGACTGGTGTTCTGGCTGACCATTGCCGGGGCAAACGTCCCCTCGGAACTGCTCTCCAGCGCTCTGATGGGGCTGCAGGAACCGCTGCGTTCCCTGCTGGGCTTTCTGCCGCCCGCTGTCCAGAGCGCCCTGGTGGACGGCGTCTATCGGACGGTGGCTTGGGTGGTGTCGGTGATGCTGCCGCCTATGGCCATCTTCTTCCCCCTGTTCACCCTGCTGGAGGACGCCGGCTACCTGCCCCGGGTGGCCTTCAACCTGGACCACGCCTTCCGCAAGGCCGGGGCCCACGGCCGGCAGAGCCTCACCATGTGTATGGGCTTCGGGTGCAACGCCTGCGGCGTCATGGGCTGCCGCATCATCGACAGCCCCCGGGAGCGGCTCATCGCCATCCTCACCAACAGCTTTGTCCCCTGCAACGGCCGCTTCCCCACCCTCATCGCCCTGCTCACCATGTTTTTTGTCACCGGCAGCGGCTTGGCCGGCTCCCTGGCCTCAGCGGCGCTGCTGCTGGCCGCCATTGTCCTGGCCGTCGCTATGACCCTGGCCGCGTCCAAGCTTCTCTCCTGCACGGTGCTCCGGGGAACTCCCTCCGCCTTTTCTCTGGAGCTGCCCCCCTACCGGATGCCCCAGATCGGGCGGACGCTGATCCGTTCGATTTTGGACCGGACGGTCTTTGTGCTGGGCCGGGCGGTCCTGGTGGCTGCCCCGGCGGGCCTCCTTATCTGGCTGCTGGGGAATCTCACCGTGGGGGGCACGCCGCTGCTCACGGCCTGTGCCCGCTTTCTGGAGCCTGTCGGCGCGCTCATGGGGCTGGACGGCATGATCCTGCTGGCCTTTGTGCTGGGATTTCCCGCCAATGAGATCGTCATTCCCATCCTGCTGATGGGCTATCTCTCCACCGGCACCCTCACCGCCTATACCGGGCTCGCTGAGCTGAAGCTCCTGCTGGTGCAGAACGGCTGGACCTGGGAGACCGCCCTGTGCGCCACAGTCTTTACGCTGTTTCACTTCCCCTGCGGCACCACCAGCGCCACCATCTACCGGGAGACCGGCAGCGTGAAATGGACCGCCCTGGCAGTCGCCCTCCCCACCCTCACTGGATTCTTACTGTGTACTGCCGTCCATTTGTCGGTCTGCTTGTGGCAGTAATGAGAAATTCCCCTTCTTCCGGCAATCTGCCGGCCTCCTCTGCCCGCCTCCTCCCTGCTGTACACAGATCTGCCGGCAAAACAGATCCCAAAACAGCGGCAAGCCGGCACACAGAATCTGTGTGCCGGCTTTTCACCGTGTTCAACGGGATTACCTGTCCATTCAGTTTTGGCGTTCTTACCGGTCATCTGCTGTAATTGCCCGAAGGACGCGGCAGGGACTTCCTGCAGCCACTACGCCGCTGGGGATGTCGCGGGTCACCACACTGCCCGCACCAATCACTACATTGTCGCCGATGGTAACCCCCGGGACTACCTGCACCCCGCCGCCGATCCAAACATCGTTGCCAATCGTAATGGGCCGCGCATATTCCATCCCCTGACGCCGCTGTACCGCGTCCAATGGGTGGCCTGCCGTATAAAACCCGCAGTTTGGTCCGATGAATACATTATTCCCAAAGGTCACCTGTGCCGCATCCAGAATGACACCATTATGGTTCATGAAGAAATTGTCACCAATAGAAATGTTGTACCCATAGTCACACCAGAAAGGGGTTACAATCTCAAAACTGCCGCAAATCGTTCCCAGCAGCTTTCGGAGCAGCATCCTCTGCTCCTCCCCCTGAGAGGGCTGTATCTGGTTCAATTCCTGACACAAATCCTTACAAGCCGCCCGTTCCCGAATCAGTTCCACATCGCCATTGGCATTATAAAGCATGCCGGCCAGCATCTTCTCCTTCTCTGTCATCAGGAGCCCTCCATCTGCCATAACAAGTTCTGACTGAAGTATACCATACTCTGCCTCCTCTGACAAGAAACCTATTGCAGAATCCAAGCCCGCATACTTCCCAAGCAAGTCCTCCCCCCTTTTTGCCAAACCGGCAAAATATGTCCAATTGGGAACTGCCTTAAACCGCTGTTTTTTTCCAAATCATCTATTGACAAAGCGTTTATTTTGCGTTATCGTATTGTTCGCATCCGAACAAAAAAGGAGCGAAGGACAGATGGAACGAGACTGCGGTGCGTGGATCAACCTGCTTTCTCATCTGGTAAAGCGGCGCTTGAACAACACCCTGGTAAACCTTGGGATTAACGCCATGCAGAGCCGGGTGCTGCACTATATCCGCGTCCACTACCGGGACGGCCCCGTCTTTCAGCGGGACGTGGAAGTTGCCTTTGGTCTGAGCCGTTCTACGGTCACTGGCGTCCTGCAACATCTGGAGCGGGAAGGCCTGATCTGCCGTGAGAGCGTTCAGGAGGACGGGCGGCTGAAAAGCCTGGTGCCTACCCACAAGGCTGACGAGCTGGACGAGCAGGTCCGTGCCTGTCTGCAGCAGATCGAGGTGGAGATGACAGCCGGTATCTCCCCGGGGCAAGTACAGATCTTTGTGGAGACGGTATCCAAGATGTCCAGCAACCTCAGCGGTTAAGCTGTTTCCGTCCAATGAGGGAGGTTGTTCGTGCCGGAACAAAAACCGTGAGAATTTTGATGCAAGCAGTTCTATGAGAGATGGGGGTTTTCTATGATAAAAATTCTGGCAAAAAGCATACGTGAATACAAGAAGCCGGCAATCCTGACGCCAATCCTGGTTACCGGCGAAGTTGTATTCGAGTGTATCATTCCCTACCTGATTGCACAGCTGGTCAACCAGATCCAGGCCGGCTGCGAGATGATCGTGATCGTGAAATACGGCACCGTACTGGTGGTACTGGCGCTGCTGTCCCTGCTGCTGGGCGCCATGGCCGGCTCCTACTGTGCCACCGCCAGCTGCGGCCTGGCACGGAATTTGCGCAAAGACATGTTTTACAAGATACAGAGCTACTCCTTCGAGAACATTGACAAGTTCTCTGTCTCCAGTCTGGTAACCCGTATGACCACCGATGTAACCAACGTCCAGCAGGCATACATGATGATTATCCGTGCCGCCATCCGCAGCCCGCTGATGCTGATTTTCTCCTTTATTATGGGCTTTGTCATGGGGGGCCGGGTGGCTGTGATCTATCTGGTAACCATTCCAATCCTGGCGATTGCCCTGACGCTGGTAGTCCGCAAGACCATGCCGATCTTCCGCAAGGTCTTTAAGAAGTACGACGCCCTGAACGCCTCCGTCCAAGAGAACATCCGGGGCATGCGCGTGGTGAAGTCCTATGTCCGCGAGGAGTATGAGAAGAAGAAGTTCCATGTGGCAGCAGATGACGTCCGTGCCGACTTCACCCGGGCTGAGCGGATCCTGGCCCTCAACAACCCCATCATGATGTTCTGCGTCTACCTTGTGATGGTGGTAATCCTGACCTTTGGTTCCTACACAGTTATCACCACCCGGGGCCTGGACCTGAACGTGGGACAGATGTCCTCCCTGCTGACCTATAACTTCCAGATCCTTATGAGCCTGATGATGCTCTCCATGGTATTCGTGATGATCACCATGGCCGAGGAGTCCGCCAAGCGTATTGTGGAGGTCCTCACCGAGGAGAGCAGCCTGAAGAACCCGGAAAACCCGGTGATGGCTGTGAAGGACGGCTCCATTGATTTTGACAATGTAAGCTTCAAATACTCCAAGAAAGCGGACCGCATGGCCCTGAAGGACATTAACCTGCATATCCGTTCCGGCGAAGTAATCGGCATTATCGGCGGTACCGGCTCCTCTAAATCCACGCTGATCCAGCTGATCTCCCGGCTGTACGACACGACAGAAGGCACTGTAAAGGTCGGCGGTGTAGACGTCCGTGAGTATGACATGGAGGTGCTGCGCAACCAGGTTGCTGTGGTGCTGCAGAAGAACGTGCTGTTCTCCGGCACCATCAAGGACAATCTGCGCTGGGGCAACCAGGACGCCACCGATGAGGAAATGATAGAAGCCTGCAAGCTGGCCCAGGCTGATGAGTTTGTCCAGCAGTTTCCCGACAAGTACGACACCTGGATCGAACAGGGCGGTACCAACGTGTCCGGCGGGCAGAAGCAGCGTCTCTGCATTGCCCGCGCTCTGTTGAAGAAGCCTAAAATTCTGATCCTGGATGACTCCACCAGTGCCGTAGATACCCGCACTGACGCTTTGATCCGCAAGGCATTCCGGGAGTTCATTCCCGAGACAACCAAGATCATCATTGCCCAGCGCGTGGCTTCTGTGGAGGATGCCGACCGCATTATCGTCATGGATGGCGGCACTATCAATGCCATCGGCACCCACGAGGAGCTGCTGAAAAACAACGAGATCTACCGTGAGGTCTATACCTCTCAGAACAAGGCAGGTGACAACGATGCGCAATAAAACGGAAAAGAACGCCGGCTCCCGCCGGGGCGTGGTGCTGCGGCTGGTAAAGACCCTGTTCAGTTTCTACCCGGTGCTGCTGCCCATTGCCATTATCTGTATTATTTTTGATGCGGTGATCAGCGCTATCCCCTCCGTGTTTATGCAAAACGTTCTGGCTGTTGTGGAGGACACCTTCCAGAGCGGCGACTGGTCCGCTGCCTCCGGCGCGATCCTCGGCATGGTGGGAATCCTGGGCGCACTGTATGTGCTCAGCCTCATCGCCGGCTTTACCCATACCCAGCTCATGGCCATCATTACCCAGGGCTCCCTGGCAAAGATGCGTGAGAAGATGTTTGACGGCATGCAGGATTTGCCCATCAAGTACTTCGATACCCACAATCACGGCGACGTGATGAGCTATTACACCAACGATATTGATACCCTGCGTCAGATGATCTCTCAGAGCTTCCCGCAGCTGCTGCGGGCCGTGATCCTGTGCCTTGCGGTGCTGTTCATCATGCTGTATTACAGCGTGTGGCTGACGCTGCTGGTGCTCCTCGGCGTGGTCTGCATGATTGTTGTGGTGAAAAAGGTAGGCGGCGGCTCCGCCCGGTACTTCCTCCGTCAGCAGCAGGCCATCGGTAAAACCGAAGGCTTTGTGGAGGAAATGATGAACGGCCAGAAGGTCATCAAGGTCTTCTGCCACGAGGAGGAGGCCAAGGCCGACTTTGACAAGGTCAACGACGAGCTCTTCGAGAATTCCCGCACGGCGCACCGCTATGCCAACATGCTCATGCCCATCCTCAGCAATATCGGCTATGTGCTGTATGTGGCCGTAGCTCTGGTGGGTGGGTATCTGTTGCTGCTGGGTGTACCCAACATCAGCATCTCCGGCCTCGCCTTCAGTATCAGCATTGTGGTGCCCTTCCTGAACATGACCCGTCAGTTCACCGGCAACATCGGCCAGATGTCCAACCAGGTCAACGCCATTGTCATGGGTCTGGCCGGCACGAAGCGGATTTTTGACCTGGTAGACGAGAAACCCGAGACGGATGAAGGTTATGTCACTCTGGTCAATGCCAAGGAGAATGCCAACGGCGAAATCGAGGAATGCGCTGAAAGAACCAACGTATGGGCCTGGAAGCACCCCCATCACGACGGTACCATCACCTATACCAAGCTCCAGGGCGATGTACGCTTCTATGACGTGGACTTCGCCTATGAGGAGGGCAAGACCGTCCTCCACGACATCTCCCTGTACGCCAAGCCCGGCCAGAAGATCGCCTTCGTGGGCTCTACCGGTGCGGGCAAGACAACGATCACTAATCTGATCAACCGCTTCTATGACATTGCCGACGGCAAGATCCGCTACGACGGCATCAACATCAACAAGATCAAGAAGGCGGACCTGCGGCGCTCCCTGGGCATCGTGCTGCAGGACACCAACCTCTTTACCGGCACCGTCATGGACAACATCCGCTACGGCAACCTGGATGCCACCGACGAGGAGTGCATCGTGGCGGCCCAGCTGGCCGGTGCGGACGACTTCATCCGCCGTCTGCCCCAGGGATATGATACGCCCCTCAGCGGCAACGGCGCCAGCCTGTCCCAGGGCCAGCGTCAGCTGCTGGCCATCGCCCGGGCCGCTGTGGCAGATCCCCCGGTTATGATCCTGGATGAGGCCACCAGCTCCATCGACACCCGGACCGAGGCCATCGTCCAGCAGGGCATGGACGCCCTGATGACCGGGCGCACGGTGTTCGTCATCGCCCACCGCCTCTCCACCGTCCGCAACTCCAACGCCATCATGGTGCTGGATCACGGCCGGATCATCGAGCGCGGCACCCACGAGGAGCTGCTGGCCCTCAAGGGAACCTACTATCAGCTCTACACCGGCGCTCTGGAATTGGATTAAGTTCCTTCCAAAGGCCCTCCCGCTTTGCGCGGGAGGGCCTTTTCCCATTCTGCCTCAGGCCCGGCGACACGCGGGTGGGACATTGACAAATTCCGACGATTTGAGTATGCTGAATACACACGTGCTGCATGGGGCGAACCATAACCAGAGCGGTTCGCCGAGAATGGATAGGTACGAGATTGGAGGATACCATGGAGGACTTTTCCCATTTCGATGAAAGCGGCCGGGCCCATATGGTGGACATTACAGCCAAAGGCGACACCGTGCGCACCGCCACTGCAACCGGTCGGGTACTGGTGAATGAGGAGACCTTTCGCCTGATCCGGACCGGCGGGATGAAAAAAGGGGATGTTTTGGGTACTGCCCAGATCGCCGGGATCATGGGCGCAAAGCGGACCCCCGATATCATTCCCATGTGCCACCCTATCCTGCTCAAAGGGGTGGACGTGTCGTTTTCCCTCAACGAAACCGATCTGGCGGTGGAGATCACCGCCACAGCCCGGTGCACCGGCGCCACCGGCGTGGAGATGGAGGCCCTTACCGCTGTCTCAGTGGCGGCACTGACAGTTTACGACATGTGCAAGGCGGTACAGAAGGATATGGTCATTGACCAGATCCGCCTGCTGCGGAAAAGCGGTGGAAAGTCCGGTGAGTATATCGCGGAGCCGTCCGCGCCGCAGGGACAGCCGTAAGGCGGGCCAACCGTAGCCCCCTGATTTCCCTCAAACAAAGCGCATGCACGATAAGGAAAGAGGCCGCCTGAAAATTCAGGCGGCCTCTTTTGCTGTTTTTATCGGTGCAGGGGATTTCGGAAGTATTCCCGGGTAATGCGGATGGTGGTGCCGCTGAGGAGCAGCAGGGCGATCAGGTTGGGAATGGCCATCATGCCGTTGAGCGTGTCGGAGATGTCCCACATGAGCTGCCCGCTGCCGGTGGCCCCCACCACACAGACCAGGATGAACACCACCTTGTAGAGAAACAGCACCACCTTATTGTTGCCTGTGAGATAGCCCCAGCAGCACTCCCCGTAGTAGCTCCAGCCCAGCACCGTGGTCAGGGCAAAGAACAGGAGGCTGATCTGCAGCACGATGCCCCCCAGCTCCCCGGGGAGGATGACGTTGAAGGCCGCCGCGGCGGCGGCGCCGTTGCCCCCCAGGGTGTCGATCCCGCCCGGTGTATTCAGCACCCCGGAGAGGAGAACCGCCATGGCGGTGATGGTGCAGATCACGATGGTGTCCACGAACACCTCGAATACGCCCCACATGCCCTGCTCCACCGGATCCTTGGTCTCGGCGGCGGCGTGGGCCATGGGGGCGGAGCCAAGGCCCGCCTCGTTGGAGAACACGCCCCGGGCAAAGCCGTTGCGCATGGCCACCATGATGGCGTAACCGAAGATGCCGCCGCCCACAGCCTCCAGGCTGAAGGCGCCCTGGAAAATGGCCGCAAAGGCGGCGGGGACGTCGGTGATGCGCAGGGCGATGATGGCGATGCCCGCCAGCACGTAGAAAATCGCCATAAAGGGCACGATATAGGAGGCGATCTGGCCGATGCGCTTGACGCCGCCCAGGATCACCACCGCCACCACAGCCGCCAGGATGATTCCGGAGGTGAGGCCGCTCCATCCGAAGAGGCTTTTCAGAGAGCCGGCGATCTCCACGCCCTGGGCAATGTTTCCGATGCCGAAGCTGGCGATGCCGGCAATGAAGGCAAACAGCACCGCCAGCCATTTCATCCCAAGCCCTTTTTCAATATAGTACATGGGGCCGCCGTGATGGGTGCCGTCCTGGTCCACCTGGCGGTATTTGACCGCCAGAACAATCTCGGAGAACTTGGTGAACATGCCGAAGAAGGCCGCCACCCACATCCAGAACACCGCCCCCGGGCCACCGGCAAAAATGGCGCCGGTGACGCCGGCGATGTTGCCGGTGCCCACGGTGGAAGCCAGGGCCGTGCTCACCGCCTGGAAGGCGGTGAGGTTTTTGGAGTCCCTGCCGTCCTTGTCTGACTTTTTGAACAGGGACCCCACCGTTTTTCGCAGGATGTACCCGAACCGGGTGGCCTGGATACATCCGGTCCGGATGGTGAGATAGGCGCCGGTGCCCACCAGGAGCACCAGCATCACCGGCCCCCAGACCACGTTGTTGATGGCGCTGTTGATGCTGGTAACAGCCTCCAGAACCCTTTCCATAACGCACACTCCTTCGCAAATCGTCTCAGGTGCCAGAGACGGCGTAGGGGAGTGCTGCCCTATGGCAACACTCCCCCTCATGTCCCATTTCTGTGCCGCTCAAAATCAGTATATCGCGGCGGCGCGGAAAGTAGTCCTGTCCTTTTGCCTGAGAGATTGACGAATCCTCGTGCTGCACCTTCGGCACCCGGCTCCCTCAACAGGGTCCGGGATTCTCCAGAACGCCATCTGTCCGCGGTCCCGCCCCACCGGGGCACCCGCACGTTTCACGCCTTTGGCGGGGAGCACGCGCTCCCGCTCTCCCGCGGACTTCTTCTGGCCCATATGCCTCCGCGGACTGCCACGGAGGATTTGTTGCTATGAGAATGGCAGAAATTGGAAAACAATGCAACTGGTTTCTTTCCGGCAAGCCCGGAAAGCCGGCTAGTCCCCGATATAGGTGAAGCGCTGGAACTGCTTCCCGTCCCGCTCCACAGTCTCCAGCCACATGGCCGCCGGGCGCACCCACAGCCCCCGCTCCCCGTAGAGGGCCCGGTACACCACCAGCTCCTCCATGGTCTCCGAGTGGCGGGCCACGCCGATGACCTCATACTCTCCGCCCTTAAAGTGGCGGTACCGCCCCGGTTGGATCTCCATGCCGCTCAGCGGGCCGCGGTGTAGATGGCCAGCATGTCGGCCCGGTGGAGGACCTTCATCTTGCCCAGGTTGTCGCCGGCTGTGGCGCTGCACTTGTCCGCCAGCTCCTCCAGCTGCTCGTCCGTCACGTTGAGGCCCAGCTCCCGCATGTTTGTGGGCATGTGGATGGAGCGGTAGAAGTCCTCCATGGCGGCAATCCCCAGCAGGGCGGTCTCCTCGTCGGTAGCCGCGGGCTGGACCCCCAGCACATTCACCGCCAGCTTGGCAAAGCGGTCCGGCCGCTCCCGGTAGACATACCGGGCCCAGCTGCCCCAGATGGCGGCAAGGCCCGCCCCGTGGGCCACGTCGAACATGCCGCCGATCTCATGCTCCAGCCGGTGGGAGGCCCAGTCGCCGCCGTCGCTGCCGCAGCCGGTGAGGCCGTTGTGGCTGAGGCTGCTGGCCCACATGACCTCCGCCCGGGCGTCGTAGTTCTTGGGATCGTCCCGGAGGATGACAGCGTCCTTCATCACCGTGCGCAGCAGGCCCTCGGCCAGGGCGTCGGTGAGCTCCATGGTGTCCCCGTGGCCCAGGTAGCGCTCCATGGTGTGCATCATAATGTCCACACAGCCGCTGGCGGTCTGATAATCCGGCAGGGTCATGGTCCGCTCCGGGTTCATCACGGCAAACTTGGGCCGGCAGATGTCGTTGTTGTAGCCCCGCTTGCTCCAGCCATCCTCGTTGGTGATGACGGAGGAGTTGCTCATCTCGCTGCCCGCCGCGGCGATGGTCAGCACCGCGCCCACCGGATAGCAGGCGGTGGGGGTGCGCTTGCCGCAGTAGAAGTCCCACACATCCCCCTCGTTGGCAAGGCCGTAGGCGATGGCCTTGGAGGAGTCGATGACGCTGCCGCCCCCAACGGCCAGGATAAAGTCCACTCCGGCCTCCTTGCTGAGGCGGATGCCCTCATAGACCAGGCTCAGCCGGGGGTTGGGCACCACGCCGCCCAGGGTGATGTAGGAGACCCCGGCGCTGTCCAGCGAGGTGGTCACCGTATCCAGCAGGCCGGAGCGCTTGGCGCTGCCGCCGCCGTAGTGGATCAGCACCTTGCTGCACCCCTGTTCCCGGACCAGTGCGCCGATCTGAGATTCCGCGTCCCGGCCAAAGACCACTTTGGTCGGGGTATAATAGGTGAAATCATACATAAGGATATGCCCTCCCTATCAGATAGATTGGTTATAGTATACCAGATTTTTCCCCTGGCGCAATACGGAAAGTCGATGTCCCGGCTTCTACAACAAAATTTCTTGCCAGCCCCTTGACTTCCGCCCTGAGTATGATATGATATCGGCGGAATCAAACAAAAAATTAGATATTCAAACTATTTTTGGAGAGGAATGACGATGATGCAGGAATCCATTCAATGGGTAGACAACCACATGCCCCCCAGCGAGGACAAGGAGCTGTCCATCATGTCACTGAGCAACGTGGCCAAGGCCCGCTTCTTCCACAGCAGCTTCCCCCAGTACTCCATCACCCCTCTGGCCCGGCTGGACGGGATGGCCAAGTATCTGGGCCTGGGCGGCCTGTTCGTAAAGGATGAGTCCTACCGCTTTGGGCTCAACGCTTTCAAGGTGCTGGGCGGCTCCTTTGCCATGGCCCGCTACATCGCCCAGCAGATGGGCAAGGACGTCAGCGAGATGACCTATGACTATCTCACCAGCGAGAGCTTCCGCAAGGAATTCGGTCAGGCCACCTTCTTCACCGCCACCGACGGTAACCACGGCCGCGGCGTGGCCTGGGCGGCCCACAAGCTGGGGCAGAAGGCTGTGGTCCACATGCCCAAGGGCAGCAGCCAGGCCCGCTTTGATAACATCGCCAAGGAGGGCGCCCAGGTCACCATTGAGGACGTGAACTACGACGACTGCGTCCGCATGGCCGCCGCCGAGGCCGCCCAAACAAAGCACGGCGTCATTGTCCAGGATACCGCCTGGCCCGGCTACGAGGAGATCCCCTCCTGGATCATGCAGGGCTACGGCACCATGGCCAGCGAGGCCGCCGAGCAGCTGCGCCAGATGGAGATCAACCGCCCCACCCATGTCTTTGTCCAAGCCGGCGTGGGAAGTCTGGCCGGGGCCGTTATCGGCTACTTTGCCAACCTCTTCCCCTCCGCTCCGCCCAAGTTTATCGTCATGGAGGCCCGGGCGGCGGACTGCCTGTACCGGGGCGCCCTGGCCGGAGACGGCCAGCCCCGCATCGTGGAGGGGGATCTGAAGACCATCATGGCGGGCCTCGCCTGCGGGGAGCCCAACACCATCTCCTGGGATATCCTCCGCAACCACGTCTCCGCCTTTGTCTCCTGCCCGGACTGGGTCAGCGCCCGGGGCATGCGGATGCTGGGCGTTCCGGTGAAGGGGGATCCCACGGTGATCTCCGGGGAGTCCGGCGCGGTGGGCATGGGCCTCATCGCCGCGCTGATGGAGACGGACCGATACAAGGACCTCCGGGACTACCTGGAGCTGGATCGGTTCAGCCAGGTTCTCCTGTTCTCAACAGAAGGCAACACCGATCCCATGAAGTTCCGCAAGGTGCTGTGGGATGGGGAGTACGCAACGGTATAACCTGCAATACAAACAAGGCCGCCGCCAGACGAGTTGTCTGACGGCGGTCAGCATTTTTATAGGCTAGATCTGCACACCTTCAAACTGGCTGTTGTAGAGCTTGGCGTAGAATCCGTTTTTCGCCATCAGCTCCTCGTGACGGCCCTGCTCCACGATGTGGCCGTCCCGCATGACCAGGATCACATCCGCCTCCCGGATGGTGGACAGGCGGTGGGCTACGATGAAGCTGGTGCGGCCCGCCATCATCTGGCCGAAGGCATCCTGGATCTTCAGCTCCGTGCGGGTATCGATGGAGCTGGTGGCCTCGTCCAGGATCAGCATAGGCGGCAGGTAGAGCATCACCCGGGCGATGCACAGCAGCTGCTTCTGCCCCTGGCTCAGGTTGCCGCCGTCCTCGGTGACCACGCTGTTATAGCCGCCGGGCAGGCGCTTGATGAAGCTGTGGGCGTGGGCCCGCTTGGCGGCGGCGATGATCTCCTCCTCCGTGGCGTCGGGCCGGCCGTAGGCAATATTGTCCCGGATGGTGCCGGATTTCAGCCAGGTGTCCTGAAGGACCATGCCGTAGCTGCCCCGGAGGGAGCGGCGGGTCAGGGTGCGGATATCGTGGCCGCTGACGGCAATGGACCCGCCGTCCACGTCGTAAAAGCGCATGAGGAGGTTGATGAGGGTGGTCTTTCCGCAGCCGGTGGGCCCCACGATGGCAATGTGCTGGCCGGACCGGACCGAGAGGTTCAGATCCTCGATGAGGGGGCGGTCCGCCTCATAGCGGAAGGCCACGTGAGTCAGATCCACCGCGCCGGTGACGTCGCCGGCAGGGAGGTCCAGGGCGTCCGGGGCGTCGGGCACCTGCTCTGCCTCGTCCAGCAGTTCAAAGAGCCGCCCGGCACAGGTCAGGGCATTCTGCAGCTCTGTCACCACGCCGGAGATCTCGTTGAAGGGCTTGGTGTACTGGTTGGCGTAGCCCAGAAAGCTGGTGAGGTTCCCCACGGTGATGCCGCCGTTTACCGCAAACATCGCCCCGGCGATGGCGACGCCGGCATAGACCATGCTGTTGACAAAGCGGGTCACGGGGTTCGTCAGGCTGCTGTAAAACACCGCCCGGAGGCTGGCGTGCTGGAGGCGGGCGTTGATCTCGTCATAGCGCTCCACATTCCTCGCCTCCTGGGAGAAGGCCTGGACCACCTTCTGCCCGTCGATCATCTCGCTGACCAGGGCGGTCTGTTCGCCGCGGACCTCGCTCTGCCGGCGGAAGTATTTCTCGCTGTGGGTGGCAATAAAGGCGGCGGTGAAGATGCTCAGCGGCGTAATCACCACCACGACCAGCGTGATGGGCACATTGAGATACAGCATGAAGCCCAAGGTCCCCACCACCGTCAGCACGCCGCTGAAGAGCTGTGTGAAGCCCATGAGCAGGCCGTCTGAGAAGGTATCCACATCCGCAATGACCCGGCTGACCAGATCCCCGGTGGGGTGGCCGTCCAGGTATTTGAGGGGCAGCACCTGGATCTTCCGGATGGCCGCGTTGCGCAGATCCCGGCTGACGCAGAAGGTCATGCGGTTGTTGCACTCGTTCATGCCCCACTGGGCCAACGCCGTGATTCCCACGGAGACGGCGATGGCCGCCAAAATCTCCAGCAGGGCCGGGAAGTCGACCTGTCCGGCCCCCAGCATCTGGTCAATGGCATTGCCGGTGAGGACCGGCACCAGCAGCTGGGTCCCCACGCTGACCGCAGCCAGTACCAGGCTCAGCACCAGGAACACCCGGTAGGGCCGGATGCTGCGGAGAACCCGCCGCAGGACCGCCTTGTTCATGGCCTGTTGTTTTTTCTTTGCACTCATGCGGACTCCCCCCCTCTCTGGAACTGACTGTCATAGATCTCACGGTACACCCCGCAGGTCTCCATCAGCTGCTGATGGTTCCCCAGCCCCGCCGGATGGCCGTCCTCCAGCACCAGGATCTGGTCGGCATGCTGGAGGCTGGAGGTGCGCTGGCTGACGATCACCACCGTCAGATCCCCGGGCAGGGCCTTCAGGGCCCTGCGGAGGGCGGCGTCAGTGGCAAAGTCCAGCGCGCTGGCGCTGTCGTCCAGAATCAGGATCTCCGGCTGCTTCACCAGAGCCCGGGCGATGGTAAGGCGCTGGCGCTGGCCGCCGGAGAGGTTGCGCCCGCCCTGCTCCACCTCCTCGTCCAGCCCCAGGGGCTTTCCGCGGACAAACTCCGCCGCCTGTGCCGTCTCCAGGGCTGCCCACAGCTCCTCGTCCGTGGCGTTCTCATTGCCCCAGAGCAGGTTGGAGCGGATGGTGCCGGAGAAGAGCTGGGCGCGCTGGGGGACGATCCCCACCGTGTGCCGGAGCTGCTCCTTGGGATAGTCCTGGATGGGGTGCCCGAACAGCCGAACCTGGCCAGCGGTGGCGTCATAGAACCGGGGGATCAGATTCACCACGCTGGACTTGCCGCTGCCGGTGCCGCCGATGATGCCGAAGGTCTCCCCCCGGCGGACAGAGAAGGAGAGATCCTGGAGGCTCTCCCCGTCGGCGTCGGCATAGGTGAGGGATACATCGGTAAACCCGATGGCCTCCGGCCCGCCCAGATCCACCGGCTGCTCGGAAAATGCCATCTGGGGCTCCAGATCCAGCACCGACTGGATGCGGCTGGTGCAGGCCATGGCCTTGCTCACCAGCACAATGGTGTTGGCCAGCTTCACCAGCTCCACCAGGATCTGGCTCATGTAATTGATGAGGGCATAGACGTCGCCGCTGAGGAGGATACCGCCTTCCACCTGCAGTCCGCCCACGTACAGCACGGCCACCGACGCCAGGTTCACCACCACATAGGTCATGGGGTTCATCAGGGCGGACAGCCGTCCCACACGCAGCTGGATGCGGGTCAGCTGCTGGTTCTCCTGGTCAAACTGCCGGACCTCCTCGTCCTCCCGGCCAAAGGCCCGGACCACCCGGACGCCGGTGAGATTCTCCCGGGTCAGGCGGAGGACCCGGTCCAGCTGCCCCTGGGTCTTTTTATACATGGGGCTGGTGAGGCGCATGATCCCGAAGACGATCAGGCTGAGGAGGGGCACCGTCGCCACAAACACCAGGGCCACCCGACTGTCAATGGTAAAAGCCATAACTACGCTGCCCAGCACAATGAAGGGGGAGCGCAGGAACAGGCGCAGGGCCATGTTCAGCCCGTTCTGCACCTGGTTGATGTCGCTGGTCAGACGGGTGATGAGGGTACTGCCGCCCAGGGTATCCATCTGGGAGAAATCCAGCGTCTGGATGTGCTGAAACAGGGTATGCCGCATGGAGGTGGCACAGGCGATGGCCGCCTCAGCAGCAAACCACTGGGCTGTAATGGAGCAGACCAGCCCGATCACCCCCAAGGCGATCAGCAGCACGCAGCAGCGGAGTATAAAGGGAATGTCATTCTGGGCAATGCCCACGTCGATAATCTCAGCCACCACCAGGGGCACGAACAGGTCAAACAGGGCCTCCAGCAGCTTGAACAGGGGGGCCAAAATACTCTGCCGGCCGTATCCTTTGAGGAAATAGGTCAGCGGATACTTTTTTTTGCTTCTCACGCAAATTCCTCCTTTTTTCGCTTTGTCTATTGTATCACGCCTCTTGATATATGCAATTCATTATATTACAATAAGAGTTATATGAATTTTATATAGGTGATTGAAATGGACTTGAAGCAGATCCAATACTTTGTCACAGTGGTGGAGCAGGGCAGCATCAACCGGGCTGCCCAGAAGCTGCACATGACCCAGCCGCCGGTCAGCAAGCAGATGCAGCTGCTGGAGGCGGAGCTGGGCTGCCCCCTCTTCCTGCGCAGCACCCACCCGCTGGAGCTGACCCAGGAGGGAAAGGTCCTCTATGAGCGCGGGCTCAATTTGCTGGCGATGGCAAAGGGCACCGTTCAGGCGGTGGCGGACTGCCGCAGCACCCAGGGAGGCACCCTGCGTCTGGGGCTTGTCAGCAGCGTCAGCGAGCTGGCAGCCCGGCAGTGGATCGCCCCCTTCAGCCGCAGCCATCCCGGGGTGGCCTTTGCGCTGTATGAAGCAAACACCTATCAGCTCCTGGAGCAGCTGCGCAGCCGGCAGTTTGATTTGGCCCTGGTGCGGACACCGTTTTTGAACCGCCCCTTTACCTGCCGGATCCTGCCGTCCCGGCCCATGCTGGCAATCTGGCATCCGGAGCGATTCCAGCCCAGCTGTTCCGGAGATACCATGGAACTGGCGGAGCTGGCGCAGTTCCCTCTGGTGCTCTACCGGCGGTGGGAGAAGATCGTAGAGGAGGCCTTCCAGCGCCGGGGCCTGTCGCCTCTGGTACGGGTATGGGGGGACAGCGCCCGGACCAGCCTGGTGCTGGCCCAGGCGGGCCTGGGCATCGCGCTGGCGCCGGATTCCATGCAGGAGGCAGCCCGGGACTGGGGGCTGGAGACCCGCCCGCTGGATGAGCCATCGCTGTTCAGCGGCATTGCCCTGGTACAAAACGAAAACGGCTGCGATACCGCCGCCGGCCGGGCGTTTTGGGAATATTTCCAGACGATTGAACCGGAACACGGAGAAACCGCTCTGGATTTCCAGGCTGAGATCGGGTATAATCGAAGCAAATCGGAAAGGAGATCCCCGCTATGACACGAGAAGCGTTTGCGCAATGGGCGTCCCAGGGTGTGATTCTGCTGGACGGCGCCACAGGCTCCAACCTGATGGCCGCCGGGAAGCCCCGGGGCGTATGCACAGAGCAGTGGGTTCTGGAGCATCCCCAGGTGCTGCAGGAGCTGCAGCGCGCCTATGTGGCCGCCGGCAGTCAGATTGTCTACGCCCCTACCTTTGGCGCCAATCGGCACAGTCTGTCCGACTTTGGCCTGTCCGATCAGGTGCGGGAAATCAACCGCCGTCTGGTGGAGCTCTGCCGAGAGGGCGTCGGCTCCACGGTCCTGGTGGCTGGGGATCTGACAACAACCGGGAAAATGGTCCCCCAGGGGGATCTGACCTATGAGGATCTGCTGGAGATCTACAAGGAGCAGATCGAGAGCCTGGCGGAGGCCGGCGTGGACCTGCTGGTAGCGGAGACCATGTTGGGGGTGGAGGAGACCATGGCCGCATTGGATGCGGCCGCTGCGGTCTGCGATCTGCCCATGATGTGCAGCCTGTCTCTGGAAGCCGATGGGACCGCTTTGTTTGGTGGCAACGCCGTGGAGGCGATGGTGACGCTCCAGGAGATGGGCGCCTGCGCTGTGGGGCTGAATTGCTCCGTTGGCCCCGATCAGCTGCGCTCTGTTGTCGCCGAGATGAAAAAGGTCGCCCGCGTCCCGGTGATTGCCAAGCCAAACGCCGGAATGCCGGTGATCTCCGAGTCTGGCGAGGCTATCTATAGCATGGATGCTGAACACTTTGCGGAAGCCATGCTGGACTTGGTGGACGCTGGCGCTTCTCTCATTGGCGGGTGCTGCGGCACTACGCCTGCGTATATCCTTGCAATGCGGAAACGGTTGGAGAAGAGGATCCCATCAGCTAAAAGCGGTTGACTCAGGAGATCTGGAGAAGTATCCCCCAGACAGTGTTAAGACGGCGTTATTCTGTGCAGCTTCCAGGCTGTTATTGCAGAAACTCCATTCTCCCGCTTCTTTTAAGAAGGATTTCCTGCGCCATTCCTATAGCAAGCGAAATAACTTGTCAGTTATTGTAAAATCAGCACTAAGCAAAAACAGCCGGTGCACAGGTTTTGTGCACCGGCTGTTTTTATTTGTCTATCTATTCCTGCTTTTCCTGGTACTGTTCGTAACCAAAATCCTTGGCAGCGCTGCCAGTATCCCGCTGGAGCATCGTCTCCATGACCTTGATGTCACTGACTACGTCCATCGCATCCGCACTGAACAGGTTGTCCAGCTGCTGCGCAAACCCCTCAACAATACGATCCATCGTCTGCTCGATCCGCTGCTTGGCCGTGCGGAGGTTCTCTCCCTCTACCCCAGTCTCCTCAAAATCAGCGTAAGCATCTAAGAGCTTCTGTGTTGTAGGCAAATAATATTCAAAAAAGGTTCGCATCCGCGCCTTCTTTTCTGGATGTTCTTCCACTTCTTTGAGAATCTGCCCAGTGATTTGCTCCAAGCGATCAATTTTTGCCGAGAGCACCGGGTCGGCAATGCGGTCATTCGCCCGGCGGATACTCCGTAGAATGCCGGAATATCCCTCTTGGGTTTCCGGAGGTTCTGAAGTGCCCGAATCCGCCCCCTTCTGTGCGTGATCCCGCCGCTGCTCCCCCGCTGAACCATAGCGCAGGAAACACCCCTGCTCCAAGTCCAGGTATGCGTCATCTCCCAAAACGCCCTTGTCAATCATTTTGTCCAGATCCCGGACTGCCTGGTCATAGGAGCGGCCCACACGCCTGGCAATAAGGTCAATATCCATATCATCCGATTTGCCAATGGCAGTCACATATTTGCGGCAGCGCCGGGCAAAAGCACGCAGATACAGGCCGCGCCCCAACAATGCGCCGCCGCCCACCAGGAAGTTGAGCCCTACAATCAGTTCCTCAACCGCATAAATACTTCCCAGGTAAATCAGATCATCAATTGGCTCTGAGAGGATAAAGGTACTGAGGACAATCAGCACTATCCCAATGATCCGCAATGTACTGCCGTCCCCGCCCAACGCCTTCTGAATCTGTTTATCAATAGACTTGCCGGAATTCCGTGGCTTCTTTTTTGCTGGGGCGGCCTGGCGGACCCGCGGGCTGCCAGGCGCCGCCGGGGCCGTCTGTGTCTGATGCGCTGGCTCAGTCTGGGCAGCCTGACCGGCTGCCTTGTCCGCCTCAGCCCCGGCCTGGGATACCCGCCGCAACGCCTCGTTGATCGTGCTGTCCATTCGCCGCTGGGCTTGCCGCACCTTATCCTCTGGCTGCTTGTTCTTATCCCCGGCGAGCCAGATATAGCCCATCAACCCCAGAGCAATCGGCCATAGCCCCACACAGAATAAAACGATAACCGCCACCCACAAGCCATTGTCCGGCTTCTTCTGCGGCGTGCGGTTGCTGCCGGTATTCGGGCCGGTGCTGGTAAATCGTCTGGTTTCTCCAGCCATTATCTTCCCTCTTTTCTGCGCAGCTTGGTCTTGTTCCCCTGGGCATCCACCACATAGGTGTTATCCAAATGGGCCTGCAGACTGCCACGGATCGCATCCAGATATTCCCTATGCAGGGCAGCACGCTCCGCTTCCTCTGCGCGGGTAAGCCCCTCCTGTTTCCGTTTCTGTGCCAAATAATTGATCCGGTCGATCTTGTGCTGTTCCATGGTTCGCCTCATTTCTAAAACAAATCGTATTTTTCTGCAAAAATTATACGAATATATATCACCATTTAGACATAGCGATGGATCGTAATGGCAATGCGCCCCTTCTTTGATAGGCCGCCCACTTCCGCCAACAAAAATTTCCCAAAGCCCCGGGCCGTTACAACATCCCCCTGGTCCACTGCCCGATCCGGCTTACAGCAGTCCGTGTGGTTGAGCTGCACCCGGCCGGCATGGATCAGTTCCGCCGCCTTCCCGCGGCTCATACCAAAGCCGGTAGCGGCCACCGCATCCAGGCGCAGGGACATTACCGTGTCCCGCAGAACCTGAAGCCTCCGTTCCGGCACCCGAAGTTCGTCAGGCCGGATCTCTGAAAGAGAAAGCCTGATCCGCCCTGCGCTGTCCCAGTTCTGCAGCAGGAAGGGGACGATCTCCGGGGAGGCAATGAGATCGCAGGCGTCCTCTGATACCAGGATATCCCCCAGCTTCTCGCGGGTAATCCCCAGCCCCATAAGGCTTCCCAGGCAATCCCGATGGGTGGGCTGTCCCTCTCCCCGATAAGCTGCCCGGAGACAAGCGATAACGGAATCGTCCTCCTCCGCCCAATCCGGCAGGAACTGAAGAATCTTTCGTTCCGCGCCCTCGTAGCCGCCATTCCAGACAAAGCCGCTGTGGATGCCGGCGGCATTCAGCAGGCGCTGCGCTGCAGCCTGCTCCGCTTCGGAGAGAAACGCCGTGGCGGCAGGGATATTGCGCCGCTGGCACTGGTCATATTTGTCCAGCACCCGGGCCAGCATGGTCCGCTCCTCAGGGGATGCTGCTGTGCGGTCAAGTAGTGTCTGCTTATCCATGGAACCCCCTATCCATTGAGATTCTGCGTCCTGTAAAGCTCCGCATAGTCGCCGTCCCTTGCCATCAGCTCCTCGT
Organism: uncultured Oscillospiraceae bacterium; assembly: GCA_904419145.1. Lineage (GTDB taxonomy): Bacteria > Bacillota > Clostridia > Oscillospirales > Oscillospiraceae > CAJFPI01. Next base: position 22,521 of record CAJFQQ010000020.1, on the reverse strand, counting down.
GAGTCCCCTGCTCACTGATATGTCCATCCCGCACGACCAAAATGCGGTTGGCAGCCCGGACAGTGGAGAGTCGGTGGGCAATGATCAGCGTAGTGCGGCCCTTGGCCAGCTCGTCAAAGGCGTGCTGGATCTTGGACTCGGTGACACTGTCCAGGGCGGAGGTGGCCTCGTCCAGGATCAGCACCGGCGGATTTTTCAGGAAGATCCGGGCAATGGAAATTCTCTGCTTCTGCCCGCCGGAAAGCATGGACCCCCGCTCGCCCACATAGGTCTCAAAGCCCTGGGGCATCGCCATGATATCGTCATAGATCTCCGCCTGCTTGGCCGCAGCGATTACCTCGTCGGTAGTAGCGTCCGGCCGCCCGTATCGGATATTCTCCATGATGCTGGCGGCAAAGAGGAACACATCCTGCTGCACCACTCCCACGTTGCGCCGCAGGCTCTTCTGGGTCACATCGCGGACATCCATACCGTCAATGGCAACACTACCCTCAGTAACATCATAAAATCGGGGGATCAGATTGCACAGTGTGGTTTTTCCGCCGCCGGAAGGGCCAACCACCGCCACCGTCTCGCCGGGATGGACATGAAGATTGATATGGTGGAGGACTTCTATATCGTCCCGTTCATAGGAGAAGCTCACGTCGTGGAGCTGGATATCTCCCTTTACATTCTGCAGCTCTTTTGCATCGGGTTTGTCCTTCAGATCCGGCTCAATACGCATCAGTTCAATAAAACGGCCCAGCCCGGCAAACCCATTGGCAAAAAGTTCATTGAAGTTTGCCATTTTCCGCATAGGATTGACAAAGGTGCTGATATATAAGTTAAAGGTAATGAGATCCACATACGTCATTTTGCCGTCCATGATCAAAAGCCCGCCTACGGCAATCACTGCCAGCGGCAGCAGGCAGAGGAAGAAATCCATGGTGGACTGGAAACGACCCATGGCCTTATGGAACTTCCGCTTGGAGGTTTTGAACTGCTCATTGGCATGGTCGAACTTATCCGCCTCCGCCTGCTCGTTGGAAAACGCTTTCGCCGTGCGCATACCGGAGAGGCTGCTCTCTAAATCAGCATTGATGCCGGCCATCTGGCGCTTGACTCCCCGGGACGCCTCCGCCATTGCCCGGCGGTTGAACATGGTAATCACCACTGCCAACGGGATCAGCACGGCCACTACCAGGGCCAACTGCCACTGGATGGTAAACATGATCACCACAGCACCCACAACGGTAACCACAGAGATAAACAGATCCTCGGGCCCATGATGGGCCAGCTCAGTAATATCGAAAAGCTCTGCGGTCATCCGGCTCATCAGATGCCCAGTGCGGTTTTTATCATAAAAGCCGAAGGACAGTGTCTGCAGGTGGGTAAAAAGATCCCGCCGGATGTCCGCCTCCACCAGAATGCCGAAGGTGTGGCCCCAGTAACAGACAGTGTACTGCAGTCCCGCCCGAATAATGTAGGCCACCAGCATAATCCCCATGACGGCAAAAAATGTGCCGTACAGGTTGTTGGGCAGCAGGTCGTACATGCAGGTTCTTGAGACATAGGGGAAGGCCAAATCTACCAAGGACATGAAAAAAGCGCAGGTCATATCCAGCGCGAAGAGGCGCCGATGGGCCTTAAAGTAGTGAAAAAAGATAGACAGAATCCCTTTTGTCTGAAAATCCTTTGTGGTCATTACGTTTCTCCATCCTCCATCAGTCGTTTCTTTCCCAACCATGTATTGTATCATAGCACCGCTGGGAACGCAACAAAAACCCGCCCAAATGGGCGGGTTTTAGAGGATCTCATGGCGCTCAACTAACCCGTACAATGCACTGAAGCGTCTGGCCGTCCACAGCAGCGGTGGCGGTGGTCGTCCCCTTTTTGACAAAATGCACGGTACCGTCGGCATCAATGGTAGCGATAGATGTATCAGCGATGCTCCAGGTCACCGTCGAGGACGTGCCGCTGACCTTTAATTGGAAGGTTGTGCCCGCTGGCATTGTCATATCCGTACGGTTTAAGGAGAGCGTGGTTGTGGTACCCGAAGGCGTTGTCGTCTCCGCAGTAATGCCGCTGATCCGGACAATACAGGTGGCGGAGGTAAATCCGTCTGTAACAGTCACCTCTGTATTGCCGTTTCCAACGCCAGTAACCGTACCGTCTTCTGATACGGTTGCAACGCTGGTGTCGGCACTGCTCCAGGTATAGGTGCCGCTTCCACCGGATGCCTGCAGCGTATACTGAAGGCCGGTAGAGGACTTGAGGGAAAAATCACTGCTATTCAGCGTTACCGGCGTGCTCGGCGGGGTGACGGTGGTCTCCCCGTCATCTCCCTGCTGGGTATCATCAACACTTGGCATCTCCCCTGTATCCGTGCCGGTCTGTGAACCGGAGTCAGCGTTGGAATCGGATGCGCCGCCCGACTCGTTCAAATTATCCATGTCTCCTGTATTGGTGGGTTCCCGCATCCCCAGCGCCTGCGCGATATTGTCGCCAAACAAATAGAGTGTACCGGCACCCACCACAATCAACGCAAAAATCAGTGCCAATACTCCCCACGCATGCCCCCCACGCCGGTTGCGAAAATCACTGGTGTGGCGGTGAATTGGCTTCCCGCGGCGCAAGGCTTCCTTTTCCTCGCAAAACGGGCAAGAATGATAGGTTGTGGAATACTCTTCCCCGCAAACATCGCATTTCCGCATTTCCATCTGTTGGAACCTCCTATGGCTGACATACTACTTTACATAATATCGAAAGAACCCCATTTCGTCAATGCCGTTTTTCAAAATTTTAAGGATTTTTCAGAAGCCATACAGATATCCCTTCCCCCTATGGCTTGCGCGGCGTATCGGTCCAAAGGAAACACCTGCAGCGCAAAGGCTTTGTCACGCTACATCAACCACCACAATCTCGCTGTTTGTCCCTATCCGGATCGGCAGCTCAAAATACCCGGTTCCTGAAGAAATGACGAAGCAGGTCTTTTGAACAAAACCACTTCCATAAAAATAGTCTTTCCCATTGGCCAGCCGAGTCAAAATCGTCATGGGAAAAAATTGACCCTTGTGTGTATGGCCGCAGAGCACAAGCTCCGCCCCACAATCCGCCGCCTCGCGGATCCCCTGCGGATCATGGTCCAACACAACCGTGGGATACCGCGCCTCCCTTTTGCCCAGGAGCTCCGCCAAAGGGACTCTGAGCTCCCCCATATCCACAATACCAGCCCGCCCGGCCAAGTTCCACTGCGCCACACAGGCCACCTCGTTGTATAAGAGACAGATCCCTGCGTCCCGGAGGAATCTCTGGAATCGGACGTCACTGACGTCGGGGTCGTGATTCCCAATAACTGCATATACCCCCAGCGGCGCATGCATCCGGCTGAGCGCTGCGGCACAGGCATCGGTCTTCCTTTCATCTGGCAGGGAACCGTCAAAGAGGTCGCCCGCAATCACAATGAGATCCGGCGAGAGGGTTTCAATCCGCTGCACCACCCGCTGCAAATAGGCGGCATTGATAAATGCCCCAATATGCAGATCGCTCAACAGCACAATTCGAAGGTGGGCGTGTTGTTTCTCCAAATGCACGGAATATCTTACCGTCTGGAGCTGTCTGGCATGTATACTGCCGTAAACCACTACCAGTGCAGAAAAAGCTGCCGCTGCCAAAATCAGCCAAGCCCTCACAACCAAGTCAAGGCGAAGAATCAGAGAGGCCAGATCCAGCACTGCCATTGTTAAAACGTCATAGAGCAGGAAACAGGCAAAATAGGCCGCCGCCCGTTTACATCCTCCCAGGAAACGGTCCCCGTTCCCTGAGAGCAAGAAAATCAATACCGGAAGCAGGAGAATCAGCAGTGCAAAAACCACGGTATATGCATGGATCTGCATTCCCCACTCCAGGGCATTCCCCCACCGCAATCCCACATAGCCTACAGCGGCTATGAGTATCGCAAAAAAGAAAACGGGAAATCCCCTGCCCGTAATCCATTTTCCAAATTTTGTCTCCATCTGCCCCACCTTCTGCAGTATCCTTGCAAGTCTCCCCCCGGCTGAACCGGCTTCCCCCGCGGGCCGCCTATACATCCCTTGCGGCTCAATGGGCGGCCCGATATGGGCAAGCCTTTCCCCAGCGCCAAGCGGCATAGGCACGGCTGTCCAGCCGGTGGTGATATGGCCGCTAATCCTTTTGGTTTCCGCCGAACTTCATATTGGCGTAGATCCGTTCCATCCTTTCGTCCGGGAAATGCTCATCAATGGTCGTCCAGAAACTATTGTCCGGGGGAATTTCCTGCACACGCTCCGACCATCGGTACACAGCCACCAGGGAGACCAGCGCATTTACTGCCAAAAACAACGTGCAGCACCATGTAATCATTTTCCCTGCACGATTTGGCACCTTCAAAATCCACTTCGCCATACGGGGATACACATCTTTGATCCACAGAACCCCTAAAATACCCCAAAAGCAGGAGTAGAGCAGGCAGATCCGTCCATTGAGATTAAACGGCATTGCACTGTAGTCCCAGGAACGCGAGCCAAACAGGGCTTCCTGTCCCCAGGAACAGACATATTCTACCACGCTGCCTACTACCATGCCCCCTAAAAACGAGAGCCACCGTCCCCGATTGCGAAATCGGTAGAGCGCCAGCGTCAGCACAACCGCTCCCGCGCCATAGAGGAGATTAAACGGGCCATAGACCAATCCAGCCCTGCTCTCATAATGTCCATTGCGCAGCAGGCACCAAATGGTTTCAATGACAACGCCCAAAAAGCTGCCCACAAAGCAAATCAGCATCAGTTTATAGAGGCTCAGCCCCTTGGCAAAGTGGCCCTGCTGCTGTTCTTCCAAATCAATTGTACCGTTGGCCGGTGGATTGAGTCGATACCACTTCCTATCACGGCTCCTTTTCATATCCCGGTAGCGGGCACTCAATTCATCCTCCATTGCTGTTACCCGCTGATATGTATTAAAAATGACGCTTTTATTCTGACGCAGGCAATCAATCGTTGTCTCTACAGATTCCTCCAGCTCCTTTTTTTCTGATGCATCGTTTGCAGCCTGTGCAATCTCCTGATATGTCCGATGCAAATTTTCCTCAAAGGCGTCCACACTTCCCGCCAAATCAGCGGCTGCCTGAGAGACCTGCTCCCCGGCAGCATATCCTGCTGCGGTACCAGGCACAACCCATTGATTGCTTGCTGCCTCAGTGCTTTTTTTTGATTCCATTATTACTACCTCAGTATGTATGCATTCTTTTCTGCTTTCCAGCGCTATGATACTATAGGGCCTATGATACATGATACAGGGCTACATGGCAAGAAGTTTTCATCCGAAGGCGGCAAACATGCGAAACCGTTCCATATGTATGCCGGCGTTTTCCGCCCCAAAATCATCCAATCGGCGCCCTTTTTGCGTTTCTGCAGCATAAACAGCCATACCCGCCCAGGCAGACTGCCCCAGCCTGTCCGAAATGCATTCAAAAGGCAGGCAGATCACCAGCTGCTATGCGCCCACGGACCACAATCCAGATTAGAAAAACAGGAGGCTGCGCCTGGATGCAGCGCAGCCTCCTGTCGTCTGGTATGATTCAGTCACCAGGAACCCCCGGCCACTTTCTCCAATGCGCCGGTATCTGTCCCGGTTTGTTCACTGATTTTGACTGAGACGGCGAAATAACCCCTCCGTCAGAAATCGCCCATCATCATGTCATCGCCCGTCACGACTTCCTCATCCTCTTCCGTGGAAGGTACAACAGCGGGGACAAATTCGGTCAAATATGCCTCCTCCGGAAGCCCCTCTAAATAAGCCGACAGGTTAATAATGATGCCATCCATGTTATAAGGCAAGGGAACACTTACAGAGACCAGCTCCTCTTCCCCGCCCTTTTCCTGGGTGATCTCCAAAGTGAGATCCAAGTTCTGGCCAATGCAAGTAGCCATGCCGCGTTCGCCATCATAGAGCTTGGCAACTTCCTCCCCGCCGGTGTATACCACAACCTTATAGGGGGTTTCATAAGTGGTCCCCTCGTATTCCAGAGACACATTATCAAAATACACTGTATGGCCTCGACCGATGACCAGCATCACCGCAGCCACTACCACCAGCACCAGAATCATCGCCAACCGATACAGAAGGATTCTCTTCGACTTCATGCCCGTTCCTCCTTCCCCTGCTTTTGGGCCTCGGCCAACAGACGGCTCGCATTGCTCTTGGCGCGGCGTTTCTTTGCCTCGTACATCACAAGGGCAATGGCGATAACACCATAGGAGACGAAAACGCGGAAATATTCGCCGGTCATGGAGTCGCCAGTAACTTGAGCACCAGCCGAAGGTGCCACTATGAACATCAGGTGGAACAGTGTGACACCCAGGAACGCATTGCCGATAGACGCCTTCTCCACCGAGGCACCGCCGACCAGCAGCGCTGCAATGGAGAACATGCCGATCTGAGAGTGGGAACTGTAGGTGGAAATATTACCCATATTCTGCAGATAAAGGATCATGCCAAAGCCAGCCACCACAGTGGAAATCAGGACGGAGACGATTCGCGTCCGATCCACATTGATGCCCGCATCCCGGGCGACATCCATATTCTGACCCACAGCCCGCATATCCTGGCCCAACTTGGTCCGGCGGAACCAAATCAGGAACAGGCACAGCGCCGCAATGAAAAGGAAGGTCAGAACAGGGATCTTCACACCCCCGATGTTGATTGCCAGCAGATTATCCACAGCCTGGCGCATATTCAACAGGCTCACTGTGTTACGGATCCCATAGCCCCGCGGCAGCTTGATGGAGTCATGGACAATTGGGATAATGGGGCCCATCATGTAGAGCACCACCAGCTGATAGACACCGTTCATAAAGAAGGAGATAAAATAGCTGGTAATCATCTCCCGCCCTTTGGCCCGGTTGAGAATCTTCCCGCACAGCAAGCCCAGCAGGATGGAAATGGGGATGGAAATAATCATTGCCAGGACCACGCCTGGAATCCCCCAGATCTGCCAGTCGGAGACCAGGATCAGTGCAATTTCCCCGGCCATGGCCCCTAATGTCATGGCAAAGTTAAGTCCCAGGCCCGCAATAATTGGAATAATCAGGCAAAGGATCAGGAAGGTATTGCGCCCCATCCGGGTGACGATCTCATTGAGCAGGTAGCTGGGAGAAAAACCGGAAAGAGGGATGCATACGGCACAGATCAGGATAAACATAATAGGGACTGAGTTATCCCGCACCAGCTGTCCCACTTTAGACTGGAAACTGTGTTTTGTTTTCATCGCAATCCCTCCGTTTTTCTGGTCAATGCGTAGAGGATCATGCCGTTGGACACGATAATACGGATAACCTCACTCATATCCATGTGGATCATGGAGTTGAGGACCGTTGGCGTCATGGTAACAATCCCCTGGAACAAAATGGTGCCGATGATCACATTGGGGATAGACGCCTTGTTGATGGAGGCACCGCCGATCAGAATTGCCGCTACCGTAGGCAGCGTCAGATTATTGGGGGCTGTATACAGCTGAATGAAGCCAAATCCCTGCTGATAAACCAGAATTCCGATTGCCGCCAGCCAGGTGGACATAATCACCGACAGCAAGCGCATGCGATCCACGTTGATTCCCGAGGCACGTGCAAAGCTCGGATTGGAGCCCACGGCTGTCATAGCGGTCCCCGTCTTGGTATGGAGGAACGCCCACATCAGAAAGGCAAGAAGCGCAAAGAACAGCAGTGTCCCAGTGGGGATCGACTGGTCCGCGGTAACAGGGATTTCCAGGAATCCGGCCAGCACCTGGTCATAAAATCCTTCCACAGAGATGGTAGGACGCAGGCCGGACCCGGACAAGCCGTAGACCATGGTGGGGCTGCTGTAGGGCAGCAGGAGCCACATCATGCACATGAAAGAGATGGCGGAGAGTCCCACATAGGTGGTAATCATCATTTCGCCACCCTTGATCTTGTTCAGCAGCGCCCCATATCCGGTACCCAGCAGGAGGGCAAACGGCGTTGCCAAAACAATGGCCATAATAAAGCTCGGTACGCCCTCGAAGCCCAACTCAATGGACAGCGTGCCGCCCAGAAGGCCGGCCACAATCCCCAGGGGGACACCGAAGTTCAGCCCGCATCCCGAATGGATCATAGGGACCAGAGCCAGCACCAGAACCGCATTCCAACTGAAGCGGTTGATGACATTGAGAATCTGTACGGTCAAATTTGCGCCGACAAAGGGCGCCATGATGAAGAGCAGCAGCAGGAAACCGGCAATAATCAGCCGCGGCAGGCCGAAGCGCCGGATCAGCACCTGGAACGTGCTTCTCCTTGTATCAATCGTCGCTGAGTGTTCCATAAAGCCCTCCTTATTTCACCTTGCTGACCATCAGCATGCCGAATTCCTCTGCGGCTCGGGTGGCCGGCAGAATGCCGGCAATCTCTCCGCCGGAGACAATGGCAATCCGGTCACAGGTCTGGCGCAGCTCCTCCAGCTCCGAGGAGATGACCACAATCGTGACGCCGTTTTCCCGGTTAAATTTCCGCAACGCCTCCAGAACCAGCGCCTTGGCGCCTACGTCAATACCACGGGTAGGCTCTGAAACAAACAAGAATTTCGGCTGCAGGGCAAAGGCCTTCGCCAGACATATTTTCTGCTGATTGCCGCCGGACAGCTCCCTGGCCTTCTGCCGGGAGCTGGTGCATTTGATCATCAGCTCCTCAATATACTGCTCGGTCACCTTATGGATGGCCCGCTCGTCGCGCCACTTGATAATGCCGCCAATGTTTTTCAAAAACTTGTTGTGGATCTGCATGGCAGAGAAGGCTACATTCCATTCCAGGGACTCATCCAGCAGCAGCCCGACCCCCCGCCGATCTTCAGACACGAAGGCAAGTGAAGCATCCAGGCAGGCGCGGGGGGTATTGAGGGGCAGGGATTTTCCCCCGAATTCCACAGTGCCGCCGGCTTCGTACAAACCCATGATCCCATTGGGGATTCCCAGCTTGCCCTGGCCAGCCAACCCGCCAATGCCCAGGATCTCGCCTTCCTTCACATCCAAATTCACGTTGCGCACCGTTTCTCCAGGCATGTCCACCCACAGATTGCGCACAGAAAGGATGTTTTTAGCCCCCTCATGGCTGCGGGGCTCAGCAGGAGCGGCAACGGCATCCACTTCACGGCCCACCATCCAGTGGGTGATCTCCGGAACATCAATCTCTTTAGCCGGACTCTCCTTGACCACATAGCCATCCCGCATGATGACAACCTTATCACAAACCGCCAGGATCTCGTGCAAACGGTGAGTAATAAAAATCACGGAAATCCCCCGGGATGCCATGCTCCGGATGGAATTCAACAGCGCCTCAGCCTCTTGTTCCGTCAAGACAGCAGTCGGTTCATCCAGAATCAGCAGCTTCAGCTGCTCCTTGCTGAGCTCGCGGGCAATCTCTGTAAACTGCTTGTGCCCTACCGGCATATCCCCAATGACCATATGGGGGTCAATTTTTACGCCCATCTTTTCGATAGCATCCTGGGCGCGCCGATCCATCCCCTTGCGGTCCAGCGTGCTGAGGCGGCTCCCGAAGATTTGAGAGATTACATTTGTTTTGGTAGGTTCCCGATTGAGAAGGATATTCTCCGTGGCCGTAAAACCGGGGATCAGGGAAAATTCCTGATGGACCATGCCGATTCCAGCCTCCAGGGCGTCGAAAGGGGTGGAAAATTTGACCTTTTCCCCGTTGAGCAGGATATCCCCCTCATAACCGCCCGTCTCCCGAATCACATCCATACCGAAGAGAATCTTCATCAGGGTGCTCTTGCCGGCGCCATTTTCGCCCACAAGCCCCAGGACCTCTCCCTCCCGCAGTGTCAGGTTGATATCCGTCAAGACCTGGTTGCCGAAGAAATCCTTTTTGATATTGCGCATCTCCAGCAGAGGAGCGCTGTTTTTTTCCATAGCGTTACACTCCCGTTTTACTATTTCAAACGGCCGGGGGAGGAGGCTCCCCCGGCCGTTTGGCAATTCCTGTCGGCAAACTCTATCAGGCGATGGTAAAGTACTTCTCAGGAACCTCAACCTGGGTGGAGCCCATGTAGTGGCCCGGATCACCCATAATATAGGTATCCTGGTACACCAGGAAGGTGTTGTCGGACTTCACGCCGGTGGTGGCGTTGGTGTAGCTGGAGCCGTTCCACTCAGCACCGGGGGAGAATACCTCATAGGCCTTGGCGATATCGTCAATATCCTCCAAGTCGCTCTCGCCGTTGAGCACGTTCATAGCATGCTGTGCCAAGCCAGCGGAGGTGGTATAACCATAGGAATAAGCCCATGTGCCGAAGCGGTCAGCGCCGCCGGCAGCCACAACAGCTTCTTCCACCTTGGCCAGAATGGCCTCGAAATCACCGGCTTCAGCCGTCAGATCCAGGCCCAGCGCTCCGGGATAGCCCATCAGAGGAGAGGGCAGATCCGCCTCGATGAAGTAGCCGCCGTACTCGAACAGCTGCTTGAGCAGAGGCTCAGTGTGGGCATCGTTGGTGCAGAAGTATGCGGCGTTCTCGCCGTACTTCTCAACCCAAACGGGAACCTGCTCCAGAATGTAAGCCTGGGCACCGGCAATACCGACGTCAGAGGTGGGGTCGGGAGCGGTCTCCTGGACAAAGGTCATGTCGAACTCCTCGCAGGCAGCCTGCATGATGGCTGCGCGGCGGCTCATGGTCTCATAAGCCATGTGCCGGGGGAAGGAGATGTGGACGAAGGTGTCGCAGCCCAGCTCATGGGCGGTACGGACGATCAAGTAGCCGCGGGCCACGAAGTCGTTATTGCACACCAGGTCGGCAGCAGAGCCGATCTCAGGCAGGTCCTCATGGGACTCACCGGCGATGCACAGGATGTCGGGGCGGCGCTCCTTGATCTGGCGGAAGGCCTCGGTGGTGCCGGGGACCGCCTGGTTGACAATGATCGCCTTCATATCCGGGTCATCGGACAGGTTCACGATGGTCTGGATGGTGGTTTCCAGCTCCTCGGTAAAGTTGTCGGGGTAGGTGGCCAGAGTCACCATATCCTCGCCGTACATGGCCTGGAAGGCCTCGGCGCCCCGGCGGTCATCCTCAGACTGGGAAACAGTACCTGTGACAATACCGATGTGATAGGCTGGGGTATCAGACTCGGTCTCGCCGCTGCTGTTGCTGTTGCCGCCCTCATTGGCGGTGTTGCCAGCGGGGTTGCTGCTGTTGCTGCAGGCCACCAGTGCAAAAAGCATCGCCAGTGTCAGCAGCACGCTGAATAACTTCTTCATACAAACCTCCAAAACACTTGATTGGCAATGGCACAGCCCGCGTCCTGTTTGTGGCACGCGGAAAAGTGTCCATTGTGGCGTAACAACTATTTTAGTGTGAAAAGCACTTCTTGTCAACCGATTTCTCGGCTTTTATTCATTTTCAGGAATTTTTCATTTTATGCACAAATTATATCAATTTTCAGGAAAATTTTCAGGAATCTTAACGGTGTATCAGCCAATTTTATACAAATGATGACCGATTTTTTCATCTAAACAGCCATTTTTCTCCACCTGCCGGGCAGTGATCTTGCCGCCGCTGGCAGGCGGCAGCCACTTTTCCATACCGCACTGACTTCTTTTTTCAGCCTCCACCTGAAAGGGATATTTCTCCAAACCCATGCCCGCATGTTGCCCGGCGGGCACCTGCTCCGTTTTTTCAGCATTGCAGCCGAAGCAACATACTATCCCATCCAACTGATATGTACGCATGATCTCCGCAATGGCAACAGCCGCAGCCGCCGAACCGATACCCAAGCCGCATCCATGGCCTAGTGCGCTTTCTATTACAGGGGATTTTTGTTCGCACGCCGCTTTCTGCCTCCATTCAGGCAGGGCATCAAATTCCCCTAATACAGCGATTACCGCCCCTGACTGCAAAAAAAGCTGTTGGCAGATTTGCGACCCCGCGTGTTACAGCCCCCCTCTCCTCCAAGAATCTCCCCAGTGCTGCTGTATAGTTCTCCTCGCGGAAAAATTATCGCTTACCGGACTCAGCCAAAAATTCAATTTGAACAGCTACTACATCAGCAAGTTGTTCAAGGAATATACCAACCAGACTTTTGTCGAATACCTCACATGGGTCCGGGTAACCAAAGCGGTCCAATTAATCGCAGAAAAGCGCTATTCCTTCAAGGAAATCGCCAATATGGTCGGTTACAACGACCCCAGCTACTTCTCAAAGGTATTCAAAAAAATAACCGGGAAAAGCCCCCGCGAGTATTGCGATGAAGCCTTGAAGTAGCCGATATGTCCCCTGGTCAGTTTGGATTTGCCGTCTCATTTTCCAAGTGCGGCATCAATATGCCGGGACCACTCCTTACTGCATCCACCCATGGGTTCCGTCCACTGCGTTGTGCGAATTTGCTAGTATACCCTGCAAAAGTTTTTAAGAATTCACAAATTTTTGTGAATTCTATAACGACACTTGACAACCAAAGAGACGCTTTGCTATGCTGTTTTCAAACAGAGGCGACAATTCAATAGGCGAATGAACGATTCAGGAGAGTCCGCCTGCCGGCGGCACCGAAGGAGCAATGCCACACTCTCTCAGGTAAAAGGACTGGATCGGGACGCGAATCTGAAAAGCATGGAAATGCACCGGCGGGGCAACCGTGGAGGGCATATTTACTCCAGCGGGAATCTCTCAGGTAAAGGTACAGAGGCGTGACGAAGGAACTCGTCGCGCCTCTGTTTTATTTTGCTCCGTCCTGACCACGGACGGTATCCGAGAGGAAGAATGGAGGAACCTGCAATGAGCGAGTTGAAGCGGACCCAGCTGTATGATGTGCACGTGGCCGCCGGCGCCACCATGGTGGACTTCGGCGGCTGGGAAATGCCCATCAAGTACCCCACAGATATTGTGGCCGAGCACCTGTACACCCGGCACTTCTGCAGCCTCTTTGACGTGTCCCACATGGGCCGCATCCTGGTAGACGGACCGGAGGCTGTCCCCTTTTTGCAGCATGTGCTCTCCAGCAACGTGCTGGCCCTGGACGTCAATCAGGCCCAGTACGCCATCATCCCCAACGAAAGCGGCGGCGCCGTGGACGACGCCTATCTGTACCGCTTCGAAGCGGACCGCTACCTCCTGGTGGTAAACGCCGCCAACACCGACAAGGATCTGGCCCATCTGGAGGAGCAGATCAAGGCATTCGACGCCAGAATGACGGTCATCACCGCCGATGTGGCGGCCATCGCCGTCCAGGGCCCCAAGGCCAAGGAGCTGCTGATGGTCCTCTCCGGCGGGGAGCAGATCACCGAGCCGGTGAAAAACGCGCTGAACACCCTCTCCTTTGAGGGGCACACCGTCCGGGTGGCCAAGACCGGCTACACCGGGGAGCCCATCGGCTACGAGGTGTATATCGGGAGCGCCCACGCCGCCTGGCTCTGGAACCGTCTGGTGGAGCTGGGGGCGAAACCCGCGGGTCTGGGCGCCCGGGACACCCTGCGTCTGGAGGCGGGGCTTCCCCTCTATGGCCACGAGCTGGGTGCCGATCCGGAGGGGCGGGAGATCCCCGTGTTTGCCGTTCCGGTGGCCAAATTCGCCGTAAGCTTCTCGGAGCAGAAGGGGAATTACGTGGGCCGCGGCCCCCTGGAAGCGCAGTATGCCGCCTATCGGCGCATCATGGACCGGGATTTCTCCGACCTCTCGGTGCTGCCCCGGCGCATCCGCCCTATCGCCCTTTTGGGCCGGGGCGTTATGCGGGCCGGGATGCCGGTCTACCGGGGCGAGGAGCAGATCGGCTATGTCACCAGCGGCACCATGGTCCCCTATTACACCCACGAGGGGGAGGGCCTGGAGACGGTCATTCTGGAGCAGAGCGCCATGCGGGCCATTGGTCTGGCCTACATCGCCAGCGACGTGCTGGACGAGGACCGGGTGGAGGTGGATATCCGGGGCCGCCGCATCGCCGCAGTGATCCCGCCCTACCACCTGCGCTCCGACGCGCCCCCCTACGCCCGGCCCATCCTCTATGCCCCCGATGAGGACGAGGAGGCAGCGCCGGCGGCGGACCGCCGCCCGGCAGCCCTGGAGCTGCTGCAAAAGGCGGCGGAGAACCACGCCTGGCGGCAGGAGCGGTGCGTGAACCTAATCCCCTCAGAAACGACCCCCTCCCGGGCCGTGCGGCTCCTCAGCATGTCCGACCCCTCCTTCCGCTACGCCGAGCACAAGAAGGTCAAAAGCTTCTATGACGCCGATGTGTTCTACTACCAGGGCACCAAGTTCATCGACCAGGTGGAGCAGCTGCTGGTGGATTCCTCGGCTGCAGCGAGGTGGAAACCCGGGTCATCAGCGGCCAGATGAGCAACATGGCGGTGTTCTCCGCCCTGATGGACTTCAAAAACCGCCTGGACCGCAAGCACGATATGAAGCGCCTGGGCTACGTCCTCAACAACCACATCATCAAGGGCGGCCACCTCTCCGCCCAGCCCATGGGGGCCCTCCACGACTACATCGCCATTGACCCGGTGACCGAGCGCCACGCCATTGTGAATTTCCCGGTGTGCCGGGACAACATCTATAAGATCGACGTGGAGGAGACCAAAAAGATCATCGCGCAGTACCGGCCGGAGCTCATTATTTTCGGCAAGAGCATGGTGCTCCACAAGGAGCCTGTGGCGGCCATCCGGCAGTTTGTGGATGCCGAGAAGATCCCCACCACCATCATGTACGACATGGCCCACGTGCTGGGGCTCATCGGCGACTACTTCCAGAAGCCCTTCCAGGAGGGAGCGGAGATCGTCACCGGGTCCACCCACAAGACCTTCTTCGGCCCCCAGCGGGGCGTTATCGGCGTCAACTACCAGAAGGAGGACCTGAAATACGGCCTGTGGGAGACCATCGAGAGCCGTGCCTTCCCGGGGAGCGTGTCCAACCACCACCTGGGCACCCAGCTGGGCCTTTTGATGGCGGCCTATGAGATGAATCAGTACAAGGACCAGTACCAGAAGGCGGTGGTGGAGAACGCCAAGTCCTTCGCAAAAAGTTTGAAGGCCGCGGGGCTGGATGTGGCCGGAGATCCCGCCATTGACTACACCGAGACCCACCAGGTCATCGTCTCCGTGGGCTACGGCACCGGCCCGGAGGTGGCCGAGCGGCTGGAGCGCAACAACATCATCGCCAACTACCAGGCCACCCCGGACGAGGAGGGCTTCACCGCCTCCGGCGCCCTGCGCATGGGCGTTAACGAGATGACCCGCTTCGGATTTGACGCCGCCGCCTTTGAGGAGCTCTCCGGCCTGATGGCCGACTGCATTCTTCGGGGAAAGGAAGTGGGCGACGAGGTCGCAAAACTCCGCGGGAAGTACCAGGAGATGCGCTACTGCTTCAGCGACGGCGAGGTGGAGGCTGCCCTGGAGAATCTGGCCAAGACAACAGGTGTGTAAGTTCCTGTCTGCACCAAACCCCAGTGATACAATATATTTATAAAACAGATATTGCTTAAAGGAGGATTTATCCATGAACTTTCCCGCTGAATTGAAGTATTCCAAGTCCCACGAGTGGGTCAAACTGCTGGACGACACCACCGCCCTGGTGGGCATCACCGACTTTGCCCAGGGGGAGCTGGGGGACCTGGTGTTCATCAATCTGCCGATCGTGGGAGACGCTGTCACCAAGGAGGAGGCCTTCTGCGACGTGGAGTCTGTGAAGGCGGTGTCCGATGTGATGAGCCCGGTCACCGGCGTGGTGGCGGAGGTCAATGAGGCCTTGCTGGACGCCCCGGAGCAGCTCAACGAGGCCCCCTATGACGCCTGGATTGCCAAGATCGACCAGATCACCGACCAGGAGGAGCTGATGGACGCCGCCGCCTACGAGGCGTTCATCGCCCAGTAACGGGCTGGAGAGAGGGGAGGACCCATATGGGAAGCTATGTACCCAACACCCCGGCCCAGCGCCAGGAGATGCTGGCGGCTATGGGGCTGGGGACGATGGCGGACCTGTACCGGGATGTGCCGGAGTCGATGAAAATCCGGGATGGGCTCCGCCTGCCCAGCGGCCTGAGCGAGTGGGAGGTGCGCCGGAAGGTTACCGCCCTGGCCGCGGAAAACCGCAGTTATCCCACCATCCTCCGGGGAGCCGGGGCCTATCGCCACTTCATCCCCGCGGTGGTGAAAAGCATCACCAGCCGGGAGGAGCTGGTCACCGCCTACACCCCCTATCAGGCGGAGATCAGCCAGGGGATTTTGCAGTCCATCTTTGAATACCAGACTATGATCTGCGCCCTCACCGGCATGGACGTGTCCAACGCCTCCGTCTACGACGGGGCCACCGCCGCCGCGGAGTCCATCGCCATGTGCAAAGACCGCAAGCGGACGCGGGCCTATGTCTCCGCCTGCGCCAACCCCCAGACCATCGAGGTCATGCGGACCTACTGTTTCGGCTCCAACACGGAGCTGATCGCGGTGCCGGAGAAGGAGGGCCGGACCGACCTGGAGGCGCTGCGATCCCTTCTGGGGGAGGACGCGGCCTGCTTCTACCTCCAGCAGCCAAACTTTTACGGCAATCTGGAGGACGCCGCCGCCATCGGCGAGATCGTCCACGCTGCCGGCGCCAAGTACGTCATGGGCGTCAACCCCATCGCCTGCGCGGTGATGGAGACCCCCGGGGAGTGCGGCGCCGACGTGGCCGTGGGCGAGGGCCAGCCCCTGGGCATGGACCTCAGCTTCGGCGGGCCGTACCTGGGCTTCATGGCCGCCACCAAGGCCATGTTCCGAAAGCTCCCCGGCCGCATTGTGGGCCAGACCCACGACAAGGAGGGCCGCATCGGCTACGTCCTGACCCTCACCGCCCGGGAGCAGCACATTCGCCGGGAGAAGGCCAGCAGCAACATCTGCTCCAACCAGGCCCTGTGCGCCCTGACGGCGGCGGTGTACCTCACCGCCATGGGGCCGGACGGCCTGAAGCAGGCGGCCACCCTGTCCATGTCCAAGGCCCACTATTTCGCACAGCAGCTGGAGGCCCTGGGGATGAAGCGCCTCCACGCCGGGGAGTTCTTCCACGAGTTTGTCACATCCTGCCCCGACACGGAGAAGGTGCTGAAGGCCCTGGACGGCGCCGGTATCCTGGGGGGCCTTCCGGTGGAGGGAGGCATCCTCTGGTGCGTCACCGAGGTGGTGAGCCGGGAGGAACTGGACCGGGCTGTTGCCATCATCCGGGAGGTGCTGTAAGATGCAACTGATTTTTGAAAAAGGTGCGCCGGGCCGCCATCTGAGCCTGCTGCCCGGCTGTGACGTGCCGGAAGTCACCCTGTCCCGCCCCCGGAAGGCCGAACTGGAGCTGCCGGAGGTATCGGAGACCGAGGTGACCCGCCACTACACCGCCCTGTGCAAGCAGGTCCACGGGGTCAACGACGGGTTTTACCCCCTGGGATCTTGCACCATGAAATACAACCCCAAGATCAACGAGGACATGGCCGCCCTGCCGGGCTTCACCGCCATCCACCCCCTCCAGGGAGAGGAGACGGTCCAGGGCTGTCTCGCGGTCTACGGCCAGGCGGCGGACCTGCTGGAGGAGGTCACCGGCATGGACGCCATGACCTTCCAGCCCGCCGCTGGCGCCCACGGGGAGTTTACGGGCCTGCTGCTCATCAAGGCCTACCACCATCACCGGGGGGACACAGGGCGGACCAAGATCCTGGTCCCCGACTCCGCCCACGGCACCAACCCGGCCTCGGCGGCCATGGTGGGGTACACGGTGGTAAACATCCCCTCCACCCCCGACGGGTGTGTGGATGTGGAGGCCCTGCGCTCCGCTGCGGGGCCAGACACCGCCGGCCTCATGCTCACCAACCCCAACACCCTGGGCATCTTTGAAAAGCACATCCTGGAGATCACGAAGATCGTCCACGACGCCGGGGGCCTGTGCTACTACGACGGGGCCAACCTCAACGCGGTGATGGGCATTGTCCGGCCCGGCGACATGGGCTTCGACGTGGTGCACCTGAACCTCCACAAGACCTTCTCCACCCCCCACGGGGGCGGCGGCCCCGGCGCCGGGGCTGTGGGCTGCAAGGACTTCCTGATGCCCTTCCTGCCCAGCCCGATAGTGGAGAAGGGGGAGGACGGCTACCATCTCGTAAAGCCGGAGCACTCCATCGGCCGGGTCAAGGACTTCTACGGCAACTTTACCGTGGTGGTGAAGGCCCTGACCTACCTCCTGACCTTGGGGAAGGAGGGCATCCCCGAGGCGGCGGAGAACGCGGTGCTCAATGCCAACTACATGATGCACCGCCTGCGGGAGAAGTACGCCATGGCCTGCGGGGAGCGGTGCATGCACGAGTTTGTCATGGACCTCTCGAAACTAAAAGAGGAGACCGGCGTCTCCGCCATGGACGTCGCCAAGGGACTTTTGGACCACGGCATCCATCCCCCGACCATGTACTTCCCCCTCATCGTCCACGAGGCCCTTATGGCGGAGCCCACGGAGACGGAGAGCCGGGAGGCCATCGACGAGGCCTGCGATGTGTTCCTGTCGCTGTGGGAGCTGGCCCACACGGACCCCCAGGCCCTCCACGACGCCCCCAAAACCACCCCGGTAGGGCGGCTGGACGAGGTGGGCGCGGCCCGGAACCCGGTGCTGCGCTATGAAAAAGCGCCGCAGTAGCCGGCATGCAGTTGGGAGGCATGTATGCGTGACTATTCCTTGATTGTGATTGGCGCGGGCCCCGGCGGCTACACCGCCGCGCTGCGGGCGGCGAAGCTGGGGCTGAAAACTGCGGTTGTGGAGAACCGGGAGGTGGGCGGGACCTGCCTCAACCGGGGCTGCATCCCCACCAAGGCCCTGCTCCACACGGCGGAGGTGGCCCAGGCCGCCCGGGACGGCGCCGCCATCGGTGTGGAGGCCGGGGCGGTCCGGGTGAACCCGTCTGCCGCATGGCGCCGAAAGGACGCGGTGGTGGAGCAGCTGCGCGGCGGCATCGAGGCCCTGTTTCGCCAGAAAAAGGTGGAGCTGCTCCGGGGGACCGGAACCATCCTGGGCCCCGGCGTCGTGGCGGTAGGCGATGCCACCTACACCGCGGACCACATTTTGATCGCCACCGGCTCTATTCCCGCCCGGCCCCCGATTCCGGGCCTGGAGCTGGCGGTGACCTCCGACGAACTGCTGGCGGGCGGGCAGCCGCTCCCGGCGTCCCTGGTGATCATCGGCGGCGGGGTTATCGGGGTGGAGCTGGCCTCTCTCTACAGCGCACTGGGCTGCCAGGTGACCGTTCTGGAGGCCATGGACCGGCTCCTCCCCAATCTGGACCGGGAGATCGGACAGAATCTTGCCATGATCTTCAAAAAGCGGGGCATTGCCGTGGCAGCCGGGGCCATGGTCACCTCTGCGGCGCGCCGGGAGGACGGCCAGCTGGCCGTCTCCTACACCTGGAAGGGCCAGCCGGAGCAGGCCATTGGAGATGCCGTGCTCTGCGCCATCGGCCGCCGCCCCAACACGGCGGGACTGTTTGGGGAAGGCGTCTCCCTGGAGATGGAGCGGGGGCGCATCCTGACCGACGAGACCGGGCAGACCAGTATGCCCGGCGTGTATGCCGCCGGCGACGTCACCGCCCAGATCCAGCTGGCCCATGTGGCGGCCGCCCAGGGTACCGCCTGTGCCGACCGTCTGGCGGGCCGCGCGCCTCTGACCGATCTGCGGACCATCCCCTCCTGCGTCTATACCGACCCGGAGATCGCTTCCGTGGGGCTCACCGCCGACGAGGCCAAGGCCGCCGGCCGGGCGGTCAAGGTCGGAAAGTATGTCATGTTCTCCAACGGCAGGACGGTCATCGCCAGCGGCCAGCGAGGCTTTATCAAGGTGGTGGCCGACCGGGAGAGCGGCGCGGTCCTGGGCGCCCAGCTGATGTGCCAGCGGGCCACGGACCTGGTCTCCCAGTTCACTGCCGCCGTAGTGAATGGACTGACCACAGAACAGCTTCTCCATGTCATGCGCCCCCACCCCACCTTTGACGAGGGGATAGGCGAGGCGCTGGAGGACCTGCTGGAGAAGCTGACAGGGTAACACAGCATCCTTTCTTTCTTGAAAGCAGAGGCAGAGATATGGGACCGTCTGAGATTTTGAGACGCCCATATCTCTGCCGTTTACTCTCTACAAAATTTTTTCCCCCTGCAATAAAACAACCGTTCCTCGCATTCATAAGGATAGAAGGGCTTTGCTTGTCCAATCTGCGAAATGGAGGAGTTCTATTCATGTTTAAGAAATTAACAGGGAAAAAGCGTATGCTCGCGCTTGGTGGTGTGGCGGCAATCGCAGTTTTGTTGGTCGTATTGATCGGATCACTGGTATTTCGCGTGGATGCTGCCAGGGCACAGGAGATTGCGCTGGCAGCAACTGGCGGCGGCGAAATCGTCGCCCAGGAGATCGACCGGGAGGGGTTCTGGAATGAATACAGCTACGACATCCGAAACGGCGATGTCTGGTACGAAGTGGAAATCAGCCCGTTTGGCTCAGTTACCGGAATGGAAAGCAATCAGGCCAGCTATGGCTATTGGGACTGACTACCCTGTCCAAAACATCTGCGGTGTATGGCCGCGCAGGCGTCTTTGTGCCGTTTCTCCTATCCCTGTCCTGCGATTCTTGCATCCCTTGGCATGTCATAAAACCGCCCCGTCCTTAAAAGGACGGGGCGGTTTTATGACATATATCCCCAGGAAGTGTTACTTCCTCGGATTTTTGATGGCGGCCTGGGCGGCAGCCAAACGGGCGATGGGCACCCGGAAGGGGCTGCAAGACACATAGGTCAGGCCGATATCATGGCAGAACTCCACAGTGGAGGGATCGCCGCCCTGCTCGCCGCAGATGCCCAGCTTGATGTTGGGGCGGGTCTGACGGCCCAGCTCGCAGGCCATCTTCACCAGACGGCCCACGCCTACCTGATCCAGCTTGGAGAAGGGATCGGCCTCGTAGATCTTCCGGTCATAGTAGCTGGCCAGGAACTTGCCGGCGTCGTCGCGGCTGAAGCCGAAGGTCATCTGGGTCAGGTCGTTGGTGCCGAAGGAGAAGAACTCCGCCTCCTTGGCGATATCGTCGGCGGTGAGGGCCGCGCGGGGAATCTCGATCATAGTGCCCACATGGTAGGTCATGTCGCTGCCGGCCTCCTCGATGAGGGCCTTGGCGGTCTTGTCGATGACGCTCTTGACGTAGGCCAGCTCCCGCGCCTCGCCAACCAGGGGAACCATGATCTCCGGGGTGATCTTCCAGGCCGGACGGCGGCTGCGGACAGCCAGAGCGGCCTTGATGATGGCGGTGGTCTGCATCTTGGCGATCTCCGGGAAGGTCACGTCCAGACGGCAGCCGCGGTGACCCATCATGGGGTTGAACTCGTGAAGGCTGGCGATGGTCTCCCGCAGGCGCTCCTCGGTGATCTTCATCTCCTTGGCCAGGGCCTTGATGTCCTCATCCTCGGTGGGCAGGAACTCGTGGAGGGGCGGATCCAGCAGGCGGATGGTGACGGGACGGCCCATCATAGCCTCGTAGATCTCCTCGAAGTCCTTCTGCTGCATGGGCTCCAGCTTATCCAGGGCCCGCTCGCGCTGCTCCACGGTCTCGGAGACGATCATCTCACGGATGGCGGCAATACGGTCGGTATCAAAGAACATGTGCTCGGTGCGGCACAGGCCGATGCCCTCGGCGCCGAAGTTGCGGCCCTGGCGGGCATCCTTGGGGGTATCGGCGTTGGTGCGGACCTGGAGGTCACGGAACTTGTCCGCCCAAGCCATCAGCCGGCCAAACTCGCCGGAAATCTCCGCCTCGGCGGTGTGGAGGCGCTCACCGTAGATGTTGCCGGTGGAGCCGTCCAGGCTGATCCAGTCGCCCTCCTTGAAGGTCTTGCCACCCAGCGTAAAGGTCTTGCCGGCCTCATCAATGGAAATATCACCGCAGCCGGACACACAGCAGGTGCCCATGCCGCGGGCCACCACGGCGGCGTGGGAGGTCATGCCGCCGCGAACGGTGAGGATGCCGCGGGCGTAGTGCATGCCCTCGATGTCCTCGGGGCTGGTCTCCAGGCGGACCAGGATCACCTTGTGGCCCTTGTCCACCCACTCCACCACGTCGTCAGCGGTGAACACCACCTGACCGGCGGCGGCGCCGGGGGAAGCGGCCAGGCCCTGGCCGATAGGAGCCACCCGATCCAGCTCCTCCTTGGGGAAGGTGGGGTGGAGCAGGGCATCCAGGCTCTTGGGCTCGATCATCAGGACAGCCTCCTGCTCCGTGATCATGCCCTCATCCACCAGATCGCAGGCGATCTTCAGCGCGGCAGCGGCGGTACGCTTGCCGTTGCGGGTCTGGAGCATGTAGAGCTTCTTGTTCTCAATGGTAAACTCCATGTCCTGCATATCCCGGTAGTGGTACTCCAGCTTGCGGCTGATGTCCACGAACTGGGCATATGCCTCGGGCATGACCTCGGCCAGCTGGTCGATGGTCTGGGGGGTGCGCACGCCGGCCACCACGTCCTCGCCCTGGGCGTTCATCAGGAACTCGCCGAAG
>CAJFQQ010000019.1 GCA_904419145.1 uncultured Oscillospiraceae bacterium | reverse complement strand
CGGCGGTCCCGGCCTCAACGGCGGCAGCCACAAGGTGGGCTGCCTCACCATCCCCACCTCCTCCGGCAATACCGAGCGTCAGATCATGTTCATTATGGACCTGTCCGCCACCATCCTCTGCTGCACCCCCTCCTACGCCGCCTACATCGGCGAGACCATGAAGGAGATGGGCCTTACCCCCGACCAGATCCCCCTGAAGGCGGGCATCTTCGGGGCCGAGGCCTGGAGCGAGGAGATGCGCCAGGATATCCAGCGGACCCTGGGCATCAAGGCCTATGATATCTACGGCCTAACGGAGATCAGCGGTCCCGGCGTTGCCTTCGAGTGCAGCGAGCAGACCGGCATGCACATCAACGAGGACCACTTCATCGCCGAGATCATCGACCCCAACACCGGCGAGGTGCTGCCCGAGGGGGAGAAGGGCGAGCTGGTGTTCACCTCCATCACCAAGGAGGCGTTCCCCCTGCTGCGCTACCGTACCCGGGATATCTGCGTGCTGAGCCGGGAGAAGTGCTCCTGCGGCCGCACCCATGTGAAGATGAGCAAGCCCATGGGCCGCAGCGACGACATGCTCATTATCAAGGGCGTGAACGTATTCCCCTCCCAGATCGAGACCGTGCTCCTGGAGCAGGGCTACAGCGCCAACTACCAGATCATCGTGGACCGGGTCAACAACTCCGACACCCTGGAGGTCCAGGTGGAGATGACGCCGGAGATGTTCTCCGACCAGCTCAGCCAGGTGGCCGACCGGGAGAAGAAGATCGTGGCCGCCCTGAAGGCCATGCTGGGCATCTATGCCAAGGTGAAGCTGGTGGCGCCCAAGTCCATCGCCCGCAGCGAGGGCAAGGCGGTCCGGGTCATCGACAAGCGGAAGATTTGAGAAGGAGGACGACTGCTATGACCATCCAACAACTTTCTGTGTTTCTGGAGAACCGGGCCGGGCAGCTGGCCGAGATCACGGAGATCCTGGCGGAGCATGGCATTGACCTGCGGGCCATCCACATTGCCGAGACCACGGACTACGGCGTGCTGCGCCTCATCACCACCGCGCCCCACGAGGCTGCCAGCATCCTGCTGGAGAAGGGGTGCGTCCTGTCCATGACGCCGGTGATGGCCGCCGCAGTCCCCGACAAGCCCGGCGGGCTGGCGAAGCTCCTGGCCGTGGTGGCCCAGGCCAACATTGATATCGAGTACATGTACTCTATGTTCGGCAACGGCGACGGCATGGCCTATATGATCTTCCGGGTGGCCGATCTGGAGCGCCTGGCGTCCGTCCTGACCGCCAACGGCATTACCCCCTCCACGCCGGAGGAGTTGGGCATCCACTGAGGCTGACAGCCTGATGCCGCAGAGAAAATGATAAAAAGTGCCCCGCCATCACCGGATGGCGGGGCACTTTTTCGATCATATGGATCGCACGGAGGAACATCAGTCCTCCAAGGCGGCGGCGACCTTTTTCAGCCACGAGATGATCTCGATGTGCTGGGGGCAGGCGCTCTCGCACTGGCCGCAGGCCACGCAGTCCGAGGCCTTGCCGTGGTCCCTCTGCAGGAAGCCATAGCGCATCCGGACTGCGGGGGATGTCCGCCCGCCCATCTGGTAAGAGGTGTTGTACAGCTCAAAATACTCGGGGATGGCGATGTTCTGGGGGCACCCCTCCACGCAGTAGCGGCAGGCGGTGCAGGGGATGGCGATGGATTTCCGCAGGATCTCCGCCGCCTGGAACACGGTCTGCCGCTCCGCCTCGGTCAGGGGCTGGAAGTCCGCCATGTAGCCGGTGTTGTCCCGGACCTGCTCCAGGTCAGACATGCCGCTGAGGACCACCATCACATGGTCCAGGCTGGCGGCAAAGCGGATGCCCCAGGAGGGGATGGACCAGTCGGGGTGGGCGCTGCGGAGCAGCGCCTCCGCCTCCGGGAGCATGTGGGCCAGGCTCCCGCCCTTCACCGGCTCCATGACCACTACCTGCTTGCCGTGCTTGACCGCGGTCTCGTAGCACTTGCGGGACTGGATGCTCTCGCTGTCCCAGTCCAGATAGTTGATCTGCAGCTGGACAAACTCCACCTCCGGGTGGGCGGTGAGGATCTCGTCCAGCAGCGCGGCGCTGTCATGGAAGGAGAAGCCGATGTGCCGCGCCAGGCCCGCCGCCTTCTTCTCCTGGAGGAAGGCAAAGCTGTCCAGCTTCTGGGCACGGGCATAGGTCTCCTTGTTGAGATTGTGCAGCAGATAGTAGTCAAAGTAGGTCACGCCGCACTTCTCCAGCTGCTCGCTGAAAATGCGCTCCTGATCCGCCGGGGTGCTGTCCTTCATCATGGAGAGGGGCAGCTTGGTGGCCAGGGTGAAGCGGTCACGGGGATGGCGCTCCACCAGTGTCTTGCGGACCACGCGCTCGCTGTTGTGGTCGTGGTACATGTACGCCGTGTCGAAATAGGTAAATCCCTTCTCCAAAAAGGTGTCCACCATGGCGCATACCTGGTCCAGATCCACCTGCCCCTGGACATTGGGGTCCGGCACAGGCAGACGCATCATGCCAAAGCCTAATTTTTTCATAGCCATTCCTCCTCACTTCCGGCCCTGTTCCGGTGCCGCTGCGGATTTCCGCTTATCTTTACTATACCACCCTGGAGTGCACTCCAGTCAAGAACATTTTGAAGGAAAGAGGAGCGGACTGGAGCCGCTCCTCTTTTTGTACACTATTTCCGGTCCTTTTGCTCCGCCTTGGCCTGCAGGCGCGCCCGCGCGCGCTCGAAGGCCTGCTGGGCGAAGCCGTACTCCTCCCGGTTGGTGGACAGGGTATGGAGCCGCTGCTCGGCCCGCTCCATAGCCTTGCGGGCCCGCTGCTCGTCGATCTCGCTGGGGTGCTCCGCGGTGGACACCAGGAGGATCACATACTCCGGCATCACCTCCGCAAACCCCCGGCTGACTGCGGCGAAGTGCCACTGCCCATCCTCGGTGCGGTACTTGAGCACGCCGCTCTCCACGGCGGTGACCATGGGCTCATGGCCCGCCATCACGCCCCGCTGGCCGTCCAGGGCCGGTAGGACCAGAGACAGGGCCTTGCCGGCGAAAAAGGTCCGCTCCGGGGTGACGATCTCCATGTAGAAGGTGTTCGCCATTTACGCCACCCCCATCTCCTTGCCCTTCCTGCGCACCTCGTCGATATCGCCGGCCATGCTGAAGGCGGCCTCGGGGTAGTGGTCCAGCTCGCCGCCCAGGATGGCCTCAAAGCTGCGGAGGGTGTCCTCCAGCTTCACATACCGGCCCTCCAGGCCCGTGAAGGTCTCCGCCACGAACAGCGGCTGGGAGAAGAACTGCTGGATGCGTCTTGCCCGCTCCACGGCGCGCTTATCCTCCTCGCTGAGCTCCTCCATGCCAAGAATGGCGATGATATCCTGGAGCTCCCGGTAGCGCTGGAGCAGCTCCTGGGTGGCCCGGGCCACCTGGTAGTGGCGCTGGCCCACCACATCGGGCTCCAGAATCCGGGAGGAGGACTCCAGGGGGTCCACCGCCGGGTAGATTCCCTGCTCCACGATTTTCCGGCTCAGAACCGTCTGCGCGTCCAGATGGGTAAAGGTGGTGGCGGGGGCGGGGTCCGTCAGGTCGTCAGCGGGGACGTATACCGCCTGGACCGAGGTAATGGCGCCGTCCTGGGTGGAGGTGATCCGCTCCTGGAGGGAGCCCATCTCCTCAGCCAGAGTGGGCTGATAGCCCACGGCAGAGGGCATGCGCCCCATGAGGGCGGACACCTCGCTGCCGGCCTGGACATAGCGGAAGATGTTGTCGATGAAGAGCAGCACGTCCTGCTTTTCCCGGTCCCGGAAGTACTCGGCCATGGTGAGCCCTGTCAGGGGCACCCGCATCCGGGCCCCCGGCGGCTCGTTCATCTGACCGAAGACCAGAGCGGTCTTTTCCAGCACGCCGCTCTCCTTCATCTCCCGCCACAGGTCGTTGCCCTCCCGGGTCCGCTCTCCCACGCCGGTGAAAATGGAGTAGCCGCCGTGGTTGGTGGCAATGTTGTGGATCAGCTCCTGAATGAGCACGGTCTTGCCTACGCCGGCGCCGCCGAACAGGCCGATCTTGCCACCCCGGGCATAGGGGGCCAGCAGATCAATGACCTTGATGCCGGTTTCAAAGATGTCCACCACCGGGCGCTGCTGGGCATAGGCTGGGGGCTGACGGTGGATAGACCACTGCTCCGCAGTCTCCACCTGGCCCAGGCCGTCAATATTTTGGCCTAAGACATTGAACATCCGGCCCAATACCTGAGGCCCCACCGGTACACGGATAGGGTTTCCTGTAGGAATTGCCTCCATCCCGCGGCTGAGGCCTTCGGTGGGGGAGAGGGTAATACAGCGGACGGTATCGCCGCCAATGTGCTGGGCTACCTCCAGCACTTCGCGCTGTCCGTTCACGTCGATATCCAGCGCTTCCCGGATCGCCGGCAGTTTTCCTCTGGGAAATTTTACGTCCACCACAGGCCCCAGTACCTGGGCGATTATTCCATTGGTCGTATTCATGTCGTTCCCACCTTTCCGGGTGTCGGATGGAACAGGCCCGAACCGCCGACAATTTCTGTAATCTCCTGGGTGATGGCACCCTGCCGGGCCTGGTTATAAGATAGATTCAACTTTTTGAGCATACCTTTGGCGTTGTCGTTGGCCGTCTGCATAGCGGTCATGCGGGCATTCTGCTCACAGCAGAAGGACTCCACCATGCCGCCGAAGATCATGCCCTTTACATAGCCGGGGATAATGTTGTTCAGCACCGCATCTTCTGAAGGCTCATAGGTGACTTGACGGCGGTAGCCGCCATCCTCCGGACGTTTCTGCCAAGGGAAATCCTGGCGCACCAGAGGCAGCAGGCAAATCTCTCGGACTTCCATCTCCAGAGGATTCATCAGCTCTGTGTAGACCAGATGGACTTCATCCAGCTCTCCCTTGCGGAACTGATCCACCAGATATTCACTGATGGTGCGGGCATTGGCAATCGTGGGGTTCTGCGCACTGAAAGCAAAAGTGTGCGCCTCAGAGATGCCCCGCTCAGCAAAATATACCTGCCCCATATGTCCCAATACAAAGAGCTTCGGTTTCCCCGTTAAGCCTAATTTTTCCTCTACTACCTGCAGGACATTGTGGTTATATGCCCCGGCTAATCCTTTGTCCCCCGTAATGGCGAGATATCCGATCTTCCGTTCCTCTGGAGGAATCTGAGAGCGCCGGTCAAAGTAGGGGTGGTTTAGCTCCGGAGTACGCCTGAGAATATCGGCAATTGTTTCATAGATTTTGTGGAAATAGGGCAGAACCTCTTCCAGCTGACTTTTCGCCTTGCGAAGGTTTGCAGAAGAAATCAGGTACATGGCGCTGGTGATCTTCAGCGTCTGCTCTACGCTGCGGATATGGTCCCGAATTTCCTTAATCCCTGTCATAGAGGACTCACCTCACTTCCGGCCGCCGCATCATTGGGCAGCGGCAGCACGGCTCTTATACTCCGCCAGAGCAGCGCGTACGGTCTCTATTGCCACGCCGCCAAGATCCCCCGTCTTCTGCACCTCAGCCAGTACATCGCTATAGCGTGTCTCCAGTTCCTCCATAAACCCGTTGATGAGGGAACGGATCTGCTCCAAAGGCACATCATCCAGCAGGCCCTGCGTGGCGATATACAGCAGGACAGCTTGACGGCTGACGGACATGGGCTGGTACAACGGCTGCTTAAGCAGCTCCAGGAGCCGCTTGCCGTGGTCCAGGGTCTGCTGGGTCGCTTTATCCAGATCCGAGGAGAACTGGGTGAATACCTCCAGCTCCCGGAACCGGGCCAGATCAATTCGGAGCGTTCCGGCGGACTTCTTTACTGCTTTCGTCTGCGCTGCGCCGCCCACACGGGAGACGGACAACCCGACGTTGATGGCCGGGCGCTGCCCGGCAAAAAACAACCCGGTCTCCAGGTAGATCTGACCGTCAGTAATGGAAATGACATTGGTGGGGATATAGGCGGATACATCGCCGGCCTGTGTCTCAATAATTGGAAGGGCTGTAATAGAGCCGCCGCCGTATTCTTTTGTGACCCGGCAAGACCGCTCCAGCAGGCGGCTGTGCAGATAAAATACATCGCCGGGATAAGCCTCGCGGCCTGGGGAACGCTTAAGCAGCAGACTCAGTGTCCGATAGGCCACAGCATGTTTGCTCAGGTCATCATAGACAATCAGCACATCCCGGCCGCGTTCCATGAAGTATTCCGCCATAGCCGTAGCAGCATAAGGGGCAATATATTGGAGAGAGGGGCTGTCGCCGGCTGCAGCGGAGACAATGATGCAGTGCCCCATAGCGCGATACTTCTTCAAAGTCTCCTGAACGCGGGCTACAGAAGATGCCTTCTGCCCGATAGCAGCATAGATGCAAATAACGCCGGTATCTTTCTGGTTCAGCATAGCGTCCACGGCAATGGCAGTCTTACCTGTCTGCCGGTCGCCTACAATCAGCTCCCGCTGGCCGCGTCCGATGGGGACCATGGCGTCAATCGCCAGGATGCCGGTCTGAAGAGGCACTGTCACAGGCTCTCTGGTGATGACACCGCCAGCTTCTCTTTCTACTGGATAGTGATCCGCGGCGTGGATAGGTCCCAGGCCGTCAATCGGCGCCCCCAGCGCGTTTACTACCCGCCCCAACAGAGCATCGCCGACTGGAACCTGGACGGTACGGCCGGTACGGCAGACACGGCTGCCCTCGCCAAGGCCTGCTTCATCCCCCAGCAGGATAATGCCGACGCTGTCGGCCCGCAGATCCATCACCATGCCCTCTGTACCGTTCTCAAACCGGACCAGTTCGCCATATGCCGCCCGATCCAATCCGTCGGCTGTCGCAATACCGTCGCCGATTTCCAGAACAGTGCCCAGCTCCATAGCTTCTGCTTTGGGATGGAAGTCCTGGATTTCCCGGCGCAGAGTTTGCACCAGCGCCTCTACATCCTTGGGAGCCTCCTCACTGGAGCGCAGAGCGTCACCCATCTGGCGCATACGGCCTCGTACGCTGTAATCATATGTGTACCCATCTACTGTCAGAGTAAAACCGCCCAACAGTTCCGGATCAAGACGGACCTCCAGTTCCTGGTCCATTTTTCCGTATTTGCGGCGGAGAAACGTCAGCAGGCGCTCCTGGTGGACGCGGTCTGGACGCTCCACGCAGGTCAGGATGCAGGGCTTGCTCATTTCTGGTCACCCGCCTCCTGCAAAAACGAATCAATGGCTTGGTTGCTGTCGACCGCCACCTTCTCCGCTGCTACGACTGCCAGCTGCGCAACCTCTTGACGGACGCTGCGCAGCATGTTTTCCCGGTCGCGCAGGTTGCGCTCCTGGTTCTCTTCCAGCAGCTTCTTGGCCTCAGCCTGGGCATCGGCCAATGTCCGTTGGTATAGGGCTTCACTCTGGGCCTTTGCCTGAGCGATAATCTGACTGGCCTCATCTTTGGACTGGGCGATCTCCGCCTCATACTGGCTGTGGAGCTGCTGTGCCTCCTCCTGCTGCTGGCGGGCCTGGGTGAGGCCGTCTTCAATGGCCTTGGCCCGGCCGTCCAGAATGGCGTTGACCGGCCCAAACAGGAACTTGCGCATCAACAGATACAGTACCAGCAGATTGACCACAGTCCACAAGATGGTATAAGGATCAATGTCTAGCATTGCTGTTCGCCTCCTTATCTTGCTGTCTCCCGCGGCGCTCAGGCCAGGAAGATCAGTGCCAGGGCGGTAATAAAGCCGTAGATGGCGGTGGCCTCTGCCAGGGCGCAGCCCACGATCATGGAACTGCGGATCTGACCGGCGGCCTCAGGCTGGCGTGCGATGGCCTCAGTTGCCTTGCCGGTAGCAATACCAATTCCAACGCCGGCACCGATGCCGGTAAATACCGCGATAGCGGCTCCAATTGCAACTAACATAGGTTAATCCTCCTCAAATTTGTATGAACTCATCGGTTTATAAGATTATGCTTCTTCCAGAGCCTCTCCAATAAACAAGGCGGTCAGAAAGACAAATACAACAGTTTGAATCAGTCCGTCAAAGATATCAAAATAGATACTAAGGATTGCGGGAAGTACGGCAGGTACCAGCAGCTTCACCAGCTCCATCACCACGAAAGCTGCCAACACGTTGCCGAATAGACGCATACACAGACTCAGCGGACGGATCACGATTTCCATAATGTTGATGGGCAGCAGCACCGGAACCGGCTCCACAAATTGCCGGAATCCCCCCTTGAATCCTTTGAAACGGAAGGCCGCTCCATAGATCAGCACCACGCTGGTGAGGGCCAGCGCCAGGGTCACATTCAAATTCTTGGTGGGCGGCGTCAGCCCCAACAGTCCGCACATGTTTGCCACTGCGATATACAGGGCTACTGTGCCGAGCCATGGCGCAAAGGACCGGCCATGGCCGCCGATGTTGCTTTTACACATGCCGTTGATCAGCTCCACGAACCACTCCAGTACCAGCTGGACCCGTCCCGGCTTCTCCTGCCGGAGATGGCGGGTCATGAGAAAGGCCGCCAGGGCCAGCAGCGCAATGAGGATCCAGCTGACCAGCACCGACTGCGACACCGGAATCCCGCCAAAAATGGGAATGGTAAAGGCCGTGGGGTTTTCCAGCTGCGCTGTCAACTCTTCTTTGATTTGCTCCAAAATATCACCTCCTGAGGTCCGCGCTACACTTTACTCGCCAGCCCGCGAAAAGGGAACTGTTTCAAAAGTAAAAAAAATGGGGAATTTCGATAAAAAGCGCTGGGGAAAAATGCCTTGATATTGTAGTGACGGCATTTTGGATAAATATGCTGCTGTAAAGCGCTGCTCTTTCCGGCATCCTGCCCCATTCCGGTTGCCCCGCTTGGTTGATTTGACAGCACTTGGCAGGGACGGTATAATCAAATTATCCAGTTGCTGTAAAAAAGGAGGTCCCCGCCATGGAGCATCAGGGAACCCGGACGCTTCACGCCCAGCTGACCCGCATGAACCTGGTTTTGGTGCTTGCCACGGCCTTGCTGGCTCTGGCAGGCACCCTGCTGATTACCTTGCGCATGGAACATCAGAGTGTGGACCTGCACCTGACGGAGTCGGCGCGGATCATCTCCCAGCTGCCCCAGGCCCGCCAGGCGCTGGAGCAGGAGCAATCCGGGGATCTGGCGGCGATCCTGGATGAGATCATCCTGCAGTCGCCGGAAATCGACCTGATCCTCATTGGCGACACACAGGGGTGCCTTTATTACAGCAAGGATCATGCCCTGATTGGGGCGACTTACGGCAGCACCGCCTACCACCGTACCATCCAGGGGGAGATGTATGTGGTGGAGGACGACAGTCTGGAGAAAGCGGACCGCTGCGCTTTCGCCCCCGTCTATGGCGCGGATGGGATAGTCCTCGGCTTTGCCGCTGTAGGGATCTATACCCGCAGCACGCTCTCATTGACCCTTTCCACTTTGGCGCAATTTCTGCTAATTGCTGTTGCCGCCTGCGCGCTGGGACTGCTGCTGTCCAGCCGCTTATCCAGACGGATCAAGGCTGCCCTGATGGGCTACGAACCGGAGGATTTCCGTCGCCTGTTTCATCGGCAGCAGGAGGTGCTGGACGCTCTGGAGGAGGGGATCGTCGCCATCGACCGCAGCGGCATCGTCATATTCATCAACGAATCCGCTGCGAGGCTCCTGCGTCTGTCTGACCGGTTAGATTATCTGGGCCGTCCCGTCCAGCGGTGTGACAAGCATACTACCCTTCCGCGGATGCTGCGTACCGGAAAACCGGAGTACGGGGTTCATGTGGAACCCCCCGGCGGCGGCCAGGTGCTCTCCGACCATGTGCCTATCCGGCAGGATGGGAAGGTGGTGGGCGCGGTGGCGATTTTCCGGGACCGTCGGGAGGTGACGCAGATGGCGGAAGACCTGACCGGCGTGCAGCACATGGTGGAAGCCATGCGGGCTTATACCCATGAATTTATGAACAAGCTCCATGTAATCCACGGCCTGCTCCAGCTGAAGAAATATGAGATGGCCCAGACATATATTATGGAGATCACCAAAACCCAGCAGCAAGCGGTCAGCAGGGTGATGAACCAGATCGAGAATCCCATGGCTGCGGCGCTGCTGGTGGGGCAGACCAGCCGTGCTGCTGAACTGGGCATACGGCTGGTTCTGGATCCAGGCAGCCATTTGAGCCGCAAGGATCAGTTTTTGCCATCAGCGGCCTTTGTATCCATCCTGGGAAATCTTATTACCAATGCGATGGATAGCCTTAACCACGCTGCCCGCCGCGACAAGGAGATTACAGTCTCCATCCGGGAGAGTGAAGAGGGGCTCCTGCTGTGTGTGGAAGACACCGGGCCCGGAGTGGATCCTGCCGTGCTGCCGCATATGTTTGAAAATGGTGTGTCCACCAAGGGGGAGCAGCGCGGTACGGGCCTCTCTATAGTAAAAGAGCTCACAGACCTCTACCACGGTCAGATCCGGGTGGAAAGCCACCGGGGAGTGGGCGCTGCATTTTATGTAACCTTTCACCAAGCGATGGAGGAGGCAAAAGCATGACCTATCGGGTGGCAATTGTAGAGGATGATCCAATGATCCTGTTGCTAGACAGGAACTTTGTGGAATTGGACAGCCGCTTTACCGTTGTGCAGGAGATGCGTGATGGCCGCGCAGCTCTCCAGTGGCTCCGAACCAACCCGGTGGACCTGCTGATCTTGGATGTCTATATGCCGGTTATGACCGGCGTGGAGCTTCTAAGGGCGCTGCGGAGCGAGGACATTGCCGTTGATGTCATTATGGTGACTGCCGCCAACGATGCCAAAACCGTGGATGCGTTGATGCACCTGGGCATCGTGGATTATCTGGTTAAGCCTTTCAGCCAGGAGCGCCTCCAGCGGGCGCTGGATGCCTTTTGCCATTATCGGGAAT
The DNA here is from genome assembly GCA_904419145.1 of uncultured Oscillospiraceae bacterium. Classification (GTDB taxonomy): domain Bacteria; phylum Bacillota; class Clostridia; order Oscillospirales; family Oscillospiraceae; genus CAJFPI01. Next base: position 29,163 of record CAJFQQ010000019.1, on the reverse strand, counting down.
CCATGCACGGCAGCGTTACCCAGCAGGAGCTGGATGCGCTGTTCCCCCAGCGCTCCACGGGAGGGGCTGCTCTGCCGAAAGGCTTTCAGGAGCAGACGCTTAGCCTCCTGCGCCACTGTCTGGCTGCGACAGCCGGGCAGGCGTGCACCAGCGAGACACTGGCCGCGGCGGCGGGCCTCTCGGTGGTGACGGTGCGCCGCTATATGAACTACCTGGTGGAACAGGAGGAGGCGGGCAGCCGCATCAACTACGACACCGGGGGGCGTCCTTCCACCCTGTACTTCCTGAAAGACCGGAATCGAAGCTGATCGCCCCTGGCGAGCAAGACGGCATCTCTCGTTGAGAGGTGCCGTCTTTGACAAAAAAGCCAGAAAAACAAGAAGAAATCTGTGCAGCATTTTTATTGCTCTTTTTATTGACATATGTTCATAATTGGGATATGATAGGTGGGCAAAACATCCTTGGAGGAGTCGATATGGCACGTCCCGTGAAATGCCGCTGCATCTGCTCACGACCTCAGATCACCAGCTTTTTTCCCGCCGGCGGCGCCGGCGGCCAGGAGCCGGTCACCATAGGCCTGGATGAGTACGAGGTGTTTCGCCTTCTGGACTATGTTCACCTCTCACAGCAACAGTGTGCAGACAAAATGAATATCTCCCGGACTACCGTCACCCGCATGTACGAGAGTGTCCGCAGCAAACTCGCCCAAGCGTTGGTCTGCGGCAGAGAGCTGCGCATTGCAGGCGGGGATGTGGTTGTTTGTGAGAAAATGCGGCCGGAGTGCCGCGATGAACCCCTCTGCTGCCACCGGCAAGACCAGTCCCTTTCCACCCAGCAGGAAGTATGAGAAGAATCGAAAAGGAGAATGGCTATGAACGCAACCCAAAACAATTCCAGCACTGCGATCCCCGCTGAGGAGATCACCCGGGTCAAGGGCCTGGGATTCCTGATGGACAAGCGCACCGGCAACACTTTTAACGGCCGGGTCATCACCCGCAACGGAAAAATCACCAGCAAAGAGATGGAGGTTATCGCTGAGGCCGCCAAGCGGTTCGGCAGCGGCGAGATCACCATGACCGCCCGGCTCACCGTGGAGATCCAGGGCGTGCCCTTTGACAACATTGAGCCTCTGCGGGAGTATCTGCGGGAGCAGGCCGGCCTGGAGACCGGCGGCACCGGCGCCAAGGTCCGCCCGGTGGTGTCCTGTAAGGGGACTACCTGCCAGTACGGCCTCATCGACACCTTTGACCTGTCGGAGGAGATCCATGAGCGCTTCTACAAGGGCTGGCACGATGTGAAGCTGCCCCACAAGTTCAAGATCGCCGTGGGCGGCTGCCCCAACAACTGCGTCAAGCCCGACCTCAACGATGTGGGCATCATCGGGCAGCGCGTGCCGAAGGTCGACTACGACAAGTGCAAGGGCTGCAAGGTTTGCCAGATCGAGAAGGCCTGTCCCATCAAGGTCGCCCATCTGGAGGGCGACAAGATCGTGGTGCCCGAGGATGCCTGCAACCACTGCGGCCGCTGCATCGGCAAGTGCCCCTTCCATGCCTTTGACGAATTCACCAACGGCTATCGGGTCTACATCGGCGGCCGCTGGGGCAAGAAGGTGGCCCAGGGCCGGTTCCTGAACCGGGTGTTCACCGACCGCGGCGAGGTTCTGGACGTGGTGGAGAAGGCCATCGTCCTCTTCCGGGATCAGGGTATCGCCGGCGAGCGCTTCGCCGATACCGTGGAGCGCCTGGGATTTGAGAACGTGGAAGCCCAGCTGCTGGGCAAATAACCGTATACAAGCAGTCGGTCCGGAGACTCCTGTCTCCGGACCGATCACTTTTCGGTGGGAACGCCCGGATGGCCGGCGCTGCAAGCGATCCAATGCGCTGTGTGTCCCGGAAAACCGCTGTTTTGCACTTCCGGAAAATAGAACTGGACTTGTGGGGCTTTGGATGCTATGATGGGGGCAGGGAGAAACAATTCCCTATTTGAAAGGAGTGTTTTGCGTTGAAACAATGGATCCGTTTTTTGGCGATCACTGCCGCGCTGGTGCTGACGCTGTGCGTCACCGCCATGGCCGCTGATACTGCGTCCACTGCCGGCGATGTGCCGCCCAGTGTGATGGTGAATGGCGAAGTGGTTGACTTCCCCGATGCCGCCCCCCAGATCGTGGACGGCCGCACCTTTATCCCCCTGCGGGCGGTGTTCAATGTGCTGGGCTTTGCCGATGACAACATTACCTGGGACGGTGAGACCCGCACCGCTACTGCGGTCAAGGACGACCTGACGATCACCCTTACTGAGGGGGAGAACACCGTGACCGTCACCCGGGGCGAGGAAACCGAGACCCAGGAGACCGATGCGGCGGCCTATGTCAACCCCGCCACCGGCAACGTTATGGTCCCCCTGCGCTTTGTGGCCCAGACCTTGGGCTGCAATGTGGGCTGGGACAGCAATACCCGTACCGCCATTATTGACGACACCGCCGCCATCCTGGCCGCCAACACCGAGACCTATGACCTGATGGACCGGTACATGGCCTACAGCAGGAGCTTTTCTGCGCGCAATTATAACGTCACCGGCGACTTCACCATGGATATGACCATGGGACAGGACACCGTTTCTGTCACCGGCGACTATGAGATGCTGACCAGCGCGACGGCCGCCGATTTCACCACCAACATGATCTTTGCCGGCCAGGCGGAGGATCAGGACATGGCCGCCATGTTCCCCAATGGTCTGGACTTTGAAATGCGCTTTGACATGGAGACCGGCGTCTACTATCTGTACTCCGACGCGCTGAATGAGGCCGCAGGCACCGGCGCTACCGGCGTCTGGTACCAGATGGATCTGGCCGCCATGATGGACCAGATGGGTGCACAGTCCGGCATGGATTACAGCGCCCTGATGGAGCTGTCTCAGGCCGCTCAGGACATGACCTTCACCGAGTATCTGGAGACCATGCTGGCATCGCTCCCCCTGACCGATGCCAGTGCCACCACCAGTGATGTGCTGGCCGTCATTAACGACATCTGCGCCGACAGCGCCTTCCAGCAGTCCGGCGCCGCCTACACCTCCACCTATGCCCTGGCGGAGGGCGCGGAGCTGACGCTGACCCTGTACGCCAGCGGCGGCAGTGTCAACGGCTATGCGGTGGCAGTGTCCATGGATGGCCTGATGGAGGTCAGTGCCAGTATGCGCGGCACCAATATGACCGTCAATATGTCCATGAATGTCCCCACTGGCGGCGAGGGCTCCGCCATGACCATGACAATGGAGATGACCGGCCGGTATGTCGCTACCACCAGTACACCCCTGGGCGTTCCGCCCACCGGCGCGGGTGTCCTGGATCTGACGGAGCTGATGAACTCCTATATCCCGGTTTCCGGGGATGCGGACACCTCTGCGGAGGGCTGAAAACCGCGCCTGCTGCCCACTATCACAGCTGAAAAGGGACCGCGCTGTACAGCGCGGTCCCTTTGTTGCTGCGCCTGGCGGCCAGAGGGCGCTCAGAGCACAAAATTCCCGTCCACAAACACGGGGACCTCCCGGCCGTCATAGGTGGTGCCCACAATGGAGAGGTCGGCGGTGCCCACCATAAAGTCCACATGGGTGATGGAGTCGTTGAGGCCCTGGGCCTTCAGCTGCTCCTTGTCCATGTCCCCTCCGCCCTGGATACACTCGGGATAGGCCTCGCCGAAGGCCAGATGGCAAGCGGCGTTCTCATCAAACAGAGTGTTGTAGAACAGGATGTTCTGGTTTCGGATGGGACTGTCATAGGGGACCAGGGCCACCTCCCCGAAGTAGGAGGCACCCTCGTCCACCGTCACTGCGTGGCGGAGGGTCTCCTCCCCCTGCTGGGCGTGGACCTCCACGATCTTCCCCTGCTCCACCTTCATCCAGAACTTATCCACGATATTGCCGTCGTGGCTCAGGGGCAGGGAGGCGTACACCACACCGTCGATCCCCTCCCGGAGGGGGGCAGTGAAGATCTCCTCGGTGGGCATGTTGGCAATGAAGTCCTGGCCCTGGGGGGTGGCGCTGTTGCCGGCAGCCCACAGGTGGTTCTCCGGCAGCTGGATGGTGAGATCGGTCCCCAGGCTGTTCCGGTAGTGGAGGGAACGGAAATGGAGGTCATTCAGCTTCTGTTTGCGCTGCTCCAGCATGCTGAGATGGGACCGCCATTGCTCCACTGCCGTGCCGTCGCCGGTGACCCGAACTGCCGCAAAAATGGCGTTCCAAAGCCGCTCCACAGCGTCCGCCTGGCCGGGAAACACCTTTTCCGCCCAGCTGGGGATGGGGATGGAGGCGATGCACCAGGGGAAGGCATTCTGCATCTGCAGCCGGTAGAAAGGCTTGAGGGCCTCGCTGCTGGACTTCTGGCTGCGGATGATGCGGCTGGAGTCCACCCCCTTCAAATTCTCCGGGTCGCTGGCGGAGATGGCGAGATAGGCGGCGCCCTCCTGGGCGTAGTCGTTGTAAAAGTGCTGATTCCACGCCGGCACGGTGTCAAACACGTCCTCGGCGGCGTGGAGGTACTTCTCCCGGGCCAGCGCATCGTCTCCCCAGCGCATAATGACCTCCCGGCATCCGGCGGCATAGGCCGCCTTGGCACACAGCCGGGCGAAGTGGGCACACTCCACCGGGCAGGCGATCACCAGGTTCTGCCCCGGCTGGATATTGACGCCGATCTCCACCAGGAGCCGGGCATATTCCTGTAATTTTTCTTCCATAAAAATCCTCCTTTGTAACAGGGCTGTCAGCCGCCACTTTGTTATTATATCCGGTCATACCCTGTTTCGTCCGGCTGCTGCCGCCGGTTCTGGTGCCACTCCTGAATCATGCCGTTGACTTCCGCCCCCATGATGAGGGTAGCGGCACTGAGAAACAGCCAGATCAGAAGGACGATCACTGCACCGAGGGTGCCGTAGATCACGGAGTAGTTGGCAAAGTTCTCCACATAGAAGGAGAAGCCCATGGACAACAGCATCCAGGCCACCAGGGCGCACAGCGTTCCCGGCACAATATACAGCGCCGGCTGACGGCGGTCCTGGGACATGGCATACAGGATACCCAGCGTGGCAAACAGCAGCAGGGCTAGAATCACAAAACGCAGGCTGTTCCACACCCGCAGTACTCCCTGGGGCAGATCCAGGTGCCCAATGAAAAACAGCAGCACCCGTTCTCCCAGCGTGATCAAGGCAAGGGTGGCCACAATCACAATAATCAGATACAGTGTGAAGAGAAGAAGCCTCAGCTGATAGCGCAGCGGCCTCTCCGGCCGGCGCAGCCCGTAGGCCCGGCGGACACAGCGCACCAGACAGTTCACCGCCCGCATGGGGAAGTAGATGGAGAACACCAGGGAAAACCATAAGATGGTCGTGCTGGCCGTATTGGACACGTATTGCAGGTAGGTTTCCCCCAGATTCAAAACCGCTTTGGGCAATACACGGGACAGCACGCTGCGCACAGCCTCTACATTCAGGTTCAAGACACCTAGCAAGGAGCTGATGAAGATCAGCATGGGGAAGATCGTGAACAGCAGGTAGTAGGCCATGGCCGCGCTCTGTTGTCCCACATCGTGAAAGTTATAGCGGCGAACCAAGCCGCTGGAAATCCGGAACAACCGATTGTGCTGCAGCCACGCCGGTACTTTCCTGCGCATCCTGACACCTCTCCCTCACTGCAAACCTATCCCGCTGCCATTATGGATCGACGGGCTGAAATATAGTATAGCATAAATCCCATAAAAAACAAATAGAAACCCGGCGGCCGCCTTTTTCGCTGGAAATAGGGCCATGGGCCTGCTATACTATAGGGGAAAAATTTGTGAGGAGGAGTTTTCTATGCAGGTACTACTCATCAACGGCAGCAACCACGCCAATGGCTGCACCTATACTGCCCTGCGGCAGGTAGCCGACGTGCTGGAGGCAGAGGGGATCTCCACAGAGATTGTCCAGCTGGGAGCCGCGCCGGTGCGGGACTGCATTGCCTGCGGCGGCTGCACCGGGAAGGGCCGCTGCGTCTTTACGGATGACTGCGTCAACGGGATCATTGAAAAGGCCGAGAAGGCCGACGGCTTCGTTTTTGGCACGCCGGTCTACTACGCCCACTCCAGCGGTCGGCTGCTGTCGGTATTGGACCGCGCCTTTTATGCGGGCGGCGCCGCTTTCGCCCATAAGCCCGGCTTCGCTGTTGCCTCCGCCCGGCGGGCCGGCACCACGGCCTCTTTGGACGCAGTCATGAAGCATTTCACCATCAATCAGATGCCGGTAGTGTCCTCAACCTACTGGAACATGGTCCACGGCAACACGCCGGAGGAGGTCCTCCAGGACGAGGAGGGGCTCCAGACCATGCGCAATGCTGCCCGGAACATGGCCTGGCTCCTCAAATGCATTGCGGCCGGGAAGGAGCAGGGCATCCTGGCCCCGGAGGCGGAGCGGGGCAAGCGCACCAATTTCATCCGCTGACATGATTCAGGAGGAGAGACTGCTCTCTCCTCCTGAATTTTTTGTGCCTACGACGTCCTCAGCGCAAATACCGGGCAGCGGCGTAGCCAACGTAGTCCCCATAGTGGACCACAGACCACCCCTCCCAGTTGCCATAGACCCGCACGGCGGCGCCATTGGGCATATTCGCCAGGACGGTAGCGTCCTGGGAGGGACGGCTGCGCAGATTCAGCGTCCCGCTGCCCACGGTGACGGTGGCGTCGTAAGGCTCGATAGGCCAGATAAAGGGGATGCCGAAGTACTCCGTCAGGCTCAGCACCAGGTTTTGCGCGATGGTATCCAGGTTATTTTCTATCCAGGCAGCGTCGCTGGCATTGTCGTGATAGCCGATCTCCAGCAGCACCGAGGGGAACTTGGGGTCCCGGACCTCCCCCAGGCTGGTGGTGGGGCGGGTGGTGACATTGTTGGGCAGGGGGTAGATGACCTTCAGATTGTTGGCGAAGATGGTGGCCGCCCGCTCCCCCTGGGTGCTGGTGGGATAGTAGAAGGCGATGATGCCCCGGACGTTTCCATAGTTCCCTGGGGCGGCGCCGTTGGAGTGGAGGGCCAGATAGAAGTCGTACCAGCCCTGGTTGGCCTGGCGGATGGAGGAGGCGGCGGTCATGTCCGGTGTGTTTCGGGTGTACTGGATGCCGCTGGAGAGCAGATAGGGCTCCATGGCATCCGCCAGACGGTTCATCCAGTACTCTTCGCTTCCGCTGCCGGTGACATAGGCGTTGCCCTCTTGGGTGGAGGGGCTGAGATAGATGATGGGCATAGGGGAATCCTCCTGCTTTTTTGTACTATCCTATGCGAAGATTCCTCTATGGTTGCAAGAAAAGCCTGCTGTGGTTCCCACAGCAGGCTTTTCTTCGGGAATACGAGGTCAAACAGCGGCCTCGGGTCTGCGCTTGGCGCTCAGGAACTGGTAGATGCACAGCAGGGCCACCAGCACAATTCCTACCACATCGCTGATGCTCTCAGGCACCAGCATGCACAGTCCACCGGCCAGGAAGAGAATGCGGACCACGGGGGTGATGCGGCGGAACAGGAACCCGTTCATGGCTACAGCCACGCCGAAGATGCCCAAGACTGCGGTAATGCAGATCTGGATGACCTGGAACACGCTGCCTACATTGATAAAAAGCATCTGGGGGCTCATAGCGAAAACATAGGGGACCACAAAGGCAGCAATGGCCAGCTTGGTGGCATTGAAGCCGGTCTTCATGGGATTGGACTTGGCGATGGCAGCGCCGGCGTAGGCGGCCAGAGCCACCGGGGGCGTGATGTCTGCCACAATGCCAAAGTAGAACACAAAGAAGTGAGCGGCAATGGTATCCACGCCTACAGCCACCAGGATGGGAGCGCAGGTAGAGGCCATGATGCAGTAGTTGGCGGTAGTGGGTACGCCCATCCCCAGCACAATGCAGCACAGCATAGTGAGGATCAGCGCAACGAATACCTGGCCGCCGGACAGGGCCACGATAGCGCCCAACAGCTTGGAGGCAAGGCCTGTGACGGTGATGCATCCGGAGATGATGCCCGCCATGCCGCAGGCCACTGCCACAGTGATGGAACCCCGGGCACCGCCCTCCAGGGCGCCGACAAATTTTCTGAGCGTCAGGCCGTCGTCCTCTTCTGTCACCCTGCGGCTCTCCTTCCGAGCGGTACCGTAGGAAAAGATCCGGCTGATGATGCCCACGATAATGGCGACGACAATGGACAAGGCTGCACTGTAGGCCATGGTGCGGGTATTGCTCCCCACCAGATAGATCAGGACCACCAGCGGGGCCAAGAGGTAAATCTGCTTCACCAGGGAGCGGGCCTTGGGCAGCTCCTCTCTGGGGATCCCCTTCAAGCCAAGCTTCCTGGCCTCCAGGTGGACGGCAATGTAAATGCCGGTAAAATACAGCACCGCCGGCAGGATCGCGCGCACAGCAATCGTCCCGTAAGGCTCGCCGGTAAACTCCGCCATCAGGAAGGCTGCCGCACCCATAATGGGCGGCATGATCTGACCGCCGGTGGAGGCAGCGGCCTCCACAGCGCCGGCAAACTCGCCCTTGTAGCCCATACGCTTCATCATGGGGATGGTAATGGAGCCGGAACCCACCGTGTTGGCCACTGAGGAGCCGGAAGCCATGCCCTCCAGGGCACTGGCGATGACGGCCACCTTGGCCGGGCCGCCGGAGAAGCGGCCTACGGCGCAGTTGGCGAACTTAATGAAGAAGTCCGCCACACCGCTGCGCTCCAGAAAGGCGCCAAAGATAATGAACACGGCAATGAACTTCACGCAGACCTGAATGGGCGCGGAGAAAATGCCGTTGGTGGTATAGAACAAGGTGCGGATCACCTGAACCACGTTGAGCCCCGTGGAAAAGGTGTAGATCAACAGCACCGCGGCCACGCAGAGGATGGGAAGGCCCACACAGCGCCGGCACAGCTCCGCTAGGGCCAGAATACCGATGAGGCCCACTACCATGTACAGCGGCTCGTTCATGATCCGGGCGGACAGGCGGATCACGTCCATGGCGTTCACCGCATAGAAGAAGAACGCACCTGGGCCGACAATCAGCAGAATGATATCATACCAGGGAATGTAATTGACTCTGGTGTAGCCTTTGCGCACCGGGAAGGTCAGAAAGCCCAGCAGCAGGATCATCCCCAGGAAAATCGTATAGCGCCGTTCAGGCAGGGTGTTGAGAAACACGGCGTCAACAATGCAGTAGACGGCAAAGAGGGCCATGATGACGCTGATTATGGCCTTGGGAACGCCCTCCCAGATGCGGACGTTGGACTCCCGGTCATATTTTTTCATGACCTCCTCCACATCCTCCGCCGTGCCGTAGGAGGTGTCGTGGAGTTCCTCCGGCATGGGGACCGGGGCTTCTCTCTCTTTCTTCTTAAACAAACTCATGAATGACTCCCTCTCATTGGAATATCTCTGTGCAGAAAGGAACCTACGGCGGAGGCCGCCGTAGGTTCGCTGGCGTGCCGCACCGGGTGGCTTTTACTTGGTGGGCACCTCGATCCCCTTCTCACTGAAGTATCTGGCAGCGCCGGGGTGATAGGGGACATTGGTGATAGAGGTGGCGAACTCCAGATCCAGCTCGTTGCCCTTGTCGTGGGCGGAGGCGATGGACTCGGCGTTTTCAAAGATCGTGGAGACCACGTTGTAGACATCGTCCTCGGAAACGTCGTCCCGGGCAATAATCACAGCCGCGATGGCCACAGTGGTGCAGTCCTCCTCCGTACCATAGACGTCAGCGGAGATGGTGTACTCGGTGTAGTAGGGAGAGGTCTCCCGCAGCGCCGCGATATGCTCGGCATCCAAACTCACCAGATACACGTCGCGGGAGGTAGCCAGGGTGGTGACAGCCACCGTAGGGGCGCCGGCCACCACAAAGGCGGCATCGATCTTGCCGTCCTGCAGGGCGTCCACGCTGTCGCCGAAGCTCTGATAGGTGGGGGTGATGTCCTCCTCCGTCAGGCCGTAGGCCCCTAGAACGTCCAGAGCGTTATAGTAAACGCCGGAACCGGAGGAACCGATAGAGACCCGCTTGCCCTCCAGGTCAGCCACGGTCTGGATCGTGGGGTCCAGCGTAACGATCTGGACCTGCTCCATGTACAGGGCGGCCACGGTGGAGAAGTTGTTGACGGCCATGCCGTCAAAGAGGTTGGTCCCCTCATAGGCGTAACTCATCACGTCGGACTGGACGAAACCCAGCTGGTAGTTGCCCATATCCATATTTTCAATGTTATCCTGGGACCCGTTGCTGACCACGGCAGTCACGCCGGTATCGGTGTCGCTGGAGATCCGCTGGGCCAGCACATTGCCGAAGGCGTAGTAGGTGCCCTGGTCGCCGCCGGTGCCGAAGGTCAACTCAGCGCCGCCGGTGCTGCCGGTGTCGCCGCTGGTATTCGTATCGTCGCCGGAGGTGTTGCCGCTGCCGGTGTTACCGCCGGAGGTATTGCTGCAGGCCACCATGGCAAGCACCATGGACATGGCCATCAGCAGTGCAAGAAACTTCTTCATTCTGTTCCTCTCCTTTACGCAGATTAAGATTGCGCGGGATATGCGTTTATCATACCGCATTTATACGTAATTTGCAAGTCTATTTTTTGAGATTGTGCGTTTTGGAGGAGAAAAAAGCTTTTTGGCATAAAATGATTAGCAAAAAAAGACGCACAATATTTATGGAATTGTCTTGTTGTGGCGAACAAGACATTGAAAAATGTGAGCTTTATGCTTTTTCAGCCCGTTGTGTTCCTTCTTTATATTTTGCAAGTTCTATTTTATAATCCTGCAAATATTCATTGGAATCGGCAGATCTTATGCATTTTGGGATATTCAAATTCGTGATTGTGCACAACTGCAGGGTTCGGCAGTGTATGTCCGCGCCAAAACAGCCCCGCTGTCCCAACCGGGACAGCGGGGCTGTGTCTGCCTTTTTTCTGATGCAGTTTATTATTTGATCGCCTTGGTATCTACATCCTGGCGCAGCATGGCGGCAAACGCGTCGAAGTCCATAGCCCCCAGGTCGCCCTCGGCACGGTGACGGACGGCCACCTGGCCCGCCTCGGCCTCCTTGTCGCCGATGACCAGCATGTAGGGGATCTTCTCCAACTGGGCCTCGCGGATCTTCTTGCCGATCTTCTCGTTGCGGCTGTCTACCTCCACACGGAAGCCCATGGCGTCCAGCTTGGCGGCAACCTCCTGAGAGTAGGCGGCGCTGCGGTCGGTAATGGGCAGCACCTTCACCTGCACCGGGCTCAGCCAGGCTGGGAAGGCGCCTGCAAAGTGCTCGGTGATGACGCCGATGAACCGCTCGATGGAACCCAGCAGGGCCCGGTGGATCATAACGGGGCGGTGCTTCTCGCCGTCCTCCCCCACATACTCCAGCTCAAAGCGCTCGGGCATCTGGAAGTCCAGCTGGATGGTGCCGCACTGCCAGGTGCGGCCCAGGGAGTCGGCCAGATGGAAGTCCAGCTTGGGACCGTAGAAGGCGCCGTCGCCGGCGTTGATGACGAAGTCCTTGCCCATCTCAGTGATGGCCTCCTGGAGGGTCTTTTCAGCAAAGTGCCAGACCTCCTCGTCGCCCATGTGGTCCTCGGGCATGGTGCTGAGCTCGATCTGATAGGTCAGGCCGAAGGTGGAGTAGATCTCATCAAAGAGGCGCACCACATTCTTGATTTCATCCTTCATCTGATCCCGGGTCATGAAGATGTGGGCATCGTCCTGGGTGAAGCACCGGACCCGGAACAGGCCATGGAGGGCGCCGGACATCTCGTGGCGGTGGACCAGGCCCAGCTCCGCCATCCGCAGGGGCAGATCCCGGTAGGAGTGGGGCTCGTTCTTATACACCAGCATGCCGCCCGGGCAGTTCATGGGCTTGACGGCGTAATCCTCCCCGTCAATGACGGTGGTGTACATGTTGTCCTTGTAGTGGTCCCAGTGGCCGCTGCGGTGCCACAGCTCCTGGTTCAGGATGATGGGGGTGGAGATCTCCACATAGCCGTACCGCTTGTGGCACTGCCGCCAGTAGTCCAGCAGGGTGTTCTTCAGCACCATTCCCTTGGGCAGGAAGAAGGGGAAGCCCGGGCCCTCCTCCGCCATCATGAACAGGCCCAGCTCCTTGCCCAGCTTCCGGTGGTCCCGGCGCTTGGCCTCCTCGATCTTGGCCAGATACTCGTCCAGCTCCTCCTTCTTGGGGAAGGCCACGCCGTAAATGCGCTGGAGGGTCTGACGGCTGGAGTCGCCCCGCCAGTAGGCGGCATTGCAGGCGGTGAGCTTGATGCCGTTGCCCTTGATGCGCCCGGTGCTGTCCACATGGGGGCCGGCGCACAGGTCGGTGAATTCGCCCTGGCGATAGAAGGAGATCACTGCGTCCTCCGGCAGGTCGTTGATGAGCTCCACCTTGTAGGGCTCACCCTTCTCCTCCATAAACTGGATCGCTTCCTCCCGGGGCAGCTCGAACCGCTCCAGCTTCAGCTTCTCCTTGCAGATCTTACGCATCTCCGCCTCCAGCTCCGCCAGCTGGCTCTCGGAAAAGGGCTCGGGGGTGTCGAAGTCGTAATAAAACCCGTTGTCGATGGCGGGGCCGATGGCCAGCTTCACCTCCGGGTGCAGGCGCTTCATGGCCTGGGCCAGGATGTGGGAGCAGGTGTGCCAATAGGTCTTGCGGTACTGCTCGTTGTCAAAGCTGAACTCGTTTTTGATCTCTTCAGACATGGTACAATTCCTCCTTGTGATATAAGGGGCAGAAAAAATCCCACCCCTGACGTTCAGGGGTGGGATACAAACACCTGTATTCCACGGTTCCACCCTGCTTACGGGGCAAGCCCCGTCGCTCGTGTACGCTGTAACGGGCGTCCCCGTCCCGGTCTACTGGCAAAAAGCGTTCGGCGGGCGGCTCAGGAGTGGTTTCGTCCCCCGGCAGATCGCAGGACACTTCCAGCACTTGTGCCCCTCTCTGTGCGCTGCTACGGCGGCTGCTTCTCCGTCACGGCCATTTTTACGGTGACATTATATTACGTCAAAAGCCCACTGTCAAGGGATGTTTTGCCCAGATTTGCGCAAAACGTCGTGTCGAATCCAGTGCCCTTGCAAAAGGGGAGGCGGTGTAGTACAATCCAACTTGCCATCTCAGGGACAATCTGTGTCCCGGCAGGGAGGAAATCCTATGAAAGAGATTCGGAAAAAGCGTGCCGTAGCCACTGCGCTGGCGGGAGAAAGGATGTGATGCAGAGAAAACGAAAGGAGAACCAACATGTTTGATATCCCAGACCCCCATGCGGTCTTTCCCAATGCATACGGCACCACCTGTTTTATCAAAAACGTGGTGACCGCCCCCAATATCACCATCGGCGACTACACGTATTATGACGACGACAACGATCCCACCGGATTTGAGCACAACAACGTACTGTTCAACTGGCCGGAATTCGGCGACCATCTGGTCATCGGCAAATTCTGCGCCATTGCCCAGGGGACAAAGTTTATCATGGGACCAGCCAACCACAGGATGTGCAGCGTGACCACCTATCCCTTCGCCGTATTTGGCGGCAGGTGGACGGAGAATACCCCGCCCCACCTGTCCCAGCTGCCCCACAAGGGGGATATCGTGGTAGGCAACGACGTGTGGCTTGGCCGGGAGTGCCTGATCCTGCCCGGCAGCACCATCGGCGACGGAGCAATCATCGCCGCCCGCTCCGTCGTATCGGGAACCGTGGCGCCCTATACAGTGGTGGGCGGGAACCCGGCCCGGCCCATCCGGGCCCGGTTTGACCCGGAGCTGACGGGCCTCCTGCTGCGCGTCCGGTGGTGGGATTTCCCGCCGGAGCAGCTGGCAGACTTCCTGCCGGTATTGTGCAGCCCGGACCTAGAGGACGTCCGCCGGCGGCTGCAGGCCATGCTGGCATCAGGCGTCAAAGAACAGAACACGCCGTCAAATTCTGCGTTTTGAACAATATCCGCCAGCCGGAATAAACATGCGGGGCAGTTGTATATTCTCCCACAGGGTGCTTGTATAAAATCAACAAACTTAGTTGCTTTGGTTTGTCAGGTTAGACGATATCTGAAATTCGCTGTCAAAAAATGTTATGAAATTTATCCATTGCATTTTTCAATGATTTCCAGTATACTGTTAATCGTGATAAGGCTAATGCCTTTGAACGTATCGTTTTTCCTCAATCTTCTCCATCTGGAACAAAGCCGCTTCGAAAGAAGCGGCTTTGTTCCGCCCAAAACCGAGTGAGCACGCCTTCATGCGTCAAAAATCGACAGGATAAATTGTGCAAGATTGCCCCTTGCGTCCCCGCGTGTTCCGAACGTATAATAAGAAAAATTGTTGTGAGGGAGGGCTTCTGTGATGCTGCTGCGGGAAATGACAGTGAAATACAGCATGCCCTCTGTCGCTGTCTCTATAGAGCGCCGGTGATTCGTCACCGGCTTTTTTTCTGGGCAGAATACAAACGCGGCCGCCGGGTCTATGAATTCATCAGCCCGATCCAAGCGATCAAACAATAGGCAGGAAAGACAAGAACAGGAAAGAGAGGAAGAAATCATGAGTAACAACCAAAACGCCATCTACGACGCTCGCCAGCTGGGACGGCCCAGGATGCTGGTGCTGGGGGTACAGCACATGTTTGCCATGTTCGGCGCCACCGTGCTGGTTCCCACACTGACCGGGCTCTCCGTGTCCTGCACCTTGCTCTTTGCGGGACTGGGCACACTGCTGTTCCATCTGCTGACCAAGCGGAAGGTCCCGGCCTTCCTGGGCTCCTCCTTCGCCTTCATCGGCGGCTATCAGGCCATCGCCCCCATGATCACCGGCGAGAATGGGAGTCAGACGGCCAACACAGAGCTCCTGCCCTACGCCTGCTTCGGTGTAGCCTGCGCCGGCCTCCTGTATGCGGTGCTGGCCGCCCTGTTCAAGGCCTTCGGCACCAAGGCGGTCATGCGCTACTTCCCGCCCATCGTCACCGGCCCCATTATCATCTGCATCGGCCTGACCCTCTCCTCCACCGCCATCGACTCCTGCCGCAGCAACTGGTGGATCGCCCTGGTGGCCATCGGCATTGTGGTGGTCTGCAACATCTGGGGCAAGGGGATGATCAAGATTATCCCCATCCTCCTGGGCGTAGTAGGCTCCTATGTGGTGGCCGCCATTGCCGGGCAGGTGGACTTCACGCCGGTGGCGGAGGCCGCCTGGATCGGCCTGCCCTTCCAGTGGCAGGACACCCTTTTCGGGCTGTTCAGCCGCCCCGATCTGGACACCTCCCTGCTCATCACCTCCGCCGTCACCATCATGCCTCTGGCGCTGGCCACCATGGTGGAGCACATCGGCGACATTTGCGCCATTTCTTCCACCTGTGAGCGCAACTACCTGGTAGACCCGGGCTTCCACCGCACCCTCCTGGGGGACGGCCTGGCCACCTCCCTGGCCTCTCTGTTCGGCGCCCCGGCCAATACCACTTATGGGGAAAACACAGGCGTACTGGCCCTGAGCCGGGTCTATGACCCAAAGGTGATCCGCATTGCTGCCTGGCTGGCGGTGATCCTCTCCTTCAGCCCCAAATTTGCCGCGCTGATCTCCTGCATGCCGACAGCTACTATGGGCGGCGTGTCTATGGTGCTCTACGGCATGATCTCCGCTGTGGGCGTGCGCAACGTGGTGGAGAACCAGGTGGACTTCAGCAACAGCCGCAACGTCATCGTGGCCGCCATTATCATGGTGCTGGCCATCGGCATCAACTACTCCGGCGCGGTGACCTTCCAGGTAGGCAGCGCCACCATCAGCCTCTCCGGCCTTGCGGTGGCGGCCCTTGTTGGCATCCTTCTCAATGCCATCCTCCCCGGCAAGGACTACGAGTTCGGCACCGACCTCAAGGGCGACACCTCCGTCAACTTCAAGGTCTGACAGGCAAGCTTCCTTTTCCATAGGGAGAAGCCTTTCGGCGGCCTGCGGGAAGCTCCGCAGGCCGCTGTTTTTTCATCCCGGGCCTCATCCCAGGGCGGCAATGGCCTGTCCCACCAGGTCCACCACCTCCTGATGGGTGTCGTCAAAGAGGTGCATGTAGACCTTGCTGGTGATGGCGGTATTGCTGTGGCCCAGCGCCTTGCAGATGCTGAACATGGGGACCCGCTGGCTGTTGGCGATGGAGGCAAAGCTGTGGCGCAGGCCGTGGAGGGTGCAGGGCGGCAGGCCGCTGTCGCGGATCACCTTGGTGAAGTGGGAGGAGAGATAGTCCGGGGCGTAGGGGCGGCCCCGGCCGTGGGTTACCACAAAGCCCAGGGGATTGAAGGCCTCGCCGTACTTGACCCGGTCCTGGAGATAGCGCCGGTGCATCCGCTCCAGCAGCTCCCGCAAGTCCTTGTTTCCGGTGAAGGCCAGCCGCCGCACCGAGGATGGGCTCTTGGGGCCCTTGTCCACAGCGGTGCCGTTGGCGGCAGTGCGCGCCTCGCAGATGTACAGCACCCCCTCCTTCAGATCCACATTGTCCCACTTCAGGCCGCAGATCTCGCTGCGCCGCATCCCCAGATACCCGGCCAGCTTCACCACCGGCTCCAGGCTCCGCCCGGCGGTGATGGAGAACAGGTGCTGAAGCTGCTCCGGGGAGTAGAAGCAGTGCTGGGGCGGGCGCTCCGGCGGGGGATTGACGGAGTGGATCACGTTCTTCCCCAGCATATCCTGCTTGACCGCCAGTCCCACGGCGCTGTTGAGCAGGATGTAGTGCTTGCGGATGGTGTTGGGGCTCAGCCCTTCCTGCTGCTTGCGGTTGAGATACTGCTGGACCTGCACCGCGGTGAGGCTCTGGAGCAGCACCCGCCCCAAGATGGGCTTGATATGGTTGTCAATGATCTTCTGATAGCCGTAGACCGTAGTCACCGCCCGGGAGGGCCGGATCACGTCGTTGAGCCAGTAGTCCAGCCACTTTCCCACCGTCACGCCGCTGGGCAGGATGCTCCCCCGGATATTCCGGGCGGTGAGGAAGTTGTCCCGCACCAGGATCGCCTGCTCCAGTGTGGGGAAGCAGCGGGTCTTTTTCACCCGGTTTCCCTGACGGTCCATACCGTAATGCAGGGTCACATAATAGCGATTCTTCTGATCGTCGAAAGCAATATTGGGGGCTACAGTTCTTCTTGACATGGTTTTTTCCCATCCTCTTTTGTAAGATTTTCGCCGAAAAATGACGAATGTCTTTTAAGAGTAAAGAATTTTGTCGAGCAATGGAAGAAGTTTCCAAATTTTTGGCAAAAATTGGCAGCTTCTATAGCATACCCATTGTGGAAAATAACCATACAAAAAGGTTGCACGGCGGCGTGCAACAAAAAGCCGGTACACAGGCTATGTGTACCGGCTTACGCTTCGCTGAAAAGCGGTTCCCGCTTTCCAGCGAGAAAAACGCAGCCAGCCGGAAACCGGCTGGCTGCGAAAGATTTTCACCAGACGCCGAGCCGGCTGGTGAAAAAACGGTTCGCTGCATGCACAGCCCTTCGGGCTGCACACTGGCGAACCGAGCAGTGTTTTTGCCCACGCGCATGTCGCGGGCAAAAACAAATAAAAAGTTGGTGCAAAATTCGACAACAGAAAGGAATTTGCGACATGGATTATACTGCTAATTATCAGCTGCCCGTGTGGGCCGAGACCGACCGCATCCTCAGAACCGACTTTAACGACGCCTTTGACACCATCGAGGACGCCCTCAGCCAGCACGACAGCACCCTGGACACCCTGGAGACCGATGTGGCCGCGGCTACCACCGGCCTGGCGGCAAAGGGCAACTGCCAGCTCTATCTCACCACCTACGTGGGCACCGGGACCACCAACCACACCTTGTCCCTGCCCGGGCAGGCCGCTTTCTTCATGGTCATCGGCGGCGGGAGCCGGTGCCTGTGGGGCATCCGGGGGACAAACCCCGGCATCGTGGCCAGCACGGTGGGCAGCCACACCGCCGCCAGCGTCAATCTCTCCAGCCAGTCCGTTACCTGGAACGTCGGAAATGCCGAGGACGCCTGCAACCGCTCCGGACGGACGTACACCCTGTTAGCCCTGCTGGAGCTGTGAAGCAAAAAGATCCCCCGGGCTTTTGCCCGGGGGATTTCTTTTTGCTGGGGTCTGACTTCTCAGAGGGAGAAATCAGGGAGTGACGTCAGTCGCGGTGATTGTAATGGTATTAGCTCCATTCACCACAGTATACTCGAAAGTAACCGGGTTGGCGGGAACAGAGGTAATCGCCGCAGTAGGTGTACCACCATTCATATTCAGCTGAATGCCAGTACCGCTAATGGTCGCCCCAGTGAAGGTGACACTGACGGTCAGGCGAGTGCCAACCTCAACTGTATCACCATCATAGATGGTGTTGCCGGCTCTATCTGTCACAGCGATAGTCGGAGTCGTACCAGCCAGGTTACTCGCACTATCAGCAAATGCGCTGATGGTCACGTCTCGCTTCAGAACTACTTCGACAATCTCCACTGTGGTAGCGGTATTGATGGTACCAATGTCAGTGCTCGCGTCGAGCGTCACAGTGGCGGTCATATCACCAGCGGTCAGAGCAGCGGAAGTCTTGCTGGTGACAGCACCGTTATTGATGCGGTAGGACACCTCAACCTCGTCGCCGGTAGTGGCAGCCTCGGTCAGTGCCACGTTGAGAACCATGTTGCTGGCAATAGTCCCACCCGCGGCAGCAGTCTGATTCGCCTGCGCAGAGGTCATATTCACGCTGGCGATGCCAGTACCGAGGTCGGCGTCGCTCCAGTCAGCCTTTACAGAGTAGGTCTGGCCGGAGATGTTAACGGCGATCACCGGCTGGGCAGCGGAGACACTGAACTCGGTGAACACGCTATAAGCGGTGTCGGTAGAAATCGTTCCGAGTGCCGGGGTGATGCCATCCACCTTCTGGCTGGCACCGCCCGCATAGGTGACACTGCTCATGCCATCGGGAACACCCAGAGTGAAGTCAATGCGCTGGTTATCAGCGTTGTCGACCGTATCCTGCTTTGCAGCAAAATCAACATTGGTGCCAGGCACGTACTTCACATACCACTCGTCAACACTGGTCGCACCAGTGGTAACAGTGATGGTGTTGTTCAGCACGATGTAGTTGCCGGTGAGCTCGGTGGCGTTGAAGTCCAGCTCCACCACATAGGAGGTCTCAGTGCCAGCGGCGTCATTGCGGATGACATCCACATCGTTCAGGGTGTAGTACCGACCGGAGCCGAAGCTGTCCTGAACCAGAATCTGGCCCATATCAACCACGGAGGCACCATCGGTCAGGCCAGTGAACTGCAGGTACAGGGTGCCGGTAGAGGCGTCGTAGCGGCCGTTACCAGTCTGAGCGCCGAGGGAAGTTTGCACGCGAACAGGCAGATCTGTGTAGCTGGGCAGACGGGTGTCGCTGCCGTTGTCGGTGAAGCCACCCTGGTTGCTGGAGCTCACAGGCGTGTTGCTGTCGAAGATGACCCACTCAGCGCGGCCCAGATCGTCCAGAACAGCGATGATCTTGCCCTGATACTGCAGGCCGTCCTCGCTGCTGGGATCGCCCAGAGCGGCAATGGCCTCGCTCACAGAACCGTACTCGGTCTTGACATCGGTCTTGTTGTTCACATCCTGGATCACAACAGCGGGAGCGCCATTCACGATAGCCAGACCCACATCGTTCTCGCTGGAGTACAGGGTGTTGCCGCGCAGGTACAGGATGCCATCCGTGCCGGTAGGATCAATGTTGTTCACATCCACGAAGTAGACGCGCTCGTCCTTGATCTCGCGGGTGTTGTTGGTGTAGATGTCGTCCACATCCTCAACGCCAACCACATAGTCGCCGTCGAAGCGCAGCTCCTGGACAGTGCCCTTCTTCAGATCATAGAAGGTGTCGGAGTACTCGCTGCGGGCCGTCAGGGTGACAATCTCGCCGCCCAGAACCGCGTCGAACTCCCAGTAGTAGTAACCGTTCTCAATGCCCTCGCTCTTGGCGTTGGTCAGGATGTAGGCGTAGTTGGCTACGCTGCCCTGGGCCTCGCCGAGGACGATGGAGGCGACGATGTAGTTGTCATCGTCATACACGGTAAAGACGTTGGCCTCTGTCACATCAGCGCGGGCCTCGTCGGTCAGCTTGATGTCCACGTTCTGCACACCGGTGTAGAGGCCGTTGACGTCGGTGATGGTGTCGTCGTCACCATTGGAAGTATCCACCTGGCCAGCCTCAGCGATGATGTAGATGGAGTCGTCGTTGCCGTAGGCACGGACGCCGGTATCCTCCGTCTCAGCGTCGTCCAGACGGACGTTAGCGCTGTTGATGACGGGTTCGCCGGTCAAATTGCTGGTGAACATGTCGACCGGGCGCAGGGTGTAGGTGCCGTTGTTTTCGGTGTAGGAGTACCAGCGGTTCAGAGCCCGGACGCCGTCGTCCGAACCGACCCCGTTGGTCCACTCGGTGTAGTAGGGGTTGTCATCCAGAGTGTTGCCATCGCCGTCAGTATCCAAGCGGTTGATGTTCTTGTTGGTGTTGGTGACGTTGACGGTGATCTCCTCCATACGGCCATCCAGGAAGATAGCGGCAGCCCGGGCGGTGCGGACGGAGATGTTGCTGCTGAGGCGGTCATAGCCGGTGATGAACACGTAGTTCAGCTCGCCCTCGAACAGATCCACACCGATGGCATAGCCGTACTGATCCAGATAGATGTTGTAGGACATATCCGTCAGCAGGCTGTTGTCATACAGGTTCAGGACATCCACGTCGTAGTGAGCCTCAGCGTTGGCGCTGTACTCCTCGCCGTCGGCGGTCACCTCAGTGAACAGGCTCTCCTCGCCAGTGGCGTCGCCGCCGCCGGAGGTAGAGAACTTGGTCACGGTGGCGTCAGTGATGATCTCCACGTCAGAGATCTTCACGACTTCCAGGCGATTGTTGGTGCGGTCCTTGCCGGACATGTTCACCAGCATGAACTGGTCGGCGGTCACGTCAGCGGCCTCGGGCACATCCACGCTGTCCACAGTGCGGGGCACGCCGTCCTCAGTGGTGAACACATTCAGGGAGACAGTCTCGGTGCTCTCGCTGTAGTCGGCGTTGGCCTGAGCCAGGTAGGTGTTGATGGAGGTGATGATGATCTCCTCATCGTCGTGATCCACAAACACCTGGGTCAGCACGCCGTTGCCGGTGGCACCCACATCCTGGGTATTGGAACGGACCAGGTCATTCTTGTTCAGGGTGGTGACCACGCCGTCCACATAGTAGGTCAGGCCGTAGTCCTGGATGGTGGTGCGGCCCAGCAGCTCGTACAGGGTACGGCCGTCCACGCCCTCGGTGTAGGTCTCGACCAGCAGGTCGTAGTCCACATAGGAGCCGATCTCCTGGCTCTCGTACACCCAGGTGTGAGAGGGACGCTCGAACTCGTCAGCCTCGCGGTTCAGGCGCAGGTTGGGGAAGTAGCGCTCGCCGAACTCAACGGTGTAGTCGTTGGAGTTGGACAGCTGCTCATCGCTGATGCGCTGCTCGCGGGCCAGGGTGGTGGTGATGTAGTAGGCATCGCCGGAGCCGAAGGACACCGGGGTATCGCCCACAACCACAGTCACACCGCTCTCATAGGCGACCAGGGGGGCCTTGATGGTGTTCAGGGCCATCTGGGCGGCCTGCTCACGGGTGATGGCAGCATTCCAGGTCAGGTCCTCGATGCCGTCGTCCAGGCCCACTTCCATGGCCAGAGCGGCGGTGTTCACGGACCAAGTGGTGCCAACCAGGCCCTCGGTGTCGGCATCATAGCCCAGGGCAGTCAGCAGGACCTTGGCAAAAGCCACGGCGGTCAGCTGGCCGCGGGGATAGAAGTTGCCGTCGCCGGCACCGTCGATGATGCCCAGGGACACGCAGTACTCGATAGCGGGGGCGGACCAGCGGGTCATGGCCACGTCATCGAAGGAACTGCTCTCGATGCCCAGATTGCTGGCATTGCTGCCCAGGAGCATCCGGGTCACCAGGGTGGCGGCTTCCTCACGGACGAGGGTGCCATTGGGATCGAAGGAGCCATCTTCATAGCCTTCGATGACGCCGATGGCGTTCATCACGTCAGCAGCCTCCTCGTAGCTGATATCATCGTTGTCGGTGAAATCAGCCGCGTTTGCGATAGTGACGAGGCTCATGGACATGACGAGCGCCATCACCAGCGCGAGGATCTTTTTCAGATTCCTCATGGTGGATTTTCCTCCTTTTCAAATTTTCAATAAAGTTCGGAAAATTATCCCCAAACAAGAAAAACTCATCAAATTCCTTCGAAAAGTTTCACCTGTAAGGGGAGTATTACCGCCCCTGAGATTTCGAAAAGGAGATAACGGGACAGACTGAAAAACAAAGATAATCCATCAAAGGAAATCACGCCGGGTAGACATTGGGGTGGACGAGGCGGGCAAAACGAGAGATAAAAAACGCCGGGAGCCCTTGCAACACAAGGGCTCCCGGTGGGTAGACATTGGGTAGACACAAACATTTTAAGTTTTGGACTTGAAATTTATGCCTACAGCAAGAGGACTACGGTTTTATTGAAAGTATAACGAAAAATTTTATGCAAATAGAACCTTGGAAAACCGTTGGCTGCATCACTGAATTAGGATTTCCAAAAAGATTTGCTTTTTCAAAATCCTCTTCCTGGAATATTTGAACGCTTCCCTTATGAAACGAAAGCCTATTTTTTGATTTCAGGATACATAGTGATTCCATTATAAGGCAATGCATGTAATTGGTAAGACTATTAGTTTTTGCGATAAATGTGACCAAATCATTCGTTATTCCACCTTCATCCCAATAGCGGCTATAGAGGGGCTGCAGATGTTCTGAAGAAATTTTTCATATGTTCCAGCCATCTGAATCTCTAATTGGCGAAAATCATGGTTTACCATGGGAATAAACTGCGGTATAATGGGCATACTATATGATGCTCCCGCGAGGAATTTTAACGATGAGAAAGCCGATGTTTAAAGAGATCCTAGCTGTAGCCAGCATGCTATTCGGCATGTTTTTCGGCGCAGGCAATCTAATTTTTCCAGCTTCTATGGGGCAAATGGCAGGTGGAAATCTTTGGCAGGCTGCCGCCGGGCTACTGATAACCGGCGTTGGGCTGCCACTCCTTGGTGTCGCCGCGCTGGGGCTCAGCCGTGAGAACGGACTTTATGAAATAAGCTGTCGGGTAGGCCGGGGATTTGCCCTATTTTTTACCTGTGCGCTATATCTTGCTATTGGCCCGTTTTTTGCGATTCCCCGCTGTGCCACAGTTTCCTTCACCGTTGGCATTCAGCGAATACTGCCGGAAACCGTGCAGACCGTTGCACTGCTTATTTTCTCCTTTGCATTTTTTGCTGCCGTATTGTTTTTTTCTTTTAACCCCGGGAAAATATTGACTTGGATCGGGAAAATTTTAAACCCGATTTTTCTTTTCTTCCTGGCTCTTTTAATCATCCGGGCATTGAGTGACCCATTAGGCACGGTTTCTTCGATCCCTCCAGCAGGAGCCTATGATAGTAATGCCTTTTCGTCTGGCCTTTTAGGCGGATATAATACTATGGATGCGCTGGCCGGGCTTGCCTTTGGGATCGTAGTGGTGGACGTTATTCGAAGCCTCGGCGTGCAGGAACCTCGCGAAATTGCAAAGAATACTATAGTAGCCGGAGTTTTCAGCTCCCTGCTGATGGGTTTGATCTATGTGCTGGTTATGGTAGTGGGGGCACAAAGCCGCGGAACTTTTCCGATTGCCGATAATGGTGGTGAGGTGCTGGCCCAGGTTGCGGAGTATTACTTCGGTTCGATTGGTGCCGTCCTATTGGCCGTTACGGTTACAATAGCCTGCCTGAAAACCGCCGTTGGTCTCATTATCAGCTGTAGTGAGGCGTTTGAAAAACTGTTTCCCAGGGGACCCTCCTATCCATTGTGGACCATTCTGTTCTGCACGTTTTCTTTTGCAATTGCAAATTTCGGCTTGGATACCATTATCGCCTATTCCATGCCGGTATTGATGTTTTTGTATCCGCTTGCAATTGTTTTGATTTTGCTGACATTGTGTGGATCTTTTTTCCACAATGGGCGAGATGTCCTGCGTTGGACGATTGGATTCACTGCCGCTGCAGCACTGTTCGATTTCCTCGGTGCGCTCCCGGAGGGGGTAAGAGCGATATTCCATATGAACGGTATTGTCAGTTGGGTGGAGCACTGGCTTCCCTTGGCCTCAATTGGATTTGGCTGGGTTTGTCCGGCGATTGCCGGCTTGTTGATTGGCCTGGCGGTTTCTCATTTAAAACAGGCGCGGAATACTGTGGATGGCCTGCCTGCAGATAAGCGCTAGCCGCTCTCAGGGGATGGCCTGCGCCCTTTCCTTGGCCGCGGGTACGGCTTTCGCTCCAAAATGATAAGGTTCGGCATAGCCCTTGACGGGAGAGGAGCAGGCGATGGATCATCGCCTGCTCCTCTCCTGTTTAGTGCATCTATTGCCATCAAAAAACATTAGGTGGAAATGATTTCAATACTTTCTTGTATCCGAACGTATTGTGGGGTGGAGCCGACTGTCCGCAGCCTATCGGCCCATTATTGAGCGGATTCCGCCTTGGCAAGTGCCATACGTATGGCATAATCCATTGCATTCTCCAGGCTGAGCTCATTGGCACTGCCGTCTCCGGCATGCCCCTCTCCCGTTCCGTGATCCACGCTGGCGCGGATGATTGGAAGCCCCAAGGTCACATTGACTCCCGCAACTGCATCCCACTTCTTCAACTCGTCATTGTAAACGAATCCCTTTACCTTGAGGGGGATATGCCCCTGATCATGGTACATCGCAACAACAATATCATACCAGCCGCCCAGCGCCTTGGAAAATACCGTATCCGGCGGCGTCGGAGCCCGATCCGGAATATGGATGCCCTCTTTCAGAGCCGCATCAATTGCCGGCTGAATCTCTTCTATCTCCTCGCGCCCGAACAGGCCGTCTTCTCCACAGTGTGGATTCAATCCGGCAACAGCAATCCTTGGGCTTTGAATCCCAAGCGCTTTGCAGCCTGCATCGGCAATATGGATAACGTCGAGGACACGGTCCTTTTTGACCCTGTCACAGGCTTCCCGCAGGGAAACATGGGTGGAGACATGCACAACGCGCAAGCGGTCATGGGCCAACATCATACTGTACTTCTCGGTACCCGTATACTGGGCATATATTTCAGTGTGCCCGGAGAAGTGATGTCCCGCCATATTGATATAATCCTTGTTGAGCGCATTGGTGACTGTGGCATTGATCTGGCCCCTCATAGCCAGATCAATCACTTTGACAACATATTGAAAGGCGCACTCTCCACACATCTTGCGGCTCTCATCATATTGCCGCTCCACTTCTTCCGGCGTGAACTTTTCAAGCCACATGGCCCGATCTTTTTTGTAGCGCCGTTTGGCTATATCGAAGCAAGGGACTTCCAATACATCAATTGTGCCATATGCAAATTTCGCTTCGCTGACCTGGGAGATCCGGTTGACTGTTAGGCCTGCCGCGCCCGGCACCACATCTATAGCAGCTTGAATTGCAGCTGCATCGCCTACAATGATCGGCTTGCACCGTTCATATGTTGCGGGCTTCATTAGGACTTTAACAGAAAGTTCCGGGCCATTCCCAGACGGATCCCCCATGGTAATTCCCAAAATAGGTTTTGTCATTTGGCTTCCTCCTAAAATGCGTTTTAATGTCTTTTGGCTGCATTGCCGGAGCATCCCGGCAATGCTTGAAAATCAGGATAACGCGGCAATCCGTTTGTCAGACGGTTTTCCGGCCCCATTTGCTGTGAAAAGATCCAGCAAAAGGGTATCCTCTCCAAAGCTCCCTGCTTTTGCAATGAATGGAATATGGAATCTTCCATCCACGGCTTCTGCCAACACAACGCCAGTCCTCACTTCCCGTATCGGACGGACCCTCGTGGTGCCAGTGAAGCGGAGAAAGGCCCCCAATGTGTCGCCGCCAATAATCATCGGAATGCCGGATCCGTTTCCATCCAATACGCTGCAGAT
Organism: uncultured Oscillospiraceae bacterium; assembly: GCA_904419145.1. Taxonomy (GTDB): domain Bacteria; phylum Bacillota; class Clostridia; order Oscillospirales; family Oscillospiraceae; genus CAJFPI01. The sequence continues at coordinate 3,160 of CAJFQQ010000019.1, read as the reverse complement.
CAGACGTGCTATTGCATCCGGCAGCCGCTGTGATATGCAGGCGCGTTCTCCCGGATACATTTCCCCAGCCTCGCCAATTGGGCAAAACAGGAAAGAGCTGTTCTCAGCCAGCAGGTTTCTGAGCGTTTCCACCAAGCGGCCGCAGCTATCACTCTTCCAGAAAGCAGAATCTGATAGCATGCGGGCATCCAGTGAAAACCGCCGGATGCCGGCTCGCTCCGCTAATTCGAACTGCCGTCGGCTCTGTTCATGCAGGCTCCCGCAAAACACCATCAGCGGGCCGGAAACGCAGGGGGAATCCACCGGTGTTTTCCCCATGTGCATCCATTTTGACAACTCGCCGATAAATCCGGCGCATCCGGCAAAAACCCGCCCATCCTCCTGGAAAAGTGCCCGCCTGGCGATCTCCTCCAGATCCTTCTCGGTCTCGGCGTCATACAGCTGGATACAGGGTGTCCTTGAGGGCAGCTCCCCTCCCTTGCAGACAGGAACTTGGCTGGTCTCGGCAATAATATGGGGGATACAGGCGCTCGTCATTGGATTGAGCGGATCTTGGGCAAAGGGGCTCTGATGCAGCGGGACCCCATCAATATACTGAATACCGCCGACTGTTGTACGGTGCTGCTGTGGAAACGCCGGTGCGAAATGTATTGTCGATTGCCCGCTGGCCCGCAATACCGCCTCCAACTCCGCCCCGATATTTCCTCTCAAAGCGGAATCCGCCTTTTTATATAAGTAAGGTATGCCAAGTTCCCACGCACGGCTGGCCAGCTCATATACGGCCTCATATGCTTGCTGAGGGGGCAAATGCCTGGTTTCTGCATTGACAACGACTGCTGTGTGCAAGGACAGCAAGCTGGTAAAATCCGCAGCCCTGTCGATCAAGACTTCCGTATCAATCGCATTTCTCCGGAACATGACCCCAGAATCAAGCGCGCCTGTCATGTCATCCGCAATCATTAAAATATCAGCCATACTTCCCCCAAAAAAGAATAAACTTGTCGCCGTTACTTATTAGTTTAGCATATTGCCTCCGATTTACAACACACTTTCCGCTTATCATGGTTTTAATATGAAACATAGTGCAAGTTATTCAGGAGATATTGACACAGAAACACAAGAAAGATATGCTGGTGTTCAGATTAGAAACATCCGGAGGAAGCAGTCAATGAGGAACACCCGCATTTTAGGCATTGCCCCATACGAGGGGATCTGCACACTTCTTCGCCAGTCTGCCGGCCAAATGCCCGGGATTGAGCTGGAGGCCTACACCGGAAATCTGGACGCCGGCGTGGAAATCGCCAGACGGCTTGGCGACCAGTTCGACTGTATTATTTCCCGCGGAGGCACCGCCAATCTGATCCGGCAAGTCACCGCAAAACCTGTGGTTGAGATTGAATTCTCCGCCTGTGACGTGCTCCAGTCTATCAACCTGGCGAACTCCTGTTCAAAAAAATGGGCAATTGTCGGCTTTGAGCCGATTACCAAAAATGCCAAACTGTTGAGCACGTTGCTCCACTATGAGCTTACCATCTGCACACTGGAGCGCCAGGAGGATGCCAAGGGTATCCTGAGGAACTTGAAAGCGCAGGGCTGCCAAACAGTGGTCTGTGATGCCATCACAGATATTTCTGCGAAGCATTATGGAATCAACTCGATTCTCATACATTCCAGTTCCGACAGTGTTATGGCCGCCATAGAGGAGGCGGTTCATATCTGCGCCATTACCGCCCGGATGGGGGAGCAAAAGCAGTTTTTTGAAGGGCTCCTCACAGCGGCCGGGATCAATACGCTGGTTTTTAACCGCAATGGAGAATGTGTCTTTACTTCCTCCGCTTTCCCCCTCCCTCCGGAGCTATCCGACATCATCCGGCAGCAAGCCTCTCTTGACGATGCCGGCCGCTCTCAAACTATACAAAAGAATATAAAAGGTTCCATTTATATGGTAGAGGTCAGGCCAATACATTTTGCGCAGGATAAGTATTTCGCTTTTATTGTTGCTTGCCAGCGCGGCAAGACCACCAAAAGAGCAGCTGGAATCCAGTATTACACAGCAAAAGAAGTAAATGATGCCTTCCTCAGCGACTTTTATATTGGCCGGAACCCGATACTGCAGAAATATGAACAGTTGAACAGCTCCGGCTTTCCTCACCCGCTGATGATCTTCGGGGCCCCTGGTACCGGAAAAGCGCAGTGCGCTGCATATCTCCATGTCAAAGGTCCATATTGGAACAGCACCTATATTGACTGCGATTTTGCCCGAATGCGTGAGAAGGAGCTGGGCTATCTGCTCGGCAGCATCAATTCGCCTGTATGGTCCAATGGCCACACTTTTTATTTTCATCATCTGGATGCAATGCTTGAGGAGCAATTCTCGCAGCTCCTGTCCTCCTTAATTGAGTCGGGCCTCTGCCGCAGAAATAAAGTGATCTTCTCCTGGGTCCGGGGAAAAGGCGAGGGGATCCCACGGCGTGCACGAACAATTATGGATCGGCTTTCCTGCTATACGCTTCAGCTCCCAGCGCTCCGGGATAGGGCCGATGAAATTCCGCAGCTGGCAGTCAAGTATATGAATGCGTGGAGTGCTGACGTACCGAAGCAGGTTTTGGGGTTCTGCCCGGAAGCTTTGCGGCTGATGGAGGCATACGCCTGGCCTGGAAATCTCTTACAATTCAAGCGGGTCATTTTTCAGGCAATTTGCCAGAGCGATGCCCCCTATATCTCATCTGAAACCATCCGGGATGTGCTGGAGCAGGAGCAGGGGCACCTGATACCGGGAGCGGATGCCTCTCTGCCGCTTAATGGTACCATGCAGGAAATCAAGCAGGAGGTTGCAAGGAGGGTTCTTGTACAGTGCGGCAACAATCAGAGTAAGGCTGCCCAGAGGCTGGGGATCGGCCGGACAACGCTGTGGCGGCTGCTGGGTTGGAAGAAGTGACCTTTTGTGTAAAGATTTATATTGTTCCATTGTCCAGATCTGTGCAACAAAAAGCCGGTACACAGGCTATGTGTACCGGCTTTACCTCCAAAGCAAAGCGGCGGAGCCGCTTCGCTTTGAGACAAACGCAGCCAGCCGGAACCCGCCTGGCTGCGAAATTTTTCTCCGGACGGTTTGCCGTCCGGAGAAAAAGCGCCCCTCTGCGCGCACGGCGTTCCGCCG
>CAJFQQ010000018.1 GCA_904419145.1 uncultured Oscillospiraceae bacterium | reverse complement strand
GTTGGTCAGGGTGGACTTGCCCACATTGGGCCGCCCGGCAATGGTAATCATAGCAGTTTTTGTAATTGGCATACTCTCATCCTCAACTTTCTTATTTTTCGCGGCATTGAGCCATTGGCCGCGGCGGTGTGGTTAAAAAGTCCCAGGGGCTTACCGCGAAATCCCCAACTCCTCCAGAATGGCGTCCTCCCGGGCGCGCATCTGTGCCTTTTGGGGTCCCTCGTCCAAATGGTCGTATCCCAGCAGGTGGAGCACCGAGTGGACCACCAGATAGGCCAGCTCCCGGCGGTTGGAGTGGCCGTACTCCTTGGCCTGGGCCTGCACCCGCTCCAGGGAGAGGCACATATCCCCCAGGGGCACCAGCCCCGTGGCGACGTCGGCGTCCGCCTCCCCCGGCAGTTCCCCGGGTCTAAGGTCAAAGGCGGGAAAGCTCAGCACATCCGTGGGCCGGTCCACCCCCCGCGTCTCCAGATTGATCTCGTGAATCCCCGCATCGCTTGTGACCCGCACATCCACTTCACAGGGGAAGTCCACCCCCTCGGCGGCCAGGGCCGTGCGGATCACCTTGCGGATGAAGGCCCGCTGCCCCTCATTCACCCCAGGAACATCGGCGGTGATGGGGATATAATGTCGTTTTGCCATGGTATCACTCCTCATTTAGCCCGTCGACGGGCGCATCCAGCACCCAGGGAAGGACCATCACACACTCCAGGTCAAAGTGCGGGGCCGGAAATTTCGGGTCCACCGGGCAGGTCTCATGCCCCAGCACCCATTCGCCCCACGGGAACTTCACAATAGGTCCCCAGGCAGTGCCGCTGTCCTCCCCCGCAGGCTTGTCCAAGATTGTTCCGGCGAGGCGCCAGGAGAACTGGTAGAGCAAGCCCTTCTCCCTCCAGTCCTCCGTATGGTAGAGCTCACACACGTAGGTGGCCTTCTCCGGCGGGACGGAGAGGCTGTCCAGAATCGCCAGCAGTTCTGTCGGCAGCTGCCGTGCCCGGGCCAGGGCCAGGAAGTTGCGGCAGTGGCCGCAGGGGCAATCCCAGTCGGGGGCCTTGGCGTAGTAGTCCTTTGTGGCCTGCTCGTCCACCGCCACAGTATAGCCGTACCAGGAAAATGTGGTCATTCGGCCCCCGCCTCCCCATAAATCCGGGCCGCCTGGTAGAACTTCACTGTGCGGAAGGTTTCGCTCTCAGGCACCTCCTCCAAGCCGCACCAGATCAAAAGGTAGCCCACCAATGGCGCAATAATGGGCAGGCGGCCCCATTTAATCTCAATAAGCAGAAGCAGCAGACCCCAAAATCTTTTTCACAGCAGACGCTCCCCTTCTTCCGGCGCATCCTGGCTGCTGCCTGCGCCAGGCCGTATGCCCTACCGCTTGTCCTTCTTCCGGCTGTAATATTCGTCATAGGCCTTGATGATCCGCTGGAGCCCCACGGGGACACGTCCCCGCGGGGACTCCAAAATTTTCATCAGCACGGGGCGAAATGAATCCGCCCCGCGCCAAGGTTTTGCCGGAGGCAAAACGCTTGTACGGCGCACTTGCGCCGAGGCGGCTTACCGCTTGTCCTTCTTCCGGCTGTAATATTCGTCATAGGCCTTGATGATCCGCTGGACCATGACGTGGCGGACCACGTCCTGGTCGTTAAGCTCGCAGATGCCGATGCCCTCCACGCCCCGAAGCACCCGCACCGCCTCCTTGAGGCCGGAGGTCTTGTCCGGCGGCAGGTCGATCTGTGTGACGTCGCCGGTAATCACCATCTTGGAGCCGAAGCCCATGCGGGTCAGGAACATCTTCATCTGCTCCCGGCTGGTATTCTGGGCCTCATCCAGAATGATGAAGCTGTCGTCCAGGGTCCGGCCCCGCATGTAGGCCAGGGGAGCCACCTCGATGTTGCCCCGCTCCAGATATTTGTTGTAGGTCTCCGCCCCCAGCATGTCGAACAGAGCATCGTAGAGCGGGCGGAGATAGGGGTCCACCTTGCTCTGCAGGTCGCCGGGCAGGAAGCCCAGCCGCTCCCCGGCCTCCACCGCCGGGCGGGTCAGGACAATGCGGTTGACCTCCTTGGAGCGGAAGGCCGCCACCGCCTCCGCCACGGCGAGATACGTTTTGCCGGTGCCGGCGGGCCCCACGCCGATGGTGACGGTGTTGCGGCTGATGCTGTCGCAGTAGTGCTTCTGGCCGATGGTCTTGGGCTTCACCGGCCGGCCCTTGGCGGTGATGCAGATGACATCCTGGGTCAGCTCACTGATCTTCCCCTCCTGGCCGCTGCGGGCCAGGCCGATGACATAGCGCACCTGCTGCTCTCCCAGGGGTTCCCCCTTGGCCGAGAGGGTCAGCAGGGCGTTGATGGCTTTCACCGCCAGCATGGTGTCCTCCGGCTCGCCGTTGATCCGAAGCTCGCCCTCCCGGTTGGTGATGGTGACGTGGAACTCCGCCTCGATGAGGCGGATATTCTCGTCAAAGGAGCCGAAGATGTTCACCGCCTGCTCCATCCGCTCGATGCTGATTCGTTGCTCCATATTGGGACATTACCTCTATTCTTTTGGGATCTCCACAAACCGGCCGATCTGCTCCCGGCACTCCGCCGACAGCTCCACCAGGATATCGTCCCCCCACGGGACCGACGTCAGCGTCTCGCGCTCCACCTGGCCCTCCTCCATGCCGCTGGTGAGAACCGCCTCCAGCACCGCATAGGCCAGCTGCTCCGCCTCCTCCTGGCTCCGCTCCACCGTCCGCTCCTCATAGCAGCGGTACGTCTCCTTGACGATGGTGATGGGCAGCGCGATGCCCCCAGGCAGGGTCAGTTTGGTTCTGGTGACTATTTTATCACAATCCCCCCATGGAATTCCACTACTATTATAGAAATTTATCCGCCGTGTCCCCCAGCAGATGGCGTAGCGGGTGTGTTCCTCCCCGGTATACACCTTCTCCCGGATGGTGCCGGGCACCTGGCACTGCATTTTATACCAGGTCCGGGCATAGACCTTCCCCATGCCCCGGAGGAACCGGGTGCCGGCCTGCTCATCGTCGGTGACGCCGCTGATGAGCAGCTGTCCCTCCTGTACCATGGTACCCGGCAGGACCAGCTTCTCCCCGTCGTAGGGCTGCACGGCGGTGACCAGGCCGTCCCGGACCGCCACGGTGTTTCCCGGCTGCCGCTTATCCACCAGCTCCGGCTTTGGGGTGCGCTCCCGGACCTGGACATAGGCCCGGCTGCCGCTGACATTGACGGCAATATAGCTGAGCTCCGGGATCTCCAAAAGGATCTGGTTGCGCAGCTCCTCGGACTGGATGGAAAAGGAGTAGGTCCCCATGCCCACGCCATACTTGTCCAAGGCCCGGCGGATCTCCTCCTGGCTAACCCTCACATTCCCCTCGATCTGGATATCCCATATAAAAAAAGACCCCACCAGAAGCAGCAGCATGCACAGCCCCAGCCCCGCCACCAGCACGTACCGGTGGCGAAAGCGGCGGGCAAAGTAGGGCAACCCCTCCCTTCCCACCACCTGCAGCTCCGCCCCCAGCTTCCCCTGGTGCTTTTTCAGCTCCCGGAAGCTCCGCCGGGTCATGGTAAAGGTGAAGGAGATAGGGGTCTCCCAGTTGAGATCCCAGAAATGGATCTGCCGGGCAGCACACAGGTTCAGCACCCGCTCGGGAAAGCCGCCCTCCACCCGCACCGTCACATGACCTTTAAAAAAATTGACAGCCTGCTGCAGCATGGCCTTCACCTCCTAGCGTACCAGCTCCACTTTCATGATCTTTCCCTTGACCCGCAGCTCGCTGCCGTTCATAGCCGTCAGCTCCAGGCCCTCTCCCGCCAGGCGCACGATCAGCTTTCCACCGTTAATGTCAATGGCCTCGGTGCTATAGGATAAAATCCCCTGGTGACCGCTGAGCAGCAGCTGGCAATCGCCAATCAGCTCGATATGGGGCAGGCTCCCGATCACATCCGCCGGCAGATCGAACACATCGGCAGCCCGGGTAAGAAGATCCATCTCTTTTTTGTTCCAATCCATAGCTTCACCCCTTACCGGAACACTATGAGCGCTTTATCGCAGATATACCGCCCTTGTGTGTAGTCGAGATGCCATACCCGGCACAAAAATATTTTCTGCAGCCCCCTTGACAAATACGTTCATCTGTATTATTGTATTAATTGCTTAATACAATAATACAAGGAGGCATACGATGGATGGAATGGAAACTATCTGACGACCGCCCGATCTGGCTCCAGCTCAGCGAGCAGCTGGCCCGGCAGATCGTCTCCGGCGTCTACCCTCCCGGCGGGAAGCTGCCGTCGGTGCGGGAGCTGGCGGCGGACGCGGGGGTCAACCCCAACACCATGCAGCGTGCGCTCAGCCAGCTGGAGAGCGAGGGGTTAGCCGTGAGCAACCGCACCGCCGGCCGTATGGTCACCGAGGACGCCGCCGTCATCGACGCCGCCCGGCGCAAAATGGCCCGGGAGATCATTACCACATTTTTTGCCGCCATGGCCGATCTGGGGCTGTCTCGAGAACGCGCTATTGAACTATTGAAGGAGGAAGGAATCCATGAGTGATTTGTTGATCCAATGCAGAGGACTTTGCAAGTCCTACGGGCGCAAAAATGCTCTGCAAGGCGTAGATTTACAGGTAGACCGGGGCCGTATCGTAGGACTCCTGGGACCGAATGGCAGCGGGAAAACTACTCTCATTAAAATTTTCTGCGGCCTGCTCCAGCCTACTTCTGGCGAAGTCCTGATCGACGGTCAGCCCATCGGCGTCCACTCCAAGTCCGTCATCAGCTATCTGCCCGACCGGATGTACTTTGCGGACTGGATGGCCGCCACGGACCTGTTTGACCTGTTTCACGACTTCTATGCCGACTTTGACCGCCAGAAGGCCATGGCCATGTGCGCCAGCCTGGGCGTGGAGCCCAGGGACAAGATGAAAACCATGTCCAAGGGCACCAAGGAGAAGGTACAGCTGGTGCTGGTGATGGCCAGGAAGGCCCAGCTCTACCTGCTGGATGAGCCCATCGCCGGCGTGGACCCGGCGGCCCGGGACTTCATCCTCAGCACCATCCTCACCAATTACAACGAGGAAGGGACTGTCCTCATCTCCACCCATCTCATCAGCGACATTGAACGGGTGCTGGACGAGGCGATCTTCCTCAAGGATGGCAAGGTCATTCTCCACAACAGCGTGGACAATATTCGAGAAACCCAGGGCAAGAGTGTCGACGCCCTGTTCCGGGAGATGTTCCGGGCCCAGGCTCTGGAAGGAGGGAGCTTCTGATGTTTGGAAAACTTTTGAAATACGACTTCCGCTCCATGTGGAAGCAGTTCGCCTTTATCTGGCCAGCGGCCCTGGCGCTGGCCCTGGTGAACCGGTTCACCCTGACTCTTGCGGGGAACGGTCAATTCAGCGATATCATTGCCGGGATCGCCGGTCTGGTCTATATGGCGATTCTCATTGCCATGTGCGTTATCGCCATTATTTTCGTCATCCAGCGGTTTTACAAAGGCCTGCTGGGGGATGAGGGGTATCTCATGAACACCCTGCCGGTGAAGCCCTGGCAGCTCATTACCTCCAAGCTGGTGTGCGCCACCGCAGCCACGGTGGTCAGCATCGCGGTGGCGCTGCTCTCCATTTTCCTGCTGGCCCCTCTCAGCGCCGTGGACTTTGCCGATGCTTTCCAGGAGGCCATCCAGGTGTTCTCGGAGCTGATTGCCCGCTACCACGCCAATGTCCCTTTGCTCATTGTGGAATTCGTGTTGCTGTGCCTGGTGGGGTTTTTCGCCAGTTACCTGCAGCTGTATCTGGCCATGGCCATCGGTCACCTGTTTGGCCGCAACCGCATCGCCATGAGCGTCATCGCCTATGTAGGCATCAACGCCGTTATCAGCGTAGTCACCAGTGTCCTGGGGATCACGTTCTTCTACCAGTTTGACGAGGCCCTGGCGCAACTGTTCCACGGCATGAGCGATTGGGAAATCTGGCACACGGTGATGATCGGACTGATCCTCTTTACCGCCGTGCAGGCCGTGGTGTTCTTCTTTTTCACCGAGCGCATCCTGCACCGGCATCTGAACCTGGAGTAACCACCGCGGAGGCCGCCAGACGGCGGCCTCCTATTGCAAAACATCCATACGACAAAGGGAGGAAGGACTATGAAATCTCTGCCCATCTGCTTTTTGGCCCTCGCGCTGGCCGGCATCCTGCTCACCGCCTGCGGCGCCCCGTCGGAGGACGGTTCCTATACCTTCGACGGCGAGGAACTCACCAAGGCCCAGGTGCTGGTGCTCACCGACGGCAGCGGTACGGAGCTTGGCACCATCACCGATCTGGACACCATCGACACCCTGGTGGACGACCTCAGCACCGAGGACTGGACTATGGGGGAGCTCTCTGAGGATGCCCAGCCGGAGCTGGTGGTCTCCCTCTACCAGGAGCCCACGGAGACTGTGGTCGGGGACAACAGCGAGGAGCTCATCCACCTGCTGGACCTGGAATCCTATCCGGAGGAGAGCTGCATCGCCCTGCGCCTTGCTGCCGTGCCGCTGCAGCTGGACTTCCAGGTACCCCAGAGCGCCCTGGACGCCCTCAGCGCCTTGGCGGAATCCTGACCCGCCCCCTTCGCAAGCATAAGGAGAATTTTCCATGGAATCTACCGCATCCCTCTCCCGCCCCGGCTTCCGGGGCCTCTCCGGCACCGCCCTGAAGGCCATCGCCCTGGCGCTGATGGTGCTGGACCACATCCACTACTTTTTTGAATATACCGGCCTCATCCCCGAGTGGTTCAGCATGCTGGGCCGCCTGGCGGCGCCGCTGTTCCTGTTCTGCGCGGTGGAGGGCTTTGCCCACACCCACAACCGGAGGAAGTACTTTTTCCGCATCTGGATCATCGGCGCCGCCATGGGGAGCCTGCTCTTTGCCATGGCCTACTTCGGCGTGCTGGTCCGGCCCGACGGTTTCTATCCCCTCAACGGCATCCTGCTGAACTTTGTGGTGCTCATGCCCATCTGGCAGGGCATAGACTGGCTGCGGCAGCGGCGGATCGGCCGGGGCCTCGCCGCCATCCTGATCCCCATTCTCTATCCCTTTGCCCTCGCGGCGGTGGTGAACCTGATCCCCGCCTTGGGCTACCCCATCCCGGCCCTGGGCTACCCCGCCGCCTATATCAGCATGTCCATTCTCCCCTCCTGGACCTCCATCACCGACGGCGGCGTCATCTTCATCCTCCAGGGCATCCTGCTCTACGCCCTCCGCAGCCGTCGGGGATGGCAGATGGCCGCCTATGCCGCGGTGTCGCTGGCCGCGTATATTGGGCTGGTGGGGTACCAGCTGACAGCGCAGGGGCTCCCCCTCTCCGCCCTGCTCACTGAGGTCTACCAGTGGATGGAGATTTTCGCCATCCCCCTGATGCTGTGCTATAACGGTCAGCGGGGCCGGGGCTTCCAGAAGCTGTTCTATGTGTTCTACCCCGCCCACGTCTATGTGCTTTATGCCCTGTCCTGGCTGCTGATGGTCTTTGCGCCGCAGCTGGCGGCATGAGCGGATTCTGTATGATTTTTCCCTTTGGAGGCGATACTAGATGATGAAAAAAGCGTTGATTCTGTTCTGTATACTGTCCCTCACTCTGCTGGCCGGGTGCGCCGGTACCACGCGGTTCTCCGACTTTCAGGTGGAGGAGACGGATACCGCCCTGGTGGCCTCCGGTTCGGTGTCCCTCCAGGGGGAGGACGGCGTCCTGCTGACGGTCCAGGCCCTGGAGCCCTTCTCCACCACCCTCCATCTCACCTACACCAAGGAGGCCGGAACGGTCTCCGTCGCCCTGGGGGATACGCAGCGAGCCTCCCTGGAGGCCGGCGCGGCGCAGGACGCCTCCGCCGACGTCCCCGTATCCCTGGCAGAGGGGCGCAACGATATCTGCCTCTCCGGCGAGGACGGTCAGCTCACCTACACCGCCGTTCTGGACATCCCGGACTTCTCCCTGGTGGAGAGCTTCGGCACCGGCACCATTCGTTAGCTTTTGCAAACCAATTCCCTTGACAGAGGCGGTATTCCCCCCTATAATAAGGACGGATTCTGAATTTTTTGCGCAAAGGAGAAACGGTATGAGAGGAATTCCTTCATCTGTCACGGACATCCGCAAGCGGGTCTTTACCGAGGTGGCCCGTATGGCCTATGACGGGGACTACAGCCGCATGGAGGAGCTGCCCTACCGGATCGTACCGGGCACGGAGGCCCGGTACCGGGAGTCCATCTTCCTGGAGCGGGCCATTGCCGGGGAGCGGGTCCGTCTGGCTATGGGGCTGCCCCTGCGGCCGGTGGACCAGCACACGGTCCTCAGCAAAGGGGTCACAGAGAGCGCCATCGCCGACAAGTACTACGACCCGCCCCTCATCAATATCATCGACTTTGCCTGTCACTCCTGCCCCACCAAGCAGTACCGGGTCACCGAATACTGCCAGGGCTGCCTGGCCCAGTCCTGCCACCAGGTCTGCCCCAAGGATGCCATCCGGTTCGTCAACGGCAAGAGCTATATCAAGCAGGATATCTGCATCAAGTGCGGCCGCTGCGCCGAGGCCTGCCAGTACAACGCCATCATCAAGCTGGAGCGCCCCTGCGAGAAGGCCTGCGGCATGAACGCCATCAGCCCCGGCGAGCACGGCCGGGCCAAGATCGACCAGGATAAATGTGTCTCCTGCGGCATGTGCCTGGTGAGCTGCCCCTTCGGCGCCATCGTGGACAAGGGACAGATCTTCCAGCTCATCCACGCCATCAAGCGGGGCGACCGGGTGGTCGCTATTGTGGCCCCGGCTTTCCTGGGACAGTTCGGTCCCGCGGCCACGCCGGAGCGTCTGACCCCCGCCCTCAAGCGTCTGGGATTTGCCGGCGTGGCGGAGGTGGCGGTGGGCGCGGACCTGTGCACCATCGAGGAGGCCATCGACTTTCTGGACGAGGTGCCGGAGAAGCACCCCTTCCTGGCCACCTCCTGCTGCCCCGCCTGGTCGGTCATGGCTAAGAAGCTGTTTCCGGAGTACGCCGACTGCATCTCCATGGCCCGGACCCCCATGGTTCTTACTGCCCGTCTCCAGAAGTACAAGGACCCGGACTGCCGTGTCTGCTTCATCGGCCCCTGCGCCGCCAAAAAGCTGGAGGCCAGCCGCCGCTCCATCCGCAGCGACGTGGATTTCGTCCTGACCTTCGAGGAGCTCCAGGGCATGTTCGAGGCCAAGGGCGTCCGCTTTGAGGACATCCCCAAGGAGGAGGAGGTCCCCCTCACCGAGGCCACCGGCGCGGGCCGGGGCTTTGCCGTCACCGGCGGCGTGGCCAAGGCCGTGGTGGACGCCATCGGCCGCATGGAGCCCGAGCGGGAGGTCAATGTAGTCAGCGCGGAGGGGCTGGACAACTGCCGCAAGATGCTGCAGCTGGCCAAGGCCGGCAAATACAACGGCTACCTGCTGGAGGGCATGGCCTGCCCCGGCGGCTGCGTGGCTGGCGCGGGGACCATCCAGCCCATTGCCAAGACCGCCGCCGCCATCAACCGCTACAAGCAGACAGCGGACTCCCAGAACGCCATGGACTCCAAATATGAAATGGCTCTTCCGGATCTGGACGAGTGATCCTCTGCCCATCTACAAAAATCAAAAAGATCAAGAGGAGGTGTCAGCGCGCTGACGCCTCCTCTTTTTTGTATCTCGCGGCATGTCCCCCGCCGTCCCCGCATATGGTGTAGTGGTGATTGAATGAAAAAAACGCTGCTTTTTCTGCCGATTCTGGTCTTTGCCTGGGCTCTGCTCCGCTTTTCCGATCTTGCCGGTGCCGCGGTACAGGATGGGCTGGCGCTGTGCTTTCGCGCCATTATCCCCTCCCTGTTTCCCTTCTTCGTGGTGGTCTCCCTGCTGCTGCAGCTGGGGTTTGCCCGGCGGCTCCAGCCGCTCTTTGCCCCCTTTATGGGCCCCCTGTTCCATCTCAGCGGCGTCTGTGCCGCCCCGCTGCTGGCGGGGCTGGTGGGAGGCTATCCCACCGGGGCAAAAACCGTGGCGGACCTGTACGCCGCCGGGCAGATCAACCGGGATGAGGCGGAGCGTGCCCTGTCCTTTGTCAACAACTGCGGCCCCGCCTTCCTGCTCTCCTATGTGGGGGCCAGCGTACTGGACAGCAGTCAGGCTGGGGTGTACCTCCTGCTGATCCATGTGGCCGCCGCCCTTCTCACCGGCCTCATCCTCTGCAGGAGGACCGGGCCCCGCCGCCGCGCTGCTGCCGGAAGTCTGCAGCGTCCTGCCAATGACGCCTCCCTTGCCGAGGCCTTTCCCAGCGCTGTCACGGGGGCCCTCGCCTCCACGCTGAACATCTGCGGCTTTGTGGTGTTGTTCCGGGTCATCGCAGCCCTGCTGCCGGGGACCCTCCCCGCCGGTGTTCTGGGGTTCTTTGAGATGGTCACCGGGACGGCCACCCTCTCCCCCGGCAGGCTGGGCTTCCTCACCGCCGCCGGCATCGTCGGATGGGGCGGCCTCTCTGTCCACTGCCAGACCATGGCGGTGCTCTCGGGCACAGGGCTGTCCCTCCGCCGCCACTGGCTGGGCAAAGCGCTCCAGGCCCTGCTGTCGGTGCTGCTGGCCGGGGCAGTGTCCCTCTGGCTGTATCCGTAAACGCAAATAAAACAGGGGATTCACCTATCGGTGAATCCCCTGTCCCATATTCCCCTAAAACAGACGGCCGTTGTACCGGAGGATGGTCAGTACGATCCCCAGGAATCCGATCCCAATGGCGGCCGCACCGATCCAGTAGCCCGCCTCGGACCGGGTGAGCAGATTGACCCAGGGCATCAGGACGCAGCCGACGCCGGCCACCATCTCTCCGATTCCGCAGCCCCGGCAGAACTTCATCCGGTCCTGCTCAGCCACATAGGCGGTGTGATAGCGGTGGATGGTCCAAAGTTCGCCCTTCCACCCCACGCGGTAGCCCAGATAGATCAAAAACAGCCCCAGCAGGGTCTCAACGATCCGCTCTGTCATGTCCGGCACCCCCTGATCGCTCTCAGCGGTCCTCCATGCGCACCGCTGTCTCCAGCGCGATCTCCATCATGGTGGTAAAGGTGGTCTCCCGCTCTGCCGGCGGCAGATCCTCCCCGGTGAGCAGATGGTCGCTGATGGAGCAGAGGGCCAGGGCCCGCTTGCCGAGGCTCGCGGCCACACAGTACAACGCCGCGGCCTCCATCTCCACCGCCAGCACACCCATTTTTCCCCACTCCAGGGTGCGGCTTCCCACATCATAGAAATTATCCGTGGACACCAGATTACCCACCGGCATCTCCACGCCCCGCTCCCGGGCCACGGCCACTGCCGTCTCCAGCAGGGTGAAGTCCGCAATGGGCGCGAAGGTGCCGGGCAGCTGGTACTGGCTAAAAAAGGCGGAGTTGGTGCAGGCCCCCTGGGCCGCCACCACATCCCGCAGCTTCAGCTTTTCACTGATAGCCCCGGCGCTGCCGATGCGGAGGATGTTCTCCGCGCCGTAGTCCCGGTAGAGCTCGGTACTGTAAATGGCCATGGAGGGGCAGCCCATGCCCGAGGCCATCACGGACACCCGCACCCCCTTGTAGGTGCCGGTGTATCCCTGGATGCTCCGGACGTTGTTCACCAGCTTCGCGTCCTGGAGGAAGGTCTCCGCAATGAATTTGGCGCGCAGCGGGTCCCCGGGCATCAGGACCGTCCTGGCAAAATCGCCCGGCTGGGCAGTATTATGAGGGGTAGACATGGCACAGCCTCCTTACATCATCCACGCCGCATGCAGCGGCTGTTCTGATAAAATATAACCACAAAGGTACCGATCTTCCACAGCGGACGGCCTCTGCCTCCGGTCCCCGGCATCAGCCCCACAGGGCCGACAGCATGGGCACTACCTGTTTCTTCCGGCTCATCACCTTGGGCAGGAACGCCTCGTGGTCCTTGAGCTTCACATTGAACGCCTGCTCCACCAGGTCCTCGTCCCCGATATAGAGGATCTTGGTCCCCTCCAGCAGCACATCGGTGAGCATCAGCATCACCAGGCTGTAGCTGCGCTCCTCCTTGGTCTGCTCCATGAGCTTGAGAAACTCCTCCTTGCGCTGGAGCTGCCGGTCAGAGTCCACGCAGGTGATCTGCCCGATGCCGAAATCATGCCCGGCAATGTGGAACTCCTTGAAGTCCCCGAACAGCAGCTCGCTTACCGGCTTGTCCTCCGGTGCGGAGGCGGCAAAGATATCCCGTCCCAGCTGATCCAGAGAAACCCCTGCCAGGCACGCCATCCGCTCGGCGGTATTCCGATCCTTCTTGGTGCAGGTGGGAGATTTGAACATCACTGTGTCGGACACGATCGCCGAGGCCATGAGCCCCGCCATCTTCTTGGAGGGCATGATCCCCCGCTCCTGGAACATCCCAGCCACGATAGTGGTGGTGCTGCCCACCGGCTCATTGCGGAACCAGATAGGGTTGTTGGTCTGGATATCCGCCAGGCGGTGGTGGTCGATGATCTCCAAAATGTCCGTCTGATCCAGGCCGGGGACGGACTGGGCCACCTCGTTGTGGTCCACCAGCACCACCCGCTTGCGCCGGGGACGGATCAGGTGGAACCGGGACAGAGTCCCCACCACCTTGTCCTCCTGGTCCAGGATGGGATAGCTGCGGTAGCGGCTCTGGAGGACGACCTCCCGCACATCGTCGATATAGTCGTCCAGGTGGAAATACTGGATGTCATCCCGGCGGCACACACAGCCGGCGGGTATCGCCTGAAATACCATGCGCATAGTACGGTAAGGGTCATAAGGAGTCGCAATAATGCAGGTATCTCCTCCCTTGTCCCGCAGATCCGCCGGCAGTTCCGCCTGGCACAAAATGATGCAGCTGACTCCCATCTCCAGGGCAGCCCGGATCACCTCCGGCTGCCGGCCGCAGATGAGGATGGTCTCCTTCTCCCGGAAGGGGTATTCATCCAGCCCGCCGGGCAAGGCGATCACGACCCGCCCGGAAAGCACATTGACCGCATGCCCCGGCTCATTAAGAAGCTTTCCCTCCAGGACACTGAGCAGATTGAACAGCGGGATATCCTGGATGGTGGGGTCAGTAATGTTGCGCATATTGTACTCCGCCACATCGCCGGGGGTCAGCATGCCCACCAGCTTCCCATCATCATTGGTAATGGGGATGGCCGACACATGCCGGTCGTCCTCCATGGCCGACCAAGCCCGGTCCACTGTCACCGCCTGATTGAGAATGGGCGGCGTGTCAAAGTCCAAGTCCTGGACCTGGGTACGCATATTTTTTACAAAGATGGGCGCCTCAAAGCCGAACCGCTCCAAAATCGCCTTGGTTTCGTCGCTGAGCTGCCCCAGCCGGGCAGCCACATACTCCCGGTCTCCCACAGCGTTGCGCAGGGCGGCATATGCCATGGCAGAGACAATAGAATCCGTATCCGGGTTTCGATGTCCTGTTACATAGATCTTATCCAAAGAGGCGTTCCTCCTGTCACAATATGATACGCGGGCCTCCCGCGTTAAAATACTACATCCATTCCCAGCAGATGGGCGACCTCCACGGCCTGCTCCGCACCAATTTTCGCGCCCCGGAGCTCTCCGCAGCCCTCCGACACCACCAGTGCGCTGATGCCGCAGGTGGTGAGGTCCACCCCCGCCAGGGAGGTACGAAACAGTTCCGCCCCGCCCAGCTCCACCCGCTCCAGCGTCACCTTGGAAAGCCGCATCTCGCTGAGGGCCGTCTCCCGCAGGTCGCAGTGCCGCAGCGATGTCCCATCCCAAACAGAGCGGCTGAAATTGGCATATCGGAGCGAGGTACCAGTAAGAGCGCACTTTTTCAGCTTGCTCTCTAAAAAGTCGCATCCATCCGCCTTGCACTCTGTCAAAGAGCTATCCCTCCAATAGCTATTTCGAAAATGGCAGCCAATAAAGAGGCAGTTAACAAACTTTGTTTGGTAGAACCCGGAATGGGCAAAGCCGCATTGATCAAAACGGCAGCCCTCCCATATCACATTTTCAAAATCCATGCTCTCCAAATCCAAATTCTCCAGAGCTTCTCCAGAGAACCCGCAGGAACGGATGGTATCCCCTTCCCCACGAATCTCCCGGAGCATCTGGAGGAAAGGCGATTGTGGCAGCTCCACTGTGATCGGCCTCCTAAGCAGGAATTGCTGCTTTCAGTGTAACACAATTTGTCAAAATTGGAAAGTAAAATCGCCGTGAATCACTTATCAAAGGGCAGCGCAATACGCCGCGATATCAAAGGGCTCCAGCCGGCTGTCCTTTCGCAGGTACAGCGGGTGGTGGGGGTGCCCTCCCTGTTTGCTGCGCGCACCCGCCGTATACCAGTGCGCAGCATGGTCCGCTGCGATGTCCGCCATGTCCCGCAAGCAGTCCGTCAGATAGCCCCGCTGCCGGATGATGGCCCCCCAGGCTGCCCAAACCGCAGGCTCCGGCGAGAGGGACAGCACATAATCAAAGGCCCGCATGTTCTCCCGGTGAAGAAACGGGTTGCAGGTCTTCTCCATGTCCTTAGGCCGGGTAGCCCGCTGAGCGTAGACATTGAACATGAGGAAGCTGTCAAAGCCGTTCCCCTGCGCGATCCGCTCCACAGACTTCAGGGTGTTGTCCAGCCTGTCCGGCGCCGCAGTAGAGGGATTGATGCCTACACAGATCAGCGGCCGTTCCCCCCGCGTACCTAAAAGATAGCGGTAATCGGCATAGGTGTTGGGCACATAAAGCCACTGGTTCACATCGTACTCAGCCGATGGCTCCAGCGCCGCCGTCAGGGCCTCGTCAAAGGGCAGAATCGTCAGGGCGGCGGTATCTGCGCTGGGAATATGCATGGGGATCCCTCCTATCGGCTTCAGTGTACCACAGTGGAGAAACAAGCGCAATGTACCATGGAAATTTTCTTTTCCTCCAGATCACCACCTGCAAGTCACCCCATCCGGCATGTTAAATATAGGAAAAGTTTTCGCAGAAAAGGTGTTGACAAATGACTTCTTCTGAGGTATCATAATCGTGTTCCGCTTTGGACGCTTAGCTCAGCTGGCTAGAGCACCTGCTTGACGTGCAGGGGGTCAGCGGTTCAAGTCCGTTAGCGTCCACCATGAAAAACCCTTGTAGCCCTTGTGCTGCAAGGGTTTTTCCCTGTTTTGAGGAGTTTTATCTGTCCACGATTGGCGTACAAAATCCCGTTTTGTGTTGCCTGATGCTGCCGAATTTTCCTTCTCTGGCTGTATGAAACTGTACGGCTTTTTTACTGTCCCAAGGGGTTCTGGCGTTGGAGCCCTTCCTGTGGCTGTACGCTGGGGTTCATGCACTCTCCCCGTCGTCGGTCAGCAGTGGGTCCAACTGCCGCAGCTGCGCCAGAACACGCTCCCGACTCTGTTTCGGCGCGTAGGTCCCTGCCAGCAACTGCGCCCGCTGGGCGGGGATGACCTTGTTCCCCCCATCGTCTATTTTTCTGGGCTGCCTGGGCCATGCTCTCACCATGGCGCGCAGGGCGGCTGCCAACTCCCTGGACGGTTTTCATGCCGCGTCGTCTAAGCGACAACTTCTTTCTTCCTCTATGATCGGCAAGTCTCCTCGCAACGACAGTCATGCCCTTTCTATGGCTGGCAACCGCCACAGGGCTTCACGCAAAAAGACACGGGAGGTGGGACGCACGCTCTATGCAGTCCGACTTCTCGTGTCTTTCTTCTCAGCAGATATTCTTTTCTTCTGCGCCTACAAGAGTGCAAATGTACTGTCCTTTCTACAACATCAAGGAATAGCGGCAGCATATTCTGCCCTGTATCTCGCGCTGTTCGCCTCACTTACTCTGCCCTGAATACAATTCCAGTATATTAGACGGGGCTTTCTCTGCATAGGTGGAGATTTTCCACATCTTTCTGCTCTGCCAAGGAATACCCTGATCGCAGACCCATTGAGGGATAGTTCGTCCGCACGGATGGATACGTCCCCCCTTCCATGTAGATATGAAAAGCCTGTCCCCATCCTTTTAGACGGCCACAGCCTCGCAATCCGATATTACACCTTATAGTTTTTTTCGCAGTCCTCAGAAAACAGAGAACTACCGGAAGGGTCATTTCGTCAAGCAATATCAATAAATCGGTGTCAGGGCATACTACACCCCATACAGGCCGTATGTCCTGACACATACTTGCAAACGCTCCACCTGTGCAACACGGGACATTCCCGCCCGACAAGCCTTAGAGTGCGGCGGCAACAAGCATTTTTGTATAGTCGGATTGGGGGGAGAGGATGACGGCATCCGGTGTTCCCTCCTCTACAATCTTTCCCTCGTGCATCACCAGCACCCGGTCACAGAAGGACTGTACCAGCGCAAGGTTGTGGCAGATGAACAGAAAAGACAGGTGCTGCTCCCGTTTCAGATTCTCCAGCAACTCCATAATTTGCTGCTGTACCGTTACATCCAGGGCACTGGTCGCCTCATCGCAGATCAGGAGTTTCGGCTGGATCGCCAGGGCCCGGGCAATGGCCGCCCGCTGGCACTGGCCGCCGCTGATCTCATGGGGGTAGCGCCCGGCAAACTTGGGGGGCAGGCCGCATTGTTCCAGCAACGCAGCAACGCGCTGCGTCCGTTCCGCTTTGGGCATCCCCTGGTTCATCAAGCCCTCACCGACGCCGTAACCGATGGTTTTCCGTGGATCGAAGGAGCCCATAGGGGATTGGAACACCATCTGTACCTGCCGGTAGGCATCCCGCAGTGGCTTGCCCCTGCGTTTTGTAATGTCCTCTCCGCAAAGAGAGATCGTTCCTGCGGTCGGTTCTATCAGCCGGGTAATCAGTTTCGCGAGGGTGCTTTTTCCGCAGCCCGACTCGCCCACCAGCCCCAGGGTTTCTCCTGCGCCCATCTGAAAACTTACATGGTCCACCGCGGTGTATCCGGCGTTTCCCCCGGCAATAAAGGTTTTGGTTACATCCTGTACGTCTAAAAATACGTCCATTTCTTATGCCCTCCGCAGTTTCGGCACCGCTGCCAGCAGCTGCCGGGTATAGGGATCCTGCGGCCTGCGCAAAACCTCCTCTGACGGGCCGTATTCCACAACCCGCCCGTTTTTCAGCACCAGCACGGTATCCGCCATAGCGGACACCACCCCGATATCATGGGTCACCACGATGATGGCCGTTCCGAACAATTCGCGCAGGCGCAGCATCTCTTCCACGACCTGCTTTTGCACCGCAACATCCAGGGCGCTGGTGGGTTCGTCGGCCAGCAACACCGGCGGCTCCATCAACATGGCAATCGCAATACCAGCCCGCTGGTTCATGCCTCCGGACAATTCAAACGGATAACTGTCCCAGATGCGCGGACCGTTCCTGAACTGGAGCTTTTCGAACAGGGCCAGCGCTTTTTCTTTTGCCTGCGCCCTGGTGATCTCCATATGCGCCGACATGCTCTCGTAGATCTGGTCACCGATGGTGCGGATGGGACATAAGGATGCTCCGGCATCCTGGAAGATCATACCGATCTCCGCCCCGCGGATCTTTCGCAGCTCCCGCTCAGGCAAATCCGGCAGGTCCTTGCCCTGAAACCAGATGTCCCCACGCGTCACCAGCCCGCTTCTGCCCAGCAGGCCCATGGCGGCTTTCAGCAGCGTGCTCTTCCCGCTGCCCGACTCCCCTACAATTCCCAGGATCTCGCCCGAGTGGAGCGCAAAACTCACATCGTGGGTCACTGCAAGGCCGTTGAAACTGACCTCCACGGATTGATAGGTCAACAAGGGCTCCATGCTGTCCCCTCCTTCCCCCTAACTTTCCTTTATTCAGCGGGCCTCAGATCCACCGTGATCTCATAGAAATCGCAGGGGTGCGCCACCAGGCCGGTGACATCCGACTGGGAGATCATGCTCATCTGCAGATGGGAGCAGAACACAAAGGCATTGTCATCCAGAATAATCTGCTGCATCTCCACCGCCAGTTCAGCCCGCCGGTCCGTATCAAAGGTCTCGTCCAGTTCAGCGGCCAGCGCCTCCAGTTCGTCGCTGTGGTAGTGGCCGTTGTTGACAGCGGAACTGTCCAGGCAGTGGGTGCTGAAGAAATAGGACGGGTCGCCGGTGGGCGCGGTGACCATGGCGCTGGCGTAGACATCCCAAGCCATTGGATCCACCCGGATGCTGTTATGATCTGCGGTGCTGTTGATGATCACTTCAAATCCGATCTCCCCCAGGGTTGCCTGCACAGACTCCGCCAGCAGGGGCAGCTCCTGGCGGCTGGGGTAGGTGAGCCAGCGGATGGTCAGGGTCTGGCCCTCCTTCTCCCGGATGCCGTCGCCGTCGGTATCCACCCAGCCGGCCTCCTCCAAAATCGCTTTTGCCCCATCAGGGTCGTACCCCTTGGCCGTTACCGCGTCGCCGCCGAAGGAGAAGTTGTCCGGATAGACGCCCATAGCGGGATAGCCGTTGCCATCCAGCAGATCCTCCACGAAACGTTCCTTGTCGATGCCCATGGCGATGGCCTGACGCACCGCGTCATCCTGAATGATCTCGCTTTCAAAATTCATATGGACAAAGAAAACGCGGCTGGTGGCGGTGCTGGAGAAGGTATAATCCTCGTTTTCAAAGAGCGGATAGCTGGCATAGGGCATGCCGTAGGCGCCGTCGATCTCTCCGGACTGGAGGGCCATGGTCAGGGTGTCGCCGTCGGAGATGGTCAGCACGGTCACGTTGTCAAAGCCGGGCTCCCCGTCCCAGTAGTTCTCATTTTTCACCAGGTTCAGTTCCTCTCTGGTAACCAGGGATGTGACGATGTAGGGGCCCGTACCGACCACAATGCCGTCCTCCGTAATCCCTACTTCCATGTCGATGATACAGCCATAGGGGTCGCTGAGGTAGTTCAGCAGGGTGGGCCGCGGCTCTGTCGTGGTGATGGTCACGGTCTGGCTGTCGGCGGTAATGGTGTCGATCATCAGATCGCCCCGGGCCCGGTCGTGAACCTCGATCAGGTGCTCCAGACATTCCTTGACCGCCTGGCCGTCCAGGGCCCGCCCGCTGGAAAACGTCACGCCGTCCCGCAGAGTAATCCGCCACGTCAGTTCATCCACCAGTTCATATTCGGTGGCCAGCCAGGGCTCGATCTCCATAGTATCGGAGTAGCGGAACAGCGTCTCGCCAATGCCGTAGCGGATACAGGCCCAGCCGGAATACGCGTTATGCGGATTCACATCGGGCTCTTCATTTTCCGCATTGAACGTGGTGTCTCCAAGCACAAACGTCGTACCTGCCGTACCGCCGTCGGAGGCTTCTTCGTTAGAAGAGCAGCCCGCCAAGGCGCCAAGCGCCAGGCATACCGCCATCAGCAGCGTTAGGATCCGTTTCTCTGTTTTCATTTTTCCTGCTCCTTTTTGCCATTTGCGCTCGACTGTCTGCGGCTGTTGCGGGGGTCCAGGTAATCCCGCACCGTATCGCCAAGCAGGTTAAAAATAACCACCGCCACAAAAATGGCAATGCCCGGCCCGATAATGACCCAGGGATAGGTCTGCAGCATGCTCCGCCCGCCGCTCATCATATTGCCCAGTTCCGCCGTAGGGGGCATAGCGCCCAGCCCCAGGAAACTGAGGCCCGCCAGTTCCATCATCATGGTGCCGATGTCCAGCATGGCGGTGACCAGAATGGGCCCCGCGCTGTTGGGCAGGATATGCCGGAAGATGATCTGCGCCGAGGTGTCCCCGGCCAGCCGTGCTGCCGCAACGTAGTCGGTACTCTCCAGAGCCAAAGTCTGACTGCGGGCGATCCGGGCATACTTGGGCCAACTGATGACCGCCAGGGCAATCACCGCGTTTTGAAGTCCGCCGTGCAGGAGCGCGGCAATGGCCATTGCGAACACCAACCCAGGAAAGGCCAGGCATACATCGCAAACCCGCATCATGAATGCGTCCACCATACCGCCCAGATGGCCGCACAGGACGCCTATGATCGTTCCCACCACAGTGATGATGGCCACCAGTGTCAGCGTGGAAAGGACGCTGGTCTGCAGCCCCACCAGAATCCGGGACAGCATATCCCGGCCAAAGCGATCCGTGCCGGCGGGATGGGCTGCGCTGGGCGGCTCAAGCGTGGAGAAGATCTGCGCATTGGGATCATAGGGGCAGATCTGTTCCGCAAAGGTCACAGCCAGCATCAGCAGCCCGGCCAGCAGGAGGAAAAAGAGCAGGCGCCGCCTGATATTGTTTTTTGGGATCTTCTGGCGGCGCACCGAAACAGTACCTGTCATGATTTTGCACCTCCCAGCCGAATCCGGGGATCCAGAACCCGATAGGACAGATCCGTGATCAGATTGACGCAGACATAAATGATCGCCATCCACATCACATAGGCCTGGATCATGGGATAGTCCCGCATGTTGATGGCGTCCACTGCCATTTTGCCCACGCCGTCCCACATGAAGATCGATTCCACGATGGCCGTGCCGCCCAGGAGGCTGCCGATGGAGAGCGTCAAAAGGGTAATCACGGTGACCAGGCAGGCCCGCAGGACGCTTTTTGCCAGTGTGACGGAAAATTTTACGCCCCGGGCCTTTGCGCCTGCCACGTAATCCTTGCTGAGTTCATCCAGCACAGTGGCGCGCACCTGCCGAAGATATTTGGCGGACATAGCGATTGCCAGCGTCAGGGCGGGGAGGATCACGTTCTGCAGGCTGACCTCCCTGGAGATTACGGGGAACCAGTCCAGACGGATGGCGAAGAAATACATCAAAAGCAGGGCCACAAAGAAGTTGGGCATGCTGTTGCCCAGAAAACTGGCCACCCGGATCACATAGTCCGTCAGACGGTTTTGCTTCACTGCCGCCAGCACCCCTAAAGGGATGGAAACGACGATGGTCAGCAGAATGGAAACCACCGTCAGCAGCAGCGTGGCGGGGAGTTTGGAAATAAAGGTGGAAAACACCTCCTGCCCGGAGATATAACTGGTCCCCATATCCCCCCGCAGCAGGTTCCCCAGCCAAGCACAATACTGGGTCAAAAAAGGCTTGTCCAGCCCCAGTTCCGCCCGGGCGGCGTCAATCACCTCCTGGGAGACCACCATACCGGTATTTTCCATCCGCTGGAGCACCGCGTCGCTGCCTGCCAGCCGCATCATGCCGAAGGACAGGAAGGTGATAATCAGCAGAATCGGGATAAGCTGCAAGAGACGCCGGACCACATAATGTTTCATACCGAAGCTTTCCCTGTTTCAACAGTCTTTTCCGCGCTGACCAGGAACATCGGGGTAGACGCATTGTTGACCCACTCATTCTGTGTCCACACCTGTTTCCAGACGTGCGGATCGGCAGAAACGGTCATACCCAGGCCGTTTAAGACGCCCAGATCCCACTGCGGCCTGACGCGGCCTGAGAGGGGCGCCTGCCGGGCAATCTGTTCCATAGCCGCCACATCGGTACCGGCGGTATCATCGGCGGCACCGGTGGCCACTACCTTCTCGCGGTCTGCCAAATGCCCCTTTTCCGCCCCGGCGTCGAACAGATAACCATACCAGTTCGCGTCAAAATTCAGCAGCAGACCGCCCGGTTTCAGCACCCGCACCCACTGGGCATAGGCCGCATCGGGATGGGGGAGGTTCCATGTGAGGTTCCGGGAAACCACCACATCGAAGCTGCTGTCCGGAAAGGCCAGCTTTTCAGCGTCCATCCGGCAGAACTGGATCCGTTCCGCCAGAGCCCCCGCGTTTTCCAATGCCTGTGCCAGCATGGCGTCCGTGTAGTCCACGGCCGTCACCTGGTAGCCCAGTTCCGCCAGGATGATGGCAAAAAAGCCCGGCCCGGTTCCAACCTCCAGAACGCGGATGTCATCCCGGCGCCCCCCTCTAAAATGCTCCCGGATCCGGCCGTCTAATGCCCGGCTCCACACCGCCCGCTGGCCCGTATGCAGTTCCTCCTGATGTACGTCGGAATAACTGGGGGCCCGCTTGGTCCAATAGGCGATATTTTCCTGCGCAAAACTTCTAAACGGCATCAATGCGCTCCCTCCCGTCATGCAGTCGCTGTGATGGCAAAGCCGGTGGTGGGATCGTAAAACTCGTCGATTTCCCGATAGACCCGCTGCCAAACGTCTGTATCTACAGATATGTTATGAAACCCAGCCTGTTCCAGCAGTTCCACATCCCATTGCGGCCGGGGCCGCTGCATGGGGCGCAGAACCGCTTTCATCCGCGCGTATTCCTCCATCAAGTCTGCGCTGATGTCCTGGTGGGCATGGTGTGCGGGCAGCGGAACCGTTTCGCGCTCCCGGCAGTAATCGGCATCAAAATTGATCAATCGTCCGCCAGGTTTCAATAGTTCGTGCCATTTTCTGTATGCCTGGTCCAGGTGAGGCAGGCACCATGTCAGTTTCCGGGTAACAATGGCGTCAAAGGACTGGGCGGGAAAGTCGGGGGCCTCCGCATCCATTACATAAAAATCGGCATGGATCCCCATGCCGTCGGCGGTCCGTTTCGCCTCTTCGATCATCTTCGGCGTCAGGTCAATACCTGTAGCGTGGTGTCCCTGCTCCGCCAGCAGGAGGGCGAAGAAGCCGGTCCCCGTGCCGATGTCCAGAATATCCAGTTTGCCTCCTTTCGGAAGAAACCGCTCCAATTCATTGCGCCAGCGAAGGCTCTTTTCGCTCTCTATTTCCCTGCGCCGCAGGGCGGAGAATTTCTCCACCCTGCAGGACCAGTAGTTTGCCACATCTCTTTTGATTGTCTCCATATTTCTGCCTGTAACTCCTCTTCTTGTTCCAATCCCCACAGTCAGGGCAATTCCCCATATGAGATCATCGGCGTCCCGCCCAGCTGTAAAAGCCGTTTTCCACACGGGAGCGGACGATATATGGTGCGTTGCTGAACTCTGCTATATGCTGGGGCTCTGCGCGCATACCTCGGGCGCCGCCGATCACAGTCGCAGGAATGGACAGCTCCGTTCCCGCTGCAGGAAGCGTACACCGTTGTACCGTGTTTTTCTGTAATGTATCGCACATGATATATTTCTGTTTCTCCTCTGAAAACCGAGATTATTATATAGGGCACAAGGTCCCGAAGCAAGCCCCCCTGGGGGATATTATTTGATTAACGACGCATTTTTTGGCCATTATGCCGCAAAATAATGCGGCTTTTACGATTTACTCCTGTTGAAAACGGGTCAGTGGCTTCAATGCATTTTATGCGCCATGGTTCTCCTGTGCCAACGGCGGTCCGAAACGCCCGCCTAACACGCCACCTTTGTTTCGGATCATTTCCAGGTGAAATTTACGGCGGAGGACGCGGCCCAGGCGGTGGATCTTATCCTCGACTGCATGCAGGCGTATCAGGCGAGAAAAAGCAGTGACAAAATCGAGCAAAAAGCCTCCTATGAGAGATATTTTTTGAAAATTCCCAAATTTTTATCCCCCTGGGGGGGCTTGTGGAAGGCTCCCGGCACTGTTATCATAGGCGCAGATCAGTTCATAAATGATGCGCTCAGCGGAAAGAGAGTCCCGCCGTATGGGGAACGGCGGGGCTTTTTTTCTGCCTTGTGGGCAATGGGGCGTGCTGCGGGCGGCGGATAAAATTTCCGCTGCTGGAAAAAATTCTGCAGATGGCTGAAAATATATCCCCCACCCCGGCTTGCGAGGGGATACAGGGGGCTATATAATACTGAAAAGTGTACAAGGTGTATCATAGAAAACTCTCAGGAGAAAAGAGCATGAAACATCATTGGAAACCGTGGATTTCCAGGATTCTGGCGGTACTGCTGCTGGTATCCCTGACAGCCTGCGCCGGCACCGGCGGGGAAAACGCACAAAACGTAAATAGTTCCGGTAATACCGCCGGTCAGAATACGGGGGAGGCCAGTACGGAGAAACGCACCATCACCGACGGCGTGGGCCGCACCGTGGAAATCCCTGCCACGGTGGAAACCATTGTGCCGCTGGGCAACACCCCCCGCATGATTGTTTACCTGGGCCTTGCGGACAGGATCGTGGGTATCGAGGAATGTGAAATCGCCACTAGCCCCATCCAGGCTTATGCCTATCCCTATGCCGAGGCCTGGTCGAAACTCCCCAACTGCGGGACCAATTCCATGGGAGAAACCGCCTATTATCCCGAGGAGATCATGCTGGCGGGTCCGGACGTGATTCTCTGCACCGACCCCGCCGATACGGCGGACAATTTACAGACGCAGACCGGTATCCCTGTTGTCTCTGTCCCCCAGGGAACTCTCTTTGGCAAGGACTATGAGGAGGCCCTGCGTATTTTGGGCGATGTCTGCGGCGTCGCCGACCGGGCGGAGGAAGTGATTACCTTTATCAACACCTGCCTGGAGGACCTGGAGAGCCGCACCCGGGATATTCCCGACGATACCAAACCCACGGTGCTGGGGACCGGCGCCACCTTCAAGGGCGGCCACAGCATTGACGGCATCTATACCAACTATCCTGTTTTTGAAGTGCTCTCCGCCAACGATGTGGCGAAGGACATGGCCGGGGATACCGGCTCCAGCGGTGTGATGGTGGACCGGGAACAGATCCTGGCCTGGGACCCGGTGATCATCTTCTTCGACTCCGGCAGCATGGAACTGGTCCGGACGGACTACGCTGAGAACCCCGGCTATTTCGAGCAACTGCAGGCGGTGAAAAGTGGGAACCTCTACCAGTGGCCCAACTCCACTTGGCACTGGTCTAATGTGGAGATCCCCCTGGTCAGCGCCTATTCCACCGGCATCCTCCTCTACCCGGAGGCTTTCGCAGATGTGGATTTCGAGGAGAAGGCCAGCGAGATTTTCGACTTTTTCCTGGGCCAGCCGGACTATTTGAGCGTCCTGGAGGAGGCCGGCGCAGGATATGGAAAAGTCACATTGGGAGCGTAAGGAAATATGGCCAAGGAAACCACCGGGCAGTTACAAGTTTATAACCGCTATCTGCGGAGGAAACGCACCGCCTTGGCTGTGGTATGCGCCGCCGCCATTGTGGTGGCGCTGTATGCCGTGGGCGTGGGTTCTATCCCCATCTCCATCCCGGAGGTCATCCGGGTACTGCTGGGCGGCGGTGAGGAGATGGCCCGGACAGCGGTTTTGAATATCCGCCTGCCTCGGGTCGTCGCCGCCATTCTGGTGGGGGCGGCTCTGGCCAGCGCCGGGGCGGTGATGCAGTGCGTCTTGCGAAACCCGCTGGCCTCCGCCTCCACGCTGGGGGTGTCCCAGGGGGCTGCTTTCGGCGCGGCAGTAGGGATTGTGGTGTTCGGCGGCGGTGTGGTCAACTCCGCCAATGCCACCACCGCCATCGCCATCCATAACCCCTATATTGTGACACTGTGCGCCTTTGTCTGCGGCTCCATCTCCACACTGGTCGTCATTGCCATCTCCCAGTTCAAGCGGGATATCGGCCCCGGCGGGCTGGTGCTGGCGGGGGTGGCATTGAGTTCCCTGTTCAGCGGCGGCAGCACCCTGCTGCAGTATTTTGCCGACGACACCAAACTGGGGGCTATCGTCTTCTGGACCTTCGGGAACCTCGGCAGCACCAACTGGCGGGAATTGCTGATCCTGGGGCTGGTCCTGGCGGCGGCGCTCTGCTACTTCCTGTTCAACCGATGGAACTACAACGCCATGGAGAGCGGGGCGGATACTGCCAAGAGCCTGGGCGTAAACACCCGGGCTGTGATGCTCATCAGTATGGGGATCTGCTCCCTGCTCTCGGCGGTGGCGGTTTCCTTTGTGGGTATCATCAGTTTTGTAGGGCTTGTGGCGCCCCACATCATGCGGCGCTTTGTGGGCAACGATTACCGCTATCTGGTGCCCTCCTCGGCGGTGGCCGGGGCGCTGCTCCTGATCCTGGCGGACACCTTCGGCCGCTCCATTATGGCCCCTGTGGTGCTGCCCATCGGCGCCCTCACCTCGTTCCTGGGCGCGCCCATGTTCCTGTTCTTACTGTTCAAAGGAGGCCGAAACAATGGTTAATGTCAGGGACATCACCTTCTCTTACCCGCACACCTCGGAGCCCGTACTGGAGCAGGTGGGATTCGACATTGCCGAGGGGGAGTGCCTGGCGATCCTCGGCAACAACGGCGCCGGGAAGAGCACCCTGCTCAAGTGCATCGACCGGATCTGCCACGCCCCGGAGGCTGCCGTTCTGGTGGACGGGAAAAACGTGTTCACCATGAACGGGCGGACCATGGCGCAGCACATCGCCTATGTGCCGCAAAATGCCGGTGCGGTGAATATGACCGTATTTGACGCGGTCCTCCTGGGCCGAAAACCCTACATCAAGTGGGATACCACCAGTGAGGATCGGGAGATAGCCAGCCGCGTGATCCACCAGATGGGACTGGACGGCTATGTGCTGCGGAATGTTTCCGAACTCTCCGGCGGCGAAGCCCAGAAGGTTATGCTGGCCCGGGCGCTGGCACAGGAGCCGAAACTTCTGCTGCTGGATGAGCCCACCAGCAATCTGGATCCCCGCAACCAGCACGAGGTCCTTCAGGTCGTGCGGCAGATTGCCCGGGAGCACCAGATCAGCGTGGCGATTATTATCCACGACTTGAATCTGGCGATCCGGTATTGCGACCGCTTTCTGTTTCTCAAGGGTTCCAAGGTTTACACCTATGGCGGGATGGAGGTCATGACGCCGGAGACCATCGAGGCGGTCTACGGGATGCGGGCGCAGGTCATCCAATATGGCGAAGTGCCGCTGGTCATCCCATTTCCTGAAGAAGAGAATTCTGGCGGCACAAGCCGTACAGCGTGAGTATGTGGCCCGGCACCTATGCAGGGAATTCCATAAACTAAAAAGGAAAAAGGAGATTGTGGAAAAAATATGATCGAGGAAAAAGCACTGTGGGAGAAGGCGGCCGCATTTCATGGACACACCTGCGGCGGGCTGACCATCGGATACAAGGCCGCTTTATATGCCATCCAACTGCTGGACATTCACTTTTCTGGGGATGAGGAACTGGTATGTATTTCGGAGAATGACGCCTGCGGCGTGGACGCCATCCAGGCCATCCTGGGGTGCAGCGTCGGCAAGGGCAACCTGCTGTTCCATATCACCGGGAAACAGGCGTTTTCCTTCTATAACCGGAAGACGGGCAAATCCGTCCGGCTGGTCCTGCGGCCGCGGCCCAGCATGGGCCGGGAGGAATCCTTCGTCTACCTGCAGGGGAAAACGCCGGAAGAATTGTTCGACGTAAAAGAGGCGAAGATCCACCTGCCTGAGCGGGCCCGACTGTTCCGCTCTGTCCCTTGTTCTATTTGCGCTGAGGAGACGGCGGAGCATCTCTGCCGCCTGATGGATGGAAAACCAGTCTGTCTGGATTGTGCGGATCAGTACGACCGGTTCCGGGTGTAAAAAGGCTTACTTTGCCATAGGGACAGATTCTCTTTGCGCGGCAAAATACCATTTTATACCATGTAATATTTGCCGGTATTCACCGTTTTGATTTGTCGGTTTTTTGACTGTCAATTCAAAATTTTTGTACAGCCAATCGAAAACCCGTTTCCCTAATCGCTTGCATCATCTGGATTTTGACATGGGGCAATTCCTGCGCATTGTTATGTGCATTTCTTGACGTGCAGGGGGTCAGCGGTTCAAGTCCGTTAGCGTCCACCATGAAAAACCGCCGTTTTGAACTAAAACGGCGGTTTTTTAACTTCTCATCCAATTTTGCTTACAGGAATCGGCTCTCTTTGCCAAAGAATATAAAGTTGTAGTCACGGCCAGAGAATACACCGACGACATCCTGTTCCATGTTCAGGGCCCTCCGCTCCAGCAGTCGGAGCGCCTGGTCATATGTCGCACGGTCAAGGTGCGCTGCTCCTCCGTCCTGCTATTCTGGTACCAGAGCAGGCAGTCCTCTACTACCAGGTCACAGTTTCCCTCCGGTGTCTCAAAAAAAGGCAGGCTGCGGTCTGACCGGGCCAGCAAACTGGGCCGCCAGAGCTGTCGGCAGCAGTGCCAGAGCACATTGGTAGACGGTAAAGTCGTCTTTGACAATGCACGGTTCCCTCTGATAAAACGACTGCGGTACCATATGGCTTGAACGACGTATTCTCTATGGTGATTCATGAAAGGGGACTTGCGGCTTTGTGCTGCAAGTCTCTTTTCTTGTGTACACAAGTATATTCTCTATGATCCTGATTCTATTGACGGACACCGCACCGATCAGCCCCCTCTTCTCCGCTTTCTATCCGCCCTTCGTGTCTCCTTCCCGGAGCACAGTTTCCGCGTATACCATACTGCAATGTCACGTTTGTAATTAATAAAATTCTCAAGAAGCAGCCCATATTTTGTATTTTTTTGCACCGAAGTAAAATATAAAAAATCTATCTTATATGGTATGCTGGCTGAAAAATCTCCCTCACCCTTTATATTGACAAGATGCCGCAAAGAAATCTATAATAAGCGAAATACAGATGCTCACAGTAGAGGTGACAGGCCCATGTATGAACAGAGACAGTGTATCTTGATTGCCGATGATGAAGAACGGATCCTACGTGCGCTGAAGGATCTTTTGGGCGCCAAGGGCTTCCATGTGCTGACAGCAGGAGATGGACGGATAGCGCTGGAGCTGTGCGATCAATATAGAGAACAGATTGATTTGGTCCTGCTGGATGTCATGATGCCGGAGTTGGATGGATTCACTGTTCTGCGGGAGATCCGTGGGCAGAACCCCGGTCTGCCTGTGATTATGCTCACAGCACGCGGGGAGGAATATGACCAGCTGCAGGGCTTTCAATCCGGAGCGGATGATTATATCCCCAAACCTTTTTCCACCGACCTGCTTCTGGCCCGGATGATGGCGGTCCTACGCCGGACCGGTAGAGAAAAAAGAGATGTGATTCAGGCCGGTGAAATCCTCATGATCCCTGAGCAGCGGAAGGTGGAGGCCTCCGGACAAAGCTTGGAGCTGACCCGGCGGGAATTTGATCTGCTGTACTGTTTCCTGTGCAACCAGGGGCGCATCCTTTCCCGAGAGCAGCTGCTTAATACTGTTTGGGGCTACAACTATGAGGGAGATGAGCGGACCGTGGACACCCATGTCAAGAACCTCCGCAGCAAACTGCACGGCTGCGGGGGCTACATCCAAACCATTTATCGGGTGGGCTACCGCTTTGAGGTACATCCATGAGGCGGGCTCTCTCCATCCGCACCCAGGTGCTTGGACTGTGTGCGGCGCTCCTGTTGATTGCCGCGGTGGGGCAGCTGCTGTTCGGGACTTTTTTTGCCCGAGCCTATTTCCTGAACCAGAAGAAAGCGGAAATCGAGGATTTCTTTTGGCACATTCGGGACAACTACCCGGGGGATGACCCCGAAAAGCTATACGAATTACTCCGGGAAGGGGAGGATGTGCAAAATATCCGGGTGGCTATCTACAGCGATACAGGAGAATTGATTTACACCAGCCGTCCAATGCGGGAAGGATACGGTGTGGATCCATTTTTCCCGATCCTGAATGAGGATATCCCCTTCTCAACGGTACCGGAGGCACAGGAGCTGCCAGGGCGCACCTGGGAGGATGCACAGTTGGGGTTGACCGGGGAGTTCGCTTTTCAAAACGAGACTCGATATGTGCTGCTGTGGGTGATGGTGGCCTCCATCGAGGGCAGCATTACAGCGTTTAACCATGTCTCTGTCTGGATTGTAGGTGCCGTGCTGCTGGTGGGTGCCCTTGCCAGCATACTGTTTGCCAGGAAGATTACCCGCCCCATCCGGAAAATCCAGCAGGTGTCCCGCCAGATGGCAGGCCTGGACTTCTCTGCCCGGGCGGACGAAGCATCCAGTGTCAGCGAACTGCGGGACTTGGCATGCAGCATCAATCAGATGGGCGGACAGCTCAGCGCCGCCATAGAGGAATTGCGCCGGGCCAACAGCCTGTTGCAGGAAGATGTAGAGCGGCAAAAACGTCTGGAGCAGATGCGGCGGGAATTTGTAGCCGCCGCATCCCATGAGATGAAAACGCCCCTGTGCCTGCTGCAGATGTACGCTGAGAATCTGAAGAACAATGTTTCCGGCATTGACAAGGACTATTACTGTGACACTATTATTGACGAGGTGGGCCGCCTCAGTGATCTGGTGGGTGGGATGCTGGAACTGTCCGCCATTGAGAATGGCCTGGCCGCCATGGATATAGGGCCGCTGGATCTGGGAGAACTGTGCGCCGGGATTTTGGACCGGATGTCCCCGGTGCTGGGGCGGTTCCAGCTGATCCGGGCGATTACCCCCGGTTGCATGGTTTGTGGCGATGCGAAATTCCTGGGGATGGCGGTGGAGAACTTCCTTACTAATGCCGTTGCGCACACTCTGGAGGGCGGTAAGATCAAAGTTACAGTGGAATCTGCGGAGGGGGCGATCTGCCTCACTGTCAGCAATCAAGGCCCCCATATTCCACCAGACCGCTTGGAACGGATCTGGGATAGCTTCTACAAAGTGGACGAGGCCCGCGTCCGCACCACGGGAAACCACGCCGGCCTGGGGCTGGCCATTGTAAAAAATGTGGTGACTCGTCTGGGCGGCACCTGCCAAGCTGGCAATACAGCGGAGGGAATGGAATTTGCTTTCTCCCTGCCGGCGGCAGACAATGTGGAATAGATCCCGGGGGAGACGGGACAGCGCGACGGCGCTGTCCCGTTTTTTTGTCCCAACCGTCATAGGTGTTTATCAAACCGTTAGATTTATAAAATATTTAACAGGACAACAAAGTTTCATCACAACTTCCCGATAGGATTGGCATGGAACAATCAGGAGGGTTCTGCATTTCGGTGCGGCCGTCCTGTCAGGAGGAATGGATGATGCTATGGATTAAAAAGAACACGGAAGATGAGACCATTGCTGCCGAGAGCAGGTTTACTCAACTGCTGGAATGGTTTGCCGCACGGCTGCCCCGGCGCAGCGACGGCGGGAAAAAGCGGAGGCCGTGGAGCAGGAAACGAATTGCTGTGACAGCCCTGGCAGGGGTCTTGCTAATCGCCTCTTGTGCGGGGGGATACGCCCTGTTTTTTGCCCAGGAGGAGCGAACCGCCCTCACCGGCGTCACCACCTATGGCACTTTGAATGAGGCCATCGAGGGTTCCGGTACCACCACCCCGGCGGACTCGGTGACCTATGAGATCAGCGGGACCGTGCTGGAGTGGTATGTGGAGGCCGGCCAAGAGGTAAAGGTTAGTGACCTGCTCTATGTGCTGGACGCCTCCGAAGCGGAAGATGAGATTCTGGAGTACGAGGTTGAACTGGAGGACCTGTACGAGCAGCGCAGCGAGATCCAGGAGGGTATCGCCAATCAGCAGGTAACCGCTTCCTTCTCCGGCCGTATCCAGGACATCCAAGTGGAGGCGGGGGATGAGATCCAAAACGGCATGACCCTGGCTACGCTGGTGGATGACAGTTCCATGAAGGCTACCCTCTACTTCAGTTATGTCTATGAAGATAACATTTACACCGGAATGCCTGTTACGGTGTCCATCGCGGATCAGATGATGACGCTGGAGGGTACGGTTACGGACATCCAGTATGTGGATTATACCACAGCTGAGGGCATGAGGTGCTTTGCCGTAACGGTGGCGGCGGAGAACCCCGGTTCCCTTACGGAGGGGATGCTGGTCACCTGCTGGGCGCAGGACAGCAACGGCTCTGAGTTCTATGCCGTCAGCGACGCGGAACTGGAGTTCAATCACGTTGAGACCCTGACCGCCGAGGCCAGCGGCGAACTGACGGCGGTCAACGCGGTGGACTATCAGCAGGTATCCTCTGGTGAAACGCTGTTTGTCATTGATGCCTCCGGGTATGAGACACAGCTGGAAACTGTAGAAAAACAGATCGAAAACTATGAAAATAATATTGCCGACCTTCAGGAGGAGATCGATACCGAGTACACCCGCTACTCCGACATTGACGGCACTGTGGTCAGCGCCGAATACGCCACAAACCGCATGACCGGAGAGGATGCGGGCAGCGTGGTGGTTTACAACCAGGAGTCCATGGAGATCTCCATTAACGTGGATGAACTGGATGTGGACTACCTGGAGGTGGGAATGCCGGTGAGCGTGTACCGCACCACCTCCTCCGACACTGTGTTCTACCAGGGGGAACTGACCTACCTGAGCCTGGAAGCTACCTCCAGCAGCAGCGGCGTGTCCACCTTCGCCGCCACCATCACCATCACCCCGCTGGAGGGGGAAGAGTTCGACCTGTCCTCTGGCGTGACGGTGTACTATTCCATCGACACCAGCGGCGAGGAGACAACCGGAGAGAGCGTGTTGGCCCCCATCGACGCACTGTGCACCTATGACGACGGCTACTATCTGCTTGTCCAGGCAGACAGCCGGCCGGACAGTGCCATTGATCCAGAGGAGGTTGGCGGCAGCGTCACCGACTACCCCAGCGGCTACTATGCCATCCCGGTGGAGGCGGGGGGCTACAACGAACAGTATGTTCAGATTCTCTCCGGTGTAGAGGAGGATGTTACCGTATTCCTGCGCTACCAGAATACGGCCCCCAGCGGCGGCGACACCACCTCCGAGGGCGGCGAGGGGGACGGCGGCACGTCTGGTTTCCCCAGCGGTGAGATGCCCGGTATGGGCGGCATGGGCGGTATGGGCGGCGGAATGCCCAGCGGCGGTGGCGGCATGCCCGGCGGCATGGGCTGAGGAGGCGCTGTATGGGACTCATTGAGATCCGCGACCTCTATAAGATTTACAATGAAGGACTGGAGAGCGCGGTTCGGGCGCTGGACGGTGTGAGCCTCTCCATCGAGTACGGGGAGTTCGTCGCCATTGTGGGCTCCTCCGGGTCGGGCAAGTCCACCATGATGAATATTCTGGGCTGCCTGGACATTCCCACTCGAGGGGAGTACACCCTGGATGATATTCCCATTGCCCACCGCAGCGAGCGGGAGCTCTCCGAGATCCGCAGCCGGAAAATCAGTTTTATCTTCCAGGGCTATAACCTGATTCCCTCCCTCTCCGTCTGGCAGAATGTGGCATTACCCATGACCTACCAGGGGGTTCCGCCAGCGGAGCGGCAGCACCGGGCTATGGATGCTCTGGACGCGGTGGGTATCACCGCCAAGGCCGGCAGCCGTCCCACCCAGCTCTCCGGCGGACAGCAGCAGCGGGTGGCCATTGCCCGGGCTATCGCCACCGCCTCCCCCATCATTATGGCCGACGAACCCACCGGAGCCTTGGACTCCAAGACCGGCCAGCAGGTGCTGGATATCCTCCGTGGGCTCCACAGCCTGGGAACCACAGTGATCCTCATTACCCACGACAACGGCATTGCCGCCAAGGCCGAGCGGGTGGTACGTCTCCAGGACGGGCATATCGTGGAGGATCGCCCCAATGTCCCTGATGAGAGCCGTGCCCTCAATGCCAATCTGTAAGGAGGGGATACGCTTTGGACAGTGTAAAAATGGCCTTTGAGTCCATTCGGGACAAAAAGATCCGCTCCCTGCTCACTATGCTGGGCATCATCATCGGCGTGGGGGCGGTGCTGATCCTGGTGTCGGTAGTGCAAGGATACAATGCCGACCTCACCGCCTACTATGAGAAACAAGGCGTTAATAAAGTAAATGTGACCCTTTTGAATTTCGACCGCACCAACACCACCGACCAGTCTTCGGAATTCATGGACTGGGTGAATGAAAGCCTGTCCGCCTATATCACCGGCGTCACCCCAAGCGCTTCTACCTCCGGTACCCTGCGCTTTGAAAGCAACATCAACGATACGGCGGTCATCTACTTCGGCAACGAACAGTGGTCCGCCTGCAACAACTACACGCTGGATGAGGGCCGGGATCTGCTGGAGCTGGATATGGCAGAGCGCAGCCGGGTGTGCGTCATCGGCTCCTACCTGGCGGACACCCTCTTCGGCTTCCAGGACCCCATTGGCCAGACCCTCTCGGTCAACGGCACACCCCTGACCGTGGTGGGCGTCTTTTACCAGAAGGATGGCGGGGTCGAAGAGAGCATGGATGACGCGGTGGTGGTCCCCTACACCCTGAATCGGCAGATGCTGGGGACAGACACCGTCTCAGAGTTCACCGTCAAGGTGGCCTCTTCCACAGATATGACTACGGTGATGAACCAAGTGGAATCGTGGTGCGCGGAGAACGTGGACACCAACACAGGGGAATACACCGTAGAGAACGGCAACGACGCCATGGAGGCTGCCGAGGATGAAACTGCCTCCCTCCAGGTAGTGCTTGGAGGTGTGGCCGCCATTGCCCTGCTGGTGGGCGGCATCGGCATTATGAATATCATGCTGGTCACCGTCACCGAGCGAACCCGTGAAATCGGCATCAAAAAGGCTATTGGTGCCCAGCGGCAGGTAATCATCACCCAGTTTTTGGTGGAATCCACGGTTCTCTCCGGCTGCGGCGGGATGATCGGCATTCTCATCGGATACTTAGGCTCTCTCATCGCAGGCAAGCTGATCTACGACCTGATCCTTCTGCCGGCATTCTGGATGGCCGCGGCCGCATTCCTCTTCTCCCTGGCCATTGGAGTGGGCTTCGGATTGTACCCGGCCGTGAAAGCCTCTGGGCTCCAGCCGGTAGATGCCCTGCGGGCGGATTGAATGCTGTCGGACAAATGATACAACAGGGAGGCAAATGGTATGGTCAAACGGGTCGCCCAAACCGCGCTGTTTTTTCTTCTGCTGCTGGGCGCCTATTCTCTGGTGCTGACTGCAGCAGGCGCTCTGTAAGATCCTGTAAACAGAAAGTGAGGAATCCACTATGAAACAGAAACTTTTTCTGCCGGCACTCTGCCTGGCGCTTTGTCTGGCGGTCCTGCCTGCCAGGGCCGGAGCGGCTTATACGGACATCACGGATGAAACTGTTGCAACGGCCGCCGCGGCGCTGGAGGGCATGGGGGTGGTGTCCGGCACCTCAGACTCCACGTTTAACCCCTCTGGGAGTCTGACCCGGGCGCAATTGAGCGCCATGCTGGTTAACGCTGCGGGCCTCTCCAATCAGGTCAGCACTTACGCCCGCAAGACTATGTTCTCCGACGTCTCCGCCTCCGCCTGGTACAACGGCTATGTCAACCTGGCCTACAGCCAGGGACTGGTAAGCGGCAACGGCGACGGCACTTTCGGGCCGGATACGTCTGTAACCTATGGAGAGATGGCCACCAGCCTCCTGCGTCTGCTGGGCTATACCAGCGAGCAGGTAGGGACGGTCTGGCCTTTAGACTACACTGCCTTCTGCGACGAGTTGGGCTTTTCCGATGGGCTCTCGCTAGGGGCCTATGACAACCTGAACCGAGGGGAAGGGGCGGTACTGCTGTACCGGGCTCTGAAAGCGCCAGTCAGCGGATCCGAGCAGCCGTATTATGAGGCCATCGAAGAGGTTTCCTCTGTGGAGGAGGTAATTCTCTTGGACGGGAACGCTTCCTACGGCGGCAGCAGCGGCCTGCTCATGGCCTATGCCCCAAGCAGCGGCGGCATTCTCTACTATACCCAGGAGGATATCAAGAGTGACACCTTAACCGGCCGTCTGGGCCACCTGCTCTTTGACAGCAGCGGATCTGTGCTGGGCTTTTTACCGGAGGATGGCGGGTATCAGGATCTCACCATCGGTACTGCCAGCGCCGCAGAGCTGACAGATGCCAGCGGTACCAGTTACCGTATCTCCTCCGGCGCGGTGGTCATTGCCGGCGGGGGGGTCTATGATTACAGCAGCGCCGGCTACCTCCAGCTGAACGCCAGAACCGGGCGGACAGTGCGGCTCTACTATGATGATGACGGCGCTGTCACCTACCTCTACCTCTCCGGCGGCACAGCGGCAAGCTCTGAGGCTGCGGTAGCCTCCACTACCTCCGCTTCCAGCTCTCTCGCCCGGGCGTTGGGACTATCCGGCAAGACCTATACCATCACGAAAAACGGAGCGGCAGCCTCCAGCGGTGATTTGACCCAGTACGACGTTGGATACTATGACGCCGCTACCGCCACACTGCGCGTCTCCGACTACCGGGTCTCCGGATTCCTCGCCGAGGCATCTCCCAGTGTCACCGCCGCCACCACGCTGACTGTGGCCGGCTATACCTTCGACGTGCTGGAGTGCGCCTGGGAGACATTAGGGGAGCTAAAGCTGGGCGACAAGGTGACGCTCCTGCTCACCGACGACGGAAAGGTGGCCGCCGCTTACCCCTCCACCCAGCTGCGTGCTGAAATGATTGGAATTCTCGCGGAGGACGGGCGCTCCGTAACCCTTACTGGCAGCGGTATCACCCTGACAGCGGATACTATGGACTATGAGGAGTCCTCCCTGGGGAGCTTGGTGGAAGTCTCGGCTACCGCTGCTTCCGCGCTGCACTGCAAAGAAGTTTCCTCCTCTTCCCTGTCGCTGGATCTTGCGGAGGGAGTGCTGGGGGACCTGAAACTGGCACCCTCCTGCATGATTTATGAGTGGGCAGGCAGCGGCCGTGTCTATGACCTGGAGGGAAACCCGGGCACGGCCTCCACGGACTTTTCTGCCATCACCTGGACGGAAACTCTGGACAAGGAGGATGTGGCCTATTACCATACCAACTCCGCCGATCAAGTGGATGTAATCCTGCTGGAGAATGTCACCGGAAGCTGCTATGAATACGGAAAGATTACCCGCTACTCCGCTGAGGAGGGCATCAATCTGGGCGGCAGCAGCATGGATGCCTACAATCCGGCGGCTACGCTGACCAACAGCGCCGGGCAAAGCGAGAAATACCTGTGTGCCATTTCAAGTTCCAGTGACCGCTATGTCGGGGTGGCACTGACGCCTACCAGCAGCGGTTACGAAAGGGTCTCCAGCATCCGCCGCCTCCGGGAGCTGGAGGGCATTGACAACGGGGACTTCTTTCTGCAGGATAGCGTCTGGTATGTGGAGGCCGAGGGCAACGAATACCGTGTATCCGAGCAGGTGGAGATCCACCTCAGTGACGCCGACTTGTGGCTCAGCGGAGCGGATGGACTGGCTTCTGCGCTGGCAGACGGCTACGAACTGACCCTCTATTATGATCAAGCCCCGGACGAAGGGGGGCAAATCCGCATTGTCGTGGCGGAGTGAGAAAGGGAATCCGTTTAACTGGTAAATGCTATCTTTCTAATGCATCCGGCCATCCAGAATTGTTTGGAATTCTGGATGGCCGGATGCTTGATTGCTGTATAGTGATTTGTACTGCTTAGAACTGCCCAGCCCGCCAAGATGGGCTATGAAGGCGCACTAAAATGGGACGAACGTCAGCGTAAAATAATACGGCAGGTTCACCGGCAGCAGCTGGCAAACCATAGTATCTTTTCACAGCGTATCTATATTGTAAAGCCGATTTTTCTTTGCGCAGGCCATGGACAATCACGCCACTGCCCGCTGTCCTGTTCTGCTTTTCCAGTCAACAGGTCTGTGGCGGCGTCGGCGAGATAGCCCAGGTAGCTTCCGGCGGAGCTGTCTCCGCACAGCAATTTCCACATCAGCCCGCCAAAAAGGTAGGACTGGGCAAATTCACGCCAGCTATGCAGTTCCTCCACAACCCTTTGGGAGAGATCCCAGAGGATACCGACCGCCTCGCTTTCCGTAAGCCAGCCTAAATAGCACCCCCACCGCGTCAGCATCGCCGCCCGGCCAACATCCCATCCGGCCATAAAGCCTGGGGCGTATTGCCCCTTATACCGCTGTGCAAATCTCCATGCCCGGCCGACAGATGCCTGACTGTCCGCATCCATAGTATCATCTATTAGCTCCTCTGGGGAGGATGCCTCGCTATAGATCTGATAACGCAGAATGTACCCCTCCTGCGCCAGATAGCGGATCATATCCAGCAGATCGCTACGGCCATGGATCCCCCAGGAGCGCCGTACAAGTGACACAACCTTCTGTTCCATAACAGGGATATGCTCTTCTACATCCATACCATGCAGGTCGTGGTCGTTAAGGGTCGATACAATGCCAGACAACAGGATGCCGAAGCGTTCCCATTTTATATCCCCTTTTTGATACGGAACCGGCTCTGGTTCAGGCAGAGCCTCGAGTCGGGCCATCGCCGCTTCTAAGGTCGTATAAAGCGCTTCCTCCAGTTCCGGATCAAACAGGTCTTCCTCCTCATCATCCATATC
The DNA here is from genome assembly GCA_904419145.1 of uncultured Oscillospiraceae bacterium. Lineage (GTDB taxonomy): Bacteria > Bacillota > Clostridia > Oscillospirales > Oscillospiraceae > CAJFPI01. The sequence goes on along the minus strand of CAJFQQ010000018.1, from coordinate 5,029 downwards.
TTCTAGCGCCAGGGTTTCCAGAGCTGCCGCAAGGATACCCATATCCTCCCCAAGCAGCTGCCCCATGACGACTTCTGCACCAGATGCAGTCGCCTCCGCAACCTTATCCTGCACCATTTTTTGCAGCAGCTCCTCATTGGCGGCCATCTGTGCCATCGTATCCGGCGTAAATATCTGACCAAGAATTTCCACTTGACGCTGCTGGTTCGCAGCAGCCTGTTCTTCCGCTTCCGCTGCAGATGCTGACTGGCTTGCGGGGGTGTCTGAGACATCAATTTTTTGAAGGATTTCCTCGCTTTTCTCAAAAGTCTGTTTCATTCGTTCGGCTGCCCGTTCGCTCGCCTGCTGCGCCCGTTTTCTAATCTCATTTATATCCATTCTTCGTCCTCCAGATCTGTAAGAAGTGCCTACCAAGTCCGCTGTCTCTTGGGATGTACAAACAAATTGCTCAGCCGCCGTCTGGCCGCTTCTATAAAATGGGGCCGCGGATTCCCTAACATCTATACAATTTCTGCAAGCAAAAAGCGGTTCGGCTTCTCCAAACGGCAGTTTTCCCCTCACTTTGTGGCAAAGCGATTCATAAAGAACTCAGTAAAAGCAGCCAGCTCTTCATCCTGCGAAACATAGACATACAGCTTTTCATCTTCCAGCCAGTCGTAAGCGTTGATACCGATATACCCCTTTCTGTCCGGGTAAATGATAAAGGCCTCTGTAGGGTACTTGCTGCGGTAGGCTTTCAAGATTTCAGAACGGCGATAATAGGTCGGATCGCCGCAGTCAGAGAGGTCTGGAACTGTTGGAACAACCACAATTGTCTGGCTGGCTTCGTTCCATCCAACAATGAGATTTCCAATCTTTGTTCTGCTTCCATGAACAAATCCATAGTTGAAACGGCTCACATCCTCGGTGTATCCAAAAATCAACCTATAACTGTCCCCATTTTCCACAGCCTGGTTAAATAGAACGCGCATCTTCTTTTCATTTGCGCGGCTCTTTTCCATATCAATTTCAGGCCCACGAAACAGTCTGCTGAAAAGTCCCATAACTTTTTCCTCCTAAATTTTCAAATCGTTTTATATGAAGCGGAACAGAATGGCGTCCAGAACATCAGCCCGAGGATCGGCTCCAAGGAACATATCTCAGCGGAATATGTTTCTCTAAGGGCCGATACAAGCAGCTTACGGCTCTGAAAGGGTGTGTTCCATCTCCTCCAGGCTAAGGCCACGAATCAATATGCGGTTGCCTCTTGTCTCTGAGATGTAGGGCCGTAGCCGCCGCAGAGCCTTGTGATATTCCAAAAAGCCGAGCTCCTCCTCTTTGGTTAGGCTAAAAAACGTCAGGACCCAGAGAGCGATGTCCTCTCCCTCCATCGCATACAGTGCCTCTGGCGCTACCGGCAAAATGGTGTCCACCGTTTCCGAAAGTGTAAAACTGACCATAATTCCACCGTTCTCCAGTTCAAATGCATGTGGGTTTGCTTCATAGGCCTGCGACCACATATCTCCCGGTTCTGTATCACCGGAATCGTCCGCCCCCATTTCAAATAGCAGGTGCTGATGAACAACAGCATTTCCTTTTTCAATATAGGAAAGCGATTCTTCCCCGCCCCAAGCCAGAGCAGGCGCAAAGAAAAAGATCTCATCCTCTGCAAGGCTGCCATGCTGCGCAGATGCTTCTTGAAACAGTTCTGTTCGCAGGAATTGCTCCGCAAATGCTTCACTTGGGATGATATGTTCAAAAAAATCGGAAAAGGCAACGGAAAAACTGCCTGATCTGCGATAATGAACATCGAGCAAGCATATATCATCGGCTGTCTCAGACAGCCTGCGGTAAATAAAAAGCGTCCCGAATCCGGTCATCAAGATAGGAAAACACGCCTCCTGCTCCCCCAGCCAAAGTGTAACCATATCAACATAGTCTGTTGGATTGATAATTTTCAGCAGTCCTCCTCCATAATTTCCGAAACCGTATTCCTGCCAGAAGTCCAGAAGTTCTGCCGGCAGTTTCCCTCGGAAATATTCCAGCGTTTCAGCAGCAGGCTTCCGCAAGTGGTTATCCGGCGGATAGTTGTTTACGAACCGATCAAATAGTTTCATCGTATGTCCTCCTCTGCTTGGTTTTGTTTCGTCAGCCATAAAATAAAAATAAATATTAAAAATTGTCTTTATTTAATCTAAAGTAAAATCCGCCTGAATACAACGCCGCAACACAATATCCGGACGGATTTTACCTATTCACATCAGCAAAGGCCTTACACTTTCAGTTTTTCCAAGACATCTACAATTGCATCAAGCTGAAAATCAACTGTTTCATCAGCAACCTCCGGGACAAACAAGGGCAGCGTATCAGGAAGCGCCCTGCGTATAATCATCGCTGTCAAGCTCAGATTGGTAAACAGATTTACCCGTTTTGTGTCTGCATTTATCCCAAAGTTTTCCAAAATCTTTTTAAAAAGCTGGTGTTGCTTTTGCCGAAACATCTGATAGCTTTCCTTCGACAGGCGCTTAAAAATGAGCTGCTGTTCTTCAATCGTTAAAACAGCGATTCCACTTTTCTCGCCATAGCAGCAATCATGGAGAAATTTTTTCACAGCATCACGCCAACTTAAAGCGGGGTCAGCCATCAATTTTTGTACATACGCGAGGATTTTCGGCTGCTGCCAGTATAGCGTCTCAAGCACCAGCTCCTCCTTTGTTGAGAAAAAGGAGTAGAAGAATGTACGCGAAATACCCACTCTTTTATATACCTGCTCCACTGTTGTGTGTTGTATGCCCTGTTTCGCCATCAGTTCAAGGCCAACGGCAACAAGTTCTGCCCTGATGCGCTCCCGATCCGCCTCAGAATACGCAACCCTTGGCATTGTATCACCTCGCGCAAAATAAGAATAAATTTACTAATCTGGTTTTATTTTAACATAACTGATACGACAATACAAGAGTAAGCCACAGATAAAGAAAACAGGATATGGCAATGTGCCATTGCGGCCAAGCCGGGGTTCCGGTTGATGCCGCGTCGAGAAAGCTGCTGGAGGTCAATTTTAATACGAAAACAGCAACGTTCTTAGAATCTCGATCCTTACAGATGCGGAGATCTCCAACAGAAGTCACAGCGGATAGATCCGGCTCACGGGCTGCTATCTTTGCGGAATAGGGGCGCGGCTAGGACCTTCTCCCCCTCCGGGCTGTAGCACTTCGCTCTTTGTTGTCGGCAATGGTATGGCTTCTCGTCGAAAATCCATGCCCGGAAAACCCGCGCGCTGTAGAAAAGCAGCTGCTGTATCAAAGGGCTCGCGTTGAAGCCTTGCGAGCACAGCAGGGAGATGCACTCATACTTTGGGGACTGGGAGTAGCTTTCCACACTTTGAATCTTTCCAGGAAATCTGGTGTGGGAGTTCTATCTGTCATCAGAGGAAGCATCCCTCTCTGCCAGAGAAAATATGACATCTATCCGGGACACCAAGCAGTTATGCACTATCCCTTTTATACTTTGGTCGGTATTATCTTCTCCTGCTCAGAGGCATCGCTTGTCTTGATGGGCGCAGTGCGCCCATCGGGGTAATGCCTACGCCCCTTGCGTCTCACAAAGCTGATTTGGGATTCTGCTTTCTAGGACAAATCGTGGCCAATGCACTCCTGCGCTGAACCCAGTAGCGAATTGTCAACGATCCAACGCCTTACTGTTGCTCCCCTCACAGGGAACTCGGATTGATGCGAAGTAATGCTCTACATTTCACAACGCAACTGGTGTTACAGGGTTAAAAGAGGAGGCTTCTATTTATCGAATAGAATTCGTCTTTCTGACATTTATCAAGCTATCCTCAATATCAGCAAAGCAAGCTTTGTTCCAAACTTGTTGCTTTATTATTTTCCATTACACTCAATCGTTAGAACCATCCTACATTGCTAGGTAACCGCCATCTACCGGAATCACTGCTCCTCCCAAATAGTCGCTGGCATGGGAGGCCAAGAAAATGCAGGGTCCCTTCATATCATCAGGGGTACCCCAGCGTCCAGCCGGAATTCGATTCATAATCTTATAGTATTGGGAATTTGCAGGATCGTTGAGAACTGCACACATATCAGTATCCATATATCCAGGAGCAAGACAGTTAACGTTGATGCCCCTGCTCAGCCAATCGTTGCTCATTGCTTTAGCCAGCTGAGTAAGCCCCCCCTTAGATGCAGCATACGCGGGTATATTTGTCCCCCCAAAAAACGCCGTCATCGAAGACATGAGAATAATCTTCCCATAACCTTTAGGCAGCATAACCTTAGCTGCTTCCTGGCATAGCATAAACACGGAATTTAGATTCACATTGATAACATTGTCCCACATTTGAACGGGGAAATCTGTTGTTGGGCAGCGATATTGAATTCCGTGTGATAGAACAAGAATATCCAGGTCTCCACCAAACTCTTTCAAGCATTTCTGAAAACAGCAATGGATTTCCTCTCGCTTACTCAGATCAGCTTTGATACCCTTACAGCTGTATCCTTTGTCACAATAAAACTTAGCTATCACAAATACATTATCGCTCGTCCCCACAATACACACGTCACAACCAGCTTCCATCAGGCCCTCGGCCATACCACGGCCCAGCCCTCGAGTACCACCAGTGACAATAGCTTTTTTCCCGGCAATATCAAACATAGCATTCGTCATCTAAATTCCTCCTTGTTCCCTATGTAATCATTACTAGCGAATTATCGAATCATATGGGGATGCTACCAATGCCCACCTTGCAGAGGGCGGTTGCGCCAATCCTCAATGTGGACATACGCCTTCTTGTTCAGCTCGCTGATGGTGGCCGGAGACACCTTGCTGCCCCACAGAGCCTCCGTAATATCCTCTACGCTGCCTCGTACCAGTTCTTTGATTTGACCCTTGATTACTTCCTCGTTCAGCTGTACAATCTTCTCGGACATGGTTTTCTCCCTTCAGAATGGTGTGTCGCGACTTCATTCTACCAGAGGGCTGCAAACCATGTCTCTTTTTATCTACTTTTCAATTTGCGAAACTTATTGTACCT
>CAJFQQ010000017.1 GCA_904419145.1 uncultured Oscillospiraceae bacterium | reverse complement strand
AAGTGCCAGCTGTGCCGGGAGAACGAGGGCTATGCCGGGCGCATGAACCATCCGGCCCGGGAGAACCACCGGATCATCCCCGTCACCATTGACGGCAAGGACTGGTTCATGCAGTACAGCCCCTATGTCTACTATAACGAGCACTGCATTGTCTTTAACAGCGTCCACACCCCCATGAAGATCGAGCAGGCGACTTTCCGCAAGCTCCTGGATTTTGTCAAGCTGTTCCCCCACTACTTTGTGGGCAGCAACGCGGACCTGCCCATCGTGGGGGGGTCTATCCTGAGCCACGACCACTTCCAGGGCGGCCACTACACCTTCGCCATGGAGAAGGCTCCCATCGAGCGACCGGTGACCTTCCCGGGGTATGAGGACGTTCAGGCGGGCATCGTTAAATGGCCCATGTCCGTCATCCGCCTGCGCTGTGGGGATGACAGCCGTCTGGTGGAGCTGGGCGGGAAGATCCTCTCCGCCTGGCGGGGCTACACCGACGAAGCGGCCTTCGTCTTTGCCGAGACTGATGGGGAGCCTCACAACACCATCACCCCCATTGCCCGGATGCGGGAGGGGCAGTTTGAGCTGGATCTGGTGCTCCGGAACAACATCACCACAGCCCAGTACCCCATGGGGGTCTATCACCCCCACCCAGAGCTCCACCACATCAAGAAGGAGAACATTGGCCTCATCGAGGTCATGGGCCTGGCGGTGCTTCCCGCCCGGCTGAAGGGGGAGCTGAGCCGTCTGGCGGAGGTCCTCGTGGCTGGCGGCGATCCGGCGGCTGATGCGGAGCTGGAGAAGCACGCCCCCTGGGCAGAGGAGCTGAAAAAGCAGTATACCTTCACGGCGGAGAACGCCATGGACATCCTCCAGGCGGAGGTGGGCAAGGTGTTTGCCCAGGTCCTGGAACACGCCGGAGTTTACAAGTGCACACCGGAGGGCCGCATAGGAGGGAATTGCAATGAAAACCATTCTGGTGGCCGGCGGCGCCGGCTATATCGGCAGCCACATGGTGGCGCTGCTGGTGGAGAAGGGCTACGATGTAGTGGTAGTGGATAACCTCTGCACCGGGCATAAGGAGGCCGTCAAGGGCGCCGAGCTCTGTGTCGGCGACGTGCGGGACCGGGAGTTCCTGGACCGGGTGTTCACCGAGCACAAGATCGACGGGGTCATCAACTTTGCCGCCTTCTCCCTGGTAGGGGAGAGCGTCACCAACCCCCTGAAGTACTACGGCAACAATGTGGCCGGCTCCCAGTCCATGCTGGAGACCATGGTCAAGCACAAGGTGGACAAGATCGTCTTTTCCTCCACCGCTGCCACCTACGGCGAGCCGGAGAAGCAGCCCATCGAGGAGACCGACCGCACCGAGCCCACCAACCCCTACGGGGCCAGCAAACTGGCCATTGAGGGGATGCTCAAGTGGTGCAGCAAGGCCTATGGCATCAAGTATGCGGCCCTGCGCTACTTCAACGCCGCCGGCGCCAACACGGAGGTCGGCATCGGCGAGGACCACCACCCGGAGAGCCACCTGATCCCCATTGTGCTCCAGTGCGCCCTGGGCAAGCGGGACCACGTGGGTATCTTCGGCGACGACTACCCCACTCCCGACGGTACCTGCATCCGGGACTATATCCACGTCCGGGATCTGGTGAGCGCCCACCTGCTGGCCCTGGAATACCTGGACAAGGGCGGGGAGAGCGGCCCCTTCAACCTGGGCAACGGCACGGGGTTCAGCGTCAAGGAGATCATCGAGACCGCCCGGAAGGTCACCGGCAAGCCCATTCCCGCGGTGGTGGAGCCCCGGCGGGCCGGGGACCCCTCGGTGCTCATCGCCTCCAACAAGAAGGCCCTGGAGGTGCTGGGCTGGAAGCCGGAGCGGGATCTGGAGCGGATCATTGCCGACGCCTGGACCTGGCACAGCAGCCATCCGGAGGGGTACGGCGACAAATAAAACCAACAGGGAGGCGGACTGCATTTAGGCAGCCTGCCTCCCTATTTTTACAGCCGGGGTGAAAATTATTTGAACAATGGGTTCAAGTATGATAGGATGGGACAAAAACACCGGAGGCGACATGGATATGACCACATTTGAGCATCTGCCTTACTGGGATCATCTTACGGCAGAGGAACGTATGCTGGTGGAGCAGAATGTCCGTGAGGTGGCCTTTCCCAAAGGGGCTATGGTCCACGGGGCGGAAGAATGCTTGGGATTGGTTCTGGTAAAGACCGGGCGGCTGCGTGCCTGCCTGCTGTCGGAGGAGGGCAGGGAGGTCACGATTTTCCGGGTGGAGGAAGGGGAGAGCTGTGTGCTGTCCGCCTCCTGTGTGATCTCGCAGATTACGTTTGAGACCCATCTGACAGCGGAGGAGGATACCACGCTCTTTGTGCTGCCATCGGGGATTTTTCAGCGCCTGACAGAAAAAAACATATATATCCGCTGCTTCCTGTTCGAGATGGCTACAGAGCGCTTTTCTGAAGTCATGTGGGTAATGCAGCAGATCCTCTTTTTGGGATTTGACCAGCGTTTGGCTGCATTGCTGGCCGATTATGTCCGCTCTGCTGGCCGGAGTACGCTGCACCGTACCCATGAGGAGCTTGCCCGCGATCTGGGATCGGCACGGGAAGTGGTGACGCGGATGCTGCGCCGCTTTTCCGAGGAGGGATTGGTGGAGCTGAGCCGGGGCGTGGTGACGGTGAAGGATGTGAAGGGGCTGGAGAAAATAGCTGGTCGTACTGGAAAATAAAACTGATACAGTGTGATTTTGTCACAGAAGCAAGGTACTGTTTGGGGTATACTAAATCCAGAAAAAAGAAAAGGAGGCCATTCCTATGGCAATCACACATATCACGTCACAGAATTTTAAGGAGGAGGTCCTCCAGTCGAAGGTTCCCGTCCTGGTGGACTTCTGGGCCCCTTGGTGCGGCCCCTGCCGTATGCTGGCGCCGGTTCTGGAGGAACTGGACGGAGATCTGGCTGGGACAGCAAAAGTAGCCAAGGTCAATGTGGATGAGGAGATGGAATTAGCAGCCCAATTCCAGGTGGCCAGTATCCCCACATTGATTCTCTTCCAGAATGGGCAGGCAGTCCGGCGCAGCGTAGGCGTCCAGCCTAAGGCCAAGCTGGAGGCAATGTGTCGTCAGTAAGCGATTGACCCACCAAGAGATAACAGAATGCAGAAGTGAAGGGGGATCTCCCTGAATGGAAAACCATTCGGGGAGATCCCCTTTTCCAGAAGAACTGCTGAAGCAAAAGCGCGCCGCGGGAGAAAACGGCGGCTGAGGATGGATTTGGCTAATCCTGTTGGCTGAGAGGGAACCACAGCTCGCAGCGAAATGTGCTGCCGCCGGAGAAGCGGGCCTCACCGCCGTGGGCGGCCGCGATCTGGGACACCAGCCGCAGCCCTGTGCCGTGGGCGGCACCGCCGTCCGCCTCCAGAGGGCGAGACGCTTGTGGTGCCGCAGGGATCTCCGCAGCGCCGCCGCTCTCCACCCAGAACACCACGCAGCCGTCCTCCGCCCTAGCGCCCAACGCGATGGGGCAGCCGGGGCTGTTGTGGCGCACGCAGTTGCTGAGCAGATTGTTCACCGCCCGCCGCAGCAGAAAAGCGTCCGCTTCCATGGAGGGAAGCCCCTCACCGGGAAGGTCTACCTCCACAGGGTATCCCTCCGCCATGCCGCTGTTGAGGAAATCCGCTGTGAGCTGGCGGAGGAAGGGGGCGGGCTGGAGCGGCTCCCTGCGCAGGGCCTGCATGTCGCTGTCCAGGCGCATGGTGAGGTTCAGGTCGTTGACCAGATCCCGGATGGCCTGGCTCTGGGCGCGGATAATGGACGCCTGCCGCCGCCGCTCCGGCGGGAGGGCCGGGTCCGCCTCCATCTGGGCGGCGTAGCCCATCACCATGGAGAGAGGGGTGCGGATGTCGTGGGAGACGCCGTTGATCCAGCCGGAGCGGGCGGTGTCCCGAACCTGCTGGGCCTGCCGGAACCACCGGCGCACCACCAGATAGGCTAAGGCCAGCACACACCCCAGCGCCGCCAGGAAAAAGCCCAGGAACCAGAAGGGCAGCTGATAGACAGCGTCCATGTTCATGGCCATGTCGTGCTTCCAGACGCTGTTTTTGGGGGCGCCCACCACCAGCAGGCCGTCGTCCCGGACGCGGCACTGCACCGGGTAGTCCCGGAGATACCACCGGGTGAAGGAGGCCACGTCGGTGAGGGTGTAGGCGTCCGGCACCTCCGACGGCTTCCGGAAGGACCAGACCACCTGCCCATTTTCTCCGATGAGCATGGCCCAGCGGTCCTCCTCCAAAAGGTCCGCCCCGGTAAAGACATAGCCGCCCGCACCGTCTTTTGTCAGGGATTCGGAGACCTCCGTCACCGGGGCGCTCCAGTCCCGTCCTCCGTCGGTGTTATAAGCGGTAAAGGCCAGAATTCCCACCAGGGTAATGGCGACGACCAGCGACGCAGACACGGTCACCAGGCCCGCCGACCTGCGCCAGCTTCTAATCTTCATGGCCGGTCCCCCCGTTCCAGACGGTAGCCCAGTCCCCGCACGGTCAGAAGATAGCGGGGATGGGAGGGGTCCGGCTCGATCTTTTCCCGCAGGCGGCGGATATGGACCATGAGGGTGTTCTCATAGCCCACCATGGGGCCAGCCCACAGGGTCTCGCACAAAGCGTCGGTGGTGACGATGTTTCCCCGGCTGTCCCACAGCTTTTTGAGCAGGGCCAACTCCTTGGCCGTGAGGGCGGTCTCTCTTCCCTCCCGCCGGACGGTGCCCCGGCCCCAGAGGATCTCCGTCTCCCCCAGCCGCCCGGCCTCCTCCTGCCGGCCGTAGACCCGCCGCAGCACCGAGCGCAGGCGCAGCAGCAGCTCCTGGGGCAGGAAGGGTTTGGTGATGTAGTCATCCGCCCCAAGCCCCAAGCCGCGGAGCCGGGCCTCGTCCTCGTCCCGGGCGGAGAGGAACAGCACCGGCACGTCCCGAACCGCCTGAAGCTGCCCCAGGAGCGTGAAGCCGTCCCCATCCGGCAGCATCACGTCCAGCAGCACCGCGTCCGGCTGTACCGTGCGAAACCGCTCCAGGGCCTGGGCACAGTCCCCGGCCGTCTCCACCTGGTAGCCCTCCTGCTCCAGGATCTCCCGCACCAGCTGCCGCAGGGCGCTCTCGTCGTCCACCACCAGGATGCGATACGCCATATCCGCCTGCCTCCTTTGCCGCTTCAGAATTCTTACCATATTATAGCATGCCCAGGCGGGCCGTCCAGCCCCGTCGGGAAAAAGTAAGGAAATCGTAAGGTTGGCTTCATGGGCATGTAAGGTGGAACTGTTAGGATATCAGACACAAGGAGGTTTTGCTGATGCCTATGATCGAAACACATGACCTGTGTAAGCAGTACGGGACGGCCCTGCGGGTAGCCCATGTGGATCTGTCCGTGCCGGAGGGGAGCATTTACGGCTTCCTGGGCCCCAACGGGGCCGGCAAGTCCACCACGTTGAAGATGCTCCTGGGGCTGGTACGCCCCACGGCGGGAGAGATCCAGGTGCTGGGACGAGAGATGAACCGCGCCAATCGGCTGGCAGTGCTGCGGCAGGTGGGGAGCCTCATCGAGAGCCCCAGCTACTACGGCCACCTCACCGGGGAAGAGAACCTGCGGATCGTCCAGACCCTCCGGGGCGTGCCGGAGCGAAATATCCGGGAGGTGCTGCAGATCGTCCGCCTGGACGGGCAGCGGGGCAAGAAGGTGGCCCACTACTCCCTGGGCATGAAGCAGCGGCTGGGATTGGCGGCGGCGCTGCTGGGGTACCCCAGGCTGCTGATCCTGGATGAGCCCACCAACGGTCTGGACCCCGCTGGTATCCAGGAGATGCGGGAGCTCATCCAGAGCCTCCCGGGCCGGTTCGGCATGACGGTGGTGGTGTCCAGCCACCTGCTCAGCGAGATCGACCAGATTGCCGACACCGTGGGGATCATCCGGGAGGGGGAACTGGTATTCCAGGACACACTGGCCGCCCTCCACGGCCGCAGCCGCCACCATCTGGCCCTGCGCACCACCAACAACGCCGTGGCGAGAAACCTGCTGGCCCAGCAGGATGTGGCCTGCACCGAGGAGGCGGGGTACCTCATTCTTCCCATCCTTTCCGACGAGCTTGCCGCACAGCTCACCCAATTCCTGGCCCGGCAGCGGCTGGGGATCGTACGGCTGGAGGAACGGCAGAAGAGCCTGGAGGACATCTTCCTGGAACTGACGGGAAAGGCGGCGAGTTTGTGAAGCTGGTCAAGCTGGAATTTGATAAGTGCCGCCGGCGGAAGGTGCTGCTGGTGTGTGCCGCCGTGGTGGCGGCGGAGCTGCTGTGGTTCGGCATGTACCTGACCCGGCAGGATGGGTCGGACCTGGTGCAGGGGTGGCTGCTGCTGTTTTATAACCTCGCCGTGATTGACGCCATCATCCTCCCCATCAGTGTGGCGACCATCGCCAGCCGGAACTGCGAGCTGGAGCACAAGGGCGCTACGCTCAAGCTCCTGGAGACGGCTGTAACGCCGGGGCAGCTCTACACCGCGAAGCTCATCTGGGGCGCTCTGGTGCTGGCGGCACTGCTGGCGGTCCGCTCGGTACTGTTTTTGGGCATGGGCGTGCAGGCGGGCTTCCCGGGACCTATCCCCTGGAGACAGTTTGCTCTGTTCACCCTCCTGTCCTGGGCGGTAAGTATGATGATCTACGCCCTGCAGCAGGGACTGTCCCTGCGCTTTGCCAACCAGGCGGCGGCACTGGTATGCGGCATCTTCGGAAGCTTCGTGGGCATTATGTCCATGCTGTTTCCGGACTGGCTGGTACGCTGTGTCCCCTGGGGGTACTACGGCCTCATGGCCCTGGCGCGGATGCAGTGGGACGAGGCCACCCGGTTCACCCAGTATTTCTGGCGGCAGCCGGAGATGCTGGATGTGGCCCTGCTGTGCCTGTGGGGGATTCTGTTCCTGTTGATCGGAAGGACGCTGTTCGTCCGAAAGGAGGTGTGAGGGATGCTGCTGCGCTGTCTGAAGGCCGAAGGGATGAAGTGCAGGCGGTCCCCGGTGTGGCTGGCCTTTCTGGTCATGCCGCTGTTCCCGGCGGTGCTGGGGACGGTCAACTACCTGGGGAACACAGAGGTGCTGGAGAACGGTTGGTACAGCCTCTGGAGCCAGCACACCCTGTTTTCCTCCATGTTTTTCCTGCCCGCCCAGTTTGGCGTGTTTTGCGCCTGGCAATGGCGACTGGAGCACACGGACCGCAACTGGAACAGCTTTATGACCGCCCCGGTGCCGGCGCGGGATCTGTGTCTCGCCAAGCTGATTTTGGCCGCCGGCGTATCGCTGCTGGCGCAGGTCAGCATTGCCGTACTCTTTCTCATCAGCGGAAAGGTTGCGGGCATCACCGCGCCGGTACCGCCGGAGCTGGGGAATTGGGTGCTGCTGGGTACGGTTGGGGGGATCTCTGTCTGTGCCGTGCAGCTGCTGCTGAGCCTGATTATTCGGGCCTTTGCCCCGCCGGTCGCCATTGGGCTGATCGGCGGCATCGGCGGACTGATGCTCACCGCCTACGGCTATGGCTATGCCTTCCCCTATTCCCTGCTGTGCCTGGGGATGCGGGCCAATAACCCTGCTATGGTTCTGGATCTGGCTCCATTCCTCCTGTCGGTTTTTCTCTATACTGCTCTGTGCACAGTGCTCTCCATACGGGTCCTTTCCCACCGGGATGTGACGGCGGAATAGAGGGGCTTGGACGGCCGGTGAGAAATTGGCATGATGGGGCTGCGCCGTTAGGATGGGAACCTGCAATACATTGTGACCCTCTTGGGAAAGAGGATCGGGGATTTTGGGGAAGAAGTCAGATCTTGTATTACGCGATATGAACCCAGGGAATCCGTACACGGGAGGAAACCCCGGCCTGCGCAAGGGGCCGGGGCTTTTTCCTGCACGCAACATGGTTTTGGAGAAATTTTCTGTCTCCCTGTACTTTTTCGGCGGGATGCATTGTTTTCCTATTTTTTACTTGACAAATAGCGGCATTCTGGTAAAATAAGCCCGTTGCATATATCTCAATTTTTTTAACTAAATATTTTTATCTAAATGAGTCATTGCAAACAGTATTGTATAAGGAGAGGAAACATATGGATTTCGAGAAGGTAAAAGCACTCATTGCGGAGACACTGAACTGCGACATGGATAAGGTGACAATGGATGCCAGCCTGGCTGACGATCTGGGCGCCGATTCCCTGGCCGCCGTGGAGCTGTCCATGGCCCTGGAGGAGGAGTTCGACGTAACCATTGCCGACGAGGATCTGCCCAACTTGAAGACCGTGGGCGACCTCTACAACTACATGAACGACCACGTTGCGTAATTGTCTTGGGCATCGGTGCAGACCGATGCCCTTTTCCGAAAGGAGTCGCCATGAATAATCAAGAAATCTTTGAGTTGATGGCTCATTTCGACGCCAGCACCGCCGCCCGGCTCAAGCTCACCATGGGGGAGTTCTCCCTGGAGCTGGAAAAGGCCGTGGCAGCCCCCATCCCCGCTGCTGCCGGCACAGCTGTCTCCGGCGCGGCGGCCATCCCTGTGGCACCGGCGCCGGTGCAGGAGGCCGAGCCGGAGGGGCTCTATATTACCGCCCCCCTGGTGGGGACCTTCTATGCGGCCCCCGCCCCCGGCGCGGAGCCCTTCGTCAAGGTCGGTGATGCGGTGAAACGTGGCCAGACCGTGTGCCTGCTGGAGGCCATGAAGATGATGAGCGAGGTCAAGGCCCCCTGCGACTGCGTGATCGAGGCAATCCTGCCCCAGGACGGCGCTCTGGTGTCCTATGGGGACGCGCTGGTCCGCTACCGGGAAGGGTAAGCCCATGTTCAAGCGAATTTTGATCGCCAACCGGGGCGAGATCGCCGTGCGGGTGTTCCGGGCCTGCCGGGAAATGGATATCGAGCCGGTGTGCGTATACTCCCAGGCCGACCGGGACGCCCTGCAGATCCAGCTGGCAGAGCGGGCCTACTGCATCGGCCCGCCCCGCTCCAAGGACAGCTATCTCAATATGGACGCAATCCTCACCGTGGCCAAGGCTGCCGGCTGTGACGCCGTCCACCCGGGCTACGGGTTTTTATCGGAAAATGCCGACTTTGCCGACGCCTGCGCCGCCGCAGGGGTCACCTTCATCGGTCCCTCCGGGGATGTGATCCGGGCCATGGGCAACAAGGCCGCCGCCCGGGCGCTCATGCAGCGCGCCGGCGTCCCGGTGGTCCCCGGCTCCGACGGGGCGGTGGAGAGCGCCGAGCAGGCCCGGGAGATCGCGGACGCCATCGGCTACCCGGTGCTCATCAAGGCCGCCGCCGGCGGCGGCGGCCGGGGCATGCGCAAGGTGTTTGACCCCGGGCAGCTGGCGTCCCTCTTTGAGGAGGCCCGCAGCGAGGCCATCGCCTGCTTTGGGGACGGGGAGATGTATCTGGAGAAGCTGATCCTCCAGCCCCGGCACATCGAGTTTCAGATCCTGGCCGACCGGGAGGGGCATGTGATCCAGCTGGGGGAGCGGGACTGCTCCATCCAGCGGCGCAACCAGAAGCTGCTGGAGGAATCCCCCTCCAAGGCGCTGACGCCGGAGCTGCGGGAGAAGATGGGCCAGGCCGCCGTGACCGCGGCCAGGGCCGCCGGCTATGAAAACGCCGGGACCATCGAATTTGTGCTGGACCAGGAGAACAACTTCTATTTTATTGAGATGAACACCCGCATCCAGGTGGAGCACCCGGTAACGGAGATGCTCACCGGCATCGACCTGGTGCGGGAACAGATCCGCATTGCCGCGGGGCTGCCGCTGTCGGTCTCCCAGGAGGACGTGGCCTTTCGCGGCCACGCCATCGAGTGCCGCATCAACGCCGAGGACCCGGCCAGGGGCTTCCAGCCCTGCCCGGGGAAGGTGGGCTTCCTCCACCTGCCCGGCGGGTGCGGGGTCCGGGTGGACACGGGGCTCTTCCCGGACTGCGAGCTCCCGCCCTACTACGACTCCCTGATCGCCAAGATCATTGTCACCGGCTCCACCCGGCTGGAGGCCATCCGGCGGATGCGCCGCAGTCTGGAGGAGCTGACCATCGAGGGGCCGGAGACAAACACAGACCTGCTCCACCAGATCCTCTACCATCCGGACTTTGTCCGCGGCAACTACAACACCGCATTTCTGGATGACAATATGGAGACGCTCCTGGCCTGGAGCGTCAGCGGGGAGGCTGAGAGCGTATGAACGACATCTTCGCCCAGCGCCGCCAGAAGCTGCTGGCCCTGAAGGCCCTGCGCAACAGCCCCGTCGTGCCGGCCCACAAGGAGGAGCCCTGCCCCAAGTGTGGCAAGCTGGTGGCGCGCCGGGATCTCTCGGACCACCACTATGTCTGCCCTCTGTGCGGCTATCACCACCCGGTGGGCGCCTACTACCGGCTGAGCCTGGTGCTGGACAAGGGGACCTTCCGGGAGCTGGAGGCCAACCTCATCTCCAACGATCCCCTGCAGTTTCCCGAGTACCAGAACAAGCTGGACCAGGCCCGCCGCCGCACCGGCATGGGGGAGGGCGTGGTGACCGCTCTGGGGCGCATCGGCGGCTGCAAAGTGGCCATCGGCGCCCTGGACAGCCGCTTCCTCATGGGCAGCATGAGTGCCGCCCTGGGGGAGAAGGTGACGCGGCTGATCGAATACGCCGGGAAGAACAAGCTCCCTCTGATCATCTTCTCCGCCAGCGGCGGCGCGCGGATGCAGGAGGGCATCCTGTCCCTGATGCAGATGGCCAAGACCGCCGCGGCACTGGAGCGGTTTTCCGGCAAGGGCGGCTGTTTCATCTCCGTGCTGACCCATCCCACCACCGGCGGCGTCACCGCCAGCTTTGCCAGTCTGGGGGATATCCTTCTGGCGGAGCCCGGGGCCCTTATCGGCTTCGCCGGCCCCCGGGTCATTGAGCAGACCATCGGCCAGAAGCTCCCGGAGGGGTTTCAGAGCGCCGAGTATCTCCTGGAGCACGGCTTTTTGGACGCCATCGTCCCCCGGGACGAGATGCGCTCCACCCTGATCCGGCTGCTGCGGCTCCACGGGAAAGGAGGCGACAGCCATGTCCAATCGTGACCTGACCCCCGCCCAGCGGGTCGCTCTGGCACGGCACCAGGGCCGTCCCGGCACGGCGGACTTCATCGCCGCCCTCATCACCGACTTTTTTGAGCAGCGTGGGGACCGCCTGTGCGGCGACGACGGCAGCATCCTGGGCGGCGTGGGCCTGTTCCACGGAAAGCCCGTGACGGTGATCGGCCACCGGAAGGGGAAGACCCTGGAGGAGCACATGGCCTACAACTTCGGCATGCCCTCCCCGGAGGGCTATCGAAAGGCCCAGCGGCTCCTGCGCCAGGCGGAGAAATTCCACCGCCCAGTGATCACCTTTATCGACACCTCCGGCGCCTACCCCGGCCTGGAGGCCGAGGCCCGGGGCCAGGGGGAGGCTATTGCCCAGACCCTGGCGCTGATGTCCGCCCTCACCGTGCCGGTGATCTCGGTTGTCACCGGCGAGGGGGGCAGCGGCGGCGCCCTGGCCCTCGGCGTGGGGAACCGGGTGCTCATGCTGGAGAACGCGGTGTACTCCGTCCTCTCCCCGGAGGGGTTTGCCTCTATTTTGTGGAAGGACGCCTCCCGCAGCGCCGAGGCCTGCGACGTGATGAAGCTTACCGCCGCGGATCTGCTGGCCCTGGGCGTCATAGACGCCGTGATCCCCGAGCCGGAGGGCGGCGCCCACGAGAATCCCCATGTGCTCTACCAGGTGCTGGACACCACCCTGGTGCGGGAGCTGGGGACACTGGAAAAACAGAGCGGCGCGGCGCTGGCCGCCGGCCGCTATAAAAAATTCCGGGCCATGGGCCTGGATGCCGTCAGAAAGGAGCGCACATGAACGGACTGAAGCTTGTCAGCACCGGCTCCGCCATGCCCAAGGGCGTGGTAACCAATGAAGATCTCACCAAGATCGTGGACACCTCCGACGAGTGGATCACCACCCGCACGGGCATCCACACCCGCCGCCGCTGCGGCGAGGGGGAGAGCCACACCCAGCTGTGTCTGGCGGCGGCCCGGCAGGCCCTGGAGCGCGCCGGCATCGCGCCGGAGGCGGTCGGGGTGTGCCTGATCGCCACCTTTACCGGGGATCACCTGAACCCCGCTACAGCCTGTATCCTCCAGAAGGAGCTGGGCTTTCCGGAGGACACCGTATGCTTTGACCTGAACGCCGCCTGTTCCGGCTTTGTCTATGCCCTCCACACGGCCCAGTGCCTGCTTGCCGCCGCGCCCAGAAAATTCGGACTGGTGCTGGGGGCGGAGGTCCTCAGCCGGGTCACCGACTACACCGACCGCAGCACCTGCATCCTCTTTGGGGACGGGGCCGGCGCGGCGGTGGTGGAGTGGGGGGAGGACTACCCCTCCATCCACGCGGTGCTGGGCTGCCGGGGCGACGCGGACGTGCTCTACACCCCCGGCGTCAACGCCGAAGCCCCCTCCTATATCCATATGGAGGGGCAGAGCGTGTTCCGCTTTGCCGTGGAAACCGTGCCCCGCTGCATCAGCCAGGTGCTGGAGCAGGCGGGCCTCGGCGTGGAGGATGTGGACCGCTATGTCTTTCACCAGGCCAACCAGCGCATCATCGACCTGGCCATGCGGAAGCTCCACCTGCCGCCGGAGAAGTGCACCGGCAACATCGCCCACACCGGTAATACCTCCGCCGCCAGCGTCCCGCTGCTGCTGGACGAGCTGGTCAGCACCGGCGCCCTCCGCTCGGGCCAGCGGGCCCTGTGCGTGGGATTCGGCGCCGGCCTCACCTGGGGCGGGGCGCTGCTGGAGCTGAAGTAAGAGACCACAGCACCCCGCCGCGCTGGAGCGGCGAAGCGCTGTGAAAGGGATGTTATCACTTGAATCTGTCAGTCGAAGGAGTTTACCATGAAGAAGCTCAATGAAATCCTGGGGACGGAGTTCCCCTTTATCCAGGGCGGCATGGCCAACATCGCCACCGGCGCCTTTGCGGCCGCGGTTTCCAATGCGGGGGCCATGGGCCTGGTGGGCTCCGGCGGCATGGACGCGGAGGCCCTGCGCCGTGAGATCCGCACCGCCAAGGACAACACCGACAAGCCCTTTGGCGTGAATCTGATGCTGATGAATCCCCACATTGACGATCTGGCCAAGGTCGTTGTGGAGGAGGGGGTCCGCTTTGTGACCACCGGCGCCGGTAACCCGGGCAAATATGTCCCCGCCTGGAAGGACGCCGGCATCAAGGTGTTCCCTGTGGTGGCCGCCCCCATCCTGGCCAAGCGCCTGGAGCGCTACGGCGTGGACGGCTTCATCGCTGAGGGTACTGAGAGCGGCGGCCATGTGGGCGAGATGACCACTATGGCCCTGGTGCCCCAGGTGGTGGATGCGGTCAGCGTCCCGGTGGTGGCCGCCGGCGGCATTGCCGACGGCCGGCAGCTCACCGCCGCCTTTGCCCTGGGGGCCTGCGGCGTGCAGGTGGGCACCTGCCTCCTGGCCAGCGAGGAGTGCCCCATTCATGAAAACTATAAGCAGGCGGTGCTGAAGGCCGGGGCCAACGACACCGTGGTCACCGGACGCACCACCGGCGCGCCGGTGCGGGTGCTGAAGAACAAGATGTCCCAGGAGTACCTGCGCCTGGAGAAGAACAGTCCCCCGCTGGAGGAGCTGGAGAAGCTGACTTTGGGCTCCCTGCGCCGGGCGGTGTTTGACGGCGATCTGGACACCGGCAGCTTCATGGCTGGTCAGGTGGCCGGCATGGTCCATGAGATCAAACCCCTGCGCCAGATCTTCGAGGAGCTGATGGCCGGCTACGAGGCCGTTCGAAAGGAGCTGGCCCAATGAGCCTCGCGTTTCTCTACGCCGGACAGGGCACCCAGCATGCGGACATGGGGGCGGACCTGTACGAGGCGTATCCCGCCTTCCGCGCCGTGCTGGACGGCGCCCAGGTGGACTTTGATCTGAAAACCACCATGTTCTCCGACCCGGAGGGCGTGCTGAACCAGACGGAGTACACCCAGCCCTGCATGGTGGCCTTTGCCGCCGGAATGACCGCCCTCCTCTATGAGCGGGGCATCCGGCCGGCCTACGCCGCCGGGCTGAGCCTGGGCGAGTACTCCGCTCTGGAGGCCGCCGGGGTATTTACCGCTTCTGAGGCCATCGCCCTGGCCGCCTTTCGGGGACGGGCCATGGCAAAGGCCGCCCAGGGCCGCCCCTGCGGCATGACCGCCGTCCTGGGTCTGGGCCGCGAGGCCCTCCTGGCCGCCTGCACCCAGGCCGCCGGTGAGGGGCTGGGCGTGGTGGAGATCGCCAACTACAACTGCCCCGGCCAGCTGGTCATCGGCGGCGACCAGGCCGCAGTGGACCGCGCCGCGGCCCTCAGCAAGGAGGCCGGCGCCAAGCGGTGCCTGCCCCTGAAGGTCAGCGGGCCCTTCCACACCTCCCTGCTCTCCGCTGCCGGAGACGCTCTGCGGGAGAAGTTTCAGACCGTCACCTTCCGCCCCATGGCCTTCCCGGTGCTTTTCAACTGCCTGGGCCGGGAGATGGGGCCGGAGGACACCATCCCCGCCCTTCTGGAGCGGCAGGTCCAGTCCTCGGTCTACATGGAGGACACCATCCGCCGCCTGGCAGAGCTGGGGGTGGACACCATCGTGGAGATCGGCCCGGGGAAGGCCCTCAGCGGCTTTGTCCGCAAGACCGCTCCGGAGATCAAAACCTACGCCGTGGAGACCTGCGCCGATCTGGAGGCCCTCTCCGACGCGCTGAAAGGATAACGCTATGAATCTGAGTGGAAAAGTTGCCGTCGTCACCGGAGGCAGCAGGGGGATCGGCCGGGCCATCTGCCTGGAGCTGGGGCGGCAGGGCGCCAAGATCGTATTTTCTTATGCCGGGAACACCGGCGCAGCGGAGGAGACCCTCTCCGCCCTCCGGGAACTGGGGGTGGAGGCCCGGGCCGTCCAGGGCAGCGTCACCGACGCCGGGGCCGTCAAGACCCTGGTGGATACCGCCGTCAAGGAGCTGGGCGGGCTGGACATTCTGGTGAATAACGCCGGCATCACCCGGGACGGCCTGGCCATGGCCATGAAGGAGGAGGACTTCGACGCGGTGATCGACACCAACCTGAAGGGGGCCTTCCTCTGTGCCAAGGCCGTTATGCGCCCCATGATGAAGGCCCGCCGGGGCCGGATCATCAACCTGAGCAGCGTAGTGGCCCTGCGGGGCAATCCCGGACAGGCCAACTACTGCGCCAGCAAGGCCGGCCTCATCGGCATGACCAAGTCCCTCGCCAAGGAGCTGGGGAGCCGGGGCATCACGGTGAACGCCGTGGCGCCGGGCTACATTGAGACCGATATGACCGCCGCCATGCCCGAGGCCGCCCGCGCGGCCATGCTGGGCACCATCCCCGCCGGCCGTCCCGGCACGCCGGAGGATGTGGCCAAGGCAGTTGCCTTCCTGGCTTCCGATGACGCCGCCTATATCACCGGACAGGTGCTGCAGGTGGACGGCGGCATGGCGATGTAACGCCATTCCAAGGGGGAGCGGGCTCCCCCTTGGGAATCCCCCACCACCAGTCTGCGGACTGGTGACGCCGCCCAAGGCGGCTGGGTCAGGGTATGTTTGGCAGGCGCATGTCCTGCCAAACATACATGCCTTCCGCTGCGGCGCGCCGCGGGAATTCCCACACATGTATTTTGATTTTTGATCCGATTGACAGGAGGTATACGATACTATGGAACGACGGAGAGTCGTCATCACCGGCATGGGCACGGTCAATCCCCTGGGCCACAGCGTGGCTGAGACGTGGCAGGCCGTCCGGGACGGTGTGTGCGGCATCGGCCCCATTACGCAGTACGACAGCAGCGCCCAGAAGGTCCATCTGGCCGCCGAGGTCAAGGACTTTGATCCCGCCGTGGCCCTGGAGGGCCGGGACTGGCGTCACATGAGCCGCTACGCCCAGCTGGCCATGGCCTCCGCCCAGGAGGCTATGGCGGACAGCGCCCTGGATCTGGAGCAGCTGGACTGCAGCCGCTGCGGCGTCATCGTCTCCAGCGGTATCGGGGGCATCGGTGTGACCGAGCGGGAGGGCCTGCGCTGTGCCCAGAAGGGCTATGACCGGGCCTCCCCCTACTACATCCCCATGGCCATCGCCAACATGGCAGCCGGCCTCATCGCCATTGCCTTTGGGCTCAAGGGGATGTGCACCTGCCCGGTGACGGCCTGCGCCGGCGGCACCAACGCCGTGGGCGACGCCTTCCGCTATATCCGGGACGGCTACGCCGAGGTGATGCTCTGCGGCGGCGCCGAGGCCGCCGTCACGCCGCTCTCCATCGGTGGCTTTACCTCCATGCGGGCCCTCCACGTGGGGGACGACCCCAACCGGGCCTCCATTCCCTTTGACGCCAAGCGCAGTGGCTTTGTTCTGGGGGAGGGCGCCGGCATTCTCATCCTGGAGGAGTATGAGCACGCCTTAGCCCGGGGGGCCAAGATCTATGCCGAGGTGGTGGGCTACGGCGCCACCTGCGACGCCTACCACATGACCGCCCCCGCCCCCGGCGGGGAGGGCGGCGCCCGCGCCATGGCCCAGGCCCTCTCCGACGGCGGTGTAGCGCCGGAGCAGGTGGGCTATATCAATGCCCACGGCACCTCCACCCCCCTTAACGACAGCGGCGAAACGGCGGCCATCAAGGCTGTATTCGGCGACCATGCCTACAAGCTGGCGGTGAGCTCCACCAAGTCCATGACCGGACATATGCTGGGGGCCGCCGGCGCGGTGGAGGCCATTTTTACGGCCCTCACCCTGCGGGACGGCTATCTGCCGGCCACCATCCACTATCAGGAGCCGGACCCGGCCTGCGACCTGGACTATGTCCCCAACCAGGGCCGGGAGGCCCAGGTGGCGTATGCCCTGTCCAACTCCCTGGGATTTGGCGGTCACAACGCCTGCGTACTGCTGAAGAAATGGGAGGGCTGAGCCATGATGCAGTATAACTCCAATCAGATTGCCGCCATCCTGCCCCACCGCTATCCCTTTGCCCTGGTGGACCGGATCGTGGACGGCGAGGAGGGCAAGTGGGCCAAGGGGATCAAGTGCGTCAGCGCCAACGAGCCCTTTTTCCAGGGCCACTTTCCCCAGTACCATGTGATGCCCGGCGTCCTCATCATCGAGGCCCTGGCCCAGGTGGGCGCTGTGGCGGTCCTGTCCATGCCGGAGCACAAGGGAAAGATCGGCTTCCTGGGCGCCATCAAAAACGCCCGCTTCCGCCGCCAGGTGACCCCCGGCGACGTGCTGGAGCTGACCTGTACCATCACCCGGCAGAAGGGGAGCGTGGCTGTGGCGGAGGCCGAGGCGGTCGTCAACGGTCAGCAGGCCGTGACGGCGGAGCTGACCTTCGCCCTGGCAAAAGATGTTTGACGCCTTACTTCCGGCCGTCCCGGCAAAACGGTGCGGCCCAGGGAAAGGAGCGACGCGGAAATCCATGCTGGAGCAGCGATTTGAAGCAGTGTACACCAAGTTCAAACTGCATTTTTATCAGGAGGTCTTTTCCCGCTTCCAGAACCGGGAAGCCAGCCTGACCACCGTGGAGACCTTTGCCATGGAGACGATCCTGGCTCTGGGGTCGCCGACCATCAATGAGTTCGCCACGTTTATGCGAATCTCCTCCCCCAATGCAGCCTACAAGATCAACAGCCTGATCCGCAAAGGGTATATTGAAAAAATCAAGTCGGAGCACGATAAGCGGGAATATCACCTGCGCCCTACACAGAAGTACATGCACTACTACAATATCAGCAACGACTATGTGCACACAGTGATGGAGCGGATCCAGAAGCGGTTTACCCCAGCTGAATGCGAAAAGCTGGAGGAGATGCTGACTGTGATTGACCAGGAGCTGATGCCTGAGATTCTCCTTTCACCGGCAGAGGCCAACTGAACTGCTCCGGCATTGTAGGACAATTAAAGAGGTGGGCTTCTATTGTTGATAGAAGCCTACCTCTTTTTTAGACAAATGACCAAAGATCATCCTGCAAGGATTGATTGCACATTGTATATTATTTGTTGAATAATTCAATTTGTTGTCGGATTTTGCCGCCAAGGGGTGGATAGAAAAACGGGGGCTGTTAAGGGGACGGCCTTGGCAGAAGCTGAATTTCGGGAAAACAGGGAGCCTGCTCGGAAACAGCCTGCAGCAGCTGATGACGGGAGACGGTGGGGAGGCTCAAGACTCCCCCAGAGAGGTCTGCTCCTGCTCCAATTTTTCCCATGCCAGTTTGGCACGGTTAGGACGGTAGACATCCAAAAGAATCAAGATCCGAAAAGAAAGAGACAGCAGCAGGAGATCCCAGCTGTAAGTCAGATCATTGTCAATAATGCTGCGGATCTTGTTCAAGCGGTATAGCAACGTGTTTTTGTGGATGAACAGCCGTTCGGCGGCCAGCTGGGTATTCTGGGAACAGTCCAGATACTCATATAAGGTGTTCATCAAATCGGTCTGATTTTCACGGTCATAGTCCAGCAGCTTCAGCAGCATGGGCGAACAGAAATCCATCAGATTTTCCCTCTCCCGACACAGCTCCAGCATTTCCACCAGCGTATAGTCCTGATAGCGGTAGAGAGGCTGCCGGGAGTACATAATCGGGACATGCAGGCCAAGACGGATCGCGCGCAGGGCCTGCTGGTAAAAATGCTTTGTCTGTTCCAGCTGACGGAAGGGATTGCTGAGCCCAACCACAAGCCGGTGTTCCTCTGCTGTCTTCCGCAGGCTCTCCAGGATATGGCGATTGGGGAGATCCTGGCGGCGGCCGCAGAACAGCAGGACATATTGATGCTGGTAAACCATCCGAATACAGGGATAGACGATACTTCGCAGTTGGTTGCCGATGATTTCAAAGTCGATATTGGTGAGCTTTTGGCCGGGGGCGTATAAAACCGCGATCTGAAACAGCGAAAAATCCCGGATCCCGGCGCGCTTTAGCCTTCGAAGGATTGATTTGATGTCGGGAACAGGGTTGTCCAGAAGTTCACCCAGCAGGGTATAGGCGGTGTAATCTGTTGTTTGGAAATAATTGATGTTTTTTTTCATCTCCTGGGAGATGATGGTTCCAAGCGCCTCCAGGCAGTCCTGATCCACGTCCCGCAGGGGCCGGCGGTATTCAATCAGTGACAAGGTAGCTGCCTTTACATTGCCGACCAGAATGGGACAAACCAGCATAGTTCGGTCTAAGAAGGCGTTGTAGCAGAACTGGGGGCGTGTAGAAGGCGCAGGCGGAGACAGCTTGGCGTGCTGCAAGTACTGGACGCCCTCTGGGTTGATGGCACCGGAGGCCTGTTCTTCCCGGATCCGCTGGGCATAAATGCTGTTGTCATTTTCCTGAAGGCGTCCGTCCCATGCCACATACCGGTATTCCTGATCTACCAGGAAAATAGGGTTGCCCAAAAGGTCAGATGCCTGCAGAATCAAGTCCTGAATCCCCTGGTAGTTAAGAAGGGAAGAGGTCATTTGATAAACCTGCTGGATGACGCGGCGTTTATATAGAAGCGTTTCCTGCAGTGTGTTGAGGACTTTGAGCAGATCTGCCGATGGAGACAGCGTGCCGATATTCCTGCCGCAGCCGGAAAAGGCGTCTGGCTGCCTGCCTTGGAGCAGCAGATTGATATTTTCTGGAAGGAGGGCCGGCAGGTCGGATGCTTTTCCAACATATAGGCAGTCCGGCAGAAAATTCTGCTGATCCGATTGCAGCACCAGTACAGCAAAAATGTCCACCTCCGGCTGTGCCAGGTGGACGGAGTGCAAAACACTGGTGGGGAGCTGCTGAAGTAAAATGGAGATCTGCATAAATTGCCGCACCTCTTCCTGCCCTGTTTTGCTTATTTTATTCCACTTACGTCAAAAAAGCAAGGGCCCTCCCGAACCGGGGAGGGCTCTTTGTGGTTAATGGATTCAGGTAAAATCGCTGAAATCCCTGGCGTATAGCGTGTTATATTCCTCAATGGTGTCGACCTTGTGCCCTTCTTTGGCATACAGTTCCGGCAGAATATGACCGAGATTGGTATACTCCTTGAGACAGTGCATGGTAAGGCCTGTGCCAATCTGCTCCAAGGCCTTCTGAGGCATATCATCGGCCATGGTTTTGATCAGCTGCCCGTGGTCCATTTTATAACCCACAAAGAAGCGGCTGCGTACTTCGCAGCCCCCTTCTGCCGGGCGGGCATAGTGGATGAAGGTGCTGGCATAGTCGCCATCCTTGGGGCCGCTCATGGCGGTAATGACCCGACCGCCCTTGGCTTCAATGGCGTCCAGCTGTTCCTGCGTAAATCCAAAGTCCACAGGGTTGCGGAAGTTCAGCTTTTTCCAGGAATAGCGGTCCGATTCATAGCCGGTGCCGTTGTCCTCCACAGCATAGAGCAGGTTGCCGTAGATGCGCTCTTTTACACTCAGAGCGGGGTTGCACATCCGTTTGATGGATTCCGGATCTACCACCAGGTTCAAATGCTCCTCCGGATCCCACAGCCGGCCGCGCAGGCCGTCCACAGGCATCCAGGAGAACCACCACTGGAACATGTCGGGGGTCACATCCTTCATAAAAATAAACCCGGCCACGAAGGTGGTGCCATCCGGCATGACCTGCCATCCGCGCTCCCGGTTGAAGTAGCCGTCCCTGACGACGGTCAGGCGGTCTGCAACAGACACCGCGTTTTCCAGCCCCATGGGGCCGTTGTCTCCAATCTCAGCCAGGGCCTCCGGCGCCGGCTCATACCGTTCATAAAAGAATTTGGAATACCACCGATTTTTTTCAGCCTCGGTCAGCGGGGGTACACGCATGCGTATCAACCATCCTTTCTTTCAGATGGATTTATCATAGCGAAGGCGGGGCGGAAAGGAAATGGGCTGCTGCACAATTCCGGGGCCGTGGCAGAGGAGGCTTTTGTGTGGCTGCACAGAGACGGTCCCGGATCTTTTTATTATAATGGATCACAGTGAAGCCGCTACAGGAGTACGAGAAAGGAGTTGAAAAACGGATGTGCCAAGTGATCGACCAGATTCCGCAGATGAGCTATACAGTGGGGGATCTGGACCGGGCCATTGCACTTTTTACAGAAGAACTAGGGGTTGGTCCCTTCCTTAATGTGAAGTTTGGGCATGTAGACGGGGACGATGGATTTAATGAAGGGGCGATGCCCATTGAGGATTACTACTTGGAAGGAGAATATGTAGGGAGCTATGGCATTCGTATGGGCGCGGTTACCTGGGACAATGGCATTCAGCTGGAGCTGATCCAGCCCATGGAGAACCAGAGCCTGTTCCGCCAGTATCTGGACAGCCATGGCCCGGGCCCCCAGCACATTGCTGTTCACAGCAGCCTGCCCTTCACAGAAACCTTGGGGAGAATGGCGGCGGCCGGTAATCCGCTGGCCTCGGTGTGCAAGGTGGATCGGGCAGAGGACTGCGCGTTTGTTCACCATAAGGGATCCCTTGGTACTGACCTGGAGGTACAGTATCGCCCGCCGGACTATCATCTGCCGGAGGGGGAGCCTCCGCTGATATTTCCAAATCGCGAGAAGGTTCCAAAGCCGCTGCTTTCCAAGCTGACCGGCATTGCCTTTGGCGTGAGGGAAATTGCACCGGTGCGGGCGCTGCTGGAGGAGCGTTATGGCATTGGCCCTTGGGTGCTCAGCGGCCCGGATGTTCATGGCGGCAGGCATGCGGTATGTGAGAGCTTGAATTTGCGCCTGGAGCTCGTTGCACCGCCGGACCCGGAGGACGGAGGGGACGTGCTGGCCGCCTACTTGAAAAAGAATGGCGGAAATGGAATTTTCTATATAACGCTGGAAGCGCCCCAGGGCCTGGAAGCGCCACTGAAAGCTATAGAGCGGGCTGGCGGGAAAGTGATATTCCAATCAGAAGAGGCGGCCCTGGTGGATTTCACAGAGCTGTTTGGAGGGTATTTCCGTATTGAGGCGGCACAGCAGCCGTAAACGCAGTGGTCAGATAAAGGAGGAGAAATTATGTCACAGAACAAGAGCTTGAACTTGACAAAGGCAAACTTCGGCGTCAAAGGCTGGGCCGTGTGTATCTACATGTTCTTCATTTTTTTCTTGAACACCAGCATGAACACCGGCTGGCAAAACTGCCTTTCATACTATGAGACGACCTATGGCTGGGATACCACCACACTGCTGAGCTTGGTATCGGTAGCCCAGTTTATTGGCATCGCCGCCTGCTTTATTACCGGACGCCTGGCCTCCAAGTATTCCCCGCGCATGCTGTCGATTATCTGGGGTGTAGTGGTCACAGCCAGCTGCTTCTGTATCAATCTGGTTCATAATATCATCCTGTTTGCCATTCTGGAGATGGTGGCCGTCATGGGCCAGGTGGTATGGGCCTATACCCTGAATCCCATCTTCGTCTCCACCTGGTTTCCCCGGAAGAAGGGCGTCGTCATGGGGATTGTCACCATTGGTGTCCCACTGGGCGCCGGCACAACATCCAAAATCATGAACTGGATCAGCGCTACCTGGGGGATGAACTACTGCCTATACCTGTGTGGGCTTGTGGGGCTGATTGGCCTGATCTTCCTGCTCTTTGTGGTGCGTGACACCCCGGAGGAAGCCGGGTGCAAGCCCGACAATGACGACGCGCTCACCAGCGAGGATGTGCGGCGGATAACTGCGGAGAACAACGCTTTGGCAGCCAAGAGTCCTTGGACGACAGGGCGGATGCTGAAAACGAAGGAAACCTATATCATCGCTCTGTGCATTGGATGCTGTGCCCTGTTTGGCGGCGGCTTCATGGGCACCAACGTTCTGCGGATGCAGTCCATGGGCCTGGAGATCAACACTGCGGCAAACCTGATGATTTTTACCGCCCTGTGCGCTTGTGTGGCCAGCTATCTCTTTGGTATCCTGGATGGGAAAAAGGGCGCCCGCGTCGGTATGATGGGCGTAATGGTCACCTGCATCCTGGCCTGTGGATTCAGCGCCCTGGCCAACGGACTCAACAGCATGCCCTGCCTGATCATTGGCCTGATCTGCGGCGGCGGCGTCATTGGCGGCGCGGCCAACTTCCTGACATCCCTGGTGATTGAATACTGGGGGACCGCCAACTTCAAGCGGGCCTATGGAGTGATCTACCCGATTCACCAGATCCCCGGCTCTCTGGGCACCCTGGTTATTGTACAGCTGGCTACCCGGCTTGGAAGCTACAGCATTGCCTATATCGTGATGACGGTAGTGGAAGTGGTGGCTTTGGTCGTGTTTGCCACCTTGAAGAATGGCGATTTCGTAAAGAAGGCAGAGGCCAAGTGGGCCGCTGAGGCGAAGTAATACCTGTCCATAACAGCAGGGGTGCTGCCGCAGGGACGCGGCAGCACCTTCCCCATAAGAAGGAGAAACGCTATGCAGATTGAACACGGATTGATTCCGGAGAAGCCGGGGATGGAGGAGAGCTATACCATCATACCCGATGATATGCGTATGTGCCCCACCTGTCCCTGCCCCACGCGGACCTGTCCCAATCACGGGTTCTGCCAGTACTGCGTCCGCCACCATGCCCATATTGATGTGATGCTGGCAGAGCACAACATCCCACCGGAGGGCCCCTTCTGCCATAGAGAGGAGTGCAAACGATGAAACTGCGTGAACTGCCCATCGGCGCGGTGGTCCGTGACACCCGCTCACCGATTCCCTTCCTGGTGGCGGCGCAGGATCATCCGGGATATCAGGGCACTACCCTGTACGCTCAAAGGATTGTGGAACTGGGGTGCCTGGATGCGGCGGAGCCGGGACGGGGAAAGGAAGGACCATGGAAGCAGGCGTACCGCTACGGCAATAACGATTACGCCTGCAGCAATGTCCACCAGTGGCTCAACAGTACCGCCGACGTCTGGTATGCGCCCACCCATGCCTTTGACCAGCCCCCGACCGAGGAATTCACCCGTTACGGGGAGGTGCCCTATGCCAGCAGGCCCGGGTTTCTCGCCCAATTTTCCGATATCTTCCGGGAAGCGCTGCTGAGGGTAGACGTACCGTACCTCAGCCGTACTGAGCGGGATGCCGGCGAGATCGTCACGGTCTCCGCCTTGGCCTTTCTTCCCAGCCGCACAGAACTGGGAAAGGGGGATGAGCACGGCTGCGCGGAGGGCGTTATGTTTCCCCTGGCCTACGACTATTCAGTCTATCGCACTACCATGACGGAGGAGCTTCTGTCCAAATATGGGCGGGCAATTAATCCGGACAGGCCGACAGCCAGATATGATGCACCTCAGATTTATGATCCCAAGTACGGCTGGTGGTACTGGCTGCGCACTGCCAACATGGGCTATGACTTCCTGAACCGGGTTGCCAGCCCTTACGGGGCGCTGAGCTATACCTATTCTAATAATGACTCGGTTGGCATCCGTCCGGTGCTCAACCTGGATGGAGAAGTGGAAGTTCAATCCAATGGGAGGTTTCAAGAGGTATTTACGATGATCCCGTAGGCCCGTTAGAAAAAGAGGAAGCTGCCGCGGCCATTGGCCTGCGGCGGCTTCCTTTTTGTAGATCCATATCTGTTTTGCGCTTCCCCGGCCTCTGCTACAGATTTTCCAGCTCCCGGTTCACCAGCTCCAGATACCGGTGCATCTCCTGGGTCATCTGCTGCTTTTCCCGGACAATATAGAGAAGATCGTAGTGCAGATCATCCAGGGGAATATTGCGGAAAGCATAGCGGTGATTCAAATGGGGCGGCAGCTTGCAGCCGATGGAGTACATGGTGCTCTCCGCCACCACCTGGGATTTGCTCAGGCGGTCCGGCACAATGGCGATCCGGCTGGCATCCGGGTTCAGATGCAGGGACGACTGGAGCTTGATGTAATTGGAAAACGCCTGCCCCTCATAGTCCACAAACGTATAGTTCGCAAAATCGCTGAGCTTGATCTCCGCCTTGTGGTAGAGCGGATGCTTGGGCCCAATGCGCAGGACGATGGGGACCTTGGCGATGGGATGGACCACTAGATTTTTGGAGGCGATCCGCTTTTAAAACGCTTCCCGAGCATCTGGAGATACCATGAAAAGACCAAGATCCAGGAGAGAGAGATAGAGCTTTTCGATCATTTCCTCTATGGGAAGTATTACATAAGAGAAATCCAGCCGCTCATAGTCCTGGTACGCCTCACACAGCCGGTTATACGCCTCACATACCGGCGTATAGGGAGCCCCGCCAATCCGGATATGGGCAGTGGTTTGGATGGCTGACGCCTGGCGCATTTTTTGGTAGCACTCCCACATGTAGCCCGCCTGCTCCAGGACCAGAAGGCCCTGTTCTGTGGGCTGAATCCCCCGGTTGC
Organism: uncultured Oscillospiraceae bacterium; assembly: GCA_904419145.1. Lineage (GTDB taxonomy): Bacteria > Bacillota > Clostridia > Oscillospirales > Oscillospiraceae > CAJFPI01. Next base: position 21,580 of record CAJFQQ010000017.1, on the reverse strand, counting down.
TGCGGGTGAAAATGGGAAACCCCAGCTCTTGTTCCAGGGAGCGGATGGCGCTGCTGAGGTTGGACTGCGCCAGGAAAAGATTGCTGGCCGCCCGGGAGATGGAGCCGGTCTGCGATACCTCCAGGATATACTGTACTTGCTGTATGGTCAAGTTCGTCCCTCCTTGCTTGCTGAGCGGAAACAGCGGTGTGCTCTTTTTTTGATGGTGGGATATTCAAAACGGATGACAGTCGGAAAATAAAAAATATGCCCCGGACGGCAGGGCAAAGGATTTTTCTGATCTGTAAAAATCAGGAACAAAATTTTGTGAGGAATATCGAATTAAGGGGAATTTGCCCGGCTTGTGCCATACAAATTCTTGATGCCGCCCCGAGAAATGACGTAAGCAAAATTCTTTTCCATACATTATAATACTGCATTATATTACAAACGGCAGGTCAAAATCAAGACCTGCCATCTGTAATTGATACGTTGAGATTATGTGTGAAGAAAAGGAGAGTGTGCGTATGGAATTGACAACTCAAACCACCATTTGCCTGGTCATCTTTGTATTGGCCATTGCCAGCTACCTGATTAACAAGCTGCCAATGGCAATGACCTCCCTGATGGCCATGTTCCTGCTGATTGTTACGGGATGCATCGACCCCAGTCAGGCTCTGGCAAACTTCTCCAACTCCAGCGCCGTCATCATGGCGAGCATGTTCGTTGTGGCGGCTGGACTCAACCGAACCCAGATGGTCCACAAGATTTCCAATCTGGTGTATAAGGTGTCCGGCGGCTCCTTTACCAAGGGCATGGTCGGCTATGTGCTGGTTACGCTGCTGGTAGCCCAGGTGGTGCCCAGCGCGGTCCTGATCTTCAGTATCTGCTATCCCCTGGTGGCCGATTACTGCCGGAAGCTGGGCATCAGCCCCTCAAAAGCGATGTTCTCCATCGGCATCATTGCCATTTCCTGCGTGGCACTGCTGCCCATCGGCAGCGGCGCGGCCAGCTACATTACTTATAATACCCTGCTGGAGACCTATGGCTCCACTGGATATGAGTTTACCATGTTCTCCCAGATGATCGCAAAGCTCCCCATGATGGTCTGCCTGGTGCTGTACGCGATCTTCCTGGCGCCCAAGTTCGCACCGGACAAGGGGGAGATCGTTTCCGACGCTCAAGGGAGATCCGCCAAGGAGCAGAAGCCCCTGGATCCCGTCCGGGAGGTTCTGGGCTACTCCATCTTCCTGGTGGTGGTGCTGTGCCTGATCTTTATTGATTACCTGCCTCTGGAGAGCTGGCAGGTCTGCATGGGCGGCGCCCTCCTCACCGTGCTTGCCGGCGTCCTCAGTGAGCGCGAGGCGGTTGCCAACATGAACCTGCCTGTGGTATTCTTATATGTAGGAGGACTTACCATGGGCCAGGCCCTGGTAGGCACCGGCGCCGGCGAGCTGATCGGCAACGGCATCGCCAGCATGCTGGGTGAGAACCCCAGCGGATATCTGGTGGGCTTTGTATTCTTTATGATCCCCTTCGTCCTCACCCAGGTGATGGTGAACCACTCCGTGATGCAGTCCATTCAGCCTATCACCATCATGACCTGTGTGGCGTTGGGATATAACCCCGTGGGCCCCCTGATTCTGACGATCACCGGCTCCCTGACCGCTTACATGTCCCCCCTGGCTACCCCCACTGTCCCCCTGATGATGTCTGTGGGCGGCTACAACCAGAAGGATCTGCTGAAGATGAGCTGGCTGCCGGCCATTATTGTCTGTATCACGGCTGTGGGCTGGACAATGACGATTTTCCCGGTCTGACCAACCGATCCGATCCCAAAACACGGTATACTTTAGATTTAGATGGAACAAGGTGGAGAAGATGAATACGATTTATGAGACAATTAAAGAGCAGGCGACGGCCATGCGGGAGCAGCTCCGGGCCGTCCGCCGGGACCTGCACACCTATGCGGAGGCGGGCTGGTGCGAGATCCGCACCTCCTCCCTCATCGCCAAGCGCCTGACCGAATTGGGCTACCAGGTGCTCACCGGCCCGGACGTCTGCTTGGCAGAGGCCCGGATGGGGCTCCCGCCGGAGGAGCAGCTGGAGGCGGAGTACCAGCGCGCCCTGCAGCAGGGTGCGGTCCAGCCCTATGCCGAGCGCGCCCGGGGCGGCTTCACCGGGGTCATCGGGATCCTGGACTGCGGAGAGGGCCCTACCATCGCCATGCGCTTCGACATTGACGCGCTGGGCGTCTTTGAGGACAAGGGGATGGAGCACCTCCCGGCCTACGAGGGCTTCTGCTCGGTCAACGACGGGGTGATGCACGCCTGCGGCCACGACGGGCATGTGTCTATCGGCCTCGGTGTGGCCGAAATCCTGATGAACTGCCGGGAGCAGCTGCGCGGCAAAGTGAAGCTGATCTTCCAGCCCGCGGAGGAGGGCGTGCGGGGCGCCAAGTCCATTGTGGAGCACGGCCATCTGGATGATGTGGACTATGTCATCGGAAACCACATGGGCGACAGCGCCGGAGGCGATTACCAAATCGGCCTGACCTATGGGTCCACGCTGGCCAGCACCAAAATGGACATCTATTTTACCGGGCGGGCGGTCCACGCCGGCGCCATTCCGGAGAAGGGCAACAACGCCATGCTCTCGGCGGCCACGGCGGTGCTGAACCTCCAGGCCATCCCCCGCAGCAGCGAGGGAGATACCCGTATCAACGTGGGGACCCTCCACGCCGGCTCCGGGCGCAACGTGATCTGTGACCGGGCCAAGATGGAGGTGGAGGTCCGCGGCGCCACCACAGCGGTCAACCAGTATATGGAGGACTACGCCCGCCGGATCGCCCAGGCGGCGGCCGATATGCACGGCTGCGGCTGTGAGATCAAGCTGATGGGCGCCACGGAGTCCCTCCAGAGTGATCCGGACATGATCCGTTACTGCGAGAAGGTCTGCCGGGAGAAGCTGGGGCTGCGGCCTACGCCGCCGGGTCAGAATGCCGGCGCCAGTGAGGACTATGCCTATATGGTGAACCGTGTCCACAGCCACGGCGGGAAAGGGCTGTTCTTCTCTACCCTGGCCCCCTGCGCCGGGCAGTTCCACACCAAGGAGTTCGACTTCCAGGAGGATGCCCTGTGCAACGGCGTCATGGCGTTCTGCGCCCTGACCTACAGCCTGATGTGCGAGGAGCCTGTCTAATACGCTGCAAGGGGAGCGATTGCGTTCAAAGCAATGGCTTCCCTTTGCCGCGATTTTTGAGAAAGGATGATGGAGTATATGGCACGTTTTGAGGGGATCGGTCTGGCCTGCGGGAAATTTCCCAGTGTAGACGTGGGACAGAACATCTTCGGCGGGGAGAACACCATCCGCCAGCAGATGCGCACGGAGGCGGCGCTGGCCAGAGCGCAGGCGGCGGTGGGCGTGATCCCGCAGGCCGCCTGCGACGAGATCGTGCGGAAATGCGATGTGGCGCTGATCGACGAGAGCGCCTATTTCGCCCAGCTGGAAAAGACCGGCCACCCGCTGGTCTGCCTGATCCGGGTCTACAGCAGCATCTGCGAGCCTCCCTATGGGGAATATATCCACTACGGGACCACCACCCAGGACATTACAGACACCTCCACCATGGTGCAGCTCAAGCAGGCCTACGAGGTGGTGCAGGACAAGGCCCGGCGCTTCCGGGACCTCGCGGCCGCCAAGGCCCGGCAATACCGGGATCTGGTGATGATGGGGCGGACCAACGACCAGCAGGCGCTGCCCATCACCCTGGGTTTCAAGATTGCCTCCTGGGTGGATGAGATGGACCGCTGCCTGGAGCGGCTGGAACAGGGGAAGGATCGGATCTTCGTGGGGCAGTTTTTCGGCGCCGTGGGGACCCTGGCCTCCCTGGAGGAGCACGGCCTGGAGATCCAGCGGCGCATGATGGAGGAGCTGGGCCTGGGGATCGCCTCCATGCACTGGTTTGCCAGCCGGGACCGTCTGGCGGAGCTGGTGGGCACCCTCTCCATCCTGACCGCCTCCCTGGGCCGCGTCGGCAATGAGATCTACAACGAGCAGCGCTCCGAGGTCAATGAGCTGGCGGAGGGCTTCCGCCCCGGCAAGGTGGGCAGCAGCACCATGCCCCACAAGCGCAACCCCTTTGTCCCCGCGCGTCTGGCCACCTACGGCCGCCAGATCCGCAGCTGCATGGCGGAAATCCTGAGTGCCATGGAGGCCACCAATGAGCGGGACGTGCGCACGCTGGGGATGGAGAGCGAGGTGCTGGCCCGGGCGTTCTGCATCACGGACGCCGCCCTGGATACCGCCCTGGATCTGGTGGAACATATGGAGGTCCACCAGGATGCCATCCAGCGCAACCTGGATCTGCTGGACGGCCTGGTCTTTGCCGAGACCGTGATGATGCACCTCAGCGGGGCATACGGCCGTCTGGAGGCCCACGAGATGGTCTATGAGGTCGCCCAGCGCGCCATCAGCGAGCACCGCAGCTTCCGGGAGCTGCTGTTGGAGGATGCCAAGATCGCCGCAATACTCTCGAAAGATGCGTTGGATAAGTTAATGGACCCGGCTCGATATACTGGGCTTGCGTCCTATTTCGTCGATCAGGTGGCGGGGAGACGCGGCGGGGGCTTGTCAAACGAATTTTAGAAAAACCCATTTGCATGCCAGAACAGGGAGGGCTGCAGGGCTCCGGAGGTGGTTCCGGAGCTCTGCGGCCCTTTTTCTGCTGATCGAAAAAGCGGCAACAGGACAGGCAAAATCTGTTTACTTGGGATTTGTACCGATTTCTCCATGTCAGGCGGCACGTAAACGATTCCAGATGTTTTTTGCATGCAAAATATCTTGTATGTGGTACTCAGTTTGAATACACTTCGCGTATGGCTGTCAAGTAAAAATTTCCGTCGAATTTTCGGTGAAATTCACGATGAAAACCAAAGAAGAACCGAAATTCTTCGTCACTATGCTTATCTATTCTGAGAATTTTTGTGTATTTTTAAGGGTTGCATTTCGTAGTGCAACAATGATACACTGATGTACACAAGGAAAAAGTTAGTACCTCGGTTTTTCCCGATTTTTCGACTGCTAGATATTTATTGATAGAGATATTGTGCAGATTTGAAATAAAAATAAAGACATGTTGTATACAATAGGCGGTTAAAACCGGCCGATTGTCAGGTTTTAGGAAGGCATGTGATTTGCCAACACTCAGAAATCCCGCGGCATTTGATTTGAGCAGTTCCGGTTGCCTTGAAAGGAGGGAACGTCAGAGCAGAAAGGAAAGGCGCCGGTTGCAAATACAGCGTATGCAGAGAAAACAAGGAGGAACAATGAAAAAGTTTTTGTCTATTTTTATGGTTTTCGCGATTTGCTTTTCCCTGGTAGCTTGTGGGACAACTAACAACACGAGCAGTGGCAATACAACAAACAATGGCAATACTTCCACTGGTGAGACCGGCGGCGAGACCACCGGCGATCCTCTGCTGATTGGTACCTTCCAGCCCTTGACCGGCACCAACGCTGAAATCGGCGAGAACCAGGTCAACGGCCAGCAGCTGGCTATCAACCAGATCAATGCCAACGGCGGCCTGAACGGCCAGATGCTGGAAATGATTACTTACGACTCCCAGGGCGTTCCTGAAGAGGCTGTCAAGGCCTGCCAGCGCCTGGTGGAAGTGGACGGCATCGATTTCATGATGGGCGACCTGATCAGCAGTAACATGCTGGCCACCGGTGAGTACCTCAATGAGAACAAGATCCTGACCTTCGGCACCGGCCTGAGCAGCACCTGGATGGAGCAGGGCTGGGAGTATGTCTGGCGCGCCTGCGTCAACAACGGTACCACCATGCCGATCCTGGCTGAGAAGCTGATCGATATGGGCGTGAACAGCGTCGGCGTCCTGCACGGCCAGGATGACGCCAACAACACCGCTTACGAGGTGTTTGCTGAGAAGTACGAGGAGCTGGGCGGCACCATCTCCACCGCTGAGACCTATGTTGAGGGCGACAGCGACTTCTCCGGCCAGATCGCCAAGATCCTGAACACCAATCCCGACGCGGTGCTGCTGTGCTCCCACAGCTCCATCCAGGGTTCCTTCATGCGTCAGCTGCGCTCCCAGGGCTTCCTCGGCCTGGCGATGTGCAAAGAGCCCTTCACCTCCGCTGATATCGAGCTGTCCGGCGCTTCTTCCGACAACGTGGCTTTCATTTACCCCTACGTGACCTACTCCACTCCGGATGACTGCGAGGACGAGCAGATCAAGCAGTTCCTGATCGACTACCAGGCTGAGTTCGGCAAGATGCCCACCCACGACTGCGCTTACCGCGGCTATGACGCCATGATGGCGCTGGCTGAGGCCTGCACCATTGCCGGCACCAACGAGACTGAGGCCGTGATGGAGGCTCTGGGCACCATCAGCGATATGGACGGTCTGATCGGTACGCTGGACTTCACCCAGGGCGACCGCGAGGGCGTGCACAACGCCACTGCCGGCTTCGTTGTCCTGGATGGCAAGTATGTCGACATCGACAGCTGGCTTGCTGACGGCGGCTACGACGCTCTGAAGAACAGCTAAGATTTTTCGTTGACCCTTTCGCTCAGGTAGTTTAACTAAACTATCTTAGTTAAACTACCTGAGCACTTCTTAGTATCCCCTACTTTTCACCGACGCCCCACGTGTTGTGAGCAAACGAATTCTGTGGAAAATTAAGGAGAAAAGGTACTGTGTTTACGCAAGTTTTGCTTTTAGGCCTGGTTCTCGGCTGTATTTACGGCCTGATTGCCTTGGGCTACAGCCTGATCTATCGCGCATCAGGCCTCATGAACTTTAGCCAAGGCGACATCTTGACCATTGGTGCGTTCTTGGGTTATACTTTCTACGGAGTGATGGGGCTCCCGTTCATCGTCTCCTTCGTGCTGGTGATTGCGATTGAAGTCATGCTTGGCATGCTGATCGAGCGCGGTGTTATCCGCCGGCTGCTGGGCGGCAACGCAAACGCCATTTATATCGTGCTGGCGACCATCGCCATTTCCTATATCCTGCAAAACGGCGCGATGATCGCCTGGGGGACGAAGACCCAGTACTTCCCCTCTGTTTTTGGTATCCCCAGAATCAATCTTTTCGGTGTGAATATTCAGCCAGAGGCGGCTTTCTGCATCGTGGTTTCCTTCATCATTATGATCGCGCTGCATATTTTCACGAAATACACGAAATACGGCACGGCCATGCGTGCTGCTGCCATGGATCCCCTGGCGGCAAAGGCGTGCGGAGTGAATCCTTCTATGACCACCGCCCTGACCTGGGGCATTTCCGCAGCCATTGCCGGTTTCGGCGGCATGCTGATCGGCCCCGTCTATGGCGTATATACCACCCTGGGTTCCACCACCGGCCGCAAAGGCTTCGCCGGCGCGGTGATGGGCGGCTTCGGCAACATGTACGGCGCCCTGCTGGGCGGCGTTTTGCTGGGCCTGATCGAGACTTTTGTTTCCTCTTATGTCTCTTCCACCTATAAAGACCTGGTCGCCTATGGCCTGTTGCTGATCTTCCTTTACGTGAAGCCGACCGGTATCTTCAACGAAAAGTCGCTGACAGAGTGAGGGAGGATAATATGCGTCAGAATTTAATTCAAAAAATCGGTATTCCGCAAATCGTGGTCGTACTGATTGCGATTGTTGCGCCCCTTATCCTGACAGGTGTGAACTTCAGTTACGGCATTTTGATCCTGAACTTCATGCTGGTCTATGTGGTGGCGGTCTCCGGCCTGGATATCGTGTTTGGTTATTCCGGCCAGATCTCTCTGGGGCATGCTGCCTACTACGCCATCGGCGCTTACGGCTCGGTTATGCTCCACGAGTATGTTGGTATCCCCGTCATCTTCTCCATGATTATCAGCGCGGTGGCGGCTTCCCTGATCGGCATTGTGATCGCGTATCCGGCCTCCCGCCTGCGCAACCACTTCCTGGCCCTGGCTACCATTGCCTTCGGCGAAATCGTATACCAGTTGGTGGCGCAGTCCCCGGGCCAGATCACCGGGAACTTCCTGGGCTTCTTTACGGATCCTGTAAACCTCTTTGGCTTTGAGTTTGACAGCAATATGAGCTTCTACTACTTTGGCTTGGTAGTGGTTGTCATCTTCCTGCTGCTCAAGACCAACCTGGTGAAATCCCGGACTGGCCGTGCGTTGATTGCAATTCGCGAGAACTCCGCAGCTGCTGACGGCATGGGCATTAACGTGACGCTTTACAAGGTGATTGGCTTCGCATTCAGCGCTCTGTACTGCGGCTTTGCCGGCGGTATGTATGCCCATATGGTGCAGTTTATCAGCCCGGAAACGTTTATGTACCGGCAGTCGGTCATGTTTATGACCATGCTGCTCTTCGGCGGCATGGGTAACCTCTGGGGCCCCATCATCGGCGTGATTACTGTGACGCTGCTGAACGAAGGGCTTCGTGCCTTGGAAGAGTATCAAATGTTCATTTACGGTGCGCTGATGCTGTTGGTCATCATCGCCCTGCCCGGCGGCATTTTCGGCAAGGTCAAGCAGCTTGTTGACAACACAAAATCAAGGAGGGCCCAGAAAAATGCTGATGTCCATTGAACATTTGACGATTAAATTCGGCAGCCTGATTGCGGTGAACGATGTTACCGTCAACATCCCCAAGGGCAAGGTCACCAGCCTGATCGGCCCCAACGGCGCGGGAAAGACGACCCTGCTCAACGCCATCAGCGGCGTCTATGTGCCCAACGCTGGCAAGGTGGTTTTTGATGGAAAGGACATCACCGGCAAAAAGGGCTATCAGATCAACCAGGCTGGGCTGGCCCGGACCTATCAGGTCATTAACCTGTTCCGCAACATGTCGGTTCTGGAAAATGTCCTGGTTGGTATGCACACCCGGCTGAAGAGCAATCTGTTTGACAACATTTTCAAAACGCCGGCCGAGCGCAAGGAGGAGCGTGATGCGGTGGATCGCGCCATGAACCTTTTGGATTTCGTGAATCTGCGCTCCCGGTGCAATGACCCGGCCGGCTCCCTGTCTTACGGCGATCAGCGCCGTTTGGAGATTGTCCGCGGCTTGGCCAGCGATCCGAAACTGATTTTGCTGGACGAGCCTGCCGCCGGTATGAACCCCACGGAGAAGGATGAACTGGACGCGCTGCTGCGCAAGATCATCGACCGGGACGTCACAGTCCTGATGATTGAGCACGACATGAAGCTGGTGATGGGTGTTGCCGACTTTATTTTCGTTCTCAACTACGGCAGCAAACTTGCAGAGGGCACCCCCTCTGAGATCCAGAACAATCCTGACGTGATCGCTGCATATTTGGGAGGTGAGTAAATGGCGGCTTTATTGGAGGTAAAGGCTCTCCACTACTATTACGGAAATATTCATGTGGTCAAGGGCATTGATATGTCCGTGGAAGAGGGAGAGATGGTCACCATGATTGGGGCCAATGGGGCAGGCAAGACCACTACCCTGCAGACGATTTCCGGCTTAACCCCCGCGTCCGGCGTTCGGGGCGAGATCTATTTCGATGGAAAGAACATCGCCAAAATGGGCGGCGACAAGATCGCTGCCATGGGACTTTCCCAAGTAATTGAAGGACGCCATATTTTCTCCAAGCTGACCGTTAAGGAGAATCTCCTGATGGGTACATACTGCCGGAAAAGCCGGGCCGGCCTTGAGGATGAGGTAAAGCGGATCTATAAGCTTTTCCCACGCCTGGAGGAAAGAAAGAACCAGCTGGGCGGCACCCTCAGCGGCGGCGAGCAGCAGATGCTGGCAATTGCCCGTTCCTTGATCAGCAATCCCCGGATGATTCTTCTGGATGAACCTTCTCTGGGCCTGGCGCCGATTATTATCCATGAGATCTTTGAGGCAATCAAGGAGATCAACTATCAGGAGGGCAAGACCATCCTCTTTGTGGAGCAGAATGCCCGCATCGCTTTGAAGACCGCCAGCCGCGGCTACGTTTTCCAGAACGGCGAGATCATTGTTGAGGACACCAGCGAAAATCTGGAGAGCAATCCTCAGATTCAAAAGGCATATCTGGGCGGCTGACAGGCGGGTTGGCATCAACTTTTTTGGGGCGCTCACTCACATGGCGCGAGTTTTATAGACTGGAGGGTACATCCCTATGGACGTGTACACGCAACTGGTTCAAGATGTCTACATTCCCCGCATGGTGCGGTGTGAACAGACATTTGAGAATCCCACCATTGAACAAAAAGATGTTCCGGAAGTGATTTTGCAGCAGATCCGGCAGCCGGATTTTGACAAGCTGGTTCAGCCGGGAATGACCATCGCAATTCCCTGCGGAAGCCGGGGTGTCCACAATATCTTCACCATCCTGAAGACACTGGTGGACTACTGCAAGGAGAAGGGGGCAAAGCCCTTTATCTTCCCGGCAATGGGCAGCCACGGCGGTTCTACCGCAGAGGGGCAGCTGGAAGTGGTCAATGGCTTTGGAATCACAGAGGAGAGTATTGGATGTCCCATCAAGTCCTCCATGGAAGTGGTTCCCATCGGCCAGACGGAGGAGGGCCACACGGTCTTTATCGACAAGTATGCCTCAGAGGCCGATGGCGTCATTCTGGTGGGCCGTGTCAAGCCCCATACTGCATTCTCCGGGCCTTATGAGAGCGGCCTGATGAAAATGATGACCATTGGCATGGGGAAACAGCATGGTGCTGAGGTTTGCCACAAGGCCGGCTTTAAGCATATGGCCCATCTGGTTCCGCTATTTGGGAATGTCATTCTCAAAAATGCGAAGATCCTGTATGGCCTTGCTGTTTTGGAGAATGCCTATGGTGGTACAGCTTATCTCCATGCACTGCATCGCGAGGAGATCCCGGAGGAAGAGCCGAAGCTGCTTCTGCGGGCAAAAGAGCTGATGATGGAGCTGTACATCAAGAAAGTTGATGTGCTGATTGTGGATCGGATCGGGAAAAACTACAGCGGTGATGGTTCTGATCCCCATGTCACAGGTGCTTTCCTGACGCCGTATGCCCATGGCGGCATTGAGGCGGAAAAGCGGGTTGTTTTGGATCTCTCCGATGAGACCCACGGGAATGCCCTGGGTGTCGGCGTGTTTGACGCCACAACCAAGCGCTTGGTCGAGCGGGCGAATTTCCCGCTGAGCTATCCCAATGCCATCACCTGCACCGAGCTGAAGGCTGCAAAAATCCCCATGGTGATGCAGAGCGATAAGGACTGCATCAGCGTGGCGCTGAAAACTGCCAACGGGATGGACGAAAAGCATCCACGGGTGATTCGGATTAAGAACACCATGGAGCTGACGGAAATCCTGATTTCGGAGGCCCTGATTGATGAGGCCAATGCCCATCCCAAGATGAAAGTGATTGGGGAGCCGGAATACATGCAGTTTGACGAGAACGGAAATCTCTGGTAAAAACGGAAGAAGGAGCCCCGGTGCTGCCGGGGCTCCTTTCTTATTTATGCCGGAAAGCAAGTACAGGCCCAGACGGACAGAATTTTTTGCCGATCCTTGACAGTCATAGCCATGGGCGGTACAATAAGAGGCAGGGAACCGGGTGAAATCAACCAACAAGTGACTCACAAAAAGGAGATTGATTATGGAACTGAAAGGCAGCAAAACAGAGGCTAATTTGATGGCCGCATTTGCCGGCGAGAGCCAGGCCCATACCAAGTACCAGTACTATGCCTCCAAGGCCAAGAAGGACGGCTATGAGCAGATTGCCGCTATTTTCCAGGAGACTGCGGCTAATGAGAAGGAGCACGCCAAGATCTGGTTCAAGCTGCTCCACGATGGCGCTGTGCCCGGCACGGTGGACAATCTGAAGGATGCCGCCGCCGGCGAGAACTATGAGTGGACCGACATGTACGCTGGCTTTGCCAAGACCGCCCGGGAGGAGGGCTTTGCCAAGATTGCCGCCCTTTTTGAGATGGTTGGTGCCATTGAGAAGGAGCATGAGGAGCGCTACCGCAAGATGCTGGGCAACATTGAGGAGGGCATTGTCTTCTCGCGGGATGGCGACCGGATCTGGAAGTGCCGCAACTGCGGGCATATTGTTGTGGGGAAGAAGGCCCCTGAGGTGTGCCCGGTTTGTGAGCATCCCCAGGCTTATTTCGAGATCAAGGCGGAAAATTATTGATTATAGGCCATACGTTCAAAAGGGCCGCCGGCAGCTGCCGGCGGCCCTTTTCCTTAACAGCGATATCAAATGCTTGCCTATTAGCGGAGAATCTGGTATAACGATAGAGAGATCGGAGAGGGGACTGGACATGGTATGGAAAGTTTGATCGTATCGTTAAATGCAGTGGCGCCCATGTTTTTCATGATGCTCCTGGGCTATTTCCTCAAGGGCATCCGTTTTTTCACGGATGACGCCCTTAAGCAGATCAATGCGCTGGTATTTAAAGTCCTTTTGCCGCTGCAACTGTTTCGCAGTGCGTTTCAAGCGGATCTGGAAGAGGTAGTCAATATCCCGTTCCTGTTGTGGAATGAGGGGCTGGTGCTACTGAGCTTCTGCATACTGACACTGGTATCAATTCGGACGGTGCGGGAGAGCGGCAAACGCGCCGCTCTGCTCCAGGGGATGTTCCGGGGGAACATTGCCCTGGTGGGGATGGCGATTGCAGAAACCCTGTTTGGCGCGGAACAGACCGGGACAATGGCGATTGTCGTGGCAATTACGGTGCCTGTATATAATGTGCTGGCGGTTCTGGCCCTGGAAATGTTCCAGGGTGGAAAGATGCCCTTGCTGCGCATATTGAAGGAAATTGCTACCAATCCCCTTATTATCGGCTGCCTTTGCGGACTGATCTGCAACCTGATTGGCCTGCAGATCCCTACACTGCTCTACAGCCCCATGGACAGCCTGGCTTCTGCCGCTACGCCAGTAGCGCTCATTGCTCTGGGGGCATCTTTCCATATGGAGAGGGTGAGCGCCGACCGGAGGGCGATCCTGGTGGGGGTGCTGGCAAAGCTGGTATTTCTGCCTTTGGCGGCGCTGTCTGTGGGGGCGGCACTGGGATTCCGCGGGGTGGAGCTGGGGGCTATGGCCATCACGTTTGCCGCACCCACCTCCGTCTCCTCCTTCTCCATGGCCCAGCAGATGGGGGCGGATGCGGATTTGGCGGCATCAATGGTGGTGTTTACAGGGATGTTCTCCTGCCTGACAATCTTTTTATGGACCTTTGCACTCCTGAGATTGGGACTGATATAATTGGTGAAAAAAGGGGCCTTCCTTATTTGGAAGGCTCCTCTTCTTCTTTTTGCTTTTTTTGAACCGTGGCCTGAACCACCTGGTGATCCTCGATGCGGCTGACATGGATGTGGAAATCCGGCAGATCGAGATCAATATTTTGCTCCCCATCCTCGGGGATCATACCGATCTGCTCAAATACATATCCAGTAAATGTATCGCTGTCTTCGCTGTCCATAGAGATATCCAAAGCGTCCTCAATATCGCGCAGAGCAACGTTGCCGCTGATGGCCAGGGTGCCATCTTCCAATTGGTCGATCCGGGGCTCGTCTGCAGCAAGTCGGGCTGCCTCGCTATCCAATTCGCCGACGAGTTCTTCAATCAGGTCGTTGAGCGTAACAATGCCGCTCATGCCGCCGTACTCATCCAGCACCACAGCCATCCGGTTGCCGGTTTTCTTCATGTTGCGAAACAGTACATCGGCCTTGATGGTCTCCGGTACAAAGTAGGCCGGCTTGACTGCGCGGGCCATAACGGACTGGCGGCCCCGCTCCTCCATACGAAAGTAGATCTTGCTGTTGAGGACGCCGACAATGTTATCCGGCGATTCCTCACAGATGGGATAGAAGGTGTAGTGGCTGTCGTGAATTGTGCTGGCCCACTCCTCGTCGCTGTCCTCCATCCAAAGAAGGGTCACATCGGTGCGGTGGGTGGCAATCTCACCGGCGGTCAGGTCATCAAATTCAAAGACGTTTTGGATGAAAGCCCGCTCCTCATGGTCAATAGCTCCCTTTTCGCTGCCAGCATCCACCATCATGCGGATCTCTTCTTCGCTGACCTGGTCCTCTTCCTCGTTGGGGTCAATGCCCAGCAGACGAAGGACCGCATTGGTGGAGATGGAGAGCAGCCACACGACGGGCTTGAAAAGGGTGGATATTCCGCTGACCAGTCCGGAAATGGCCAGAGAGACCTGTTCGGATTTTTTCATGGCGACCCGCTTGGGCACCAGTTCACCGAAAATCAGGGTGATATAGGAGAGAATTAGTGTGATAATCACCACGGAGATACTGTCCAGAGCAGACCGGGAAAGGGGGAGGCCCAAGCTGGTCAGCCAATCTGCCAGGGAGTCGGAGAAGTTTTCTGAGGCGAAGGCACTTCCTAGAAATCCGGACAATGTAATAGCAATCTGGATGGTAGAGAGAAATTTTTCCGGCTGGCTTGTGAGCCGGCGCAGGCGGGCGGCCTTCTTGTTTCCCTGCTCTGCCATTTTTTCCAGTTTCGTCTCGTTAAAAGATAGAACGGCGATCTCAGCACTAGCAAAAATAGCGTTCAGCGCCAGCATAATAAATTGGATCAGTAATAAGAAGCCTATGGAATCTCCCAAAATAAAAACCTCACTCTCATATATTGCGGCCCAACAGACAGCACAAGGCATGGCCTGCGCACCCAACGGGCGCAGGTCATGCCTTTTAAAAACAAATATTCCAACAGACGGCGCGGGCCGGGTCTGTATCGCTGTCAGTGGTGTCCATAAGTACGGTCAATCTCCTGAATGCATCATAATCATCAACTATTATAGCAGATATATTTTGGTTGTCAAGAGTGGGGAGAAGCACCGTTTTCCGAAGCCCGCGGCCGCCCCCATGCGATGCCCCGCTCTGGGGGAACGGCCTTGCAAAGAACAGACAGATCTTGTATGATGGAAACGGTACAATGGCCTTCGTTGACTGGGGGTCCGCGGATCTAAGGAGGAAAGAAATGGACGATTGGAAGCTGCTGGAGGAAAATCTGCGTGGGAAGGGGTACACTGTGGAAACCTTCCCCGACCGCTGTGCGGCAGCAGAATGGATAGAGAACCAGATCGGCGGGAGAACCGTGGGGATCGGCGGCTCTGTCACAGTCCGGGAACTGGGGCTGTTTGAGAAGCTCTCGAAGCACAACACGGTATATTGGCATGAGGAGCCGCCTGAAAATATGACCGCCATGGAGACGAGACAGGCGGCGTCCCGGGCGGATATCTATATTGCTTCGGTGAATGGGATATCCCTTCAGGGGGAGATCGTGAATATGGATTATACCGGGAATCGGGTGTCCGCCATCTCCTTTGGCCCCCGGGAGGTCTATCTCATCATTGGGCGGAACAAGTTGGCACCGGACCTGCCCGCTGCGCTGGACAGGGTAAAAAATGTCGCATCCCCGCTGAACGCAAAGCGGCTGAACAGGAAAACGCCATGTGCAGTCCGGGGCGACCGGTGCTATCACTGCAAAAGCCCGGAAAAAATTTGTCGAAATCTGTCTATCCTGCTGGAACGGCCAGCGGGCGCGGAATACCATATTATTCTGATTGACGAGGACCTGGGATACTAAACGGTATGGCGTCGTGGCCAGAGCATAAATTCCTTGTTGTATTTTTTTTGTAATTATGGTATACTATCTCTTGCTTTTGAGGAGAGCACTCCGCAGGTATTCCCGTTGAGGGACCGGTCTCGCGCAATGGATGCCCGTGAACCATGTCAGGCGGGGAACCGAGCAGCATTAAGCGGAACACCATGTGCCGCGAGGGTGCCGGTCCGGAGGGGATGCCTGCGGAGTGTTCTCCTCTTGATCGGAGTGGGATGGGCATGTGCGGACATGCCCTTTCTTTTTATAGAGGAGAGATGCACATGTACCAGGCGCTGTACCGCAAATGGCGTCCGAAAACCTTTTCCGAGGTCATCGGTCAGAAGCACATCACCGAGACCCTCCAGCGCCAGGTGGCGGAGGGCCGGCTCAGCCACGCCTACCTCTTTACCGGCACCCGGGGCACCGGCAAGACCACCTGCGCCAAGATCCTGGCCAAGGCGGTGAACTGCGAGCACCCGGTGAACGGGGACCCCTGCAACCAGTGCCCGTCGTGCCTGGGCATCGACAGCGGCAGCCTCCTGGATGTGCTGGAGCTGGACGCGGCCTCCAACAACGGCGTGGATCAGGTCCGCGCCCTGCGGGACGAGGCCATCTACTCCCCGGCCCACGTGAAATACCGGGTCTATATCGTGGACGAGGTCCATATGCTCTCCACCGCCGCCTTCAACGCACTGCTGAAGATCCTGGAGGAGCCCCCGGCCCACCTGATCTTCATCCTGGCCACCACGGAGCTGCAGAAGGTGCCCGCCACCATCCTCTCCCGGTGCCAGCGGTATGCCTTCAAGCGCATCCTGCCCAAGGACATTGCCGAGCGGCTGCTCTATGTGGCCGGGCAGGAGCAGATCCCGCTTACCCGGGAGGGGGCGGATCTCATCGCCCGTCTGGCTGACGGGGCCCTGCGGGACGCGTTGAGCCTGCTGGACCAGTGCGCCGCTGTGGAGGGGGACATCGGCGCCGAGCAGGTGCTGGAGGTGCTGGGCCTGGCGGGGAATCTCCAGACCGCCAAGCTCATGGAGCTGATTTTGAACCGGGACGCCCAGGGCGCTATTTTGCTGCTGCACCAGCTCTACAGCGGCGGCAAGGACGTGGGGGCGGTGCTGGGGGAGCTGAGCACCCTGGCCCGGGACCTGCTGATCCGCATGACCGCCCGGGAGGGGGGCGAGGCTCTGCTCTCCGGCGGATATGACACCGCCACTATGGACAGCCTTGCCGCCCTGTGTAATGCCCAGCGGCTGATCCATGTGACCTCATTGCTCCAGGCCACCACTGCGGCCCTGGGCGCCAGCGCCAACCGCCGCACGGATGCGGAGCTGTGCCTGCTGCGGCTGTGCGACGACACCCTCTCCGGGGATCTGACGGCCCTGGCCGCCCGGATCGCCCGGCTGGAGGAGGGGAGAGGGCCGGTTTCTGCCCCGGCCGTGCGGCCGGCAGGCGTTTCCGCGCAGGCCCCGGCGCCTGCGGCTCCCGCGCCGGAGAAGAAAGCGGCGGCGGCCCCTCCGCCGGTGGAGGACGATATCCCCTGGGAGGAGCCCCCGGAGCATCCGGAGCGGGTGCTGCCGGAGGAGCCCGACGCCCACGTGTCTCCGGTCTCCAGCGGCGCTTCCGGCGGGGACGGAAATCTGTGGGCCTCCCTCATCAACGACTACAAGGGCCGCCTCCCCGCCATGTACCGGGCCTTCCTGGACAACGCCTGGGGGACGCTGGAGGGGGACCGGCTGACGGTGATCTGCGACAGCGACTTCACCAAGACCCAGCTCCACAATGTGAAGGTGCAGTCTGTGCTCCAGGAGGTGACTTCCGCCGCCACGGGACAGCCCATCACCGTGGTGTTCCAGGTGGGGGAGCTGCCCAAGGAGCAGCCCCAGGGGGGCGCAGCGGCGCCGGCCAGGGATAAATTGGACGATTTGATCGGCTTTGGCAGCCAGTTTGATAATTTTAAGGTAAAGTGAGGATTTGGATATGGCAAAGGGTGGATTCCCCAAGGGCATGAGCGGCTTTGGCGGCGGCAATATGATGCGCCAGCAGGCCCAGATGCAGCAGAAGATCATGAAGATGCAGCAGGAGATGGCCAAGGCCCAGGAGGAAGTGGAGAACAGCCAGTTCACCGCCTCCGTGGGGGGCGGCACCGTGAAGGCGGTGGTCAGCGGCAAAAAGGAGCTGGTGGAGCTGACCATCAGCCCGGAGGCGCTGAACCCGGACGATGCGGAGATGGTCCAGGACATGGTGATCTCCGCCGTCAACGAGGCCCTGCGCCAGGCGGAGGACGCCATGAACAAGGGCATGGAGGGCCTCACCAAGGGGCTGAACATCCCGGGGCTGGGACTGTAACAGAAAAACGAAAAAGCAGGAGCCGCACCGCAGTCCGGTGTGGCTCCTGCTTTTTATTCTGCCGTAAAATCCGATGCCGCCTGCGCCAGGAGGGGCGGGATCTGGGAGAGGGCGGAGACCTCGTAGTCCACGTGGACGCCCTCCATCCGGGGCTTTCCCTGGGGGTTGAACCAGCAGGTGCGGATGCCCGCGTTGTTGCCGCCCCGGATATCCGAGGTGAGGCTGTCCCCGATGATGAGGGCCTCCTCCCGGTGAAAACCGGGGATGGCTGCGAAGCAGGCGTCGAAAAATTCCCGCTGGGGCTTGTGGAGGCCCATCTCCTCGGAGATGAAGATGTTTTTGAAATAGGGGGCGATGCCGGCGCTGGCGATCCGCCCGGCCTGGACGGCGGCAGTGCCGTTGGACACCAGATAGAGGGCGTACCGGGGTGCCAGGGTGTTGAGAAGCTCCTCCGCCCCGGGGATAAAGTAGTGGCCGATGCCGAGAAAGTGTTCGTAGGTCTGCCGGGCCAGGGCACTGGAGCGCGTCACTCCAAGCTCGTGAAAGAGAATATCAAAGCGGCGGGTGAGGATCTCATCCCGGGTGAATTTCCCCTCCTCCAGCAGCCGCCACTGCTGGGCGTTGATGGCGCTGTACCGCGCCACAGTCTCCGCTGTGGGCGGGATTCCCAGCTGCTCCAGGGTCTTGGAGAGGGCGGCGGCCTCCGCCCGGTGGAAGTCCAGGAGGGTGTCGTCCAGGTCGAGAAAAATGGTGTTCAGCATGGGAGTTCCTCCGCAGTATCAGTAGTAGGCAACCAGCAGGTCCACCACAGTGCCGTAGCTCTGGATGCCGTCGCTCTGGCCGTAGCTCTTGAGCATGGTGTCGTAAATGGCGTTGCTGACCGTGTCGATGGGGGACTCCCACTGGTCCCAGTAGGCGCTGTTGTTCTGGATGTCCGCCAATACGCCCTCATCCAGCTGGCTGCGCAGCTCCTGCCACGCCTCGCGGTCCGCCCGGTACAGGGCGTTGCTCAAGTGGACATATCCGGTGCCGGAGTAGGCGTAGACGGGGTTGCCGCTCTGGGTGCTGGCCAGGATGGCGATGAAGTTGCACTCCTGCTCCGAGGCGATGCCCCGCTGGTGGGCCAGCTCATGGGCGATGGTGCAGGGGAGATAGGCGGCGGGGCTGTCCACATTCAGCACCGACTCCCCGGTAAACCCGGCATAGAACCCGGTGAACCCCATGGCACTGAGGAGCTTGGAGAAGATCATGGGTTTTGGCACCCGGTCCTGGCGCTCCAGAAAAGGGAACTCATCGCAGAGATTCTCGTAGATGCTGGTACTGGCGGCAAAGATCTCCTCCCGGCTGACAGCAAAGAGGCCGTTCTTATCCCGGGGAATGGCCTGAGAGGCGGCGTTGACCTGCTCCGTGAAGTAGGCGGTCACCCGATACAGTTCCGAGACCTCCACTTCCTGGGCGTAGAGGCCGCTCTTCTCCTGGAAGCCGTCGGCGTAGTAGTTGATGCCCCACACCAGACAGAACCAGTCTGCCACCGTCAGCACCACACACAGGAGGATCA
This sequence comes from uncultured Oscillospiraceae bacterium, assembly GCA_904419145.1. Lineage (GTDB taxonomy): Bacteria > Bacillota > Clostridia > Oscillospirales > Oscillospiraceae > CAJFPI01. Next base: position 2,127 of record CAJFQQ010000017.1, on the reverse strand, counting down.
GAAAGCTGCGGTAGGCCGCAGAGCGGCGATGCCCTTTGGAGCGGTGGATCTTCACAGCGGATACGACGATATGAAGGACCACCCAGGCCCCGGCCAGGATGTACAGAATCTCAATCACCGGGAAGGACACCAGATAGCACACCGAGGCCACCGCGTCCTTCATGGGCTGGGTCACCTCGGTGACCAGCCAGTTCATCAGGTTCCGGTCGGTTCGGAAGATCAGGAACAGGGCCAGGAGGAACAGCAACACCAGAAGCCAGATGTGGAGCTTTTTGTAGCGTGAGAAGAAGTTTTTCAAGGGGTATCTCCTTTCATGGGGGTAAGCAGGCCCAGCAGCGGCTCAAAGTCGATGCCCTCCCGGGGCGGCAGATCCTGGGGGGCGGTGTGGGCGGCGCAGCGGCGGACAAATTCCGCAGCCTGTTCCGCCGCATCGCGGAGGGGTGCCCCTTGGACCAGAGCGCCGGTGAGGACGCTGGCAAAGAGATCGCCGGTGCCGTGGAAGGAGCGGGAGACGAAGGGTACCTGGACAAACGAAGTGTCTCCGGCTTTCCGGTCAAAGCAGGCTGCGCCGGTCTGCCCCTCGCTGAGGCTGACGCCGGTGAGGACCACAGAGCGACGGCCTTGGCTGCTCAGCGCCTCCACCGTGCGGCGGAAGCCGTCCCTGGTAGGGGAGAGGCTCTCATAGGGCACATCCAGCAGGAGGGCGGCCTCGGTGGCGTTGGGGACAATGACATCCGCCGTCTCCGCCAGGCCCTTCATGGCCCGGCACATGGCGGGGGTATAGGTACGGTAGAGCTTTCCATGGTCTCCCATGACCGGGTCCACCACAGTGATGGTGCCGGGCGTCCGGATCGCGCGGATAAAATCCGCGGCCAAGGCCATCTGCCGCTCGTTGCCCATAAAGCCGGTGTAGACCGCTTCAAAGGTGAGGCCCAGGCTCTCCCAGTGGGTCATGGCTTTTCCGAGGTCCTCCGTCATGTCCAGAAAGGTGTTGCCGGTAAAGCCGCCGGTGTGGGTGGAGAGGTAGGCGGTGGGCAGGGGACAGCACTGGAGGCCCATAGCGGACAGCACCGGCATGACAATGGTCAAAGAGCATCGGCCAAAGCCGGACAGGTCATGGATGGCGGCAATGCGGGGGGTTCGCTTCAATCTTGTCATCTCCTACAAAAATCAGGGTTTATTTTTTTCTATTATATTCGGAAATTCCCTCTTGTTCAAGAGAAACTTCTGTGGTATACTAATACCCGTCGCAAGTGAGACAGACCTATATAGGCGGGTATGGTGGAATTGGCAGACACGCCAGATTTAGGTTCTGGTGGGCGACCGTGCAGGTTCAAGTCCTGTTACCCGCACCATAAAACGCTTGTCCAATGAAAAGATGGAGGCTTAGCTCAGCTGGTTAGAGCGCCTGCTTCACACGCAGGAGGTCACTGGTTCGAGTCCAGCAGTCTCCACCAACGAAAGTCCTTAGAGCCGTAAGGCTTTAAGGACTTTTTGCTTTGCAAAGGCCCTTCGGCAAAACCAAGGATTACGACAAAAATACGACAATTTTTCAAAAATGCGCCTTTCACTGTTTATAATAGAGGAAGAAGGAAACCGCCTTTACCGGGCGGTTTCCTTCTTTTTCTCAGATGTGTCTTTCGCAGCCAGCAGGGCATTGCGCAGCGTCTCAGTGCTGGTGTGGTCATAGATCTTCGTCAGCATTTTCAAGTCGCTGTGGCCCAGGAGCCTTGCGGCCATGTAGGGATCCATCCCCTGGGCAATCCAGAGGGTGGCTCTCGTGTGGCGCAGCTCGTGTGGGGACAGTGCGGGAATCTCCGGATGGGTGGTACGCAGTTCCCGCATAAAACGGCGGAACACACGGTTCTCCCAGTTGTTGGGCTGATAGGGCTTCCCCTCCGGGCTGTGAAAGATCTCTTCTGTGAGAATGGTCCTCTTCCCCATTGTTACGGTCCGGGGGGCTTGCAGCAGCCTCTCCCAGAGATCGTCATCTGTAATCGGGATACTGCGCCGCCGGAATTTGTTTTTCAAACCGCTTTTCTCCATAACCTGCTTGTCCTGTTCTACCGAATGGTATACGACCAGTCCCTCCCGAATCTGGATACACTGGTTTTCCTCATCCAAATC
>CAJFQQ010000016.1 GCA_904419145.1 uncultured Oscillospiraceae bacterium | reverse complement strand
AACACCCAGCGCCACGCCGCCGAGTTCTGGATGATCGAGCCGGAGATGGCCTTCTGCGATCTGAAGGGCGACATGGACGTGGCCGAGGCCATGATCAAGTATATCATCAAGACCGTCATGGAGAAGTGCCCCAACGAGATCGACTTCTTCAACTCCTTTGTGGACAAGGGCCTCAAGGAGCGCCTGGAGCACGTGGCCTCCTCCGACTTCGGCCGGGTGACCTACACCGAGGCGGTGGAGATCCTCAAGAAGAACAACGACCACTTTGACTACAAGGTGGACTGGGGCTGCGACCTGCAGACCGAGCACGAGCGCTATCTTACCGAGCAGGTATTCCAGAAGCCCGTGTTCGTCACCGACTACCCCAAGGAGATCAAGGCCTTCTATATGCGCCTCAACGACGACGGCAAGACCGTGGCCGCCTGCGACTGCCTGGTGCCGGGCATCGGCGAGATCATCGGCGGCAGCCAGCGTGAGGAGCGTCTGGAGCTGCTGGAGAGCCGCATCCGGGAGCTGGGCATGGATCCCAAGGACTACTGGTGGTATCTGGACCTGCGGCGCTACGGCGGCTGCAAGCATGCGGGCTTTGGCCTGGGCTTCGAGCGGATGGTGATGTACCTCACCGGTGTCAGCAACATCCGGGATGTGCTGCCCCATCCGAGGACCGTGGGCAACGCGGAATTTTAATCCTTTTCCCGCCGAAGTCAAGGCGGCTGGGCCAGCGTATTTTTCTTCAGGCGCATGGCCTCGAAAAATATCTACCAACAAGCAGAAAAAGAACGGCTGAATGTTCAGCCGTTCTTTTTTTCGTACTTTTTCAAAAGATCCTCAATGGCCTCATCCAGCAGACGCGTTTTGGTAATCCGGGTCTGCTTTGACAAGTTATTAAAAGGCTCTACCAGCTGGTTATCCAGCGATGAGACAAAACGGGTGCGGTTCACATACTTCGGTTCCGCCATAAATGACCTCCTATGCACTATATAGCATAAAATAGTGACTATATGGTAACCATTATAGACTGCTTTTTTTGAAAAGCAACTAGGTACTATCTATTGACTTAATAGTAACTATATAGTATTATTAAACTGGAGGTGAGCCTTATGGAAGAAGCAAAGACCTGCGAAAGCTGCCGGTATTTTAGGCGGCACTATGTTCGAATCGGAAACCAGCGCTATATGCCGTTGGATGCGGGGCACTGCGTGCATCCCCGGTTGAAAAACCGCACCGTCAAGACGCCGGCCTGCCAGAACTACAGGGGCCAAAAGGAGCAGGAAGCGTGCCCCCTGCCATAGACGTGGGTGCCTAACCGATTGGGGGCGGGGAGATTTCGTGCCCCCGGGCACGACCTACTTTTGCCGCCAGGCAAAAGTAGGCAAAACCTGGCTTAGGGGCTCCGCCCCTAAGGACCCCAAATTTTTGGAGCAGGGTCGTGGAGAGGTCTATATTGGAAACGATGTCGGTAGAACGATTACCTACGGACCTTGGCACTCTCCGTAGTACGCCTGCCGGCCTGTTGTGTAGCGGCCGCTAAGACAAGATGGTAGTAGTTTCTCTTTTTCTCTTGCTGTTTATGGTGCGCTGTGAGGCCCGAAGGGCCGAGGAAGTGCCCTTGGGGTGCGGCGGAGACTTGGAACTCAAGGCCCGGCCGGAGGCGCAGGGATGCTGAGGATCCTTTTCCAGGGCAGCACTTTGTGCAGTTGGTGTGACTCCCCTCCCTATTGCATTTTTCCCGCTTAAGCGATATAATGTCTCTATCTGACAAAATGCACACGAAAGAGGTTTTTACTATGAAATTGGGCATTGTCGGCCTTCCTAACGTGGGGAAATCTACCCTCTTTAACGCCATTACCAACGCCGGTGCCGAGAGCGCCAACTACCCCTTCTGCACCATTGATCCCAATGTAGGAGTCGTGGCTGTGCCGGACAGCCGGCTGGACAAGCTTTCTGAGATGTACCACCCCAAAAAGACCACCCCAGCTGTGATTGAGTTCGTTGACATCGCCGGACTGGTGAAGGGTGCCTCCAAGGGAGAGGGGCTTGGCAATAAATTCCTCTCCAACATCCGCATGACAGATGCTATTGTCCACGTGGTACGCTGCTTTGATGATGACAATGTTATTCATGTGGAGGGCAGCACGGACCCCATCCGGGATATCGACATCATCGACCTGGAGCTTATCATGGCGGATGTGGAGATGGTGGACCGGCGCATCGACAAGGCCACCAAGGCTGCCAAGGGAGACAAGAAATTCCTCCATGAGGTGGAGGTGTTTACCGCTCTGCGCAGCTGGATGAACGACGGCAACTCCGCCCGGAGTTACCAGTGCAGCGAAGAGGATGCCGCCCTCATTGCCACCAGTGATCTATTGAGCCTGAAGCCTGTGATTTATGCTGCCAACCTGGACGAAGATGGGTTTTCCGACTATGAAAATGTGCCGTACTACCGTCAGGTAGCGGAACGTGCCGCGGCGGAGGGTGCGCAGGTTATCCCGGTCTGCGCCAAGCTGGAGGCGGAGATTGCGGAGCTGGATGGCGAGGAGAAGGCCATGTTCCTGACGGACCTGGGCATTGCAGAGAGCGGCCTGGATCGGCTGATTAAGGCCAGCTATACCCTTCTGGGGCTGATTTCCTTCCTCACCAGTGGAGAGGATGAGTGCCGGGCCTGGACCATCACAAAGGGCACCAAGGCCCCTCAGGCGGCCGGTAAAATCCACACCGACTTCGAGCGCGGCTTCATCCGGGCAGAGGTGATCGCCTTTGATGACCTGATGGCTGTGGGCACCATGGCCGCTGCCAAAGAGAAAGGTCTGATCCGCTCCGAGGGTAAAGAGTATGTAGTGAAGGACGGAGACATTATCCTGTTCCGCTTCAATGTATGAGAAATACGCCGGTATTTGGTGAAACCCCCGCGGCACCTCCATTCTGACAAAAAAAGCCCTCCGCTTTTCGGTTTCTTTCGAAAAGCGGAGGGTGAACTTTTTGATCAGACAGCTGCTATTGCACGGACCGGGGCGCCAGAGAACCCCTTCAAGCAAATCGGGAAGGCCATCAAATAGCACTGTCCGATTTCTACCAGCTCGTCAGGGATGTTGATTTCTTCCAAAATCCAGATGCCACCAGCAAGCAGCGACTCGTGGCAGGGACGTCCAGTCCCCTCATACCAACCGCCCATACTCATAGCATCAATCCCAACGCCCTTGATCTTCCGGGCTTTCAGCCAATCTGCAGCAGATCCAGTCAGATACGGCCAGTCATACATGTACTCCTGGTCAAAGCTGCGCTTTGCGCCCCAGCCGGTGGCAAAGAGGACAATGGAACCGGGCTGAATACGGTCGGCGTATGCCTCCAGGTGGGAAACTTCAATCCCCTGCTTCGCCTGTATAATCCCGCGCAGATCTACGATTACCGCATCGCCTTGGAACAGGGAAACATCCATCTGATCTATCGTTTCCCCTTCTGGATAGAAGTGAAACGGCGCGTCAGTATGAGTTCCTGTGTGGCTGTTCAAGCGGATTTGTTCCGCATTGAAACGATCCTTCTCGTAGGTTGCCTCGTACCGCACCACAGTGGGTTCATAGGTGGGCCAACCGGGGCAGTGGTCATATACCGGCTGAGACAGATCATAGAACTTTTTATACGCAGCCATAGGTATCCCTCTCTTCGTTTTACTCTTCAGTCAGGGCCACTTCGATCAGAGTGTCGTACAGCTCGTCGATGTTGTCCTTGGTCACCAGCAGGGTGTCCAGAACGATCTCCTTCTCCACCTCGTTGCCGGCCAGGTAGTCCACCACGGCCTGAGCGGCGGAGCGGCCCATCACCACGGACTGCTGGGCAGAGGTACCGGCCACACGGCCGTCCTGGATGGCCTCAACCACCTCGGGGGAGCAGTCAAAACCGACGACCAGGACATCAGTCCGGCCAGCGGCCTCCAGAGCGGAGACAGCACCCATGGTGGGATCCTCGCTGTGGCAGAAGATAGCGCCCAGCTCGGGGTAAGCAGTGATCAGGTCCTGAGCATAGGTCTCGCCCTCGGAACGGTTCACCTTCTCCATCTGACGGAAGTCAACATCCTCCAGATTGTTGGTGGCAATACCGGCGTCAAAGCCCTCCTTACGGAGCACGCCGTTGATACGGGCCTGGTTCAGAGTGATCTGGGCCACCTGGGTGCCGGGCTCCAGCAGGGAAGCCACATACTCGCCGATGGCCTTGGCGCCGGCCTCGTTGTCTGTGCTGATGAAAGAAACATACTCACCGGAGTCGGTTCCGATATCGCAGATCACTACCGGCACACCAGCCTGTTCCGCAGCAGACAGGACGGAGACGCAGGAAGCACTGTCAGTGGGGGAAATGATGATGGCATCCACCTGCTTGGTGATGGCATCCTGGGCATTGGACAGCTGCGTATTTGCATCGTCCTTAGAGTCGTAAGTAACGCACTCCAGGCCATTCTTACTCAGCTCATCCTCAATACCATGGCGGACATAGCGCCAGAAAGGTACATCCAGAGACGGGGTCAGGTAGGCCACTGTGCCGGCACTAGCGGTATCCCCGCCATCATCGGTTGTAGTGCTGTTGTTTGTAGTAGTGTTGTTGCCGGAAGTGTTGTTGGTGGTATTCCCACCATTGCTGCTGGTGCAGCCTGCCATCAGGCCGAGCAGCATCGTTGCGCAGAGCAAGAGTCCCAATACTTTCTTCATTTCGTTTTCCTCCTTATTATTTGCTGTTATTTGCCCTTTTTAACTTTGACCTTGGACAATTTCTCCGCCAGCACGGCAATCACGATCACTGCGCCGATCGCGGTGCCTTGCCAGTAAGGATTCACACCCAGAATGTTGAGGGCATTGCGCAGGAATCCCACCAGGAATACGCCGATAATCGTACCCCAAAGCGTCCCCTTGCCGCCGCTCATACTAGTACCGCCAATAACAGCGGCTGCGATGGCATCCATCTCGTTGCCGTCGCCGTAAGTAGCGTCGCACGCCATCAAACGGCTGGTCATAATCCATGCCGCGAAGCCGCACATCAAGCCGGAAATGACATAGGCCATCATCACGTTGAACTTGACATTGATTCCTGTCAGCCGGGCAGCCTCCTTATTGGAACCAATGGCATACAGGAACCGTCCAAACTTGGTCTTGGCCATAATCCAGATGAAGATGGCAAACATACCGAAAATAAAGATAATGTACACAGGGAATACACCGCCGATTCTTCCAGTTCCCAGGAAATTATAGATCGCAGGGAACTTCGAAGCGGTATTGGCATCAGAAATTACATAATCCAGGCTGCGGCCAATTTCCATCATGCCTAAAGTGACAATAAAAGCCGGCAGTTCAAGATAGCCAATCAGGAAACCATTAACCAGCCCCATCACCATACCCACCAGCAGGATCACCGCTACACCCAATACCACATTCTGGGTATTCATCAGCACCATGCCGCCGATCATGCCGGACAAGCCCAGGATCGAACCTACAGACAAGTCAATGCCCGAAGTGATAATCACAATCGTCATGCCAATGGCCAGCATGGAGGTGGAGGACACTTGGCTCATCACGTTCATGATATTGTTTGTCGTGAGGAAATAGGGGGAGGCAAAGCTCATTACCGCAAAGAACACGACAAAAATAACCAGCATGGAGAGTTCTGTCTTAAATTCTCTGCCAATCCGCCTTCCAAGCCCGCCGCTCTGTAGAGTATTTCCGGAATTCATGATTTCCCATCTCCTATCGTAGAATAATATCCGATCTTTTCTTCCGTGGCTTCAGACGCCGTCATGACCGCCGTGACACGTCCCTCGTGCATGACATAGACGGTATCACACACCCCCAGAACTTCCGGAATCTCGGAAGATACGATAATAATTGCCATCCCTTGGGCCGCCAAGCTGCGCAGGATCGCATAGATATCAGACTTTGCACCAATATCCACGCCGCGCGTCGGCTCATCAATAATCAACACCTTTGGTGCCAGAAGAATCCATTTCGCGAGCAGCACTTTCTGCTGATTCCCGCCACTGAGGCTGCGTACCAGCAGGTCTATGTTCGCTGTTTTGATTTCCATACGCTGGATCATGTCATAGCAGTCACTCTCTGCTTCTTTTGTATGCAAAATGGCACCGCCGCGATCCGCTAATTTAGCAAGGCCGATATTTTTCAAAACACTCAGATCCTGAATCAGCCCATCCACCTTTCGGTCTTCCGGGACAAATCCGATGCCAGCATCAATTGAGCTGTGAATGCTGCGGCCCTTGACCTCCTTGCCGTCCACCAGCACAGTTCCGCCGTTTCTGGGGTCTGCGTTGAAAATGGCCCGCATCAGTTCTGTCCGCCCGGCACCTACCAGCCCGGAAAAACCGGCGATCTCGCCCCGGTGGACCTGGAAGGAGATATTCCGCACATAGCCGTTCTGATCGGTAATGTCCTTTGCCTCAAACGCAACCGGTTCATGGGCCCAATCCAGCTTCTTTACATCCGAGCCTGCACCATAGAGGTCGTTGACCTCCCGGCCCACCATTGCCCGGATCAGCTCATCTTGTGCCAATTCCGCAGTGGGAACTCCTTTCAAGATCAGATGGCCATCTCGCAACACCGTGATGCGATCAGAGATCTCGTAGATCTCATTGATCTTATGGGATACGATGATAAAACCAATCCCGCTCTTTTTCAGTCTCCGAACGATATCAAACAGGATTTCGATTTCCCGCACAGAGAGGGAGGCCGTCGGCTCATCCAAAATAATGGCTTGGGCATTGGTAGAAACTGCCTTTAAAATTTCTATAACCTGCATCTGAGCAACGGAAAGCTCTTCTACCTTAACATAAGGGTCAATTTTGTTTTCCATGCCGAACAGGCCCAGCAGGTTTCGTGTCTCCGCAGCCATAGCCTTTTTGTTCGCGATAAAACGGCCTTTATAATACTTGGAATCCGTTAAAAAGATATTCTCCGCAACGGACAGATCAGGAACCAGGCTGAACTCCTGTGTGACGATAGATACGCCATGTTCGGTCGCTTCCCGCACACTGGAAAAATTCTCAACCTTTCCATTGACCTTCATCTCCCCGCCGTCAGACTGGTAGATTCCGGCAATGATCTTGGATAACGTGGACTTCCCCGCTCCATTCTCACCCATCAGAGCGTGGACTTCGCCCCGATACAGCTCAAAATCAATGCCTTCAATGGCTACCACACCGGAGAACTCTTTCTTGATATTTGTGGCTTCAATCAAAATTTCGTTCACGCTTCCACTCCCCCGGTCGTTGGCTGTTGTTTTAATTTACAATGCTCACTATAACATACTTTAGTTTTTTGTGCAAATATTCAAAAGGTATGCGTATCCATAGATTCAATCTATGGAAAAACCCATCGCTACTCGTCACTGAGCATTCGCAAATATCGCTTTGTCAGCAGTTGCAGCGGGGTATCCCACTTCTTGATCCACCCAATCCGCAGGGGCTGCGCCCCCTCCAGCGGCTTCGCAAGAATGCCGCATCCAGGCACAAAAGGGTTCCTCTCAGTAGAAACGCTGACAGCACAGGCATCCGTCTCTTGTAAAAGCCGCAATAGCGTTAATCCATTGTTCACAACGATCCTCCGATCCCCCTGGAGGAGCGACGGATCCTCATCAGAGAAACCAACCGTATTTTCAATATGGTGGTTATAGGACAGAATCGGGCAACGCATCAAATCCTGACGGGACACTGCCTTTTGCCCGGAAAGGGGATGTCCTTCCCGCATCAGAATGCATGGTTCCCCGCAAGTAATTGCGTAAAATTCCACTTTTTCGCCGCGCAGCTCCCGAAATACCGCCTGCTCCTTATCCTGTGGGAAGTGGAGGAATCCAATTTCGCTGCGCTCGGCGGACACATCTGCAATAACATCCGCCATTTTCCCTTCCAGAAGTCTGGCGCTGTAATAAGGCTCTTCCAGCTCCTGCAAAAAGCGGGCAAATGCATGGCCTGCCGGAGAGAAATACTGCATGCTGATGGAAAATACTTTCCGTTCAGGCCGATTTTCCACGCAATACTTGTTTTGTACCGCCGTCATCTGCTCATAAACAGTCCGAATGTCCGCCAGAAATTCCTCACCCTGCTCCGTAACGGATACGCCAGAACGCCCCCGCTCAAAAATCCGAAATCCCACCTCGCGTTCCACCGACTGGATGGCGTGTGTCAGGCTGGGCTGCGCCACATACATCTGCTTTGCCGCTTCGCTGATGGACGCGCAACGCGCCGTTGTCAGCAGATATTCAATCTCCTTCAGTGTCATCGGACGGCTGCACCCCCTCCCTGAAATAGACCATTACCGGTCCTTTTTCTGCGTGGACATCCACATAGCTTCCTGCCTCATGGGCCTCAATCATTTCATTAAGGTACCAACGCAGCGTTACTTTGGACAACCCCGCCTGTTTTGCCAGGACTTCTGCAGGAAATGCCTGTCCGGCATGCGCCTCCAAGAAATCCAGCAAGCCCTGATACACCGCAGGTTCCAGCCCCTTTTTCTCCAGCCTGGTCTTTCGCAGGGCATCCTCACTGGCATCCGCATTGGAAAACATGGCATCAATCCGGTGCTGATCCAGGCCGCTGATCGAATTGAGGATCTGATAACGCTGATCAAAGCGCTCCAATGCCTCGTTGAAGCGCGCCTGTGTAAACGGCTTGAGAAGATAGTCCACCACCCCAAAGGGCAGCACCTCCCGGATATTTTCTGTTTCGTTCGCGGCAGTCATCACGATCACTTCCACCTGCAGGTTTTCCTTGCGAAGCCTGTACAAAAACTCTTTGCCATTAACCCTGGGCATAAACAGATCTAAAATGATCAAGTCGACAGAATTCAGCCAGATATAATTCAACGCCTCCTGGCCGTTGGAAAAAATCGCCTTAACCTGGAAATCAGGGTTTTTCTCCACATATTCCTTTGTCCCCCGGGCGATCTCCGGATCGTCCTCCACAATAATTACTCGATACATGCTCTGTCCTCCCGATCTTCACGGTACCGAAAGGACACGGTAATCGAAGTGCCTTCCCCGGGTTCCGTTTCTACCTCAATGGTTCCATGGTACTGATCCACAATCTCTTTCACCAAGAACAGGCCGGTTCCCCGGCCGCTCCCCTTTGTAGAAGCACCCTTTTCAAATAAATGCCTTCGTATTTCCTCCGCCATCCCGCGGCCAGTATCCGTAATATTCAGAATGGTATACGCTTCATCAATAAACAGTCCTAACCCAATTTCCTTGGGCCTTCCCTCCCCTTCTTTCAGCTCGTCAATCGCATTTTGCAGCAGGTTGCCCAGCACTGTCACATAGCAATCGAAGGGAACACCCTCTGTCAAATTCGTGCAGTAGCTGTCCGACTGCAGTTCCAATTTGATGCCGCTGTTATTTGCCTCCACCATTTTCCCAATAATAATTGCAGCAATCCCGGTGGATTCGATTTCTTTCGTAACTTTCCCAATATTAGCCGGGACCTCCCCCACATGGTTGATAATAAAATCTTTTGCCTCATTGGGGTGCTGCTGCTCCAAGTACCCCAGGATCACATGGAGCTTGTTGTTAAACTCATGGCTAAAAGAGCGAAGGGTATCCACAATCTGATTGGCGCCGGACAGCTCCTGTCCCAGACGGCGCACCTCCGTCACATTCCTGGAATATGTGTAAAATTTTGCTCTCGCCTATTGACAAAATTGGTGATAGAGCAAAATCGTTTTAAAGATGTGCATAAAATTGTATAGAAATGTGGTGGGAGTTTCTAATTTTTTTGTTTATTATAGATATAATAGATCCGGCAAGTTTAAAATATGGAGGTTGTGCTATGCCAGCAAAAAGCCAAGAGCCCCGGGCAAAACGGAACGTGTTCAAGATTTTCTTTGACTGGTTCCTGCGCCGTCCGGAGAGCGGCATCATTTTGATCCTAGTCGTATTTGTCACAATTGTAACCATTGTAAACCCCACCTTTTTGAGCTGGTCCAACGTGGTGAATATCCTGCGTGCATCCGGCTTCACGATGATCAGCGTCGTGGGTATGTCCATGATCCTGATCACCGGCGGGCTGGACCTGTCCATCGGTTCCACGTTTGCACTGGGCGCTGTGCTGTGCGGCCTTGCCATCACAGACTGGGGCCTGCCGGTTCCGGTGGGCATCCTGATCGGCCTCCTGCTGGGCGCGGCCTGCGGCACGGTGAACGGGCTCCTCATCGTGAAAACCGGCATCCCGCCCATGATCGTCACCCTGGGTATGCAGTATGCCCTGCGCGGCACGGTGTCCGTTCTGACCAAGGGCGTTCCGATCTACCCCCTGCCGGAAGGCTTTACGGATCTGGAGCCGACCAAGTTCTTTGATATTCCCATCATTGTTCTGATTGCTGTAGTAATTGCGATCATCGGCCACTTTGCCCTTTCCAGCACCTATTTCGGCCGCTCGGTTTACGCGCTGGGCGGTAACCAGGAGGCGGCCCGGATCTCCGGCATCAACATCCAGCGCACCAAAATGCTGGTGTACATACTCATGGGTGTTCTGGTGGCCTTTGCCGGCATGATGACCTCCTCCCGTCTGGGTTCCGCGGAACCCTCCACCGGCACGGGCCTTGAAATGAAGGTTATCTGCGGCGCGATCATCGGCGGTATCTCCATCTCCGGCGGCACGGGCACCATGCTGGGCGCTGCTCTGGGCGCGGTGTTCATGGAGGCCTTGACCAACAGCCTGACGGTCATGCGTATCGATGTGTTCTGGCAGAACGTGGTGTTCGGCGTGGTCATGATTCTCTCCGTGCTCCTCGACCAGTATAAGCGCTCTCTGATTCAGCGTCAGTCTATCAAGAACACGGAGCTGAAAAGAACCGCTGTCGAGGCCAAGGGATCGGCAGGAGGGCAATGAATATGAGCGGCGCCATTCTATCTGTCAAAAATATCATCAAGCGCTTCAGCGGCACGGTCGCCCTCAAGGGGGTGGACATGGAGCTGTATCCCAATGAGATTCTGGCCCTGGTGGGGGAAAACGGCGCCGGCAAGTCCACGCTGATGAAAATTCTCAGCGGGATCTACCCCTATGGTTCCTATGAGGGAGAGCTGCTGCTGGGCGGCAAGGTCTGCAAGTTCCAGAGCCCTGCCGACTCCGAGGATGCCGGGATTGCCATGATCTACCAGGAGCTGAACCTGGAGCTGGATCTGAGCGTGGGGGAGAACATTCTCCTGGGCCGCTATCCCCGCAGCGCCCTGGGTTTCATCGACTGGAAAAAGGTCCATCGGGAGGCCCGTACGGCCCTGGATCTGCTGGGGGTGGATATCGACACGAAAGTCACCGTGCGCAATCTGAATCCATCCATGCAGCAGCTGGTCTCCATCGCCCGGGCCCTCTACCGCAATCCCAGCATCCTGATCCTGGATGAGCCCACCTCCGTGCTGACGGAGAAGGAGGCCAACAGCCTGATGGAGATCCTCCGCGGGCTCAAGGAAAAGGGGATCTCCTGCATCTATATCTCCCACAAGCTGGATGAGATCTTCGCCCTGTGCGACCGGACCGTGGTGTTCCGAGACGGCGAAAAGATCAGCGAATATACCAAGGCCGCCGGCTACGACAGCTCCAAGGTCATTGAGGACATGATCGGCCGCCATCTGGACGCCATGTACCCTGTCCGCAAGGCCAATATCGGCGAGGAGGTCCTCCGGGTGGAGCACTTCCGGGTAGCGCACCCCTTTGCCTACGGCAAGTCCATTATCGAGGACGCCAGCTTCTCCCTGCATAAGGGGGAGATCCTGGGGCTCTCCGGCCTGGTGGGCGCGGGGCGCTCTGAGCTGGTCAGCGCCATTTTCGGCGCGCTGCCCAGGCAGGCGGGAAAGCTCTATCTGGAGGGAAAGGAAGTCACGATCAACAGCCCCATCGAGGCGATTCAGCACGGCCTTGGCTTCCTGTCTGAGGATCGGAAAAAGAACGGCTTTATCTGGACCATGTCCATCCGGGAGAATATGACCCTGGTCTGCCTCCGGGATCTGGTGAAAGGCCTGTTCGTTGACAAGCGTGAGGAGAACCGGCGTGCCCAGGAGTATTTTGAAAAGCTCAGTGTAAAGGCGCCCTCCCTGGACACCCAGATCACCAACCTCTCCGGCGGCAACCAGCAGAAGGTCATCCTGGCCAAGTGGCTCATGAGCAACATCAAGATCCTGATGCTGGATGAGCCCACCCGCGGTATCGACGTGGGCACCAAATCCGAGATCTACAAGTTGATGCAGGAGCTGACGGACATGGGGATCTCCATTATCCTGATCAGCTCCGAGATGCCTGAGCTGCTGGCCATGTGCGACCGGCTGGTGGTGCTGGGCAAGGGAGTCGTGCAGTGCGAGATGCTCCGCGGCGAGGCCAACGAGGTCAATCTCATGCGGGCGGCTTCCGGTACCTGATACATCGGCGCAAGCCTTTGTATATACCTACAACCCAATATTAGGAGGAATGAAAAGTGAAAAAGTTTACCGCGCTTCTCTTGGCACTGGCCATGATGCTGTCGCTGGTGGCCTGCAGCAGCAACACCAGCACCAACACCGGCAGCGAAGGCAACACCACCACCGGCGATACCACCAATGATACCACTGGCGACACCACCGGCGATACCACCACCGAGGATCTCCACTTTGTATTCGTCTCCCCGCTGCTCAGCCACCCCATTTGGCTGATCGCCAAGGAGGGCTTTGAGACCGCCTGCGAGGAGCTGGGCGTCCAGGGCGATTGGGTCGGTCCCCAGGGTCTCTCCTCCGAGGAGATGGCACAGCTGGTGGATACCGCTGTGGCCCAGGGCGCTGACGGCATCATCACCCAGGGCATCTGCCCCATCAGCCCCCTGGAGAACGCCATTGCGGAGGGCGTCAAGGTCCTGATGGTGGACAGCGACTCCGCTGACCTGGAGGGCCGTCTGGCTTACCTGGGCAAGGACCTGGAGAAGCAGGCCCAGCTGATGTACGAAGAGGTCGCCAAGGTGATCCCCGAGGATGAGAAGATCGTCATGTCCATCCAGTGCGCGGACCTGACCTCCCAGTTCTATGTGGATCAGAATGCCGCTGTGGAGGAGGCTTTCTCCCAGCATCCCGGCGGATTTGAGCTGGTGAACACCACCCTGTCCAAGTCCGACAAGGCCACCGGCACCAACGAGTGGCTGAACACCTTCAATACGTACCCTGAGATCAATGTCTGCATCAACTTGGCTGCCGAGGCCGCCGCGGCCTGCGTCACCGCCGCTGATGAGCTGGGCATCACCGATAACCTGACCATCGTGGGCGTGGACGACACCGACGAGAACCTGGAGCTCCTGCGGGAGGGCAAGATCCTCTGCACCTCCGTGGTTTCCTTCTGGAACTACGGCTACCAGGCCGCCTACTGGCTGTACCAGAACATCACCGAGGGCCGCGTCCCCGAGCAGGTAATCAACGACGGCGGCACCATGATGGTGACTACGGATAACGTTGACGAGTACAACGAGCTGCTGAAGGTAAAGGTCGACCTGCCCGAGGCATAATCTAGTAATTGCGCCAGCCGCACAGCCCTGCTGACCGGCGGCCGGGACAGATCCGGCCGCCGGTCCTTTTTCAAATTCGCTGCGCCCGTGCCTCCGGGATGAAAACCGATTGCGCTTCCGGCGAATCCGCGCTATACTGGTGCCATCCCAAATACCGGAACACAATGGCATGGGGCTGTTACAGGAGGGGTACTTCTGCAATGGCCTCATTCTTACTACAGAAAGGATCGAGTGCTTTGAAGGTTGGTACCAGTATCCGGACACAGCTCTATGCATTTTTAATGCTGACGGCTGTTCTCTGTGTCAGCGTAGTGCTTCTCTCCGTCGTTTCTACACAGGAGGTTATCCAGAGCACCCGCACGTTTTTTGACTGCAACAGCTCCCTGTCCAATTTCTATACCGCCATTGACGAGATGGACAGCGCGGCCCGGGACTGGGTCTACTCAGGCAACACTGCCGACTATCAATCCTATCTGCAGGCGGCCAAGGCGGCCCGCAGCGAGCTGGAGCAGATCCGTACCAATGGCGACCGGGAGCTGGTCTGGCGGATCGGGCTGCTGGAAAATATGATGGCCTACTATGAAAAGCCGATCTATGCGTATCTCGAGGGCGAGCAGAGCAGTTATCAGACGTATAATGAGCTGTTGTACCGCTGCAGCCTGATCCGCAACACAGCCACGGATTACCACAACTATCTGGCGGAGTTTATGCAGAAGCACGCCGGAGCCATTCAGGCCCGCTGGCAGCAGAAGTGCGTCATGCAGGTTGTGGCCCTGCTGATCCTGATTCTGGTGGGGGTGGCCGTCAGCAGTTTCTACAGCAAGAGCATCCTGCGCCCGATCCAGACCCTTACGGAGAACGCCCGCCGGGTACAGCGGGGCGAGTTCCATCTGGAGCCCATCGGACAGGCCTCCGCAGAGCTGGCCGTCATGGCCGACGCCTTTGCCGAGATGGCCAGCCACGTGGAGGAGAACATCGACGTGGTAAAAAAGAACGCCCAGCTGGAGCAGATGGTGCTGCGCCAGGAGAGCGAGCGGCTCACCATGCAGAATCTGGTGACCCAGGCGGAGCTGCGCACGCTCCAGGCCCAGATCAACCCCCATTTCCTGTTCAATACCCTGAGCATGATCTCAAAGAGCGCCTATCTGAGCCATGATACCACCACCAGCGAGCTCATTGACCGTCTGGCTGAGTTCCTGCGCTATGCCTTGGACAAGAGCAACACCACCTCCACGCTCCAGGAGGAGATCAACTCCACCGAAAACTACCTTTTTATTCAAAAGAAGCGCTTTTCCGGGCGTCTGGACTTTGTAGTGGATGTGGCGGAGGATATCCCGCCCCTGCAGGTGCCGGCGATTGTGCTGCAGCCCCTGGTGGAGAACGCCATCAAGCACGGCGTGGGTCCCCTGACGGAGGAGGCGGTGATCTCCCTGAAGGTCCGCTATCGGGATGGCCATGCCCGCATCCAGATCGAGGACAACGGCGTGGGCATGTCGGCTGAGCAGCTGGAGGAGCTGCAGTCCTGCCTCAAGCTGGGCCTTGGGAGCAGCAACGGCGGAAACGGTACAGGCATCGGCCTGACCAATGTATACCGCCGGCTCAGAATGTACTTCGGCGCGGATCTGCAGTTTACCATCGAGAGCGAGGAAAACTGCGGCACCCTGATTACCATTAGCCTGCCTGTGGAGGAGTGAACAATGAGCAGAGCCTATCGCATTTTAATCGTTGAGGATGAGGAGATCGAGCTGAGCGCCCTGACGATGATGCTCAAATACAACCGCCAGGACATTCAGGAGATCCGGACCGCTGTCAACGGGATCCAGGCGCTGGAGGTCTATCGGGAGTTCCTGCCGGACATTGTTTTTATGGATATCAACCTGCCCGGCATCAACGGGCTGGATGTGATCCGGCAGATCCGCCTGCTGCCCGGCACCCCCTACTTCGTCATCATCTCCGCCCACAGTCAGTTCGCCTACGCCCAGGAGGCCATGCGCCTGGATGTGCAGGACTTCCTGGTGAAGCCCATCCGGCTGGAGGACATCAACCGGGTGCTGGACGGCCTGGTCCAGCAGATCAACCAGAGCCGCTCCCGCAAGGAGCGGGCCCAGTACCAGCAGGCGAAGATCGACGCCATCCGCCCGGTGCTGGAGAGCGACTGCGTCCTCTCCATTGCCTCCATGCGTTCCAACACCCCCATTGCCACCATTTTTGACTTCATGCAGATCCCGGTGGTCTCCGGCTTTGTCTTTACCCTGCGTGGGCAGGATACCGGCAGCCCTCTGCTGCGGGAGATCAAGTCCCGCATGCAGAATATGGGGATCTGCTGCATCGGCGAGATGATCAGCGAGGTCTGTGTCTGCGTGGCCCTCAGCGGAGAGACCATCCGGCCGGCCCAGGTGCAGGAGATCATGGGCCATCTGTCCTATACCCTGAGCACCAGCGGGCGGCACTGCCAGATCGGCGTGGGCAGCGTGGCAGGCTGTGCGGACGATCTGCGCCGCTCCTATGAGCAGGCCATCGCAGCCTCCAGGGACGCCGCGATCACCGGCGTTCCGCTGGCCTTCTACTCCGGCCACGACCTGCCTGAGCAGAATGCGCTGGCATATATCACGGAGAACTCCCTGAAAATCGTCCAGAGCATCCGCGCCGGCAAGGCGGAGGCCGTTGCCAGCCAGCTGCAGACCTTCTTCACCTCCTTCCACCTGTCCGCCTCCTTCCGCTGGGTACAGGAGGTGGCTTACTGGCTGTATATTATGGTGATGGGGCATTTCCCGGAGCAGACGGACGGGCTGCAGCCCATCTCCTCCGAACACATTTTTGCCACGCAGGATATTGCCGCGCTGCGGGGGATCCTCTCCAATTCCTTCATCAGCCTCATCAACCAGCAGGGGCGCGACGCGGAGCTGCAGTCCAATCAGATCGTGACCGGGGCGATCCGGATTGTGAAGAGCCGGTTCCAGGAGGATCTGACCCTGGACAGCGTGGCAGAGGAGCTGAATGTCTCGCTGTTCTATCTCAGCAAGCTGTTTCGGAAGCACACCGGCACCAATTTTACCGAATACCTCACCCAGGTCCGGGTGGATCACGCCAAAAAGCTGCTGGCCGCCGGCGAAATGAGCGTCAAAGAGGTCGCCTATGCCGCCGGATTCAACAGCCAGAGCTATTTCTCAAAAATTTTCAAAAAGTACACCGGCATTGCACCCAGCGAGTTTAAGGATCAGCCCGCGGAAAAGGGATGATCCGCCTCCGCCGGGGCGGCAGGTATCAATGAAGGAGAGCACTTTTCATGAACTGTTACGGTATCCATGTGCATGTGGGCCAGCTTCCTCCGCTGGACCCGAATTTTATTCCCATTCTGCAATTTAACCGCGCCTTTCTGCGGACGGCGGACCGCCCGCTGGGGATCGCCGTGGAGCGCGCAGACGGCCAGATCGCCGTCTGCCGGACCCGGATCCACGACACGCCGGAGATGGCCCAGGCGGACCAGTACTATGTGGACCGCCTGGTAAAGACCATGCTGTGGGTACAGGGCGGCTACAGGATCTACGTGTGCGGCGACCAGGGCATCTATGACCATTTGCGGCAGGCATACAGCGCGTCGGGAAGCCGCGCCTTTGACCGGGACTTCATGTCCAATGTGTTCGAGCGCCCCTTTGAGGTGGTGGCCTGCGACAGCCTTCCGGAGGCGAAGGACGCGCCGAAGGCCATCGGCGGCCACCTGGCGGGCTGCCGCATCGGCTTTGACGCCGGCGGCTCCGACCGAAAGGTCTCCGCGGTCCTCGACGGGGAGGTGGTCTACTCCGAGGAGGTGGTCTGGCATCCCAAGCTGAACGCCGACCCCCAGTACCACTACGACGGCATCGTGGCCGCGCTGAAATCCGCAGCGGCGCACCTGCCCCGGGTAGATGCGGTGGGCGTTTCCTCCGCCGGGATCTATATCGACAACCGGACCATGAGCGCCTCTCTGTTCCTGCAGGTCCCTAAAGAGCAGTTTGACGCACAGGTCAAGGATATTTTTATCCGCACCATTCAGGATACCTTTGGGGATATCCCCTATGCCGTCATCAACGACGGCGACGTGTCGGCCCTGGCCGGCGCCATGAGCCTGGGGGAGAACAATGTGCTGGGGATCGCCATGGGGACCAGCGAGGCCGCCGGGTTCGTGGACAGCCAGGGCCGTATCACCGGATGGCTCAACGAGCTGGCCTTTGTGCCGGTGGACGCAGCGCCGGACGCCATGGCCGACGAGTGGAGCGGCGATATCGGCTGCGGCGTGAAATATTTCTCCCAGGACGCCGTCATCAAGCTGGCGCCGCGGGCGGGTATCGCCCTGGCGGAGCAGCTGACCCCTGCGGAAAAGCTGAAGGAGGTCCAGGGCCTGATGGAGCAGGGGAACCCCCTGGCCGCAGCCATTTATCAATCCATCGGCGTGTACCTGGGGCATACGCTGGCCTACTACTACGATCTCTACCAGTGCAAAAATGTGCTGCTGCTGGGACGGGTCATGAGCGGCAAGGGCGGCGATCTCACTCTGGAGACCTGCCGCAAGGTGCTGGACGCGGAATATCCGGAGCTGGCAGGCAAGATCCTCCCGGCCCTGCCGGACGAGGCCTTCCGCCGGGTGGGGCAGTCCGTGGCCGCCGCCAGCCTGCCGGCGGGGAAGTGAGGGACAGCGATGGAACTGAAAAACGTCAAGATTTTTGTGGATCATCACTTCATCACCGGGGATATCGTCTTTCAGGACACGGTGACTTCCATCCGGGCACACGACGGCGCCTGGGACGGGCGCTATGTGATCCCCGGCCTGGTGGATATCCACACCCACGGCGCAGTGGGGGAGGACTTCAGCGATGGGAAGCCCCAGGGCCTCCAGCCGCTGGCAGACTACTACGCGCGCCACGGCGTCACCTCCTACCTGGCCACCACCATGACCCTGCCGGAGGAGGTGCTCACCACCGCCATGCATACCATCCGGGACTTTCGCCGGCAGGGAGGCGCCAAGTGCGCCGGTGTCCATCTGGAGGGGCCCTTCCTCTCTATGGGAAAGCGGGGCGCCCAGGCGGCCTGCAATCTCCACCAGCCGGACACCGCCATGTTCCACCGTCTCAACGAGGCCAGCGGCGGGCAGGTGCGGCTGGTGACCGTTGCCTGTGAGGAGCCTGGCGCCATGGAGTTTATTCAGGAGATCTCAAAGGAATGTACCGTGTCGCTGGGGCATACCACCGCCGACTATGACACGGCCATGGAGGCCTTCCGGCGGGGCGCCACCCACGCCACCCACCTCTTCAACGGCATGCCCGCTTTCCTGCACCGGGCGCCGGGGGTGGTGGGGGCTGCTCTGGACAGCGGCGCCAGCGTGGAGCTGATCTGCGACGGTATCCATATCCACCCGTCGGTGATCCGGGCCACCGCCTGCTTGTTCGGCGAGACCTTGAACCTGATCTCCGACTCCCTGCGCTGTGCGGGGATGCCGGACGGCTCCTATGAGCTGGGCGGACAGCCCATCATTGTCAAGGACCACCGGGCGACCCTGCTGGACGGCACCATCGCCGGGTCCTCCATCTCCATGCTGGATGCCCTGCGCAACGTGGTGCAGTACGGCCTGCCCCTGGAGGACGCGGTCTATGCCGCCTCCACAGCCCCGGCCCTGGCTTCCGGCATCGATGCCGGGCACATTGCGGAGGGGAAGGCGGCGGACCTGGTGGTGCTGGACGGCTCCCTGCAGATGCTGGCCACCTATGTGGACGGTGTACAGCAGTAACAGCCGAAGCTCCTGTAACACGGACAGACAAGAGCGCCCCCGCGGGAAGATTCCCGCGGGGGCGCTTTCGTCGATGTTTGCGTTATCCCAGCTTGCTCAGGGCGGCCTTGTCTCCCACCAGGATAAAATTGGGATGCATCTGGAGGATGGAGGCCGGAACCTGGGGCACCACCGGACCGGCAAAGGCCGCCCGGACAATGTCCGCCTTGTCCGCTCCGCTGACCACCATCACGATCCGCTGTGCCTGCATGATGGATTTGATCCCCATGGTGATGGCCTGACGGGGGACCTCGTCCCGGGAGGCAAAGAAGCGGGCATTGGCCTCGATGGTATTGTCCGTCAGATCCACCACATGGGTCTCCAGCTCGAAGGCCTGACCCGGCTCATTGAAGCCGATATGGCCGTTGTGACCCATCCCCAAAAGCTGGATATCAATGCCGCCCAGGCTCTGGATCACCTGGTTGTAGCGGCGGCATTCCGCCTCCAGATCCGGTGCCAGGCCATTGGGGACATGGGTGTTTTCCCGCGGGATATTGATGTGGTCGAAGAAATTTTCCTGCATGAAACGGCGGTAGCTCTGGCTGTGCTCCGGGGCCAGCCCCGCATACTCATCCAGATTGACCGTGCGGACCTGGGCGAAGTCCAGGTCGCCTTTTTTATACCATTCGATCAGCTGCTGATAGGTGCCCACGGGACTGGACCCGGTGGCTAGCCCCATCACCGTATCCGGCTTGAGGATGACCTGAGCAGACAAAATATTGGCCGCCTTCCGGCTCATATCCGCATAGCTTTCCGCAACATAGACCTGCATAAAATAGTGCCCCCTATTTCCCTTTTATCGCGATACAAGACAAATACTCGTTCTCGATCCGGTGCTTTTTCTAATTTCTATCATAGAAGCCGCCCCGGGGAATGTCAATCGGCATATGATGCACTTCTTTGTGATAAAACAGGCAATATTTTACAAAACAGCGCAAGAAAGCTGCAGCATATTGCAAATGGAAAGGACAATAACCTTACAGGCCCCCCGGAGGCGTTCAGACACCATCCTTCCGCTTCTGCCGGTAGGCGGTATACTTCTCCCGGCTGCCCCGCACCAGATCCGCGGGATATTTCTCCGCGTTCTTTGCCACCTTCTCCAGGATGATCTCATCCAGGTCAAACCCGTACACATCCGCCATGGAGATGCAGTAGCACAGCACGTCTGCCAGCTCCTCCCGGACCCGCTGGTCCTGCCCGGCGCAGCGCACATCGCTGCCGCTCCACTGGAACAGCTCCAGCAGCTCCGCCGCTTCCAGCACAATGGAGAGGGCCAGGTCCTTGGGGGTGTGAAACTGTTTCCAGTCCCGCTCATCCCGAAACTGCAGAACCGCCTGAACAGTCTCCTCTTTCATGGGAAATGCCTCCTTGTTTTTTATTGACTGCTGCCGGCAGTCTGGTGATAGATCCTGGTAAGCTCTTGCAGCACCTCCGGATGGGGAAAATCCTGGTGGTATAAAATATTGATCTCCCGGATCATGCTGAGATTTTCAATTGGCAGCAGCGGGCCGCCGGTTAAACCGGCGGCCTGCTCTGATTACTGATACAGTTTTGGGATGCGGAAGCTCTGCTCACCGTTGGCCTCGTCGGTCACAGTCCCAGCCGGGAAATAGATTACCGGGTTTCCCTCATCATCTATCTCGAATTTTGTGGTTTCGTCGATGGTTACATAATCGCTGAGGGGGGCATCGTCCTCAATCGGGAAATATCGAACCTCGGGGGTCTTTATCATACGATTCCCCATCTGCATTGTGATCGTCTCCGTCAGATAATCCACATAGTCCTCTCCCAGGAGCTCCTCCAGTGTCACTTCCCCCTGCTCCTGCTGCAGCTCCTCTGATTCCAGTGCGGGAACCTGCTCCTGCTGCAAGGCCTCCTGTGCCCCTGCCATATCCTCCTCCGCCCCGGATGCCGCGACGCAGGCGGTGAGAAGCAGCGTACAGAGCAGAAACACCAGTATTGCTGCGATGCGCAATCGATTCTTTCTCATAGTCTTATGCCTCCTTTTCCAATTTGTCCGTGGGGCGGGTTATTTGCCCGTCCGTTCCCTTTTGGTATCTTTACAATAATCCCACTTTCCGGCAAAGTAGCCGCGAAAATGCATCGTTTCTGCATCATTTTTTCACGGCCCCCGTGTCCGCCTCTTCGCTGAAGAGATCCCATGTAAAGCCCAATGGTTCCACACAGATGCGCCCGCTGTGCCGTTCCAATGAAGCGACGTAGACCAGACCGCCGGCACCTTCCACCTCCCACACCGATGGGCCGCGCTGTGTAACATCCAGCCCAAGGCCGTTCCAAAAGGCACGGCCCACTTCCACCGTATCCAGACTTATTTTGACCGAGCGGAGTGTACCATCAATCCAGACAGGCAGCCCTGTCTCCTCATCCACAGCCATCCAGAGATCATCCTGATTCCCCGTCCTGCCCTGCAGATACAGTATACTGACAGACAAGCCGTCGGCCGACCGGAGGTATGCGGCACGACTGCCGCCCTGAAACGACAAGGCAGTCCAGTCAAACTCCTCCGGCAGGACTCCCCACGCTGCCAGATACTCCGCCCCGTGCAAGAAAAACTTCTCCGCCCTGGACCAGGCCTGCTGATCCACATCTGCCAGCGGCTGGGTAGCGGAATAGATGTCCAGTTCCGGATAGCGGATAGCCCTCCCCAGCAGTTCCAATTTCTCCGGCAGAGTTGGCGCACGAGCATTCAAATCGGCCTGCGCCATAGGCTCCGTGTGGGCGGTATTCAGGATCCGCCGGTCCCGGAGCTCAGAAATCCGTTCCGGCAGCAGCACTGCCGCCAGCACCACGATCCCCGTCAGGAGGGGAAGTCCCCATTTTTTAAGTCGTCTCATGTACCCGCTCCTCCCTTGAGCCAGACGCCGGCCTTTGTGCCATGGCCCACCTCGCTCTCAAAGGTCAGCCTGCCGCCATGGAGGGCCACGATCCGCTGACAAACTGCCAACCCAAGGCCCGAGCCGCCCTGCGTCCTGGAGCGGGATTTGTCTGCCATATAAAAGGGCTCGGTAACCCGGGCCAGATCTTCCTCTGAGATCCCCACGCCGTTGTCCTCCACACGGATACAGTAGCCCTCTGCCGTCTGCACTCCGTCCAAGCGGATCCTCCCTCCTTCCGGGACAGCCTTGCGGGCATTGTCCAGCAGGTTCAGGCACACCGACTCCATAAGATCCGGTTCGATGGACGCTGTGCCAGGCTCGAAATGAACCTCAAAACAAATGCCCGCCTGCTCCAGGCCGGGACGCATCACGCCGGCGATCTGTTCCAAAAAGCCGGGCATTTCCACAGGACGCAGGCAAATCCCCTCATGTTCCAAAACAATCAAGTCCAGCAGCTTCCGAGAGAGGCCCTCCAACCGCCGTCCCTCCCGAAAGATACAGGCAGCACTCTCCTGTACCAGCTCCTGCTGGCCCGGGCGGGAAAGTATCAGCTCCGCGTATCCAATGACGGAAGTCAACGGTGTCTTGGTCTCATGGGCAAAACTGCGCAGGAAATCCTGCTGCCTGCGGGCGGTTTCAGTCAGCTCTTCCACCTTCTGCTCCAGCTGTTCTGCCATCTGGTTAAAATCCCGGGAGAGGCGGCACAGCTCATCATCGCCGCGCAGCTCTACTCTCTGGAATAGCTCTCCCGCCGCCATCCGCCGGGCTGCCTCGGACAGGCGGATCAGCGGGCGGGAAAGCCAGGCGCTTAGCACCAGTGCAGACAGCGCCGAGAGCAGGATGAGCGCCATCAAAAGATAAAAGAATACGTGATACTGCTCCGCCCGGAGGGCGAACAGATCTCCGACCTCCCGCCAGTTTTCCAGGTAAACCACCTCTCCATCCAGCCTCAGGGGACTGGATGCCAGGAGATAATAGCGCCCGTGGTTTTGCAGAACCTCCCACCCCTGATATTCCTCGTCCAGGACCTGGGACAGGCTGCTCTCTACAGGCAGTCGGCTGCCCGCCAGGGCGCGCCCCTGGCTGTCAGTGAGGCGAAAGGAGATCCCCCTCCGCTCGGCCGCGGAAAAAGACTGCTCTGTCAGATTGACCGCCGCGTCCCGATCAAGTCCCCCGGAAAACTGCAGCTCACGCAGGAGCGTGCGGCGCAGCAATGTGTTCTCGGTCATCGCCAGCTCCGCGCGGGCACCCATCCCTGCACGGAACTGACCATCAATCAGGACAAAACCACTGAGGGCACAGACCAACGCTGCAATCATCACCATGCTGCAAAACAGCTTCCAGAAAAGGCGCATCGTCTCACTCCTCCAGCCGGTATCCCACCTTATAAACCGCCACCAAGCGATTTTCCAACCCCATCTTTTTCCGCATCCGCTGGATATGAAGATCCACGGTTCGGCTGTCTCCCAGATATTCCTCCTTCCAGACCCGTTCGAAAATGCGATCCCGGGAGAGCACAATGTTTTTGTTCTGTACAAACAGGAGCAGCAAGTCGAACTCCTTGGCCGTCAGGGCGACTGGGTGGCCTCCCCTGCGCACAGTCCGGGCGGCGGGGTCAATCTCAATATCAGGTGCCAGCGTCAGACGCCGTTCCGTCTTTCCGCAGCGGCGCAGCACCGCCTCCACCCGGGCCAGCAGCTCCGGCAGGGCAAAGGGCTTGGCCAGATAGTCCTCCGCCCCCCCGCGCAGGCCGCGGACCCGGTCCTCCACCTCGCCCAGCGCTGTGAGGAAGATCACCGGTATCTCCAGGGTCTTGCAGTAATCCAGCAGCTCATACCCATCCACCCCAGGCAGCATGATATCCAACAGAGCCAAGTCGAAAGGCACTTTTTCCAAAAGGTCTGCCGCCTGGGTTCCGTCCGGCGCCCAGATACAGCGGTAACCCGCGCCGTTGAGCACCGTGCGGATCAGATTGGCGATAGAGGGATCATCTTCCGCAATCAGAATCTCAATCATCATCACACCCCCTTCCGGAAATTGTGTCATCCGAAGCCATCATTTTTGCATCGCCCTCCCAGACAACAGGTGTGAAAAAGCGGTGCGAGGCGACTGCTGCCTGCGGCAGGCACCACCTCGCACCGCATGGATCGTTTCGGCAATTCATATTTCCAAAACCGAGGCCCCCGGCGACGCAGAATGCTGCATCGGCAGGGCGGCCGGACACTCCAACGGGAGCCTGCCAAATCGGAGGGCTGCTGTTCAGACATCCTCCGATCCCCGCCTTTCGATTACACCGTAGAGCAGGATGTCCATAGCCTTCCGGCAGCTCTCCTCCCGCGCCTCGAACTCGGATTCCTCCAGCCCCACTGTCTGATCCCGCGCGTTGATAAAATCCTGAAACTGACGGAAGGTCTCAACCACATCTGCTTTCGTCACAGAGGGGCGCAATTGAACGCAGGACAATATTCGCTCCAAAATTTGAATATTCATGGTATCGAATCCCCGTCTGCGTTCCAAAATTTCGGTGGAAAGGTGGGCGGGCGGTGTAACCACCGCCTCACAAAAAATGCGTCGGTAAACTGGATTTGCCTGAAAAAAAGCCAGACGGACCCGAAAATATTGCTCCAGTTGGGCCTCCGCACCGTTGCGGTCCCCTGTAAGGTGTGTCTGGATATGCTCTGTGAGCCGTTGAAAGCATTCTGCGACACAGGCCAGGAACAGGGCATCCTTGGTTTCGAAGTAGTGGTAAATGATCCCTTTGGAGACGTCCTGCCCCCCACAAATGGCATTGATGGAACTGGCTCCGTACCCATGCCTTGCAAATTCCTCCAGCGCGCGGTCCATGATCCGCCGCCTGGTCTGCTGATTTTTCTCTTCCCGCTTCATGTAAATGCACCCCAAAAAATATTGACTGACAAGTCTATTTTAGTGTATCATAAGTAGACTTGGTGGTCAATAATCCAACAAGCTATCTGACAGACGAGGTGGTTATAATGAAACGACTATGCGCTCTGGCGCTGTGCTTTGCCTTGATCATCCCGCAGGCCCTGGCGGTTGGCACCGCGGACTGGCCCGCCTGGGGCCAGGAGGCCCTGGACTGGGCCCGGGAAGTATCCATCAGCGAGGCGTATCTCTCCGCGCCGGGGCAGACCGTGACCCGGGCGGATGCGGCGCAGCTCCTCTATGAGGCCGCCGGGCGCCCGGCGGTGGATGGGGACTGCCCCTTCTCCGATGTCTCCGGCGACGCTGCCCCCGCCATCACCTGGGCGGCGGAGCAGGGATATATCGACGGCCAGGGGGACGGCACCTTTGCCCCGGATACGGCGGTAGAGCGCCAGGCCTTTGCCGCCATCCTCTACCGGCAGGCCGGCTCCCCGGCGCTGGCCGGTGACCTGGGGGCCTACAGCGACCGGGGGCAGGTGGCCTCCTGGGCGGAAGAGGCCCTGGCCTGGTGCGTCCAGATGGGGCTCATGAACGGCAAGACCGCGGACACCTTGGCCCCGGGGGACACCATCACGGTGGCGGAGGCGGTGGCCATGCTCCAGCGCGCCGGCGACCTGCCGGATGTGTCGGACATCCGGGAGGATCTGGAGGTTCTCACCGCCCAGCCCCGGCCCATCGGGTCCCAGGGGGAGGCGGACGCCGCGGAGTATATTGCCCGGCGCTTTGAGGAGATGGGCTACACCGTTACCCGCCAGCCCTACACCGACGAGAGCGGCCGCACCGGCACCAACGTCATCGCCGTGAAGGAGGCGGTGAGCAGCGGTACGGACATCCTGGTCCTCTCCGCCCACCATGACAGCGTGCCCGCCGCCTACGGCGCCAACGACAACGCCTCCGGCGTGGCGGCCCTGCTGTACGCGGCGGAGGCTCTGAAGGACGTGGAGGGCGGTACGGAGATCCGCTTCATCAGCTTCACCGACGAGGAGAACGGGAAGAACGGCTCCCGGGCCTATGTGGAGAGCCTCTCCGAGAATGAAAAAGCCCGGATGGTCGGGGACATCCAGTTCGACATGCTGGGGGGCCTGAGCACCGAGGATACGGTGATCGCTACAGTGGACGGGGAGCCCAACTGGGTCAGCGACCTGCTCCAGGAGAAGGACCCCTCCCTGGCCCTGACGGCGGAGAGCGCCAGCGACCACACCTCCTTCCAGCTGGCGGAGGTGCCCTCCGTGATGCTGATGCAGAAGGACCGGGGCTATCTCTACCACACCGCCGCCGACACCGCCGACCAGCTCAATCCCTACGCCATTGCCAGCGCCGCGGAGACGGCGGTGGCGGCGGCAGAGGACATGCTCTCGGACGATCCCCCCATGGACTGGGAGCGCCTGCGGATGGAGGGATCGGGCTATACCTACACCTACCGCCAGACCCGGCAGAACGTCATCTACTTCAGCGCCTCCCTCCGGGATACGGAGGCCTATGTGGGCGCGTCCGGGGAACTGGTGGACACCAACACCGTCTCCGGCGAGGGCTGGACGGACACCTATGAGACCTACCGGTATTCCATGCGCTGGTTTGACGGCGAGACGCCCATGAACACCTACTACCAGTACCGCAACGGCTTCCTGCAGTCCATCGAGATCCGCCCCTATGAGACGGGCTACACCACCGAGCAGGTGCGGGGTCTCATCGAGGCAATGTACGGCCAGCCCACCACCGACAGCGCCGAGAGCACCGGCTGGGCGGATATCATCTACAGCAAGTACATCACCCTCACCCCCGGGGAGGGGACGGACTGCACCGTCTCCGTGGGCAGCTACTCCCTGGGGCTCAGCAACGTCCTCTCCTCCTACGAGGTGGTGAACGGCGAGGCGGAGATCACCGACAGCGCCGACAAAGCGGTGTGGGACTACCTCTGCGCCATCCTGCCCTTGGAGTACCGGCAGAAGATCACCCAGTTCAACCTCTTCACCGATGGATACAGCAACGTGCTGGCCTACACCGCGCCCATGGAGAATGAGGACGGCACCAACGACAACACCCGCTTTGCCATCACCATCGACTACTACGACGTCTACGATGAGAACGGGGAGAAGCGGGACTGGAGCAAGCTCACCTACACCATCCTCCACGAGTACGGCCACGTGCTGCTGGAGGATGAGACCCAGGTGGATCTCAGTGGAGGCGGCAGCACCCACGATCCGGCCTGCTTTGTGGAGGGCTCCTTCCGCAAGGAGTTCTATGACAGATTCTGGGCGGACCTGGGGGATACCGGGGTGAACGACTACGCGGAGAACCCCACCAGGTATGTCAGCCAGTACGGCGCCAACTACTTCCACGAGGACATCGCCGACACCTTCGCCGTGTTCGTCCTGGGCGACGAGCCGAAGGGGGACACCGTGGCGGCGGAGAAGGTCCGGTTCTTCTGGGAGGATGCGGACATGGTGGCCCTGCGCACGGCCCTCCGGGAGCGCCTGGGGCTGGTCTGGTCGGAGAGCGACGCCCCCGCCGACACTTCCTCCGAACTGCCGGCGCAGGCGGCTGTCGCTGATCTGGCGCAGCTCCAGGCGGAGCTGACCCGTGCCATCGCAAATGCAGAGCAGCCGCCGGCTCTGAAGGTGTCCTCCCTGCAGAGTCAGGCGGACCTTCCTCTCACCGTGAAAAATTTGTACTATGACGTCCTATCCCAGCACCCGGAGTATAAATATGCCTATGACCTTACTGCGGAGATCGGGTCGGACGGGCTGCTGTACTGCACGGTATCCTATATGCCCTACCGCACCGGAGACTATCCTGCCGATTTTCAGGGGGAGGAGGTCGCCTCCTTGGCCGGCCTGGTTCAGACGGCTCTGGCAGGATTGGGCTGGGAAAATACCCCTATCCGCATCACGGACCCTGCCCTGGCGGTAGACGAGATGAACAAGGCCCTCCAGCAGGTAGGCGGCGGGTGGCTGCTCTGCCAGCTCAGCCGGGATGGAACTGCTATAACAACTGTCCCCCAGGGCGGACTGACCCATGACGAGGCACTGGAAAGGTTGGAAGAGAGCGAAGCCCTGGCAACCCAGATTTATGAGGATGCCGTTACAAAAGACATGACGCAGACGGAGCAGGCCGAAGCCCTCTATGCCTGGCTCACCGAACAAGTGACCTATGACCATCGGTATTATTCCGCTCCTGCCGCGATGCCCTACGCCTCCACTACGGCCTATGGAGCGCTTCACGATCACACGGCCATCTGTGGAGGCTATGCCCAGGCCCTCCAGCTTCTTTTCCGGCAGGCCGGAATCCCCTGCATCACCGTCAGCGGGAAGATGGGCGGAGAAAACCACATGTGGGATTTGGCCCAAATCGACGGGCAGTGGCGCTATTTTGACGCCACCAGTGATCGTGGCCGGGCGGATTATGGCTTCCTCTATTTTGGCGTGGAGGGGGAGACGTTAACTCGTTATACCTGGGATCAGAGCTGGGCCGAGGCGCTGGCAGAGAGACTGTCCTTCTGATAGAATGCTGATGAACCGCCGGGTGGAATATCACATTCCACCCGGCTTATTCTCTGTGTTCAGTATTCCCCCGTTGAGGAGAGCCAGCCCGCAGCAGCCTCACGCGAGCGGTCCGAGCCTTTCCCAAGATCCGCCGCCTCAGCCTGCCGGGCGTCGTCCTCCATCAGGCGCCTTCAGAGAGGGAGAGAGCCTGCCGGGGATACCGGCAGGCTCTCTTCTTGCATCAGCATGGGGTGCATTCACCGCTGACTGGGCGTCTTTCATGCCAATTGGTCCACTGGATCGGAATGCTATAGAATAACGGAATAGGCGCCGGTGGCGGAAGTCCCGCTCTTTCAAAGCCCCATCGAGGCTGCCTGTCAGCACTGTGGTAGTACCGCAGGACGCCTTAGGAAAACTTCTTTTTGATTCTTACAAAGACCCGCTCAATGCAGTAGGCCACCAGGAACACCAGCAGAATGGCCACACCGGCGGTGCCGTAATCATAGCCCTGCAGGCTGTTGGAGATCACATAGCCGATGCCGCCGGCACCCACCATACCCAGGATGGCACACTCGGAGAAGTTGGTCTCCAGGCGCATCCCTGCCCAGGCCACGATCTGGGACAGGGCGGCGGGCAGGATGGCATTGCAGAAGATACTCAGCCGGCCCGCGCCGGTGACCTCCAGGGCCTCGATGGTCTCATCCGGGATGCTCTCAAAGCTCTGGGCAAAGGATTGGGATAGTGTTTGGATACGTTGTCAAATTTCAAAATTGGTTCCATATGCGTCCTCCTCGCGCCCCGGCCCGGGGATCAAAACTCGTTAATGATCTTGTTGAGCTCAATGATCTCCTGATAGTCGCTCATATCACATTCAATGAACCGGGCGCCGGGCACCTTGATCACGTCGGTGAAATACTGCTCGTTGTCATAGGAGGTCAGAAACTCCGTGAGCAGGTCCCGGGTCTCCTGGTCCACGTGCTCCGCCACCACCATAGCCTCCGCCGGGATGGCGCCGGACTCATGGATGATCTTCACATCGCTCTCATTGGCGTTGCCGTTGGCGATCTCGCTGGCCAGGATCTGGTCGGAGATGGGCGCCACGTCCACGTCGCCCTTGACCACCGCCTGCAGGCCGGCCTGGTGGGAGCCGGAGAAGCTCACCGCCTCAAAGAAATCGCCGTTGGTATGGAGCATGTCGGAGTTCAGGTCGTCATCGGGGAACGCCTGGACGATCTCAGCAGTGGGCACCAGGTTGCCGGAGGTGGAGTCCGGATCCACAAAGGCCATGGTGCGGCCCTTGATATCCTCGATGGAGTTGATATCGTCGTTGGCGCTGTTGGTGATGAATACGGAGTGTTAGATGGCCTTGTCCGGGTCGCCGTCCTCGGCCTTCATGACGATGGGCTCCAGGTCGGTCCGCTCCACCCCCAGGGCCAGGGCCTGGGAGCCCATGTAGGCCATGTCGGCGCTTCCGGTGCGCAGGGCCTCAATGATGGCGTTGTAGTCGCTGGCCTGGATCTCCTCCACCTCGCAGCCCAGCAGCTCGCTCAGATCCTCCGCCAGCCCGTTGCGGGCGTCGGCACTCTCCGCCGTGGACTCGTTGGGGGCGTAGGCGATGGTGAACACGCTGTCCTCCCCGCCGGGTGAGGCTTCGCCGGCATCCGCGCCGGCGGTATCCGCATTTCCGCCGCAGCCGGTGAGCAGGGACAGGGCCATAACGGCAGATAAGGTCAGACTGATCCATTTCCGATGAAGTTTCATGGTATTTAAGCTCCTTTTCGTTTGATCTGATAGGTTGTATCGGGATAGATCTGCTCCAAAATGGAGAGGATGGTTGCCGGATCCAGGGGGGCCGGGTTGTTGTCCGCCCGTCCCTTGGTGATGCCGAGTTCCGCCATGTGGGGAAGCTCCTCCCGCTTCGCCCCCCACGCCTGGAGGGAGGCGGCCTGCCCGGAGCGTGTGAGGTAGCTACAGATCCTGCTCCCCAGCTCCGCTGCGTCCGCAGTCCCCAGCGCAACCATAAGTGGCTCCGGGTCATCCAGGACAGGGGCGTTCAGCTGCAAAACCGGTGAGAGCAGTATGCTCACGGCGACCCCGTGGGGGATCCCGTAGTGCATGGTCAGGGGATAGGAAATGGAGTGGCAGGCGGTGGTCTTGGTGTTGCTGAAGGCCAGTCCCGCCAGCATGCTCCCTCTCGCCATGGCGTCATGGGCCGCCGGCTTTCCGGCCAGCAGGTCCTCCATGCTCCCCATTACTGTGCGGATCGCTTCCAGGGCCAGCGCCCGGGACACGCAGTTGCTCCCCTTTGCCCAGTAGCTCTCCACCGCGTGGGCCACCGCATCCAGCGCCGAGGAGACCGCCAGCTTCAGCGGCATCCCGGCGGCCAGCTCCGGGTCCACCAGCGCCGCCCAGGCGTAGTTCTCTTGACACTCCACAGACCGCTTGGCGTCCCGCTCCGGATCCCAGATGGTGGCCCAGCAGGTGGTCTCACTTCCGGTCCC
Source organism: uncultured Oscillospiraceae bacterium (assembly GCA_904419145.1). Taxonomy (GTDB): domain Bacteria; phylum Bacillota; class Clostridia; order Oscillospirales; family Oscillospiraceae; genus CAJFPI01. The sequence goes on along the minus strand of CAJFQQ010000016.1, from coordinate 12,726 downwards.
CGCGGTGGTGGGGATCCCGATCCACCGGGCCGCGGGACGGCCGTAGGCCTTTTGCACAATCAAATCACGGAGGGCATCTACATCAGGGATTTCCCGGCCGTACAGGCAGCACAGGGACTTTCCCACGTCCAGGATGCTGCCGCCGCCTACGGCCACTACGACCTCCGGAGCAAAGTCCCGGGTCTCCCGGTAGGCGTCGTACAACTGCTCCACAGTGGGGTTCGACGCCCTGAAGATCATGGGGCGCACCGCAAAGGCGCTGCCCTCACCCAGCAGTCTGGAAAAGGCCGGGTTCTCCAGAAGGGGTTCTCCCCACACCAGCAGGAGGACGTTTTTCCGGACCAGGTCCATCCCCTCCAGGATCTCCTCCAGGCGGCTGACACAGCCGGCGCCCTCCAGTGTGCGGACTGGATTATAGTAGCGGTTCAAAGCTCCGCCTCCTTCCGCGCCATCCGGCGGTTCAATTCATCAATGGCAGCCGGCAGATCCAAGATCGTATCAATCACCATATCCGCACCAGCCTCCCGGTATCGGTCCGCCGCCTTTTGCTTGCGCGCTTTCAATTCATCGGGGTCTGCCGCCTGGTACTCTGCCTGTGTCAATCCCAGCAGATTGGAGCCGGTCAGGATCCCCACGCTCCAGGCTCCCGCGTTTCTGCCCTCCAGGATGTCCACCACCGTGTCGCCCACCTTGACCACTGCGGCGGGCGGGTATACGTTCAGCCTGCGCATGCACTCATACAGCATAAAGGGCGTCGGCCGACCGGCTCCGGTGATATCCGGGGTCACGACGCAGTCGGCTTCATAGCCCAGGGATTTGGCCCGGGGGATTACCTGCTCCATCATTTGGGAGGTATAGCCTGTCGTGGACCCGATCCGCAGCCCCTGCTCCCGCAGTCTGGCGACCGTCTCCACCACGCCTGGGATCGGCGTGCTGTATTCAGCCACCACCTGGCGCAGCGTATCCTCAAACTCCTGGTATAGCCGCTCCACATCCGCCTCGGTCCAGGGAGCGCCATATACTTCCAGCCACTGCCGGTTGCCGCTCTCGCTGGCGAGGAGCTCCCGGATGTGGGCCTTTTTTTCCATTCCCATGGGACGGTTGATCTCTTCCCGGGTCAAATGAAGTCCCGCGTTGGTAAATACCCGGCTGAAAACCTCGCTGGGCGCGCTGGAACCATAGTCCACTGTGGTGCCCGCCCAATCAAAAACCACCAGTCCGATGGCAGTCGTCTGATCCAACAGAATTCCCCCTTGCTTTATATTGCTGTTATTTGCTGTTTTTTGCTTTTTACGATTGCATTATAGCCGGGAGAACCCGCTGCTTTCAAGTTCACTCTTGTGAAGCCTATGTAAAAAGTCTGCAAAAGGGCCCGGACAGCTGTCCGGGCCCTTTTGCAAGCTTTCAAAGGATCGAGATCCCTTTTTCCTGATACATCTTTTTCATATCCTCCGATACGTGGTCATCCATCACCAACAAATCCACATCTTCCAGCTGCAGCGCCTCCCGTTTGGAACACCGCCCCAACTTGCTGGAATCCATCACAGCGATCACTCTTTTTGCCTTCTTGGCCAGGAGCTGAAGGATCCCGATCTCATCCAAACGAAAATCCGTATACCCGTCTTTATAGTTGACAGCATTGATTGACAAAAAAGCGATGTCCGGCCGGTATCGGCCAAACTCCTCTTCACAGACCGTGCCAAAGGTAGAACGTTCCAGAGAATCTATCGTCCCCCCTACTGCGATCAATCGAATGTTGGGACTTTGCATGAGGATATGGATCGCCGCATAGTTGTTTGTAATAACTGTAAATTTTATATTCAGCCCCGCCAGCTCCTGAGACAGTACTGTATTGGTCGTCCCGGAATTCAGCGCTATAATATCGCCTTCTTTGACGTAGCGCAGTGCTTTTCGCGCTGCCTCTCTTTTCAGGTCTCCATTGATGATTTCCCTCCCTGTAAAATCAGACAGGGAGAGCAGCGCGTCTGGAAGGCAGGCGCCGCCCCGCACACATTTTACCAGCCCGCTCTGCTCCATGGCCTTCAGATCCCGGCGGATCGTATCCACTGAGACCTGAAGCATCTGGCTCAGTTCCCCAACCTTGACTGTGGATTGAAACTGCAGCTGCTGCAAAATCAATTCCGCTCGCTCATTGTACAACATATCCCACTCTCTCATTCCCTTGCTTGGTTTCATTTTATTCTATTGTAATTTGCGCAATTCTGCAAGATAAGAATATCACCGAAAATAAAATTGTTTCCGCCCTTCCCTGCGCATCCGTCGGCATTGACTGGCCCTATCCCATCCCCGGGCAGCGAACCGACGGATAGGAATCACCCTTCCGGCCTGCCTGTTTCGTTTGGACTTGGCACCATTGGAAAACAGGTAATTTTTCGCCTAACTCGGCTCTCTTTTCTGCGGATAGGGCGTATCGGTGGACCGGCTAAAAGAGGAGGAGCTCGCCCTTGCGGTTTGTCCAACCAACATCTGGCAGAAAAACTGCCAAACATTCTCCAGGCTCCATCCCAAGAGGTGCCGCCGCCTTCTATTGCCGATGCCATCCCCATGTATCAAGTTGGGACTGCCAAAGGTGGTTTTCCTCCCCTTTCGTTCTCTGTGGATGTGGTCACTGTTATGAAATAACAAACAATCTGCTGGAAGCAAATGTTTCCAGCAGATTGTTTGTTACAAAAACCAGATTTGAACAACGGCCTGCAAGCCCTGCAATCTTTGCAATCTGCACAAGGCCGCAAATTTGGATGACAAGTCCGCTCTCCGGGATGCTGCGGAAACCATAAGGAACGTCATCAATGTCCCCAAATAAGCTGCTTCAAAAGATGAGCAGCAATCCTACAGCTGACTTTTAATGAGACCGAAAGCCACGTGGGAACCTAACCCAGAGCAGGCCTCATTTGGAAAGGCGGCACAGTGTATCCACATGGGTCACAGCTTGGGGCAAGTCATATTACCGATACGATGAATCCGTACCCGATCATACACCGCCGCATTCTCCAAATCCTGAAAGTCCCCCAGGTTCCGCAGGTCCACATGGGAGGTATCCACTCCGGCCCCGGGGTTCTCCGCCTGCTGGGCCAATGTCGCAGGATAGACCCCCTCCAACTGCCCCCGGATGCTCTCGGAGCGCAGGCGGCATACCTCCAGCAGGGTGTCCACCGCCAGCAGATGGTCCCCGTAGGAGCAGAAGGCTGTGGGGTCGGCCTCCACATAGGGGGCAATGAGGGCCTGGGTCTGGCGAACCACCTCCTCGTACCGGCCGTTCTCGAAATACTCCGTGAGAAGCTGGTCAAAATAGGCGTGATATTGGGCGAAGTATTCGTTGTTCTTCATCAGGTTGTGGAACAGCGGTCGCTTCAGCATGACTTCCCCTGGGGCGGGGGTATTGATGGGCCAGTTGATGAGCACATTGGGATCCCGGATGGGGTCGGTCATCCCCAGGGCGTAGGTGCCGAAGGCCAGATTGTAGTCCCAGGGCAGAATGGAGAGAATCCCTTCCTCCTCATAGAGAAAGTAATTGTGCCCCGTGTGTCCCAGATAACTATCCCAGTTCATCACGAACACCTGAACCGCAAAATACCGCAGTACCTCGTCCACATTCACCGCCGCCTCCAGATTTTCTCCGGATGCCAAAACCTTCAATGCCTGGATGAGCCGTTCCTGGTCCGCCGTGTCCACGTCGAATTTGGCATTGTTGAAAATGTTGGGGTAGCTTGCGGGGTCATCATTGATGTATCGCAGGGCCACATCGGCGTTCTCGGCGTTCAGGGAGGTGTAATCCGGCTTGTAAAGCTGCCCGTGATCCACGCCGAAGTTTCGCCGGGCAAAGGACTCCTCCGGCTCCTCGACGGCCAGAAGCAGCCCCCAAGGCTGTCCGTTTACCGTCACCCACACATAACTGCACAGGGGCGCAGGTACCCCCATGAAATCCATCATGTCATACACCAGATAGGACTTCAAATGACTGTTGTCCTGAAAGGAGGCGTCCAGGGAGAACTTGTCCAGGCCATGGTAATTCCCGCCGTCCACATAGTGGTCAAACTCCAGCTTGAGACTGTATCGGGCGAGGCCGTATTCCTCTGTCAGCCGCCGGGAGTTGTTCCCCTTGGCCCGCAGCCCCACCTGATGGAACGTCTCCCCATCGATGACCACCGTACAGGGGACATACTCCTCCGCCGGCGCATCCGCGATAAACTGTGCCCAGTCCTCCACTTGAAGATCCGCTGTATGGACACGGCTGTCGTCAAAGAGGCGGGACGCATACGCCGGCGCGGCGGAGGCGCGCTGGATACCCAGGGCCTCCCCGAAAAAGAGCAGCCCGGTGAGGGCCAGGGCCAGTACCATAGCCAGGGCACAGAGTTTGTCGATGTGTTTGTGGCGGATCATAGTGGCTATCCCATATAGTCCCCGTTGTAGGAGACCAGCACCACATGGCTTACGCCGTCCATAGCGCCCAGTTCGTTGATAAAGCCGGTGTCCGCGTCTCGGAGGCGCACCTCGAAGTTTAGTTCGACCTGGCCTGGCGAGACGCTCTTGCTCTTGAGATTGAGCCGCCGCACCCGTGCCTCCACCAGCGCGCGCACCTGGGCCTCCTCATTCTGGGAGGCGCAGTGGACCACCAGGATATAGGGGGACTCCCCATTCTTCTGCCGGGAAAACACCAGCAGCACCGCCCCCACAAAGAGACTGCCCAGCACTGCCAGGGGGATCAGCCCCGCCGCCAGCACGATGCCCACGGCGATGGCCCAGAACAGGAAGGCGATGTCCATGGGTTCCTTAATGGCGGTGCGGAACCGCACGATGGACAGAGCGCCCACCATGCCCAATGAGAGGACGATATTGCTGGTTACGGCCAGAATCAGCAGGGTCGTAATGAGGGTCAGGGCGATGAGGGTCACCCCAAAACTGGGGGAGGCCATCACGCCGCTGTAACTTTTCTTGTAAACCAGGAAGATGAACAGGCCCAGGAAAAACGCCAGCACCAGGGCGATGAGGGTGTCCAGCAGGGAGACGCTGTCCAGGCGTTCCAGAAAACTGGACTTGAAAATATCCTGAAAGGTGGTCATAGGGCAAGGCCACTCCTTATATTCGGTATTTAGTCAAACCGGCGGCACAGGGCATATTTGGAGCAGGCGGCCGCTGTGCGATCCGGGATCTGGACGGCCATACGCACCAAATCGGGGAGAAAGGCGTCGTACTTGACCTCCAATACGGTCAGGCCCTCCAAGGGATGCAGAAGGAACCGTTCCGGCCGGAAGAAATCCTTGACAGATGTGCCGGTGCGGAGGTTCCGGTCCAACGTGACGCGGACGTTGCCGGGTGCGTACAGGAATGCCTCCCGGTCGTAGCAGACCACCGTCCGGGGCGTCAAGGCGCTCCCCCGCAGTTTGCTGTATAATTCCCGGAATATGGGCTCCTCCCGGTGGAGTAAAAAGCCGCTGTCACCCGAAAGAAGCCGCTCCCCCTCCTCCCGGGAGAGGCGGGCAGCACGCTTGCTGCACAGGCCGCCCCGCTTGCATTTCTTCTCCAGTTTCAGCCATGCGGCCTCGTCCCCATAGTAGCGCAGGCGAAACTTTTCCCGGCGGTCCACCCCGTCCAGTTTTTCCCGCAGCGCGGCGTCATAGGGGGTATCGAAGTACAGGCTGGTCACCCGGTAGCGCCCGTCCGGCCCGGCGTGGGTATCATGGGGAAACAGGCGGCGCAGCCTGCCGGAGAGCACCAGATCCTCCGAAGGAGAGATCTGGTGCTTGTACTCGTGTCGCATCGGGACAGGCTCAGTCGTCCCAGTCGTCATCGTCCCAATCGTCATCGTCGTCATCATCGTCCCAGTCATCGCTGTCGCCGGGGTAGTCGGAGCCGGTAGGGTCCCCGTACCAGTCGTCGTCATCGTAGTCGGTGATACCGTCGGCGTTGGGACCATAGTCCGTGTCATCATAGTCGGTGATGCCGTCAGCGTTGGGGCCGTAGTCCGTGTCATCATAGTCGGTGATACCGTCGGCGTTGGGACCGTAGTCCGTGTCGTCGTAGTCGGTGATACCGTCGGCGTTGGGGCCGTAGTCCGTGTCGTCGTAGTCGGTGATGCCGTCAGCGTTGGGGCCGTAGTCCGTGTCATCATAGTCGGTGACGCCATCGGCATTGGGACCATAGTCTGTGTCGTCGTAGTCGGTGATGCCATCGGCATTGGGGCCGTAGTCTGTGTCGTCATAGTCCTGATAGTCCATATCCATCTCCGTAACCTTCCCGGTGACGGCGTTCACCTCGTACTCATACTCCACGCCGTCCATGACGAATTCCACCTCGTACTCCCCGTCATCCAGGTCGTACTCCTTTTCCACGAACTGGATATCATCCCGGCCCAGCTGGGTGGAGAGGATGTTCTGGGCCGCCTGGGCATTGATATAGCCCCGGTCGCCGTAGGCGTCGTCATAGTCGTCTCCGTCCAGCGTTACCGTCTGGGAACCGATCTGGTCGGCCTTTACCACCAGCCGGACCGCCTCCGCCAGTTCATTCAGGAACTGGTCGCTGGGATACCGGGAGCCCCGCTCCAGCTTCAGCACGATGTTCTTCTCATTGCCGTCGATGGTGGTGTCGAAGTAGCCGCCGGCGTTGATCGCATCGACCAGCTCGCCGATGACAACGGTGCAGGCCTTCCCCTCGTAGCCGGTGTAGGAGGCCAGGACGGCTCTGCCGTCGTCATTGAGGGCATTCAAGGCCACCACATTGCCCGCCTCATCGTAGTCCATCTCGATTTCCGGGTTGACGCTCAGCAGCACGGTGCCGACACTGCCGTTGGCGGATTCCTCTGTCACAGAGGCGGTATTGCCGGTATCATTGGAAGGGGTTGCCGCTCCGGCGCTGTTTCCACAGGCGGTCAGAGCAGTCAGGGTCAGCGCGGCAGTCAGGGCAAGCCCGAACCATTTGGGAGTGAAGTTCTTTTTCATTTTGTTCACCTCAAAAGTATCGTTATTTTTGTCCTCTGCAAATAGGGTACGAAACCGTTGCCTAAAAAACGGGGGCTTTGAAAAACGTTTTTCTCTCTTCGGTTTACATGGGGAGGATACGGGGGAGCGCTTAGAAAACCGGGGCCGCCGCAAAAAATTTTTCAAATCTTTTTCGGGCGGTCAATCGTCATCGCCGTCATCCCAGTCATCCCTATCGTCGTAGTCCGTGTCATCGCCGTCGCCGTCGTCCCGGTCCTCATAGTCGGTCACACCGTCGGTATACGGTTCATCGCTCCGATCATCGTAGTCGGTGACGCCATCCGCCTGTGGACCGTAATCCGTTTTATTGTAATCGGTTACGCCATCCGCATCGGGGCCATAGTCCGTGTCGCCGTAGTCCGTGACCCCGTCGGCGGCTGGCCCGTAGTCTGTATCGTCATCGGCGGGGACAGGATCCGGCGGAGCAACGGGGATCACTACCTCTGCGGAGCCGTCCGCAGGCGATGTAGGCGGTGCCTGCTGGGTTTCCCCGCCCAGTTGGATCACGATGGTATCGCCATAACGCTCCTCCATCTGCGCCTGGATCTGGGCCTCCTCCCGGGCCTGCCAGTCTGCATCGGCGCTGGTCACGGTGATGGAGACCGTGTCGCCATCCGAGAGATAGCCCATGTCGATGGCCCGCTCCACCAGTTCGTTGGCGGCGGTCTCCCGGTCCTTGCCCTGGTAGGAGTATCCCTCGATGAGATCCTCACCGTCATCGTTGAGCCCCTCCAGATCCAGGACCCGGTCCGTCCGGCTGACGGTCATCTCCACGTCCGGGTTGATCTGGATGCGCAGCGTACCGTAAGCGGTGAAGTTTGGCTGATAGTACCCAAAGAACACCAGGCAGAAGCAGGCAGCCAGCCCCATCAATCCAACTAGAGATCTCCGCATGACGGGAGACTTTGCTTTCGGTGTCCGCAGCTCCACAATGTCCTGCACCATATCGCCCACCTGGTAGCGCAGGTTGGCGGCTTTCAGGAACCGGCCCTCCTCATCCAGCACAACCGCGTAGGCCGGATGGGTCTCCATGACCAGGTATTTCACCGCGCATCCCCTCCTTTCCCGGTTCCGATCTGGCAGAGATGGCCCCGGATGATCTCATAGCCGTTGGTAAAGGCCAGCAGGATCGCCACCAGATACTTCCGGTGCCGCTCCATGGTCTTTTTGTCGACGCCGGAGCCTGCGGCAAGTTCATTCATGGGCAGCCGCCCCGTCTCCACCAGCCGCCCCAGCAGTTCCGGGTGGGATCGGGCGTGGTCCAAAACCCGACGGCAGGCGGCCAGCGTCCGCTCCTGCCGGGGGCAGTTGTCCGCCACATCGGAGAAGGAGATGCCAAAACCAGCCAGCTGCTCGCCAAACTCCTGGATCTCCTGCTGGCTGGCCGTCCGGGCCTCATAGGCGCCGATCTCATCCCGGTGGTCCGGTAGTGTCTCCAGCATAGACCGCTCCGACTCCGCCTCGGCGGGCGCGTGGAGGGAGATCACTTTTCCGTGCCGCTGTTCCACCCGGTAGTGGTCGATGAGCCGGTTCCGGATCGCCCGGGCCGCATAGGAGAGAAAGGCCCCACGGCTTTTTTCGTAGGCCAGGATAGACTCATAGAACGCCAGCATGGCGATGCTCAACTCATCCTCATGGCCGTCTTCCGGAGCAGCATGGGTAAATTTGACGGTCTCGCTGCGAATGAACCCCATATACTGCCCGATCAGAGCATCCGCCGCCTCCGGATCTGTTTTTGCCGCGTAGACCTGGCTCACAATGCTGTGTTCCGTCCGCACCATATTGCTCCCTCCATCCCCGTCAGCAGAAGAATACGGCGCTTCCGCCGGATTTTCGGGGTAACTCGTCTGCCTTTTTAGAGAAAGGCAGACAAAATTTCATTTTACCATTATATCGGATTTGGGAGGAAGCTGCGCTCCTGGAAATGTCAAGCTCTCGTAAAATCTATGTAAATTCCTGCGGCAGCGTCAGTTTCGAATACGCCGCATGTTTGCCTTTTTCTTCCGTGGATATGCGAAAGGCGCACAGGAGTATAAAAAACACCGCCGGATAAAACCGGTGGTGTTTTATACTCCTATGGGCCTGAAGGATGGCTATAGCTCAGCCCTCCGCCGCCTTGTTCACGCAGGTCACGGCGTTCAGGCTCCTGGGGTAGCCGATGTAGGGCAAACACTGGGATACCACCCGGATCAGGAACTCCTTGTCGTTTCCCAGGTTCATGTTGCCCCTGGCGTGGCTGGTCAGCTGGGGCTCACAGCCGCCCTGGGCAGCCAGGAAGCAGAAGGTGATCATCTCCCGCTGGGCCAGGGTGAGGCCGGTGCGGGTGTAGTAGTCTCCAAAGCAGTTGGCGGCCAGCCAGCGGTTGATGTGCCCGGCCTTCCACGCCTCCAGCATCTGGGGGCCGAAGATGTCCGCCTGGGCCTGGGCACCCTTCTCCAGCCGGTTCTCCATGGTCGTGGTGGCCTGTCCCTCCAGCGGCAGGGCCACACCCCGCTCCGCCAGCACCTCATTGGTGATGTCCAGGAAGGGCAGCACCCGGCCCATTCCCAGGTAGTCTACCGCCTGATAGACGATCTCCTTGGCCATCACCGGGGTCACCCCGGCATCCAGGGCCAGGGGCAGCTCCCGGCGAAAGACCTCCGTCCCCTGGCAGCCCAGCAGGGTGGCCAGAATGGCCATATGCCGGGTGACCTCGTCCAGCTGCTGGCCGGGCTCATTCACCACCTCGTCAAAGGCGAAGTGTTCCACGCGCTCTGCAAATTCCGGGTCCGTCTCCCGATAGTTCTTCATCATGGTTGCTCCAAACTCCTTTCTGCGCTCTTTAATTCAGGGAGAGGGTGACCGTGACGTCGCCTCGTCCCAAAAGCTTTTTCAATTCCTGGGAGACGCCCCCTTCAATGTGTCCCAGCTTAGCGAACCGCCAGGAGTTGGGGGGCGTAGCCCTCCATCTGGATGGTGATGGGGCCGTCCTTCCATTTCTCCTCCAGTGCTGCTCCGGAGGAATTGCCTGCCCAGGCGGCGGTTAAGACCATTCCCCCGATGGCCAGCTTCATTGGTTCAGCCTCCTTATGGCGCCAGACGCAGCCGAAACCTTGGTTTAGGACCCGGTGCGTCCGGGGCTATGTTTCTTTACAGCCGGGAATATGCCGCGTCGCCCACCGGCTCCAGCCACTCGTTGCCGGTCTCCTCGCCGGGCACCTCCACAGCGATGTGGCTGAACCAGCTGTCGGCCTTGGCCCCGTGCCAGTGTTTCACCTCCGGGGGGATGACAATGACCGTGCCGGGGGTCAGGCTGACGGCCTCCTTGCCCGCCTCCTGGTACCAGCCCTCGCCGGCGGTGCAGATGAGGATCTGACCGCCGCCGCTCTTGGCGTGGTGGATGTGCCAGTTGTTGCGGCAGCCCGGCTCAAAAGTAACATTCGCCAGCCCCACCACGCTCTCGCCGGGGCGGGTCAGGGGATTGAGATAGGAGTTGCCGATAAAAAACTGGGCAAAGGCGGTGTTGGCCATCCCCTGGCCGAACACATTCTGTTCGTCAAATGCGGACTTGTCCTGGATCTTCATAAAAATACCTCCTCAAAATATTTTCATCTGCTTGCATTGAGGCAATGGTTAACCTTGTTTTGCTTCCTGCTGCTTGCGGATGTGGTAACGGAGATAGTCCAGCCGCTCCAGCTGTTTTTCTCGGAAATGGATCTCGTCCAGGGTGCGGCCCCGCTTCTGATCCAGCATCCGCAGGCGCTGTACCTCAGTTCCCTCCTGCTCCAGCAGAAGCTTCATATAGGTCTCGATCTCGGCATTCTCAAACCCCACATCGTGCAGCGTCATAATCATGCTCAGCCGTTCCAGATCGGTGTCGTCATACTGCCAGGCACCCATGACCTCTTTCACAGTGCCGCACAGGCCCCAGCTTTCATACTCCCGCAGGATCTCCAGGGGGATGTTATACCGCTCACTGGCCTCATGGATCGTCATTCCATCACCCCTTCCCATGATCCGGCTGCAAAAAATATAGGCGCTCCTCTTGGAACACCTGTATTGTAGCCCTGCAATATAATAATGTCTAATGCTTATATTAAATTATATTCTATACCAGAAATGCATTTTTCAGAAAACACGATCATACTGAAAGGCAGTGCGCAGCCGGGTCAAAAAGCGGATATGCGGAAGCGGCTGTGCTCTCCCCGCAAATAGTATCATACAAAAAATGTATTTCTCTAAATCCAATATAGGCATTGGACATTTCAAAGGGGCCGAATTAAAATGTAGCCGTTCTATAGGAGATCTCAATTTCAGCGATAGCGCACCGCTGAATCCGGTAAATCCAGCGGATCTGACAGGATTGGAAAAGACTGCGCTGCACGATATAGGCGCTCAGGGAGTCTGTCGCCTCCTTCTGGAGGCCTGCTGCTGGGGCGAGCCATGGCGATTCCCTGAATCGTCGTTTCACACTCTCCGGCTATGGTGATTGCCATGGCGGCGACTTGGTGCAGCTGGCAGACATCACACAGGCAGAATGACAAGAAAGGAGCAGCGCGCAATGAATACCATACATCTGAACAATGGAATCGAGATGCCCCAACAGGGGCTGGGCGTTTTTCAGGTGACCGACCAGTCCGTTTGCAAAGAGAGTGTTTTAACCGCTCTGCAGACCGGATACCGGCTCATTGATACGGCGGCCTGCTACGGCAACGAACGGGCGGTTGGCGAGGCGGTTCGGGAGAGCGGGATCGCCCGGGAGGATTTGTTCCTCACCTCCAAGGTGTGGATTCAGGACGCGGGATACGACAAGACCATGCGCTCCTTTGAGAAAACTCTGGAGAACCCGGGGACGGACTATCTGGATCTTTACCTGATCCACATGCCCTACGGAGACTACCACGGAAGCTGGCGGGCCATGGAGGAACTTCTTCGCGCTGGAAAGGTCAGAGCCATTGGGGTGTGCAACTTCCTGCCTGATCGGCTCTGCGACCTGATTCTCAGCCACGAGGTGGTCCCGGCGGTAAACCAGATCGAGCTGCACCCCTTCTGCCAGCAGCGGAAGCTGCGGCAGATCATGGCGCAGTATCAGATCCACCCCATGGCCTGGGCGCCCTTTGCGGAGGGCATGAACGGCATCTTCCAGCACCCGGTTCTCTCCGCCGTCGGGGCGCAGTACGGCAAGACGCCCGCCCAGGTAGTGCTGCGGTGGCTGCGGCAGGAGGGAATCATCGCCATTCCCAAGTCCGTTCACGCCCAGCGCATCCAGGAGAATTTCGCGGTGGACGACTTCCAGCTCTCTCCGGCAGACATGGTGCAGATCCAGGCCTTGGATCTGGGGCACAGCCTCATTCTGGATGTGCCCAGCGTCAACGAGGTCTACCGGCTCCACGGCATCCAATTTGAACAGTAAAAAGGAGGAAATTCTCCCATGAAAAAATGGACATCTCTGTTTCTGGCCCTGGCAATGACCTTTTCCCTGGCCGCCTGCGGCAATTCTGAAACTCAGGAGAACACCTCGGAGCCGCCGGCATCCGTCAGCGGCTCCACAACAGAAGAAACATCTGCTCCCACAGACACGGAAACGCCCGCAGAGGAACCGGCCGAGGAGCCGTCGGAGGAACCTGCCGAGCGTGAAACATCCACTGCCGGGGATTCCAGTTCCGTGCTGATCGCCTACTTCTCCTGGTCCGGCAACACGGAGCAGGTGGCGCAGATCATCCAGCAGGAGACGGGCGGAGACCTGTTTGAG